>CAWIQD010000004.1:0-578957 GCA_963837945.1 uncultured Acidobacteriota bacterium
ACAGGGGGCTCATGACGGAAGCAGACGGATGGGGGGTTCGGAAACTCGCGCCGGCCGAGCCTCCAACCGGCGCCGTACTCACTATCCTACCTCCGAAACTCCGGCCTCGCAGCGCGCAGGCTCACTGGACTTGCGCCCGCCGCAGGTCCGGTGTCAGCGCGGGTCACCAGGCGCTTCACGAGCCGCGAAGGAGTGGAGCAAGGCGTTCGAACAGAGATTCTGCCGTCGAGACGGCGACCCTGCTGTCCGGACCTGTCGCCAGGTAGATGGCGACGGTGATGATGCGAGTGTCCGACCGACCGATCTCTTCCGGCGTGGGGACACCGGCACGTCCCGCGGCGCCGGGATCCGCACAACTGAGAGGATGTAGACCGCGCCCTTCCCCCGCTGGAGCCGGTGCCGGAATAGGTCGTCAGTTCGATCTACCTTGAGTCTGCCCTCGCGGACGATCAGCGGTCCTTCGATCGTCCCCCATTCCTCGGAAGGATGCCGCGGAGGTTGTCTCCGAAGTTGTTTATGGTCACGATCACCTCCCGTTCGAGCCACGACCCCACTCCCCGAATCCGACCTCCTTCAGCGACCGGCCAACCGTCGCTCGGAACATCGCTTCGCCTGCCGTTCCCGGTGCCGCATAGGGAACCTGCTGAGGGCCGAAGCCGACCAGCAGCCGCTTGCCATCGATCTCCAACCGACCTCGAGCCACCAGCGCCGTGACGGCCTCTCCGACCGTCGCGGGAACCGGCAAAAGGACGTCGGGGGAACCGGTTTTCGAGAACAGCGCGATGCGGTCTCCGGGAAACTCCTCCCGCAGCCGTCTCAGGTCATCGCTCAGGGTATGGGCCGTTCCCTGGCGCCCCTTGACCACGGCGTCAAGGCCCTCGAGCACGGCCTGCCTCGCCTCCGGCCGGAGATCGATCGACGGCGGAGGTTCCTCAAGCGCTGGCTCCGGTTCCGGCTCGTCTCGCTTCAGGATTCGCGCGACGAGCCGCGCCTGGACTTGCCGGCCAGTCACCAGCCGAGAAAGTGCCTCGGAGAGCTGGACATTGGTCCAGGTCGACGAGGCACCTCCCAATAGCATGCTGACGTACTCCTCCCGCAGCCGTGTGACCTGGTTCAGGGCCAGGTTCACCCGCTCGGGCGAGACGCCCTGGATCGCGGTACGGATCTTCCACGCGGCTTGCTCGGAGGCTCCCGACATGAGGTGCCCGAGCAGGGGCGACCAGGTGCGTAAATCGTAAAGGTTCGTCACGTACCCGCGATAGAGCTGGTGCTCCGTGACGTTTGGGGGTAGATTCTTCGGAGTCCGGCCTCGGAACACTGCCGTGCCGGTGAGGCGGGCAAGCGAGTCCGCGAAAGGGACGAGCCCGAGGCGATCCAAAGTGGCGCAGCGTCGGGCGGCGCCGCTCTCCCGCTCCTGCAGCACGCGGTCCTGGTAGATCACAAATTGGCCCAGTTCCGGCGCATAGGTAAGCGGCCGGCCGCCAATGGTCACGCCAGACGAGCGTCCCGGGCGGGGCCACTGCACGTCTGCGTCAGGAGGCAAGAGGCCCGTGAGGGCCTCGCCAGCCCTCCCGCCGCGCTGTGCAGCGAGCGCCAGGGTCCCTAGCTCCACGGCGTACTTGTTGCACGAGATCTCGAGAGCCCGCCGGAAGTCGACCTTGCCGGAGTGTCCACCTAAGAGCTGGTAGCCGCTCGGGAGCTCGCACTGGA
This sequence comes from uncultured Acidobacteriota bacterium, assembly GCA_963837945.1. Taxonomy (GTDB): domain Bacteria; phylum Acidobacteriota; class Thermoanaerobaculia; order Multivoradales; family DATKCC01; genus CAVUBL01. Next base: position 1,711 of record CAWIQD010000004.1, read on the forward strand.
GAAGCTCGCGGTGCCTTTCCTCAGGGGAATGGCCGTCGATGGTCAACTCCATGAGGAAAGGGTAAGCGTCGGCGATCGCGGCGAAGAAGAAGGGCTTTCCCGCCGAGCCGATCGGGTGGCGGCGCAGGTTTTGGTTCTGGAGGAGGAAGCGTTTGATGTGCCCGTCCAGTCCGTTGGTCGTTCCCAGGTCCTCCTCCCAGGGAGATGTCGCCAGGGCCAGGAGGTTTCCGGTTTTGCCATCCATGACGGTGATCGCCGCGGGGAATTGCCGGTCGCTCCCTCGCTCCTTCTGGAGCTCACGTACCCGTCGGCGGAGCATCGCGCCGAGGTCTCGCTGGAGGCGGTGGTCGAGGGTGATCTGGAGGTCGAAGTCGTGCGCTTCCTCCTCCGCCCGCTTCTCGGGTAGAGCTTCGAGGGACGTGTCGATGCTCCGGGCGAGCACATCGAGGAAGGGCTTGCCCTCGTCTCCCGACTCGTCCGGCACCCGACCGAGGCCCGGATCGTCCGGGGCCCGGCCGTGGCCCGGATCGTCCGAGACCCTCTCGTGGCGATCGTTGCGCAACCGCACCACGCTGGCCGGGTCGAGGCTCTTTCCGCCGACGAAGACGAACATCTCCTCGCGCGGCGACGGGCGCTGGCCGGAGATGAAGACCCAGTCGCCGGTCTCGAGCCCCACGATCCGGCCCACGGGGAGACGGTGGCCCATGAGCCGGACCACCTCGCCTCGCTCGGGATGGGACCGGTTGTGGAGCACGACAGACTCCGATCCCACGTGGTACAGCCGCGCGGCGGGGAACCCGGCCCCGCCCCCGTAGTGAAGCAGCACGACCCCTTCCTCGGTGAGGTTGTCTCCGCCTCCGACCTCGGTCCGCCCCTCGTGCCGGGCCGGCACGTCGCGCTCGGTTTGTCGGAGAGTGATCGTCCGGCGGACAGATCGCAAGCTGGCGTCGGGTCCTCGCCCGCCGTAGAAGATCGATCCCAGCCAGGAGCGTCGGGGTGTGAACGGCAGAATGATCCGATGGACCACCGGGTTCACTCCTCGAAGGACGCAATCCGGATCGATGAAGAAGGTCCACGCATAGTCGTCCGGATTCTCATTGAACCGTTTGACGTCCTGTGACAGGTAGCTGTCGTTATACCAGGACTCTTCCGGGCTGGGGCTCTTCAGGTGCGGGACGAGCCGCGGCGCCTCTCCGGAACAGTCGGCGGTCAGATATCGCTGCTCGATGAAGTGGTTCGCCCGCTCAACGTACTCGTCCGGAGAGTAGTAGTGCAGGTGCACTGCGCCCTCGCGGGCGCGCCAGCCGAGGAGCGCGGCCAGGACGGTCACCATAGCCGCCGCGGCGATCCATCGGCGGCGGCTCACCGTTCCTCGCCATCCCGCGTCACCGCGGAGCCGAGCGCCACGAGGACCGCCAAGGCGGCGGCTTCGAGCATGTCCGCGGCAGAGTCGATTCCCAGCAGATAGGCGTTCTTGCCGGTGAACAGGGTGAGCTGGTAGTTGGCGAGGACCATGTAGACGCTCGGCACTGCCAACGTCAGCGCAGCGAGGCACGCCACGGCTCCGCCGTATCCCGACGATCGGCGGTTCCGCCACGGGTGCGCACCGAACCAGGGAGCGGCGGGGCTTCCCGAGGCGGCGAGAACGGCGTAGAGGAGGAGGAGTCCGGCCGTCCCCAAGACACCCCACTCGCATGCGACGAAGACCGCGGGCGCGTGCTCGCGCAAGGCGGTCGAGCGGATGTGAGGCGAGATCTCGGAGTTGAAATAGCCCCGGCCGCCCACCGGGGAAGCCGTGTATTTCCGCATCACGGACGACATGATCGCCAGCTCCTCACTCTCGCGCCGGGCTACTCGGCGCAGCTCCGTGGGGGCCGCGAACTCGAGGAGCCGGAGGTAGTTGCGCTCGGATTCGAGACCGAGTCGGGCGCTCTTCGGCAAGACCGCCAAGGCCGCCTGGGTGAGCAGGGGCAGAGTGACGAAGCCCAGGACCAGAGCCAGGGCGAGGACAGGCGCCAGCCTCGGGCCCTGCTCGGCGACGCGCAGCGCGAGGCGTCGCCACACGGGGTCGCGGCTCCGGGCGGCACGCCGGCCGAGGCGTACGCCTGCCAGGCTCACCCAGGTGAGGGCGAACAGGAACACCGGCACGTGCAGGAGGGCAAGCCCCAGATCGCTCACCAGCCCCGCAGGGCCGAGCCAGACGCCGACCAGAATCGCCGCCGCCGGAGCGAGGTCACGCCAGAGTGGTCTCTCGCTCTCGGCCCGGCGGCGCCACAGCCAGACCAGATACCCGGCCTCGAGGAGGACCGCCGACGGCACGTGAATCAGGCTGAGGGCGAAGCGACGCCCGGCGACGGGAACGCTCTCCCGGAAGCCGGCGAAGAAGAGGGCGCCCCTGGCGAGCAAGAAGGCCAGCGGAGCCAAGGTCCACACCCACGCCCCCGCCGGGCGCCAACGCTCCCGCCATCGCACGGTGAGCCAGAGGAGCCGTGCCCCGAGTTCCGCGCTCCGAGCGCAGGGAATTGCCAGGACCGCCAGGTGGCAGGCGACCCAGACCGACACCCGCCACCCTCCTCCGCCAGTATGCACGCACCAAGCGAGCGAGAACGCCCAACCCGCAAGTGCAGGCAGCCAGGCGCGGAGCCCAGCGCCCCTCGGCCGCCTGGAGCGCGGACCGCCGATCGGCGGCAGGGCCGCGATCACGACCGCCCACGGAACCAAGGCCCAGGCGACCGCGGCGAGCTGGAGCGGCTCTTGCTCGAGAGGTGGCATCGCCGACCCGCGATACGCGATCAGGAGGCGAACCGCGACCAGTCCTTGCAAGCCGACCGCCAGCAGAGCTCCGGCCACCGGCAGTCGACCGGCCCGACCGGCCACGGCGAGGCAGAGGGCCGCCACCAGCCCCAGTAGACCGAGCCGCACCGGAGGAGCCAGCCGATCGAGCTGCAACGCCGCCATGTAGTGCTCGCCGCCGATCCAGACAGGTTCGGAGAGCTGGCCGGGGCGGCTACCTCGCGGCGTGGTGAAGACGAGCTCGCTCCCCTCCCCCAGAAGCCCCCCCAACCGCGGCTCGGGAAGGCCGATCGTGGCGGAATCCTCGACGGCGAAGGCGTCGGGGACGTGACGAAAGTGGAGGCTGCGGTCGACGACCTGCCAGTGGCCGAGGGAGAGGTTGACCCAACGCCGGGTCTCGTCCGCGGATTTCTTGATCTCCAGAGCCTCGAGCTGGTCTCGAGAGAGTGAGTAGACCTCGGGAGTGTCGTAGAGCAGCGAAAGGCTCCGCTTGCCCAGGATCACGCGAAAGCTCCTCCGGTCCCGCACGCCGCCGGCGGCGAAGCCTCGCCCATCCCAGTGCGGCTGGCTGACGAGGTGGACTCGTTCCCCGGCGACGAGTTCAGTGGCCGAAGGCCAGATCAACGTTCGACCGGCCCGCTCGACCCTCACGCCGCCGCGCGGAGCGACTGACCAGAGGCCGCCTCCGGACGAGGCGGGCGGCGCGAAGAACAAGAATCCCGCCCACACGTCGCTCTCATCGACCCGGGGTCCCGTGGCCGGCCGCCCCTGGTCGTCCCATCTCGCCACCGCCCCGAGCCACGCGAGCGGATAGGTGGCATCGGTGACGCGAGGGGCTCGGAAGATCGGGAGTGGAGTCCGGAGGACCGGAAAATGGGCCTGTCGCCTGGGGAGCTCCACCCGGTGGCCGTCGGCGTCGACCAGGACGGCGGGCGGCCCGAAAGCGTGTCCACGCGAGAGGGTCCAGGTCCGCCCGGCCACGGTGATCCGGTCGCCATCCAGGACCTCAAGAGCCGAGATCGGTCGAAGAGGCCCTCCAGTCTCGACCGCCGCCAGGCCCGGGGCGTCGCCGGCACCCGGCTGGGCCGAGATCTCACCGCTCGCGGGGTCGAAGCGGAAGCTCGAGAAGAAGGGGCGAGGCCTCGTCGACCGGCTCACCCGACGTGGCTGCGCTCTGGATCTCCGGATCCTCCGGTGGACCCCCGAAGTCGAGGACCAGCTCGGCGTCGTCCCGTCCACGGACGCCCACCCCGAGAAGAGCCAGGCGGTAGCGCGAGGCCTTGGCAGGCGCGAACGTCAGGGAGACGAGGAGGATCGCGGCCGGGGCGCCGAACGCGACGAGCAACAGCCCCCAGGAGGCTGGTCGGCCGACCCCTTCCCGCCTGCCGAGCACGGCGAGGGCGACGGCGACGAGTCCGAGCGCGAACGGGGTCACCGGCTCTCCCGGAGCTTCTGGAGGGCTTCGAGCCGATAGAACGAGGTGAAGAGGCACTTCCGCCGCCGCAGCTGAAGTGCGAGAAGCCAGCCGGTGATCCACGCGACCCCGGCAACGAAGCCCGCGAGGACGGAGGCCGCAGGCAAGGTCGTCAGGATCCAGGTCGGAGAGAATCGCCAGGCAACCCCGAGACCCTTCTCGATCTCCGCCAGCTCTTCCGGCCGTCGGTCGCCCAGCCGAAGGAGTGACCGGGCCCGTCGCGCCCACTCCTTCCGCTCCGCCGTTTCGGCGCCTTTGCCGCGGACCGCCACGCTGGCCGCAAGATCTTCTCTTCCCGCGGCGAGCCACGCCCCACGCCCCTCTCCGAGCGCCACGACGGCCTGCGCTTCGCCGTCGCGCACCACCTCGAGCCAGCTCGCCGGGGCCTTCCGAAGGCCGAGGGCGGAGAGCACCGCCCCCGCGGTCGCCGCTTGCGGCGCGGCGAGGGTTCCGACGGCTTCGCTGGGGAGCTCCGGCGGCACGCCCTGCCGCACGCCGTCGATCAAGGCCATCCGCACCAGGGCTGGATCGTAGGCCGCGCGGCGCCGGGGCAGGATGGTTTTGCGGAGGCGAGATGCCTCGGCCACCATCTCCGAGATCTCGGCCGAGAGGGCCGGCTTCGCCGCCTCTGGTGCCAGGGGAAGGACCGATTCGAGAAGCTCGGCCAGGCTCAGGGCCAGCCGGGCGTCCGGAGGCGCCTGGCCTCCCTCCCACTTCCGCTCGCGCAGGAGCCGCTCGGCATTCGACAGCGCCCAGACTCTGTACTCCCGGGCGGGCTGCCACTGCTGCGCCAGGAGCTCGAGGACCGCCAGCGGCGGGTTCTCGGCGGGAGAATCCCGGTAGGGCCGTGCGAGCTCGCGCTTCTGGCGCCCTTCGGACTCGTGAAAGTCCCGAGTCTTCATGTAGCCGACGATCAGGTTGTTGTACAGGTCGTAGGTGCTCAGCGACTCCTCGGACGGACTGCAGCCTGGCGCCGGAAGCAGGAGCCCGCGAGTCGTAGAAGCCCCCGAGTAGGTCCCGAGCTCCCCTCGCAGGCCCAGGAGCTTCGAGCACCCGATCGGGTTCTTGAGCGAGCGCCATAGCTCGCTCCCGGTTCGATTCTCCAGGATCCGGGCGTAGCCATCGGCCTGTAGGAGATGGATCGCCGCCAGCACTCGCTCGCTCGATGGACCCGCCGAAGGTCGCGCCGATCCCGCCGCGTCCAGGATCTCTCGCAGGACCGATGTGAACTGGGGCCGCTCTAGGTAGCGCTCGAGAAGCGGGAGGGCCAGGTCGGCCCGGTCCTGGGCGAGGAGGAGATCGCTCAGGGCGAGCAGGGGAAGCCAGCTCTCGGGATCGCGCGCCACCAAGGCACTGAGCTCTTGGAGTTTCTGGTTCGAGGTCAGGGCCGAGGCCACCTGGTGGCGCTCGCCGGCACCTCCTCCCTGCAACCCCTCCGGGCAGGGGGGAGGACCGGGTGGGGAGGGCACGTAGCTCTCGGTCATGGACCGGTCGATCCAGGCTCGCTCCACCGCCTCGGTATGGCGAGTGAGGAGCCGGTCGCCCGCCAGGTACTCTCCGAGGGCCAGAGGCCGGGGCCGAACCGCCCGGAGCCCCACGAGGACCAGGATGAACATCGCCAGGCCCACGGCCCAGGGCAGCGCCGCCAGGATCGGAGCCGCCGGGCGCGGCGGCCGGCGGCTCACGGTCGGCTTCCCGCGACGCCGGCATGTGCCGCCAGCGGCCGCCTCGCCCAGTCACCGTATCGAGAGCACGCTGAAGCCCTACCCACCACCGCGTCGGGACCGCCGGCCACTTCCAGTCGGGGTCGAGGAGCCAACCCAGCGAGTACGCCACACCGCACGAGCCGGGATCTTCGACGGCCCCGGAATCGTGGTCCAGGACCAAGGAGTGGGCGAAATCCATCCGGAAGTGCCGAGCATGCTCGTCCAGCGCCCGGTAGAGAATGTCCAGGTAGTGGCGAGCGAGGAAGAACGCGGAGTCGCCGACGGGTTCGAGGACCCTGTCCGGTGCGCCGGCCCGGCGGCGCCAGTAGGAGCCATCGGCCATGCGGGGAGGCGGCAGACCGACGAGTTGGTCGGCTTTCGAGAACACGACCTGGACGGGTACCTCGAGACGACGGCGCAGGGTCTTGATCCGCCGGATCACCTCGTCCTGGAAGCCGATCGCCCCGCCGCGCGTGTGCTCTCCATCGAACCGGAGCCAGCGCAAGAGCAACAGGACCCAGGCGAGGATCTCCTGCTGTCGCTGCTGCTCCGGCTGGTCACCCAGCCAGAGCTGCCTCAAGTCGATCAGCAAGGTCACGCCGGCCAGGTTCCGGCTCACCAGGCGGAGGAACTCGACGTGGACCGGAGCGATCTGCTTCGTACGCCGCATCTCGGGATAAAGCAGGCGAAAGTCTTCGCCCGCGGCATCGACGAAGATGACCTTGCGGCCGCCGGCTTCGACGGAGTAACACTTGACCGTGCCCTGCGGCGTTCTGACGACCATGCCGTCCTTGACGGTGAAGCGATTGAGGAAGGCGTCCTGGCGGTAGGCCCGGAGCAGCTCAGTCTTGCCCACCCCCCCGATCCCCGCGATGAGGAAGACCTCGTAGCCCTCCTCGACGTATTGCTCGAGCTGGAGCTGGCCCTCTTTGAAGACCGCCGGCTCCGGGGGCGCCGCCGCAGGCCGCTCGGGATCTCCCGGGACCTTGGGAGCCGCGGTCGAGGCGGCCGGCGGATCGCTCCCGGACGCCGGCGGGGACAATGGAACCACCTTGGAGCGGTCTCGCGGTTCGGGCTCGCTTCCCCGGCCTGGGGGCTCCGGCGCTTGGGGCTCCTCGCCCTCGGCGAGCGGGTCCGCGGGGCCGTGACACCGGGGGCAGGTGGCCTCGGCGACCTCTTCCTGGCAATCCGGGCAGTAGTAGCGCATCCGCGCTCCGTGTCCTTCTTCAGGCATTGGCACCGCTCCTCGGAGTCTCCAGGTAGCGGGTGATCCCCGCCCCGGCAGGCGTCCTCGCCGCCCGTTGGAGCCGGCGCAAGAGGTCCTGATCCCGCTGGCGCTCGAGCGACGCCATGAACGACCTCTTCGAGCGAGCCTCCGACGTGTTGAGGAAGTGGACGGCGTACTCCGGGTGACCAGCGGCGAGGGCTTCGCGCAGCAGCTCCCGGGACTGCGTCTCGTCGCCCTCCCAGCAACCGCCCGCGAGGTCCGCGACCGCGAGGAGAGCGGCGGGCCGGCGCGCCAGCTCCGAGACCGGCGGCAGCATATGCAGGTGCTCGTCGCGGAGCGATCTGGAGAACGTGGTCAGCTCTCCCGTCTCTAGGGCCCTCTTGGTGCTCTGCCAGACCCGCTGCGAAACCAGGAGCCCCAGAACGGCGCAGGCCCGCTCCACCGCTCCCCTGGGCAGGAGCCGCTGGAGAAGCGTTCGCCGCAGCTCGGTCACCCGGCCGCAGCTCCAGGCCAGGACCTCCCCCTCCGCCAGCGCGTCTTCGAGGGTCGTCTTCCTCCCGCGGAGTCCGTGGACCAGCCGTGCCAGGGCGACGCGGAAGGACAGCTCGGGCTCCGGCGACGCGGCCCGCTCCAGCGCCGCCACCAGGTCCGGCTCGCCCGGGAGGTCTCCCAGGGTCTCTAGACGGTCCAGCCAGTGCTCCGCGATCCCTCGCTGGTCCGAGCCCTCGAGCGATTCGACCATCTCCACCGCGGCGCCGGGGAACGCGTCCCAACGAGCCGTCTCGAGCCCACACCACCAGGCCAGCCGCAGCGCGCCGGCCCAGTCCCGGAAACCCGCCCCCTCAAACGTGCGCGCCAGAGAGGCCACGGTCCCGGCCCACCCGAGGTGCTCGGCGGGAGACAGACTGGCGAGCCGCTCGACGACCCGGAGCGTCTCGGTGGACCGGGTCACGAAGCCCGGCTCGACCAGACGGGTGAGCGCCCGGTGGGCGGTGCCCAACGGCCGATGGTCTCCACCTTGCGAGAGCGCCTCGATCACGGGGCCCACGGCGTGGGCCGCCTCCTCCGGGTCGATCTCGGTCTCGCGAAGGAACGCCAGGAACGGAGCCGCCGCGTGCACGTCGCCGGCTTCGTCGAGGACTCTGGCCTCGGCGAGAGCGAACACCACCCAATCTCGCACCGGGACCCGGGCTCTCGCCAGCTCGGCCGCGAGGCCAACCACGGAGCGTCGCGCTCGCAGCCCCGAGGCCCGCGCGTCTGCCATCTCCCGCGCGACCGCCTGGGCGGCCTCCCAGCCGTCCCGAGCCCATCGATGGAGCACCGCCGCGGCGAGGTCGAACAGCCGGCCATCCCACCGCCGCAGGGCCTCGGTCAGCTTGACCGGGGTCGGGCGCAACCGATCGAGAGCCCACTCGATCTCCGCAGCCAGCAAGGAGTCCCGAAAGCCGGGAACGTCCGCCAGGGCCGGGATCAAGTGATCACCGACCAGGGAGGCGCAGGCTTCGACGTTCCCCGCTTCGTCCGCGACCCGCGCCAGGCGCAGGATGTCCCTCGGCCCCGGAGATGGAAGACGTCGGAAGACCCTGTGGAGAGCCGCGGCCGAGCCGGCCAGGGGTTCGAGCGCCCGCTCGGCCCGCGACGAGTCGGTCGCGAGCAGCGCGACGGCGAGCTCCTCGAGCACCTGCGAGACGAGGCCACCCTGCGGCACCCGGATCGGGGCTCCGGAGCCGGACGGGACGAGCAGGTCGAGGAGATCTTCGGTGCGAGCCCTCGAAGTGGCTTCCCTGCCCTCTTCCGAAAGAGCAAGGGCAACTCCCGCCGCGAGCACCCTCTCCTCTCCACCACGAAGGCTCGAGAGAACCGCCGGCGTCAGGACGTGCGGCGCGAAGCCCGACGCTCGAAGAGCCATCGCGATCGTTCCTCGATCGGTCGCCAGCTCGTGCCCCTTCGCACAGAGTCCCGACAGGGTCGCGGCCGCGGTCCGGAGCACGGCTTCCGGGCTCAGCCACGGGTCTTCGAGGCCTCCTCCGGACGCGGGCCAGAATCTCCCCAAGGTCCTCTCCAGCTCCCAGGCGGTTGGGAAGCCTCCGACGGGCAGAGCGCGCCCGAGGGAGCAGAAATCGATCCACCGGCCCACCTGGCCTCCGTCGCGGGCCAGGCTGAGGGCCCAGTCGCGCCGCTCGAGACCCTCCTCGACCAGGTCCCAGGGAGGTCGACCGAGGAGCAACGCGTCTGCCAGGCCGCGAGGGCCCGGGTCGCCACCTGAGCCGAGTACTCCGCCTCGCCGCCAGTCCAGGACGATCCAGCCCTCCCCCGGGGCCTCGGGCGTCATCGCCAGCCGGAAGAGGCCGGCCGTACCGGGAGCCAGGTGGGTCGTCCACGGGATCGCCAGGCGGTCGGCCACGGGAAGGCTCGACCAGACCAGCGCCAGGAGCTGCTCTCCCTCCGCACCTTCCGGGAGCAGCAGCCGGTCATGGGCCTCGACGGCGCCCAGGGCGCTCAGCAAGCATGCGTGCAGCCGAGGCTCCTCCCACTGACGCTTGAGAAAAGCGAGGCGTCGGGCCACGAGCGCCCGGCGCTCGCGCCGGGGGTCCGGTGGCGCCAGGCACTCGAGATCGGAGAGGCTCCCGAAGCCGTCCTGGGCGGCTCCGTGGCCGATGTCGGCGAAGCTCTGGGCTTCGCCCCCCAGCGACCGGAGCCTTCCCTTCCCCAGCAAGAGCCAGGGATCGTCGGCCAGGCCGCCCAGCACGTCTTCCGGAACCATCAGGCTATGGACCACGATCCGGTTGTAGCTTCCGCGGCGGGTGCCGTCAACGAAGCGGCGGGTGAGCGCCCAGGCACCGCTCGGCAGGCGACAGAACGAGAGGTATGGGCCCGCCGACGGCGTGCTGTGCAGGTAGTCGCTCACCTGCGGAACCGACTCGAGGAAGTCTGCATCCCTCGGCTGGACTGCGGGAGACGCCGCCACCAACCGGTAGCCCGACGAGGTCTCGCCCCCGGGGTCGGTGACAATGGCCTGGCCGATCAAGGAGGACGGCGCCCAGGTCATTGCCCGAATAGCCTTCGCGCGAGAACGGCGTCCTGGAGCGCCGGATCCCGAGGATCGACCGGGGCTTCGAAAGAGCTCTCCAGACGGAGGTCCCGGAGGAGGTTTTGGAAGACGGCCTGGTCGTAGCCGGCGTAGTCCAGGGTGACCTTGAAGCCGGCGCTATTGTGGCCCCGGGGACTCCGCTCCGCCAGACCGTACACGTACTCAAAGAGACCGGTCCGGCTCTGCTGGAGAATTTCTCCGGGAATGGCGCCCGACCCGTCGGCGACCGCCGCCCACTTCTCGAAGTGCCGCTTCTGCAGGTCCGAGACCGCGTCGGCGTCCAGTCCCTCCGCCCTGGCCACGGCTCGGAGCTCCCGGGCGTACTCCTTCCTGTGATCGGCCACAAGTCGTTCCCACGTGGCGTCCGGATTCTCGCGGATCTCGGTGAGGAATGGAGTCTCGGACGGCGACTGGGCCTGACCGACATGCTCGATCGGCTGTGCCGGAGCCTTCGGTTCGGCGGCATTTGGCGGAGCTTGCGAAGGCGCGCTCTTCTCCTCCGCGCCTCCTCCGGCTCCTCGGAACCACAAGAGGCCGAACAGGACCAGAGTCACCAGGAGGTAGAGCTCCGGCCGGAATCGAGGCAAGAACACGGTGAGCCGTCGCGCCGTCTCCTCCTGGCTGGCGGCTATCGGGCCCCGGGCCCGGGCGAAGTCGTCGAGGCGCACCTCGACCGCGGCCTCGAGGCTCTCCCGCATGCTCTGGTACTGCGCCTCCAGCATCGCGGGAGTCACCGCCGCCCCCGCAGCGGAGCCCGCGCGTTCCGGAGAGTCGTCGCCGCTCCTGTGGCGCGGTGGGATCGGGTGGCGTCCTTCCGGCTTCATCAGCAGGTGCTCTCCATGAGTTGCTCCCAGGACCGGATCTCCCAGTCTCCGGTCAGCCGCCGGATCGAGGCCGCATCCGCCGCATCCAGCCGATCGCACAGCCATTCGAGGTACCGGGCCGCGGGCGAGGAGGTCGTGTGCGACGGAGCTCCAGTCGGGCCCGGGACGGCGAGAAAGCCGATGGGAGATGTCGCGGCGAGCCCGACGGCCCAGCGCGTCGCTAGCCGGATCCGCGGCGGGAGGGCACCGGCCGACCGACAGAGGATCGCCGCCAGGTCCCGGTCGTCCGGCACGGGGAAAGTCACCACCTCACCCGAGCGCGCGCTCGACGAGGCGTCCAGAAAGCGCGCGAGGACGCCGCGGTCGAGACACGCCAGGTCGGCGAGGCGCTCCCGCCCGTCCTCGCTGGCCGGCGGCGCCGCGGCGCGCGCGCGGTCGACCAGGCTCTCCAGGTTTCCGGGTGTACCTTCGGGTCGAGCCAGGGAACGGACGAGCTCGAGGAGCGCCGGGAGCGACGGCAGCTCGACCCCCTCGGACAACGGTACGGCCATGAGATGGGCGAGATGTCCTCGCCCCCGTCCGTGGGAGTCGGGGCCGAAAGCGCCGTCGACGGCAGCGATGCAGGAATACATGATGTCCGCCAGGCGAAAGACGTTGACCGCCAGGCCCCTCCCGCCCTGGGGCTCGACCACGAGAGCCTCGAGCCATCGTGCCAGTCGTTCGGCCACCCGGGCCCAGTCCGGCGGCTCACAGAGGACACGGTAGCCGTCGCCGCCGCGGCCCGGGGCGTTCGTGAAGAAGGCATGGTGAAGAGACGCCGCACTCATCAGTCCAACCCTCGCAGCCTCCGGCCCAAGAGCCAGACCATCGGGTCGATCACCCCGAGTGGCTCTGGCTTGCGCTTGAGGTGTCCCTCTGCGTCGACGTCCCCGGCTTTGGGGCGAAATCCCAAGCTCGAGACAGCGAACGGTGCGGCGTCTCGAAAGTGGGCGCCGAACGACGAGAGCAAGCCTCCCCTCCGCGACGCCTCGAGCGCTCGCTCGACGGCCCGGCTCCGCTCGGCGGCATCGTTGCCGTTGCGCAGACCCTCCAGCCTCGGGTGGTCCCAGAGGAGATCGCTCTTCGCCAGGGCGACCGCGACGTCGACCCGGGACGCGCGCTTCCCGAGAGAGGCGACCAGTCGAGTGAGCCATTGGCGGTCGGCGGCTCCGTGGTCTCCCTGGTGTCCCTCCGGGCTCCAGGCGTCCCGCGAATCGAGCCCCAGGTCGGCGGCCACGCCGGCGCCGTCGATCAGGAACACCACCGAGCTCAGACGTCTGACGTACCGGCTGAAGGCCTCGTCTTGATCGGTGGGGCGCAAGTTCCAGCTCTCTCCCGCAGTGTCGTGGATCGCCAGGAGGCCCGCCGGGCTCGAACCGTTCTCGCCGAGAACCAGCTCCCAGCAGAAGTTGTGCGCCGGGGCCCCAGCCGCTACCTGCCTGGAGGTCGGCGTCTCCGCCGGCTTGCCAACCTCCGGTACCAGCAGGTCGTGAGCCATGGCCTCGAAGCGCGTCTCGGTGTCGTCGAGACCGAGCAGGGAGAGGCGTTGGCTGGCCACCCTGCGGTCGTGCAAGCCATCGATGGCGGTGATGACATGGAGAGTCTTGCCGGAGGCTCGGGGCCCCACGAATCCGAGGATGAAGTCGTCGTCGCCCCGCAGCTCGGCCCGCAAGTCGAGACTCCTTGCCGCAAACGCAAAAGAAATGAAGGTCGGCTTCCGGGTGCCAGGGACACTCGAGATTCGGCTCCTCGTCGAGGAACCGTCTGACCCCCCGGCGCAAGGTACCTCCCAGCAGCTCCCGGACGGGACGGCGAGCCCCGGCCCCGACAACCCTCCAGCGGGGCCGGTCCTCGGCATCCTTGCATCGCGGACACTCGTACGTCGCCTCGGCCAGGGTGATCGCCCGCCAACAGTCGATGCAGAGATAGCGCTTCGTCACGGCACGTCCTCGGCTTCCGGAGTGAGGCTGATCTCAATCCTGGAGCCCGCGTGGAGGATTCGCTCTCGGGAGAGGTGGTCGATCCCTTCCTCCTTGGCGATCTGGCGGAGGACGTGGGGGAAATCGATTTGGTATGTCCTCAACAGCTCGTCGACCGTCATTTCGCGCGGCACGACGAGTTCGACCTGGTTGCGCTCCGCCAGGAAGCGCGGAGCCTCGCGGTCGTCCGGATCGGGCGGCGAATCCAGGCTTGCGGAGTCGGGAGCGCCGAGCGGAGCCAGCCCGGCGGCTCTGCGGACGAAATGACCCGACGCCACCGCCGCCAGGGCGAGGAGCAGGAGGACCGCAGCGGTGGCCTCCTTCACCGGTCCGACCTCCGGACCGCGAACGGATCTCGGATTCGTCTCGACATTTCGAAGCAACTGGAACCGATCCAGTCTACCCAATCTCGAGCCGAAGTGGGAGAGGGCGGCTCGCCTTTCTGAAACGAGAGAGGAAAGATGGCCAGCCGGAGCCCCGCCCCGGGGCTGCCGGCGATGAGCTTCGAGAGCCGCTATCGGAGGAATGGTCGGGACGCCGGGATTTGAACCCGGGACCCCCTGAACCCCATTCAGGTACGCTACCAGGCTGCGCCACGTCCCGACCGAGACGGTGCTCGCGCCTCTCCGATCCGCTCGGTCCGGACCTAGCGGCCGGAGGAGCCCGAGGGGGGTTTGCGATCGAGGAGGGCCAGGATCGCGCGCGCTTCGTCGACGGCCGCGCTCACGCCCTGGCGGATGTGTTCTAACCGTTCGGCGGCTCGGGTGTCAAGCGAGGTCTCCGGCTCGTCCGGGCCCGCGGCCTCCTCCAGGCGCCCTTCCGGGCCGCCGGCCGCGACCTCGGCCTCCAGCCGCTTCTTGGCACCGGCGATGGTGAACCCCTCGTCGTAGAGGAGCTCCTTGATGCGGCGGATGAGCTCGAGCTCCTTGGCGCCGTAGACCCTCTGGCCGGAGCGCGACTTGCTCGGCGAGAGGTCGGGAAACTCCGTCTCCCAGTAGCGCAGGACGTACGGCTGGATGTCGAGGAGCTTGCACGCCTCGCCGATCTTGTAATAGAGCTGCTTCTGGGTCTTGCGCGGCGGCATGGGTCAACGAGCGGCTCGGGGTGCCCGGCGGCGGGTCAGCTCTCGTCCTTGGGCTGGGCCGACTTGTCGCCGACCGGCCGGACCAGGCGGCGCGCCGGACGGAAGGAGAGGCCCTTGTGCGGCGGGATGAACATCTTCTCCCCGCTCGACGGGTTGACCCCCATGCGCCCCGGGCGCTCCATCACCTCGAAGGTCCCGAAGTTCTTGATCTTGACCGGACGGCCGTCGCCCAGGGTCGTCTTGACCGCGCCGAAGATCGCCTCGACGACCTCCGTGGCCTCGTCCTTGGTCAGGCCGCCGTGCCGATGGTAGACCACGTCCACCAGGTCGGCCTTGGTCAGGCCCTTTCGCTCCACGGGTTTCTTGGGCGACACGATCGACTCCGCAGGTCGGGATGAGCACCACCATGTGAACTGAAAGTAGAGGATGAAGTATAGGGCAAGAAGTGTCCTTGGCACAAGGCAAAGCAAGAGGCCCTTCCGGGAGCCTCCTTCACAAGCTCTCACCCCGGGGCGGCTTGCCCCGGACCACCAGGCGGATCGGCACGCCGGGCAGGGCGAGCGTTTCGCGCAGGCGGTTCTCGAGGTAGCGCCGGTAGGCGTCGCCGCGGGCCAGGCCACGGTTGGCGAAGAGCATGAACGTCGGCGGCCCGGCCGCGACCTGAGTGGCGTAGTACAGGCGCCACGGCTTGCCGCGGGCGGCGGGCGGCCGGCGCCTCCGGATCGCCGCTTCGAGCAGCCGGTTGAGCTCGCCGGTCGAGAGTTGGGCTCCATAGGCCTCCAGCGCCTGGTCGATGGCCGGGAAGAGCTTGTCGATCGCCCGGCCCGACAGCGCGGACACGTTCACTCGCAAAGGGCGCGCCAGGAGCTCGTCGAGGCGCGGCCAGGCGAGGTCGAGGCGCTCGCGCCCCTCCTCGTCGAGCAGGTCCCACTTGTTGACCGCCACCACCACCGCGCGCCCGAGCTCCCAGGCGCTGCCGGCGATCGCCAGGTCGCCCGAGGTCACGCCCTGGGTGGCGTCGAGCACCAGCACCACCACCCGGGCGCGCTCGATCTGGCGCCGGGCCATCATCACCGCGAGCTCCTCCGGGGCCTCGGAGACCTGACTCCGGCGGCGGATCCCGGCGGTGTCGATCAGCAGGTACTCGCGCTCGCCGTGGCGGATCAGGGTGTCGAGCGGATCGCGGGTGGTGCCGGCCATCGGCGAGACCAGCGCCCGGCTGACGCCGGCGATCCGGTTGAGCAGAGAGGACTTGCCGACGTTGGGCCGGCCGACGATCGCCACCGGCGGGGCCTCGCTCTCGGTCACCTCCGGCAGCTCGGGCAGCGCGAGGTCGAGGGCTTCGCGCAGGTCTTCGACGCCCCCGCCGTGCTCGGCGGAGACCAGGATCAGGCGATCGATCCCCAGGCGGTAGAACTCGGTGAAGCGGTCCCGCGCCTCGTTGGTGTCGCCCTTGTTGACCACCGCGATCACCGCTTTGCCGGTGGGACGCAGGTGAGCCCAGACCTCCTCGTCGGCCGGGGTCAGGCCGTCGCGGCCGTCGAGGACCAACAGCAGCAGGTCGCTCTCGGCCACCGCCAGGTCGACCTGCTCGCCGAGGCCCAGCGGGTCGTCGCCGGGCACCAGGCCGCCGGTGTCGATCACCTGCACTCGCCCGCCCCCTGCCAGCTCCGCCAGGCCGGTGATCCGGTCGCGGGTGACCCCGGGGCGGTCGTGGACGATGGCCTGGCGGCGGCCGACCAGCCGGTTGAAGAGGGTGGACTTGCCGACGTTCGGGCGGCCGACGATCGCCACCGTCGGGGTCAGGGCCATGACCGGGCGCCCGCGATCGTCATTCGTAGGTTTTTTCGAGCTGCCGCCAGAAGACCCGCCAGCGGCCGTTGTCCCGGCGCAGCTGGTACTTGACCCGGTTGCGCTGGCCGAGCGCCTGGCGCACGACGTTGTCGCTGCCGGCGGCGAAGGTCCGGATGTTCCAGACCTCGAGCGTGGTCACGTAGGCGTTCGCCACGCCCCACACGGTCACGTCCTCGATCTCGAGGCTCTCGAGCTCGGGCGCCAGCACTTCGCCGGTCTTGGCGAGGTCGGTGACGCGCTTCTCGATCGTCGCGCGCTCCTTGGCGGCGGCGTAGGGGGCGAGCGGCTCGGTGTCGCCGGTGCGGTACGCCTGGGCGAGCTTGGGCAGGTACTCCTGGAGGAAGCTCTGGATCTGCTGCCGGTCGACCGCCTCGCTCTGCTTCGACGGTCCGCAGCCCGTGACGCTCCCCAGGAGGAGAGCGCCCAGCAGGGCGAGGACGGGCACGGAGCGGGCGGCGGCGCGCATCGGCTGGGACTCTAGCACCCGCGATCAGCCCTTCCGGCCGCGCGGGCGGCCTTTCGAGGCACCGCGGTCGCGGCCGCCGGCGCGCTCGGCCCTGCCCCGGGCCGGCCGGGCGCCGGCCTCGCCCCCGGGGTGGAGGTGCGCGGGCACCAGGTCGAGGCCGCGGTGGCGCATCGAGGCCCCGACCAGGCGCACCTCGAGCGCATCGGCGAGCTGGAAGACCCGGCCCTTGTCGGCGCCCACCAGGCGGTGGGCGGCGGGCTCGAAGACGTAGTAGTCGTCCTCGAGCAGACGGATCGGCACCAGCCCGTCGACGTAGAGACCGTCGAGCTGGACGAACAGGCCGAACGGCTGGACCCCGGTGATCCGCCCCTGGAACGTCTCGCCGACCCGCCGAGCGAGGAAGCGGACCTTCTTCCATTGCAGCAGCTCGCGCTCCGACTGCTCGGCCCGCCGTTCGGTGAAGCTCGCGTGCTCCCCGATGCCCGGCATGCGCTCGGCCAGCAGCTCCTCCTCCCCGCCGCCCCGCTCGCGGCCGGCGAGAAGCGCCTTCAGGCCGCGGTGGGCCACCAGGTCGGGGTAGCGCCGGATCGGCGACGTGAAGTGCGTGTAGTAGCGCGACGCCAGCGCATAGTGGCCGCGGCACTCGGGGAGGTAGATCGCCCGCTGCATGGTGCGCAGCACGAGCGCCGAGACGAAGGGCTCCTCCGGGCTTCCCGCCACCCGCGCGAGCACCTCCTGGAGGGCGCTCGGGTGCAGGTTCTCGAGGTCGCCCTTGAGACGCACGCCGACGGCCTGGAGGGTCTCCTTGAGCTCCTCCAGGTCGGTGCGGCTCGGCGCGTCGTGGACGCGGTAGAGAGCGGGCACCTCGTGGCTCGCCAGCTCGAAGGCCACGGCCTCGTTGGCCGCGATCATGAACTCCTCGACGATCCGGTGGGCGACGTGACGCTCACCCGGCTTGATCCCCACGGTCTGGCCGTCGGTGTCGAGGATCACGTCGCCCTCGGGCAGGTCGAAGTCGATCGATCCGCGGCGGCTGCGGGTCTCGAGGAGGATCGCCATCAGCTCGGCCATCTGCCGGAGCATCGGGAGGATCGGCCCATACTCCGCGTCGTCCCCCGCGGCCGGCTCCTCGAGCAGCCGGCGAACCTCGTCGTAGGTCATCCGGCGCGAGCTCCGGATCACCGTCTGGGCGAAGCGCCGCGCCTGGACCCGGCCTTCGCGAGTCGATGTCGAGGAAGGCCGACATGGTCAGGCGCGGCACCTCCGGGCGCAGCGAGCACAGGCCGTTCGACAGGCGCTCGGGGAGCATCGGCACGGCGCGGTCGGGGTAGTAGACACTGGTGCCACGGCGGTAGGCCTCGAGGTCGAGGACCGAGCCCTCGCCGACGTAATGGGCGACGTCCGCGATGTGCACGCCGAGGCGGAAGAGGCCGCCCGCCACCCGCTCGAGCGACACCGCGTCGTCGAAGTCGCGCGCGGTCGCGCCGTCGATCGTCACCAGGAGGGTCGAGCGGAGGTCCTCGCGCCCGGCCCAGTCGGCGGGCTGCGGGTCCTCCGGGAGGGCCGCCGCGGCGCGCACCACCGGCTCCGGAAACTCGTCGGGGATCTTGTAGTGCCGGAGCACCACCTCGACGTCGACGCCGGGCACCTCGGGGTCGCCCAGCACCTCGACGATCCGTCCCCGCGGATGGCCGCCGCCCGGACGCGGAGGATCGACCTCGACCACCACGAAGACCCCTTCGGGGACCTCCTCGCCGCCGGTGACCTCGAGGTCGAAGTCGGCCTTGGAGTCGAACGGCGTGACCCAGCGGCGCCCGTCGCCGTCCACCTCGACCGTCCCCACCACGGTCTGGTAGCGGCGGCGTACCACCTTGACCACCGAGGCCTCGGGCAGCCGGTCGCCGGCCCGCGAGCGGCCTTTCGTCGGCTTGTGGGGCCGCACCAGGACGAAGTCGCCGTCCATCGACCCCTTGGCCAGCTTGCGGGGCGCGAAGTAGCCCGCCTCGCCGCCGCGGCCCGTGAGGACGAGGGCGTCGCCCCCTTCGAGGCGCTTGATGCCGCCGGCGACGAGGTCGGTGAAGCGCAGCGCGTACCAGCGCCGGCTCCATTCGACCGCCCGGCCCTCGGCCTCGAGCTCGACGAGGGCCTGGCGCATCGCCTCGGGAGGCGCCTCGAGGCCCTCCGGCGAGCGCAGCTCCTCGGTCTCGAGCCCGCGGCGGCCGGCCGCCTCGAGCTGGGCGTAGAGCCGCTCGCGCAGGTAGGTTTCGATACCGGGTCGGGCGTTTGACACGTTCCTCATGGCTCCCTTAGAATCCGCCCGCGTCGCGAAAGTGGCGGAATTGGTAGACGCGCAAGGTTCAGGACCTTGTCCCGGCAACGGGGTGGGGGTTCGAGTCCCCCCTTTCGCACCAAAATATCCTACGCCGCGAGGCCTCGTCCCCGAGGCCGAGATCGTCTTGCGAGCGGCGTCCGCCCTTGGTTTCCGTACCGGCTTGCAGCGCCTATGCCAGGGCGAGCAGGAGCTCGGCCTCGGCGACCGTCTCCTCGTCCCGTTCCAGCGCGCAGGCGACCTTGACCAGGACGCCGAAGCGGCCGGCGAGCTCGGCGCGGGCGCGCAACCGGTCCCCCGGTGCAATCGGCGCACCGGATCGGAGCCACGAGCCGGGCCTGGTTCACGCCCGCCAGGTAGGCCGCGCGACCCTCTTGCCGGTCGGGGTCTCGGGCGGAGAGCGTGGCGAGCGCCGCCTGGGCCATCATCTCGATCGCGAGCGATAGCGGATAGGGCCCGTCGGGGCGGCCCCTCCAAGGCATCGCGTCGCCCACGCCGATCGGCAGCTCGGCGCACCCGGAGCGCACCGACGACACGAACCGGAACGGGTAGGCGTGAGGTAGCTCAGGCAGGCTCGCTCGCCTCGCTCGGTGCCGCCTTGCGGCGCACGAACTCGGCCAGGGCGTCGACCGAGGCGAGGGCCTCGGCGCCGACCTCTTCGTCCTCGATCTTGACCCCGAACTCCTGCTCCAGGCCGAGGACGAGCTCGAGCGCGTCGATCGAGTCCAGGCCGAGCCCCTCGCCGCCGAACAGGGCGTCGCCGTCGCCGATCGCCCCGGGCTCCATCTCGAGCTTGAGGCGGTCGACGATCAGGCGCTTGATCCGCGGCTTGAGATCGTCGTCGGAGGGGGGCGGCGCCATGGCGGCGGGATGGTACCACAGCGGCCGGGCGGGCCGGAGCGCCGGCTACGCCATGACCAGCCCGCCGTCGATCCGCAGGGTCTGCCCGGTGATGTAGCCGGCCTCCTCCGAGGCGAGGAAGGCCACCAGCGCCGCCACCTCCTCCGGCCGTCCCATGCGCTTGAGCGGCACGGCCTCGACGTACTGGCGCAGCAGGTCCCGGGGGACGGCGTCGAGGATCCCGGTGTCGATGAAGCCCGGAGCCACGGCGTTGGCCGTCACCTCGTAGCGCGCCGTCTCGCGGGCGAGAGCCTTGGTGAAGGCGATCAGGCCGCCCTTCGCGGCGCTGTAGTGGCTCTGCCCCATCTGGCCGATCAGCCCGCTGGCGCTCGCCACCGCGATGATCCGCCCCCAGCGCGCGGCGAGCATCCCTTTGACGACGGCCTTGGTCAGCAGGTAGGGCCCCTTCAGGTTGACCTCCTGGATCTCGTCCCAGTCCGCCTCGGTGAGGAACGGCAACAGGGCGTCTCGGATCCGCCCCGCGCCGTGCACCAGGACCTGGACCGGGCCGAGGTCCTGCTCCACTTGGCGAGCGAGGGCCACGACCTGCTCGCGACTCCTCAAGTCGAGGGCGTAGGCGCGGCCACCGATCTCGGCGGCGACCGCCTCGGCTTGCTCGCGCCGGTCGAGGTAGGTCACCGCCACGCGGCACCCGCGCCCGGCCAGCGCGCGGGCGCAGGCGGCGCCGATGCCTCCCGAGCCTCCGGTGACCAGGGCGATCCGTGGGGTGGCCATGAGGCGTCCGATCCTATCTCTCCCCCATGCCTCGATCTCCGTGGGGTCCCGAGTCTCGATCGAACGGGGAAGGCGGTCAGGGAACCGTCCGAGACGGGGACGGCCCGCAGGCCGTGGGCGGCGAGGCGGTCGAGGATCCGGACCAGGGCCTCGAGGACCAGCGGACGGCCGTCCGGGTCCCGGGCACCCCGCCCGTCGTGGAGCAGCAGGATGTCACCCGGCCGGAGCCCGGCGAGCAGCCGCGCGGCCATCCGGCCCGGTGGCTGGGGCAGCGTGTCGTAGGCCCGGCGGCTCCAGGTGACCAGCTCGAGCCCGCGAGCGGCGAGGAGCGGCTCGAGCCAGGGGTTGCGCAGGCCGGCGGGCGGGCGGAACAGGACCGGAGCCCGCCCGGTCGCCTCCTCGATCGCGTGCTGGGCCCGGTCGATCTCCCGCCCCATGGGCCCGGGCGCGAGGACCGAGAAGCGCTTGAGGTGGGCGTAGCTGTGGTTCTCCACCCGGTGGCCGCGCAGGGCGATCTCGGCCGCGAGATCGGGCCACCGCTCGACCCGGTCCCCGATACAGAAGAAGCTCGCCCGCGCGCCGTGGCGCTCGAGCAGGTCGAGCACGCGCGGAGTGACCTCGGGGTCGGGCCCGTCGTCGAAGGTCAGCCCCACCTCCCCGCGCCGCTCCGCGCCGGCCGCCAGCCGCAGGCGGTTCGGCCCCAGGAGCCGGCTGCGCGGCCACAGGCCGGCCGCCGCCAGGACCAGGTGGTCGGCCACCATCAGGCCGAGGGCCGCGCGGCGCCGGCGCGGCGCCGCGAGGAGGAGAGCCAGCACCGCCCCGTGCAGGGCGAGCGACGCCGCGACGAGCGGCGACGGCCGCCAGGGACGGCGGCGGCCGGGGTCAGCCGGCTCGGAACCGCAGAGCATCGTCGGAGGGGACGCGGCTCGACACGAGGAGGGCCTCGCGATCGACCTTGCCCCGGGAGGTGCGGGGGATGCGCTCGACCAGGGACACGGTGCGCGGCACCTTGTGCGCCGCCAGGCGGCCGCGGCACCAGCCGATCACGGCCTCGGCGGTGAGCGTCTCCGGGAGGCACGCCACGACCACCCGGAGCGTCGTCTCGCCGCGCCCGCAGTCGAGGGTGCCGACCGCCGCGACGTCGAGGACGCCGGGAAGGTGGCCGACGATCTCCTCGACCTCGCGGGGGTTGACCTTCTTGCCGCGGACGTTGATCAGGTCGTCGGTCCGGCCCACCAGCACCAGCTCGCCGTCGTGCCAGCGGCCGAGGTCGCCGGTCCGGAAGCGCCCGGCCGAGAGGCGCTCGTCGTCCGAGGGCAGATAGCCGTCCGCCACCGCCGGGGACTCGACCGTCACCACCCCGGCGGCCGCCGTCCCGTCCCCCGCCTCCACCGGCTGGAGGCCGACCCGGACGCCCTCGATCGGCTCCCCCACCGCGCCCCGCTCCCCCGCCCCGCCCTCGCGGTCGAAGCAGATCCCGCCGGTTTCGCTCGAGCCGTAGAAGACGTGGACCGGCCGGCCGTAGGCGGCGCGAAAGCGGCAGGCGGTGTCCGGCAGCAGCGGCGCACCGGCGGTCACCGTCAGGCGCAGGCTCCCCGGCAAGCGGGGCGGCCGCTCCGGGCTGACCAGGGCGCGCAGGAACGCGGGCACGGTCGGAAAATAGGTCGCCGCCAGCGCGTGGGCCGCACGCAGCGGGCCGATCGGCCCCTCGCCCTGGCGCGGCACCACCAGCAGCGAGCCGCGGACCAGGGCCGGCAGGGCGACGCTCGACAGGCCGTAGGAGTGGGACATGGGGATGGCGACCAGGATCCGCTCGTCGTCGGCGAGACCCATGCTGCGGGCGAGCGCCGCCTCGTCGGCGGCCAGCGCCGCAGCCGGCGCCACGATGCCCCGCGGGCGGCCGGTCGACCCGGAGGAGAGCTTGACCGCTCCGACCTCGGGGGAGAGGACCCGGTCCGCGGAGCGCGCGCCGGCCGAGCGCCACCGGGCCAGGCGCCAGTCCTCGGGCCCGGAGGGCCAGGCGCGGCGACAGCTGAAGGTCCAGCCGCACCCGAGGCTCTCGGCGACCCGCTCGCGCTCGGCCGTCGGCGCCTTGACCTCGAGCAGCACCGGCACCAGCCCTTGGCGGCGCAGGGCGAGGTAGGAGGCGAGGAAGGCCACGCCGTCGGGCGCGGTGAGACCGATCAGGGTGCCCGGAGCGATGCCGCGGGCGGCCGGCAGGGTCGCCGCGGCCCGCGCCAGGGCGTCGACGTCGGCCACCGAGGCGCAGGCGGCCGGCGACGCCACGAGGGGCGCCTCCGGGTGGCGGCGGAGCTGGACGTCGAAGGCGGTGAGAATCGGATCCTGGACCATGCTTCATCCCGGAACCCGGTGGACGGGTCCTGTATACTGCGGCGTCTGCAAGGGATCGAGGCCGGGCCGAGTATAGCCGACCGGGATCCGGGCCCGCCCAGGGCCGCAGCGAGCCGCCCCGCGCCGCCGGAGCATCCGCCTTCCGATCCCCGCTCCACCGCCGAGATGACGAGCCCCGAGGTCGCCAGGTCCACGCCACCCCTCTATGACGCCGTGGTCGTCGGTGGCGGCCCGGCCGGCGCCGCCGCGGCGGCCCGTCTCGCCCGCCGCGGGCGGAGCGTCCTGGTCCTCGAGCGCCAGCGCTTCCCGCGCTTCCACGTCGGCGAGTCCCTGATCCCCGAAACCAACCGCTTCCTCGACGAGCTCGGCGTGCTCGACCGGATCGTCGCCGAGGGCTTCCCGGTCAAGCGCGGCGCGATCATCATCGCCCCGGACGGCGAGCACGAGCGCTACGCCTTCTTCGGCGACGCCCGGGGCGTCGCGCGAACCGAGACCTTCGAGGTGCCGCGCGACCGCTTCGACGAGATCCTCCTCGACCATGCCGCGGCGAGCGGCGCCGAGGTGCGCCAGGAGTGCCGCGCCAAGGCCGTCGAGCTGACCGAGGGCGACGCCCTGATCACCTTCGAGGGCGCCGCCGGCGAGGGGCGCGCGCGCGCCCGGTTCCTGGTCGATGCCTCGGGGCGGGACGGCTTCCTGGCCAAGCGCCTCGAGCTGCGGCAAGTGGACCCGACGCTGCGCCAGGTCGGGCTCCACGCCTGGTACGAGGACGTCGTGCCGCCGCCGCCCGAGATGAGCGGTGACGCCCGCCTGATCTCGATCGACGGCGGCGGCTGGGCCTGGCTGATCCCGCTCGGTGGGCGCCTGACCAGCGTCGGCGTGGTGATCTCGAAGGAGCGGCACGCGACCCTGCCGACGGGCGACCCGGGCCGCTGCCTCGACCTGCTCCTGGCGGCGGTCCCCGCCCTCCCGCCGTTCCTGCGCGGCGCCCGGCGGGTCTCGCCGGTGCGGGTCGAGGGCGACTACTCCTACGCCACCCGCGCCTACGCGGGCGCGCGCTGGCTCCTCACCGGCGACGCCGGCTCGTTCCTCGACCCGATCTTCTCGACCGGCGTGCTCCTCGCCCTCGCCTCGGGAGTCGAGGCGGCCGACGTCGTCGACCGAGCCCTCGCCGCCGAAGCCGGCGCCGGCGGAGCTCCCGGCCCGCGGGCGCGCCGCCACCTCGCGCGCTTCGACCGGGAGCAGAAGCGGCGCTACCGCTTTTTCCGCAAGTTCGTGATCCGCTACTACCGGCCGGAGTTCCGGGACCTCCTGCTCTCTCCCACCGAGCGCTTCGGCCTCGCCCGGGCGCTGGTGACCGCGCTCGCCGGAAACTCCCGGCTGTCGCTCCTCAACCGCCTCCGCCTGCTCCTGTTCTTCGCCTTCGTCGAGCTCCAGCGCTTCGTCGAGATCACCCCCAGGCTCCACGGCCGCGAGGCCGAGGCCCAGCTGGGCGCCGAGCCGGATCCCGGGGCCGAAGCGTCCGGGGCGACCGATCCGCGGGGCGTCTGAGCCCGTCCGACCACCGCCGTGACGACGTCAGAGCTCGTGAACGGGCGGAGGGTGGGCCACGAGCTCACGGATCCGCGGATCGTGGTCACCGGCCTGGGCGCGGTGAGCGCCTGGGGATGGGGCCGCGAGCCGCTCTGGCGGGGCCTGGTCTCCGGCCGCACCGCCATCTCCCGCCTGTCGCGGTTCCCGGTCGACGGCCTGCGGACCCGGGTCGCCGCGCAGGTGCCGCCGCCGTCGGCCGAGCTCGCCGCCGGGCCGGCCGGTCGCAACGGCCTCTCGCTCGCCGACCGCTTCGCCGTCGCGGCGGCCACCGAGGCGATCCTCCAGGCCTTCGGCCCGGAAGCGCTCCGGCGCCCGGTGGCGGCGGCGGGCGGCGTCTTCTTCGGCGGCAGCACCGCCGGGATGTACGAGAGCGAGGAGGTGTTCCGGGTCGCCGCCGACCGCCCGCCCTCCGGGCGGGAGCTCGACCTGCTCGCGGCCCAGCCGATCGACAACCCGGCGGCGGCCGTCGCCCGGCACCTCGGCGTCACCGGACCGGTCCACACCGTCTCTTCGGCGTGCGCCTCGGGCACCCAGGCCCTGGGCGCTGCGCTCGACGCCCTGCGCGCCGGCGAGGTCGACCTGGCGCTCGCCGGCGGCGCGGATTCCCTCTGCCGCCTGACCTACGCCGGCTTCAACTCGCTCCGGGTGGTCGACGAAGACCCCTGCCGGCCGTTTCGCCGTGACCGCGCCGGCATGTCGCTCGGCGAGGGCGCCGGGGTTCTGGTCCTCGAGCGTGCGGAGCTCGCCGAGCGGCGTGGGGCGACGGTCCTCGCCGAGCTGCGCGGCGTCGGCAACTCGTGCGACGCCCATCACATGACCGCGCCGCACCCCGCCGGGCTGGGCGCCGCGCTGGCCATGGAGCGCGCTCTCGCGGAGGCCGGCGCCGAGGCCGGCGAGGTGTCCTTCCTCAACGCCCACGGCACGGGCACACCGCTCAACGACGCCTCCGAGTGGCAGGGGCTCGCACGGGTGTTCGGCGAGCGCGCCGGCCGGGTGCCGGTGACCGCCACCAAGGCCTCGGTCGGCCACCTCCTCGGCTCGTCCGGCGCCATCGAGGCGGTGGCCACGGTGCTCTGCCTCGCCGCCGGCGAGGTCCACCCGTCGCCGCCGGCGGGCGACCTCGATCCGGAGACCCCGGTGCGGCTCGTCGCCGGAGCTCCCTGGGCGCTGCCGCGGGGCGCGGGCCCGTGGCTCGCCCTCTCGACCAGCTTCGGGTTCGGCGGTGCCAACGCCGCGGCCGTCCTCGCCCGCGATCCCGGAGACCGCCGGTGAGCCGCCGGGTGGTGATCAGCGGCCTCGGCACGGTCGGCGGCTGGGGCGCCGGCCGGCCGGGGTTGCTGCGGCTGCTCGAGACGGGCGAGCCGGTGCTCGCGCCGCTCGGCGATCCCGGTCCGCTAGCCGGGCGCCGGGGTCTGCGCCTCGACCCGCGCGTGGCGTGGGCGGGCCGGGTCGACCCCGCGTCGCTCGCCCCCTGGCTCCCCGCCGCGGCGGCCCGCAGGATGAGCCCGCCGTCGCGCTTCGCGGCCGCGGCCGCGTGCATGGCCCTGGCGGACGCCGGCCTCTCGGGAGCGGATCCCGAGGCGATGGAGTCGGCCGCCGTGGTGCTCGCCACGTCGTTCGGGCCGTCCTCGGTGACCGAGGAGCTCCTCGGCCAGATCCTGCTCGCCGGCCCGGAGCAGGCCTCGCCCGCGCTGTTCGCCGAGTCGGTGGCCAACGCGCCCACCGCCCAGGTCGCCCGGCTGATCGCCGCCCGCGGCGCCAACCTGACCGTCACCGAGCGCGAGGCCGGCTGGCTGACCGCGGTCCGCCGGGCCGCCTGGGAGGTCGCCTCCGGCCGCTCGGAGCTGGCGCTGGCCGGCGGGGTCGAGGAGGTGACGCCGCTGCTCCAGGCCCTCCTCGACCGGTTCCGGGCCCTGGCGCGGAGCCGGCGGCCCGGCGAGGCTCCGCGCGCCCGCCCCTTCGACCGCCGGCGCGGCGGCTTCGTCTCCGGCGAGGGCTCGACCGTCCTCGTGCTCGAGCCGGAGGTGGCGGCGGCCACGCGGGGCGCCCGCGCCCTCGCCCGCATCGCCGGCGGCGGCGGCGCCTTCGATCCGTCGGCGCCCCGACAAGGCTGGGGCACCGGCGCGCCGGAGCTGGCCGCCGCCCTCGCCCGGACCCTCGACCGGAGCGGCCTGGAGCCCGGCGAGATCGACCTGGTGGTCGCGGGCGCCTCGGGCACGCGCGCCGGCGACCGCCTCGAGGCGGAGGTCCTCCGGGCGGCGTGGGGTGGCCGCCCGTTGCCGCCCCTGGTGGCGCCCAAGGGGAGCACCGGCGAGCTCGGAGGCGGCCACCTGGCCGCCGCGGTCGTCGCCTTCGAGGGGGCCGCGTTCGGTCCGGCTCCGGGCTTCTCCAGGCCGGACCCGGCGCTGGGCGTGGCGCCGCACCCCGGCGGGCCGCTCCCACGCCCGGTCCGGCGGGTCCTGGTCTCCAGCCTCGCCGCCGGCGGCGCCGCCGCGTGGCTGCTGCTCGAGCACCCCTCGCAGGAGGCCGCGTGAGCGCGCAGCCCGGCGACACCACGGCCGCCGCGGCCCCTCGAGACCCCCGGCGCTCCGCGCCCCCCCACGCCCCGGTGGTCGGCCGCTCGCGGCGTGTCCTCGGACGCTTCCACGTCACCGGCGTCTTCTGGTACCGCTTCCACTCGTGGGGGGTCTCGACCATGCCGAGCTGGGCGGTCGGACCGATGATCCTGGTCTTCACGTCGTTCTTCTTCCTCGTCCTGCGCGGCATCGGGCGGGCCATCGGCTCGAACCTGGAGGCGGTGCTGGGGCCCGCCGGCTCCTGGCGGCGGCAGGGTCGGATCTGGCGGACGATGTGGAACCAGGCGTGGTGCAACTCGGAGCGCTATGAGCGGCTCGGCACCCGGCGCCGCTTCGAGGTCGAGGTCGAGGGGCGCGCGCACTGGGACCGGCTGGCGGCCGACCCGCGCCAGGGCCTGGTGCTGGTGACGGCCCACGTCGGGGCCTGGGACATCGGCTCGTTCCTGCCTTCGGTGGTCGAGCCGCGCCCCGTGCACGTGGTCCGCGAGCAGGAGATGGATCCGGAGGCGCAGAAGTTCGTCGAGGAGGTCTACGCCCGTTCCATCCAGGGGCACTTCACGCTCCACTTCGCCCGCGACAACCCGGCGCTCGGCGCGGTGCTCCTCTCGGCCCTGCGGCGCGGAGAGCTGGTGGGCCTCCAGGGCGACCGCCCTTCGTCGACCGGCCGCTCGGTGGCGGCGGAGCTCTTCGGACGCCCTTTCGACCTTCCCGCCGGCCCGGCGGCGCTCGGCCGGGCGGCCCGCGTCCCCCTGCTGCCCGTCTTCTGCTTCCGCGCCGGCCGCCGCCGCTACCGCCTGGTCATCCGTCCCCCGATCGAACCCGCCGTCAGCGACGACCGCACGCGGGACTTCCTGACCACCGCCCGCGCCGTGGCCAAGGAGGTCGAGTGGGCGATCCGCGAGCGCCCGCACCAATGGTTCTGCTTCCGGAAGATCTGGTGACGGGCCGGGAGTCCCGCCCTTGCGAACGGCGCGGCTTGCCAGGACTCCGGGCCGGAGGAGCCGCGCCTCGGCATGGACCGCGCGCGACCGGCTCGGACTCCGCGAAGCCCCGTCGAGCGCGGTCCATGACGTCGCCGGTCGGGACCCCCGGCCCTCCGGGGTCGGACTCCGAGGGAGTGCCGGATTCGATGTCGTGCCCCCGGGCGCCGGCCGGTGCCGAGCGCGGCGATCGGCCAGGGGCGCAAGGGGGAGCTGGGGCGTTCGGTGCCCCGGGAAGGGCTTGGCCGGCCGAGGCGGAGCTCGGCCGCTTCATGGGCCGATGCCTTCGATCCTCCCTCATCCCCCTCCGACCGGGCGGGGGCGGTGGCGAGCACCGCTAAGCCCCTTCCGGCAGGCGACCCCGGAGGGCCGGGGCCGGGGGGTTCCGAGCCGGCGATCGGCGGCCGCGCCCGCCCTCCCGAGGCCGGTCGTGACCCCGGCGAGCGCAAGGCGAGGCCGGTGGGAGCCCTCCGCCCGACCGCCGGAGGCTCAGAGCTGGAAAAGGCTCTCGGCGGTGGCAGCCCACCGGCCGGTTCGATCGCCCGACCCCACCTCGCCGTGCACGCCCGCCGAATGCGGGCCCGGCCGCCGACGACCGGGCGGAACCCCCGGCCCCGGCCCGGCCCGGCCCCTCCATCGCCCCGGCGCGCCCTCCTCGACCAGCGCTCCCTACCTACCTCCCTCCCCCCCCCGCCCGCTCAAACCCCCGCCCGGTCAATCCCCCGCCCAGTAGACCCCGCTCTCCAGCTCCGCCAACAGCCGCCGGTCCTCCCGCCACCCCGGCTCGCACTTCACGTTGAGGTCCAGGTACACCCGCGTCTCCAGGAAGTCCTCGAGATCCAGCCGCGCGGCCGTCCCGATCTGCCGGATCATCGACCCCTGGCGGCCGATCACGATCTTCTTCTGGCCCGGCCGCTCCACCAGGATCGAGGCGTAGATCCGCGTCAGGTCCCGCTCCGGCTCCTCCTCCCAGCGCTCCACCACCACCGCGCTCGCGAACGGCAGCTCCTCGCGGGTCACCTCGAGGACTTTCTCGCGAATCCGCTCGGCGGCGAGGAAGCGCTCCGGGTGGATCGTCACCAGCTCCGGGTCGTAGCGCGGCGGCCCCTCGGGCAGCAGGTCCCAGAGCACCGCGAGCAACCGGTCCACGCCGTCGCCCGACCGCGCCGAGATCGGGATGATCTCGCGGTACCGCTCGCCCGCGGCGTACTCGGCGATCCGGGGCAGCAGCTTCGGCTTGGCCACCAGGTCGATCTTGTTGAGCAGCGCGATCTTCGGCCCGCGGGCCCGCTCTACGAGCTCGCGCATGTAGGCGTCGCCCTTGCCCGGCGGCTGCGACGCGTCGACCAGCAGGCAGACGACGTCCGCCTCGTCCAACGCCTCCTGGGCGTGGCGCACCATCTGCTTGTTCATCCGGTGGAGGGGCCGGTGGACCCCGGGCGTGTCGTAGAAGACGATCTGTCCCCGCTCCCCGCTCAAGATCCCCACCAGTCGCTGGCGGGTCGTCTGGGGCTTGTCGGAGACGATCGCCACCTTCTCGCCGAGGAGGTGGTTCATCAGGGTCGACTTGCCGGCGTTCGGCCGGCCGACGAGCGCCACCGTCCCCGACCGCGGGGCGGCCGGTGTCCCGACCGGATCGCTCATGCTCCCTCCCCCGCCGCCTCGACGCTCCCCGGAGCGGAGCCGGCCGGCTCCACCCGCACGAGGGCCGCCCGCCGCTCCTCGACCTCCTCGACGGTGTAGCGAAGCCCGTGCTCCTCGACCGTCTCGCCTACCTCGGGGACGTCGCCCAGGAGGCTGAACACCCGCCCGCCGACGGTCTCGTCCGGCACCTCCCCCAGGTCGACTCCGAAGAGCTCCTCGAGCGCCTCGACGTCGGTCGTTCCCTCGAGCAGCCAGGCGCCGTCCGGCAGGAGGCGATTGCCGGGATGCGACTCCTCGTGCTCGTCCACCAGCTCGCCGACGATCTCCTCCACCAGGTCCTCCACGGTGACGACCCCCGCCGTGCCGCCGTACTCGTCGACCACCACCGCCATCTGCTGGAACCGCGCCTGGAGCTCCTTCAAGAGCTGGCCGAGCGGCTTGGTCTCGGGCACGAAGAACGGCGGGTTCGCGAGGCTCCGCGCGACCGGGCGCTCGGCCGCCCGCAGGCCGCGGAGCAGGTCGCGGATGTGGAGGATGCCGACGATGTGATCGATCGACCCCTCGTAGAGCGGCAGGCGCGAGTGGCCCGACTCGACGAACAGCGCCGCCAGCTCGTCGAGCTCCGAGTCGGCGGGCGCGACCTGGACCTGGATGCGCGGCGTCATGACGCTGCGCACGGCGGTGTCGCTGAAGTCGACGATGCCCCAGAGCATCTCGCCCTCCCCCGGCTCGAGGATCCCCTCGCGCGTCCCGACGTCGATGAAGGCTTCGATCTCGTCCTCCGAGGCCTCGTCCTCGTCCTCTTCGGCCCGCCGCTGGACGCCGCTCGCGGGGAACACCCCGACCGACAGCGCGACCAGCGGCGAGAGCACGGCCAAGACCACCCGGTAGACCGGCGTCAGGCGCTCGAGCGCGGCCTCCGGATCCCACCCGACCAGCACCCGGTTGAGCAACTCCGAGCCCATCACCACGGGCAACGCGGCCAGGGCACCCCAGGCCGCGGCGGCCGCCGGCCCGGCGAGACCGGCTCCCGCGAGCCAGGCCGCCACCACCCAGAGAAGAGCCACCGGGGAAAGCTTGGCGAGGATCGCGACCAGCAGGCGGAAGGCCTCGAAGCGGACCGGCTGCTCGTAGAGCCTGCGCAGCCGTCCCTCGGCCTCCTCGGCCCAGTGGCGCAGTCGGATCGGTCCCGAGCGCTCGACCAGGGCCGAGAGGCCGGACAGGAGGACCGTGGCCGCGACCAGGAGCAGGGCGAGCCAGAGCAGCCCCCACTCGCCGGCCGAGCCCAGGCCGGCGGCGACGGCGGCGGGGTCACTCCCCGGCATGCGGGCTCTCCGTCCGGCTCGATCCGGTGGTCGTCCCCGCCGCGGCGGCTCCTGCGGCCGGCACCCAGCGCCGGCGGAGCTTCCGTTCCAGGCGTTCCATCCTCCCGCCGTCGGTCTCGTGGTCGTGGCCCAGGCAGTGGAGGACGCCGTGCAGCAGGAGGATGCGTAGCTCGCGCTCGCTCGAGTGCCCGGCCGCCTCGGCCTGCCGGCGCGCGAACCGCACCGCGATCACCACGTCGCCCAGGTGCGGCCCCTCGGGCGTCGCCTGGCCCGGGAAGGAGAGGACGTCGGTCGGCGCGTCCTTGCCGCGATAGGTCCGGTTGAGGCGGCGCATCTCGCGGTCGCTGGCCAGGCGCACCCCGAAGCTCGCGCTCTCCGGCGCCAGCTCGGCCACCAGCGCCGCCAGCCAGGCGGCGAGCTTGCCCCGTTCCTCGCCGACCGCCTCCCGGAAGCGACCCGGGTTCTGCACCACGATCTCGCAGGTCCCGCCGCCGGCCGCCTGCGCCATCACGAGGCTCGCACCGCGATCTCGGCGGTCCGGTCCCCGCGGGTCTCGTCCCTGGCGTCGCCGCGGAAGTCGAAGCCGGGGTAGTCGATGCGCTGGTGGAAGATGGTCGTCAGCACCCGGATGAAGGCCTGCGAGACCTTCTTGATGTCGGAGAGGGTCAGGTCGCTCTCGTCGAGCTGGCCGTCCGCCAGGCAGTCCTCGAAGATCTTGCCCACCAGGGTGCGGATCTTGAGCGGGGTCGGCTCGATCAGCGTGCGGCTCGCGGCCTCCACCCCGTCGGCCAGCATCAGCACGCCCATGACCTCGTTCTGCGGCTTCGGGCCGGGGTAGCGGTACTTCTCCTCGGTGACGTCGCCGGGGTGCTCGGAGCGCTGCTTGGCGCGCTGCCTGGCCCGTTCCTGGGCGCGATTGAAGAAGAAGCTGATCAGGCGGGTGCCGTGGTGCTGCGCGATGGCGTCGCGCACCGGCGGCGGCAGGTGGTACTCCTCGGCCAGGGCCAGGCCGTCCTTGACGTGGCTGATGATGATCAGAGCGCTCATCGACGGCACCAGCTTGTCGTGGAGGTTGTGGCCCGGCCGCTGGTTCTCGACGAAGTACTCCGGGCGGAAGATCTTCCCCACGTCGTGGTAGAGGCCGCCGGCGTAGGCGAGCACCGGGTCGGCGCCGATCACCTCGCAGCCTTCCTTCGCCAGGTTGGCCACCATCAGGGAGTGCTGGAAGGTGCCGGGCGCCTCGAAGGCGAGCCGCCGGAGAAGCGGCAGGTTGGCGTTGGCGATCTCCACCAGCTTGATGTCGGTGGTGATGCCCAGGAGCGACTCGAGGATCGGCACCGAGAAGCTCCCCACCGCCGCCGCCAGCAAGCCTCCCACCAGGGCGCAGACCAGGTCGAAGACGAGCTGCAGCGGATCGAGGCCCGTGCCGCCGCCCAAGGCGGTGAGCACCAGCACCGAGACCACGTTGAGAGCGCCCACCACCAGGCCGACCCGGGTGAGCATCAGCCGCTGCTTGATCTGGAAGGCGTCGACGGCGAACACCGCGCCCACGGAACCGACGGCGGCGTAGAGAGTCACCCACAGGGCCTCGAAACCGGCGAGCCGGGAGACCAGGAGGGCGAAGAAGAGGGCGGCGAGCGCCGCGGCCGTGCGCCCGAACAGGAGCGAGGCGACGAGGGCCAGACCGGCGAACGGCACTCCGTAGGCGTAGCCGCGGAAGGAGTTGAACGGCGCCGCGTCGAACGAGTTGGCCAGCGCGGTCGAGACGAGGAAGCTGAACTTGGTTCCGAGGATGCTCACCAGCAGCACCAGGAGGACCTCGCAATAGAGCCGGGCCCGGCTGTGGTCGGCCACCCGCTCGCCGCGCAGGCCGAACCAGAGGGCGAGGGCGACCAGGCCGAGCAGCGCCATGGTCCCCAGGAGCGGCAGCAGCCGTCCGGTCAGGCGGTCGCGCCCGGTGATCTCGGCCAGCATGCGGGCTTCGGCGGAGCCGATCTGG
The DNA here is from genome assembly GCA_963837945.1 of uncultured Acidobacteriota bacterium. Taxonomy (GTDB): domain Bacteria; phylum Acidobacteriota; class Thermoanaerobaculia; order Multivoradales; family DATKCC01; genus CAVUBL01. Next base: position 34,679 of record CAWIQD010000004.1, read on the forward strand.
TCCCCCTTGCGGACGATCACCTGGCCCTTGCGGATCTGCTTGAAGACCGGCGCCACCCCGGCGGCCGCGGCCGCCTGCCGTTCCAGGGTCTCGCTGCGGTTGGGCGAAAGGTTCGCCGGCAGGTTGGCCATCAGCAGGGCGATCGTCGCCTTGCGCTGGGCCGAGCTCAGGTCCCGCCAGTCTTCGACCTCGGCTTCGAGGAACTCCTGCACCTCCCCCGGGTACTCCAGGTAGTCGTAGAGGTCGTAGTGGCGGCGTTCGGTGCCCGACGGCAGGAGGCGCAGCGTGATGCCGCGGACGCGGTTCTCGAGCAGGCGCGCCTTGCCCTCGACGATCCCCTGGCGCAGCACCCGGCCGACCAGCAGGCTCAGCCGCTCCTCGAGGTCCTGGGAGAACCCCTGGGCCGAGAGGGCGGCGACCTCCTCGCGGGTGAGCTTGAGCCCCGAGGCGCGCTCGAGCTGCGCGAGCTCGTCGGCGAGCCGGTCCTCCCCGGCCTGCTCGCCGTCCGCGCGGGTGGAGCCGGCGCCGCCCTTCGTCGAGCGGCCCTGTCCGCGCGGCGCGGCGCGGCCGCCCCGGGCGGCCTGGGAAGCCGCCTGGACGAGCGCGCGGCCGGCACCGAAGAGCTGGTCGACGCGGTTCTGAACCGTCGCCGCGGCGCCGGAGTCGTAGTCGTAGACCGGCGGCACCTCCTCGCGCGCCCGGCTCTGCTTCTCGCTCGTCGTCTCCTGGTCGGGAATCAGGAGATCGGACGGGGCGACGTAGTCGCGGGTCGCCACCTCGCCCTGGCGCGCGGCGGGCACCGGCAGCAGCCCGCCCGGGGTCAGGCCCCAGCCGCCGACCGCGACGAGCAAGGCGATCCAGAGGGCCGGCAGCTCGAGGACCCGCCGCCACCCCCGGTGCAGGCGTCGGTTGAGGCGGGACCACCGCCCTTTCCGGACGCGGGTCACCACGCCCTTGCGGGGCGCCATCGGCGGCGCCGTCGGGGTCTTCTTGGTGGAGTTCGTCGCCATCGGTCCTCGCCTGCCCGGCCGCCGCCCCGCGGGCCGCGCCCGGGCGCCCCGCTCAGCCGCCGCCGACTCCGGCCGGCTCGGCGGAGCGCGCCGCCGGCGCCGCGTCCCGCTCGCGGTCCTCACGCTCGAATCGCTCGTAGGCGGAGATGATCTGCTGCACCAGGGTGTGCCGGACGACGTCGCGCTCGTCGAAGCGGAAGAACCGGATGCCCTCGATCCCCCCCAGCACGGTCTCGGCGAGCCGCAGGCCGGAGCGGCGGCCCTGCGGCAGGTCCACCTGCGTGACGTCGCCGTCGATCACCGCCTTCGAGCCGAACCCGATGCGGGTGAGGAACATCTTCATCTGCTCGGTGGTGGTGTTCTGGGCCTCGTCGAGGATGATGAAGCTGTCGTTGAGCGTTCGGCCGCGCATGAAAGCGATCGGCGCCACCTCGATGATCCCGCGCTCGAGCATGCGCCCGACCTTCTCGTAGCCGATGATGTCGTAGAGCGCGTCGTAGAGGGGGCGCAGGTACGGGTTGACCTTCTCGACCAGGTCCCCGGGCAGGAAGCCGAGCTTCTCGCCGGCCTCGACCGCGGGACGGGCGAGGACGATCCGCCGCACCTTCTTCTCGAGCAGGAAGGCGGCGGCCATCGCCACCGCCAGGTAGGTCTTGCCGGTGCCCGCCGGACCGATCGAGATGACGATGTCGAAGTCGTCCATCGCCTTGAGGTAGCTCTGCTGGCGCAGCGTCCTCGGCGTGATCAGGCGGTTGACGGCGGCGAGCATCCCGGTGGGCTGGAAGAAGTCGATCAGCGACGCCTCGGGGTCGTCCTGGATCACCCGCACCGCGGTGCGCACGTCGCTCGGCGACAGGCGCACCCCTTCTGCCGTCAGCGTACCGAGCTGGCTCATCAGACGCTCGACGGCGCGCGTGCCTTCGGGACCGCCCGAGATGTTCAGCTGGTTGCCGCGGGCGGAGAGCTCGACGCCGAACGCCCGCTCCATGCGCCGCAGGTTCTCGTCGTGGACGCCGAACAGGACCTCGATGCCCTCTTCGGGCAGGGTGACCTGGGTCATCGGGGGGCGGGAGGGGTGGGTGGGCGGGAAGGCATGTGCGGAGGCGAGGCCTCCCGGGTATTCTAGCAACACGGCCGGATCGACTTCCCCGCCCTCGGCTCCCGCCCCTCCCCGGCCCTCACTTCTTGGCGGAGTAATCGTAGAAACCGCGGCCCGCCTTGCGGCCGTGGCGGCCGGCGAGCACCATCTGCTTGAGCAGCGGCGGCGGCGCGAAGCGCTTCTCGCGGTACTCCTCGAACATGATGTTGGCGATGTAGTAGGTGGTGTCCAGCCCGACGAAGTCGAGCAGCGTGAAGGGGCCCATCGGATAGCCGCAGCCGAGCTGCATGCCCTTGTCGATGTCCTCGACCGAGCCGACGCCCTCCTCGTAGGCGCGGATCGCGTCGAGCAGGTAGGGCACGAGCAGGCGGTTGACGACGAAGCCCGAGTTGTCGCGGCAGGCGATCGGCTCCTTGCCCAGGCTGCGCACCCAGTCCATGGCGCTCGCCACCGCGTCGTCGGCCGAGAGCAGGGTGCGCACGACCTCGACCAGCTTCATCACCGGCACCGGGTTGAAGAAGTGGAGGCCCAGGAAGCGCTCCGGGCGCGACGTCGTCATGGCGAGCTGGGTGATGGTGAGCGACGAGGTGTTGGAGGCGAAGATCGCCTGCTCGTGCGCCACCCGGTCGAGGTTGCCGAAGGTCTTGCGCTTCTCCTCCAGGTTCTCGACGATCGCCTCGACCACCAGGTCGCACTCGGCCAGGGCGTCGAGGTCGACGGTTCCGGAGATGCGCCCCCGCACCTCGTCCCGCGCCTCGGCCTCCAGCCTGCCCTTCTCCACCGCCCGGTCGAGCGACTTGTCGATCCGCGCGACGCCCTTCTCCAGCAGGTCTTCGGTGACCTCCCGCACGACCGTGGGATAGCCGGCGCGGGCCGCCACCTCGGCGATGCCCGAGCCCATCAGGCCGCATCCCAGCACTCCCACCTTCTTGATCTTCATCATCCTCCTCCTTTACAAGGTGCAATCTCCAGGGGAGTCGCGACTTCGGCGAGCCGGTGCATCCTACCGCGAAGGCGAAGCGCCACCGGCGCGCTCCGGGGTCGCCGGCGGCGCTCCCGCGAGCTCGCGGATCCGGCGCGTGCCGGGGGCTCCTCGCGCTCGATCGCCGCCCGCAGCGCGTCCGGCGGCGCGACGGCGAGACGCTCGGCCCACTCGACCACCTTGACGCCGGGGCCGGCGAGGAGCTCCTCGATGCCGACCGCCTCCGCCTCGGCGGGCTCCAGGCGGTAGAGGTCGACGTGGATCAGCCGCCCCCTCGCTCCCTCGTGCTCGCGCACCAGGACGAAGGTCGGGCTCTGGATCTCGGCGGCGTCGATCCCCAGGGCGCGGGCGACGCCGCGGGTGAGCACCGTCTTGCCGCTGCCGAGGTCACCGTGGAGCAGCAGCACGCCGTCCGGCCGGAGCTCGCCACCGAGGAGCTCGCCCAGCCGCTCGGTCTCCGTCTCGCTCGCGCAGCGCCAGCTCCGCATCAGGTCGCCGCCAGCGCCTCGAAGGCCGCGGGCAGGGCTTCGGCCAGGTCGCCGGCGGCGAGGCCGCGCTCGCCGCGCTCGGCCGCCGCGAGGTCGCCGGCGAGGCCGTGCAGGTAGACCCCGAGGACCGCCGCCTCGAGAGGATCGTAGCCCTGCGCGAGGAGGCTCCCGACGACCCCGGTCAGGACGTCGCCGGTGCCGCCGGTCGCCATGCCCGGGTTGCCGGTCGGATTGACGTGGACGGCCCCCTCCGGCGTGGCGGTCAGGCTGCGGTGACCCTTGAGCACGACGACCGCGCCGGTCTCCCGGGCCGCCCGGCGGACCGAGCCGAGGCGGTCGCCGGTCACCGCGGCGGTGTCGATCCCCAGGAGACGAGCGAGCTCGCCCGGATGGGGGGTGAGCACGGTCGGTCCGCCCCGCCGGGCGAGCTCGCCGGCCCGGCCCGCGAAGGCGTTGATCCCGTCGGCATCGAGCACCAGCGGCAGGTCGCAGGCGAGCACCGCCTCCCGGATCTCGCCGGCTACCGGCTCCGCCTGTCCCAGCCCGGGCCCGAGAGCGACCGCGTCCTTGCCGCGCGCGGCTTCGAGGATCGCCCGCGCCGCCCCCGGTCCCAGGAGGTCGCCGTCGGCCGGCAGCGGCAGGCTCATCGACTCGAGCGAGCCGAGGTCGACGGTCTGGACGATCGGGCGGGGCACGGCGGCGGTCACCAGCCCGGCGCCGGAGCGGACCGCCGAGCGGGCGGTGAGGATCGCTGCACCCGCCTTGCCGGTGGCGCCGGCGACCACCAGCAGGTGGCCGTAGGTGCCCTTGTGGGTGTCCGCCGGGCGCGGCGGCAGCCAGGCGGCGAGCTCCTCGCCGAGGACCAGGTGCAGGGTCTCCTCTTCGCCCCAAGGCCGCTCGAGGAGCTCGGGCGGGATCCCCAGGTCGGCGATCACCAGGTCGCCCACGGCGTCGGCCGCGGGCGGGAAGACCTGCGCCGGCTTGGGAGCGGCGAAGGTCACCGTCAGATCGGCGACCAGGTGGGGTCCGAAGGTGTCGCTCCGGCTGCCGGCGAGGCCGCTCGGCAGGTCGACCGCCAGGCGCGGCACCGGCAGGGCGTTGAGCCCCTCGACCAGCTCCGCGAGCTGGCCCTCGAGCGGCCGTCCCAGGCCGGTCCCGAAGAGGGCGTCGACCACCAGGTCGGCGGCCCGCCCGGCGGCCAGCGCTTCGGCCAGGTCGTCGTCGGGACCGATCTCGTCCAGCCGCAACAGGCCGGGGGCCATGGTCCGGCAGATCCCGAGCTGGGCCGCGGCGTCGCCGCGGGTCTCGCGGCCGCCGAAAGCGAGCAGGCACCGCACTCGGTAGCCGCGCACCGCCAGGTGTCGGGCGAGCGCCAGGCCGTCTCCGCCGTTGTTGCCCGGCCCGCAGTAGATCGCCACCGAGCCCGCCTCGGGGAACGAGCCGGCGACCGCCTCGGCGAGGCCGAGAGCGGCATTCTCCATCAGCACCATGCTCGGGATGCCGATCTCCTCGACCGCCGCCCGGTCGACCCGCGCCATCGCCTCGGCCGAGAGGACTCTCACCGCGCCTCCACCGGGAACGGCTCGAGGCGCCCCCAGGCGGCCAGGAGGTCGCGGGTCCGTGGGCAGAGCGCGGTATCCGGCGCGCCGTCTTCGGCGCCCAGCGCGGCGGCGAGACGGCGCAGGTCGTCCGGGGTGTCGACGTCCGAGGCCGGCTCGAGGAGAGCGACCTCGAGACCCGCGGCCCGCGCGCGCTCCAGGGTCTGGGCCAGGACCCGCTCGGTGCTCCAGGCGATACCCTCGAACAGCTCGCGGCGCACCGCCCCGGGGGCGAGCGCGATCAGGTAGTAGCCGCCGTCGAGGCTCGGCCCCAGGGCCACGTCCGCCCCGCCGTCGATCCGGGAGAAGGCCTCGCGCAGGGTCGCCGGCCGGATCGTCGGGTGGTCGCTCCCCAGGGCGGCGACCGCGCGCGCGCCTCCGGCCTCGCGGGCCGCCCGCTCCAGGCCCCGGAAGAGCCGCTCGCCGAGATCGGCGCCCTCCTGGCGCAGGCCGGGCACCGGCGAGGCCGGCAGCCTCTCTCCCGGCTCGAGCGCCCACGCCACCCAGAGCTCGAAGTCCTGCCCGGCGAGGCGCGCCAGGAGGTCCGCCACGAAGGCGCCGTGGAGCTCGGCCGCCTGCTCCGCGGTGAGCTCGCCGACGAGGCGGGTCTTGACCCGTCCCGGGATCGCCGGCTTGGTGTAGAGGAGGAGGCGGTGCGGGGCGGGCATCGGGGCGATTCTACCGTTCTCCCCGGCGCAGCGCCGATGGTAACGTCTCCGCGTGACCGCGATCGTCACCCTGCTCACCGACTTCGGCCTGGCGGACTACTACGTCGGAGCGGTCAAGGGGACCCTTCTGAGGCTCGCCCCGGGGTGCCGGCTGGTCGACCTCTCGCACGAGATCCCGGCCGGCGACGTCGCCGCCGCCGCCGACCTCCTGGCCGCCGCCGCGCCGGCCTTTCCCGAGGGCACCTCTGCACCTGGCGGTGGTCGACCCGGGAGTGGGCGGCGCGCGCCGGATCCTCGCTGCCCGGGCCGCCGGGCAGCTCTTCGTCGCCCCGGACAACGGGCTCCTCGGTCCGCTGCTCGACACCCCCGGCGCCCGGGCGTGGAGCGTCGAGCGCGAGGCGCTCTTCCTGCCGGCGCCAGGCGCCACCTTCCACGGCCGGGACCGCTTCGCCCCGGTGGCCGCAGCCCTCGCCCGGGGCGCGGCACCGGAGGAGCTGGGGCCCGCGGCCGCGGAGCCCGTCCGTCTTCCCGAGGAGCCGCCCCACCGCGCCCGCGAGGACGGCGCGCCGGTCCTCGTCGGCCGGGTGCGGCGGGTCGACCGGTTCGGCAACCTGGTCACCGATCTGCCGGCCAGCTGGCTGGCGGAGCTGGGTGGGCCGGCCCGGGTCGAGATCGGCGGCCGCGAGGTCGAGCGCTGGGTGAGCCACTACGCCGAGCTGCCGCCCGGCGAGCCGGGAGCCCTGGTGGGCTCGCTGGGCACGGTCGAGCTCTCCTTACCCGGCGAGAGCCTCGCGGCGCGCTGGCGAGTCGGCCGTGGCGCGGTGGTCCGGATCCTCGGCGCGCCGCGGTGAGGCCGCGCCGGCCGCGCTACAATCCGGGGTAGAAGGGCGCAGGGTCCTCACTGGGACGGAAGGAGGGCGAAATGACCAAGTGGGAGTACAAGATCATCAACATCCGGAGCGAGAACTACCGTCTCGATCCGAACTCGGTGACTCAGCTCAACGCGCTGGGTGCCGAAGGGTGGGAGCTGGTCTCGATCACGTCGGTCAATTTCAAGAGCGGTGCGACCGACAACATCGCCATCGTCTTCAAGCGTCCCGCCGAGTAGCGGGAGACCTCGCCGCTCCGTCCCGCACGGCCGCGCGGGCGCGCTTGCGCTTGGAGCGCCTCCTCGCGGCCAGGGCGAACCCGGTGGACCCCGCGATCAGGGCCAGCAGGATGTACCGAGCCTTGGGAAGAACGCCCGTCTCCCGCGCGATCGACGCCCGGACCGCCGCCAGCCGGCGCTCGACCTCGCGGCGGCTCTCCTCGACCTGGTCCTCGAGCTCTTCCCGGTCCCGGCTCATCGGCTTGTCCCCCCGCGGTCTCCGCGCTCGTCTCCCGCGGTCTCGTGGCGTGGCGCAGCGGGCTCGAGCAACCGGCTCTGCCACCAGTCGACGTGGTCGTCGAGCCGCCGGCGCGCGATCGCCAGCGGGTTCTCGAAAGCCTTGAGCTTGCTCATCCCGGCGAAGGCGAGGCCGCCGGTCACCGCCAGAAACAGCACCGTGACGACCAGCGACGCGGCCCAGAGGGGCATCCAGATGCCCAGGAGGAGGATCAGGAAGTAGGTCGCCACCCCCAGGGTCCAGAAGGCGAGCGCGGCGGCCGCCGCGAGCAGAGCGACCCCGGCGGCGGCCTTCTTGCCCGAGCGGGCCAGGTCGTGCTCGAGGGCGGCGAGCTCGGCCTTGAGCAGCGACAGGACGGCGGCGCCCAGAGCGCGGAACGTTTCGCTCCAGCTCGATCTCATCGGCGAGTCCTCTCCCTTCCCCGTACCCTGCCTCCGCTACCGGCCCACGAAGAGCGACCCGGTGACGAAGGAGTTGTTGGCGGCGATCTCGTCCCGCAGGCCGACGGCGATCCGTTGCTCGCCGCCGCGCAGGAGCAGCCTCACCTTGTAGACGAAGCTCTTGTCCCGCGCGGTCTCGACCTCGGCCGCCGGCACCGAGATCGGCAGCCGGGTCTGCTGCACGTCGGAGACGCCGCCCCCCTCGTCGAGCGCCGCCAGGTAGAGGTTCGCGTTCGCCTCGTAGACGTCGCCCCGGGGTACCAGGGTCAGCGACTTGAGCGGCACGCGCACCTCGATCGGAACCAGGTAGTAGCCGTCGCTCCGGCGCTCGCCGGAGGCGAAGGACAGCTCGACGTCGAGCGGGTTGCTCGAGTACGGGAAATGGAGGGCGGCGAGCACGCCGTCGTTCATCTGGACCGACGCCGTCTTGTCCCGATAGCCGGCGCGGTGGCGCACCTTCCAGCCGCGGTGGTCGCCCTTGAGCTTGACGCCGATCTCGTAGTAGCGGCCGTCGCCGCTGTGGCTCGGCACGTAGCCCACCGAGTAGTACGAGCGGAAGTCCTGGGCGATGTCGGAGAGCGCTCCGTCCACCCGGTTCTGGTTGATCACCGCCTTGCCGCCGGTCTTCTCCGCCAGGAACTGGAGCGGGCTCTGGAGGTTCTGGCGCTGGAGCGAGTCGACGTAGGTCATGCTTCCGGCCTGGCCGTGGCCGAAGCTCTCGGCGGATACCGACTCCGCGACCCGCAGCCCCGAGGCGTCGATCGTGTAGAAGCTCACCCGGTTGGCGTTGGCGTTGGCCGCCAGCTCGTCGAACCGGGACGAGGCGTCGTAGGTGTAGAGCTGGGTCAGCGCCCCGGACCCCTGGAACTTCTGGTCGACGGCGTAGAACACGTCCTCGCCCGCGATCATCGGCAGGCCGCCGCTCACGTAGAGCAGCGCCTTGCGGCCGGGCAGGCCGGCGAGCGAGTTGACCATCTCCTGCATCGCGTCGATCGAGAAGAACAGGTCGTTGCGCAGGGACTCGGCGTAGCGCTCGACGTAGCCCAGCGCCTCGGCTCCCGACTGCGCCTCCTCGATCCGCTGCAGCACGTCGCGGCGGTCGCTGTCGGCGTGGACCTGCTCGCCGCTCACCTTGTCGAGCTCGAGCAGGCCCTCGACCACGGCCTCCGGGTCGGAGGTGAAGGACTTGCGGACTTGGAGCGACCGGTCGTAGCTGGCGAGCATCACGCGGTCGTGGGTGGTGACCTTCTGGCGCAGGAAGCTCCGGACGTCCTGCAGGACCCGGCGCCGGTCGTGCGGACGGATGTTGGTGTCGTCGACGTAGACCACCAGGTTGAGGCGCTGGTCCTCCGGCAGCTCCTCGGCGGCCGGAGGGGCCACGGGCGCTTCCTCGGCCGCCGCCGGGGCCGTGCTCGCCTCGCCGGCGGCGGACGCGACGACCCGGTCGCCCTGGACGGCGTAGAAGTTGGTGACCTTGACCGGCTCGCCGTTCTCGAACACCTGGAAGTCGGCGGCGGTCAGCCCCGGCACCGGGTTGCCCTCCTTGTCGGTCACGTAGACGTCGACGTTGACGACGTTGACCTCCACGCTCTCGACGAAGACGCCCTGCTCCTCGTCGGCCTTCGCTCCAGAGTCGGGCGGGGTCGGCGGCGCCGCGGCGCCCCCGGGCGCGGCGAGCGAGGAGGACCGCCCCGAGGAGGAGGCCCGAGGGGAGGTGCGCAAGGAGGTGCTGACGGAGTCGATCGATCATGGCTGGGGCTCGCAATCGCTGATTATAGGGGACGCACGCAGGACCCGACCCGGCTCAGGTGGTCGACGATCCGCCAACCGTGGTCGCGCGAGTTCTCGATGAAGATCCGGTTGGTGAAGCACCCCGCCTGCAGGGTGCCCGCGATGTAGAGACCGGGCACGTTCGACTCGCAGGTCTCCGGATCGAAGGATGGGATCAGGGTCTCCGGATCGACCTCGACCCCCGCCGCGCGCTGCAGGGCGGCGTCCGGAAGGTAGCCGACGAGCACGTAGGCGGCGTCGGCGCCGAGCAGCTCCGGGCCGGCCGGGCCGTCGATGCGCACCCCGCGCTCCTCGCGGGCGCCGTCCTCGAACGCGACCACCCGGCTGGCGAAACGCGCCGCGATCGAGCCCTCGGCGATCCGGTTCTCTACGTCGGGGCGAATCCAGTACTTGACGCTCTGTTTGAGCTGCTCGCGCCGGTGGACCAGCGTCACGCGCGCGTCGTTGCGCCACAGGTCGAGCGCGGTCTTGGCCGCCGAGTTGCCGCCGCCGACCACCACCACGCGGTCGCCGAAGTGGGCGTAGGGCTCCGTGTAGAGGCTCGACACCCAGGGCAGGTCCTCGCCCGGCACGCCGAGGCGCCGGGGGTTCCAGAAGTAACCCGTGGCGAGCGCCACGGCGCGCGCGCTCCGCCGGTGGGGCCGTCCGTCCCGCAGGGTGTGGACCGCGAAGCGCGCTCCGTCCGGACCGGCCGCCAGCGGCTCCACCCGATCCACCCTCTCATGGAGCGCTAGGGGGAGGTCGTGGCGCTTCACCACCTCGCGGTAGTAGACCAGGGCCTGCCGGCGGTTCGGCTTGACCTCGGGGATGGTGAACGGCACGTCCGCGATCTCCAGGCGCTCGCGGGTGGTGAAGAAGGTGAGGTCGGTCGGATAGGCCTGGAGGCTCGCGCACAGCGGGCCCTGGTCGACCAGCAGGGTGGCGAGGCCCCGGCGCACCGCCGCCGCCCCCACCGCGATGCCGGTCGGGCCGGCGCCCACCACCAGGAGGTCCAGGACGGGCTCGCTCATCGCCGCTCCCGGCTCGTCGCCCACAGGTGGTCGAGGGGCCCGTGGCCCGCCCCCAGCGGTCGGGCGGCCGCCATCGCGCCGCACAGGTAGCCGATCGCGCCGTCGACCGCCACCGCCAGCGGCTCGCCCGCCGCCAGCCGCACCGCGATCGCGGACGACAGGGTGCAGCCGGTGCCGTGGGTCGCGCGGGTGGCGAGCCGGGGGTGACGGAAGCCGCGGGCAGGAGCCTCGCCGCCGGCCGCGACCAGCAGGTCCTCCACCTCGTCCCCCTCGCCGTGTCCGCCCTTGAGGAGTACCGCCGGACCGCGCGCCGCGAGCGCCCGCGCCGCCGCCAGCCGCTCGTCGCGGGTGGTCACCGGCAGCCCGGTCAGGCGGGCGGCCTCCGGCAGGTTGGGGGTCACCAGGGTCGCGAGCGGCAGGAGCTCGGCGGCCAGCGCCTCGACCGCGTCGGCGGCGAGGAGGGCGTCGCCGCTCTTGGCGACCATCACCGGATCGAGGACCACCGGCGGCGGCGCGCCTCCCTCCGCCCGTAGGCGCACCGCCCAGCGCCGGAGGCTCTCCGCGACCGCCCGCACCACCGGAGCGCTCGCCAGCATGCCGATCTTGACGCCGTCGACGCCCAGATCCTCGAAGACCGCGTCGATCTGCGCCGCGACCAGGGCGGGCGGGATCTCGTGCACCGCGACGACCCCCACGGTGTTCTGGGCGGTGACCGCGGTGACCGCGCTCATGCCGTAGGCGCCGTGCGCGGCGAAGGTCTTGAGGTCCGCCTGGATGCCCGCCCCGCCGCCGGAGTCGGAGCCGGCGACGGTCAGGAGACGGAGGGGAGTCATCGTGAGGCTCTAACGCCGGCCTCCTGGTCCTGATTCCTCCGCGCGCGGAGCACCAGGAGCAGAACCGCCACCACCATCACCGCCAGGCTGATCGCTTGGGCCAGGGTGAGGGCGCCCAGGAACCGGTCGTCCTTGGCGCGCAGGAACTCGACCAGGAACCGCTCGAGCGCCAGCAGCCCGAGCACCGCCATCCCGGTCACCCCCGCGGTCGGACGGCGGCGGACCAGCCAGAGGCCGAAGCCCCAGATGGCGAGGGCCGCCAGCGTCTCGTAGACCTGGGTCGGATGCACCGCCAGCAACCGGCTGTCGGGGATCGATGCCGGCAAGTGGACGCCGAACTGGTGGCGCAGCGCGCCGGCGGTCGACGGCGGCGCGGCGCCCGCCGGGAACTTCACGCCCCACGGCAGGTCGGTGGGCACGCCGTAGTCGTCGCCGACCAGGAAGCAGCCGATCCGCCCGATGGCGTAGCCCACGGCGAGGGCGAGCGCCAGGGTGTCGGCCGTCGGCCAGGGGGGCAGGCGGCGCCGGTGAATGGTCCACAGCAGGGCGAGGACGGCGAGGATGAAGCCGCCGTACCAGACCAGTCCCGAGCGGTCGAAGAGGAGGTGCCAGTCGCGGTAGAGGACGGCATAGTAGACCTTGGCGCCGACGATGCCGAAGAAGCCGGCCGCGAAGACCAGGGCCGCGGCGTCGTCCTCGTCGCCCGCCGCCTGCCAGCGCAGGCCCCAGCGCAGCTGGAGGTAGGAGGCGACGAAGGAGAGCACCAGCATCAGCCCGAACGAGCTGATGACGAAGTTCCCGATGTGGAAGAGCTCTGGATGCATGGCACGAGGGGGGTGGCCGGCCCGCTACTCTACCACTCGGCCGCCGCCCCTCGAGACGCTCCCGGAGGTCACTTCTTCGGCCGGTCGTTGAGGCTCCAGTCGTAGTCGAGGTAGCTCACCGACGGGTGCTTGGTCTCGAGGGTCGCGGCGATCGGCTTCGGGGCGTGGGCGGTCACCCAGTCGAGGATCGCGCCGCGCGAGAAGAAGGCCACCACGGTGCTGCCGCCGGTGAAATCCCCGGCGTACCACTTGAAGATCGACGACAGCCAGACGGTGTTGGACTCGGCGTCGTAGCGCAGGCCCTTGTGCTCGTTCTCGAGGAAGCTCCGGACCTGGTCGCCGAGCTGCTCGTCCAGGCGCGCCCCGGTGTAGGCCTCGCCCCGCAGGTCGGGGCAGCTCGTCGAGGCGCAGACGACCGCGAAGTGGATGCGCGGGTCGCCCAACGCGCGCCCTTTGGCCTCGATCGCGTCGAGCGTCACCTTGGCGCCGGCGACGGGGAAGGTCAGGGAGTCGAAGAAGCCGTCCACCTTCTTGACCGACCGGATCCCCGGGTAGCGCTCGAGGACGTGCTGGACGACGACCGCGTTGTAGGCGTCGATCCAGAAGGCCAGCGCCTCTCGCTTCTCCATCGCTTGCGGCCGGGCCGCCGCCAGGCTGTGCAGGAAGGCGTCGAGGTCGCCGCGGTCGGCGGCGAGCGCGGCGTAGTCCATGCCGCCCCGGTTGCCATGAGCGTGGAGCACCCGGTCCCAGGCGCCGGTTGCCGGCGGCGCGCCGGACGGGGACTCGGCCGAGGCCGGGGGGGCGAGCGCGAGGGCCAGCACGGCGAGAGCCGTGGCGAGGGCGGGGAAGCTCATCACGAGTAACCTCCTGGGAGATCGGCGACGGACCGCGGCCGAGGGCGCGCCGCGGGCACGACCTTCGCCTCGATGATACGTGGCCCGGCGCGGTCCGGATCGTTCGCCGCCGCGCTGTACAATCGCCCGGCATGGCGCCCGACGATTTGACCCGCACGCGCTACGGCGCGCTGGCGGAGCTGGTCCGCGATCCGGACCGCTCGGGGCGGTGGCTCGTCCTCACCCACGACAACCCGGACCCGGACGCCATCGCCTCGGCGGCGATCCTCGGCAAGATCCTGCGCAACGGCTTCCAGCAGAAGGTCACCCTGGCCTACGGAGGCATCGTGGGCCGCTCCGAGAACCGGGAGCTGGTGCGCATCCTGGGGGTCAAGTTCAGCCACGTGCGGCACCTGAACCTGAAGGTCTACCAGCGCTTCGCCCTGGTCGACGCCCAGCCCTTCACCGGCAACAACCAGCTGCCCGAAGGCGTGCTCCCCGACCTGGTGTTCGACCATCACCCGGAGCGCCTGCCGGTCGAGGACGTGCCGTTCGCCGACATCCGGCCCGCCTACGGCGCCACCGCCACGATCCTCGCCGAGTACCTGGACGTCAGCGGCCTGCCGCTGCCCCGCTCGCTCGCGACGGCGGTGGTCTACGCCATCCGTTCCGAGACCCAGGAGTTCGGGCGCGAGTACTCGAAGGCGGACAAGGCGGTCTACGACCGGCTGCTGACCGAGACCGATCGCCGGGCCCTGGCGCGCATCCAGAACGCCCGGCTGCCCCTCTCCTACTTCCGAAACCTCCACGAGGCGTTGGAGAACATGGAGACGGTCGACACCCTGGTGGTCAGCCACCTCGGCCGGGTCGAGCAGCCCGACATCGTGCCGGAGATCGCCGACCTGTTCCTGCGCATGGAGGGCAAGACCTGGTCGCTGTGCCACCGGGCTGTTCGAGGAGCGCATCTACCTCTCGATCCGGACCACCAACCCGCGGGCGGACGCCGGCGGCCTGATGCGGCGCCTGATCGGGCGCCGGGGCAAGGGCGGCGGCCACGGCATGATCGCCGGCGGATGGATGCCGATGGACCGGGCGCCGGGCGGCGATCCGGTGGCGCTCCAGCGGGTGCTCGGGCGGCGCCTGGCGCGGCTGCTGCGCAAGAAGCCGGAGAAGATCACCCGCATCGAGCTGCCGGCGCAGAAGCCCGGCCCCGCCCCGCCATGAGGCGCTCGCTGGTCGCCGGCCCGCTCCTCGTCGGGCTGGTCCTCGCCTCCTGGGGCCTCACGGTCGCCGTGCCCGCGCTGGCGCGGGCGGAGCCCGGCTACCTCACCCGCGACCTCTACCTGGTCCTCGCCTGGGCCGGAATCTGGATCGCCTGCGCGGTCGGTCTCGTGCGGCTCGCCCGCCGGCGCTGAGGCGACCCGCCGGTCTTCAAAGCTCCGCCTCTTCCTTGAGCTCGCGAGTCATCAGCTCCTCGAGGGCGTGGCGCGGGCTCTTGTCGTGGTAGAGCACCTCGACCATCTGCTCGGTGATCGGCATCTCCACCCCGCGCTCGCGGGCGAGGCGGGAGATCGACAGGGAGTTGAGGATGCCCTCGGCGACCATGTGGGTCTCGCTCTGGATCGTCCGCAGAGTCTTGCCGCGCGCGAGCTCGATGCCGGTGCGCCGGTTGCGCGACAGGCCGCCGGTGCAGGTGAGCACCAGGTCGCCGAGGCCCGCGAGGCCGGCGAAGGTGCGGGCCTGGCCGCCGCAGGCGATCCCCAGGCGGGTCACCTCGTGGAGGCCGCGGGTGATCAGGGCGGCCAGCGTGTTGTGCCCGAGGCCGAGGCCGGTCAGGGTGCCGGCGGCGATGGCGATGACGTTCTTGGCGGTGCCGCCGAGCTCGACCCCGACGACGTCCGGCGACGAGTAGAGGCGCAGGCCGCGGGTCGACAACCGCTCGCGCAGCTCCGAGGCGAGGTCGCTGTCCTCCGAGGCGATCACCGCGGCGCTCGGCATGCCGCGGGCGAGCTCGGCGGCGAAGGTGGGACCGGAGAGCACGGCGAAGCGCACCTCCCGGTCGGCCCCCATCCCCTCCTCGAAGGTCACCTGGCTCATCCGGGCCGTGGTCTCGGTCTCGATTCCCTTGGTCGAGGAGACGAGGTCGAGGCGGCGGTCGGCGGGCGTCGCGCGCAGGAACTGCCGGACGACCTCGCGAAAGCCGTGCGAGGGCACCACCACCAGCACCGGGTCGCACTCGGCGACCGCCTCGAGCTCGGCGACCGGCTCGACCTCGTCGGGCAGCTCGACGTCGGGCAGGTAGTCCCGGTTCTGGCGCTCCTCGCGCAGGCGGCGCGCGAAGTCCTCACGCCGCGCCCAGAGCCGCACCCGGTGCCCGCCGAAGGTCGCCAGGTGGACGGCGAGGGCGGTGCCCCACGAGCCGGCGCCTAGGATGCCGAGGTCCCTCATGTGCCGTCTCCTGCCAGGGGGAAGGTCTCGAGCGCCGTGTAGCGAGAGCCTCCCGGGCCGAGGTCGCTCTCGTAGAGGACGCCCTCGCGGACCTCGAACGGCGGCCCGACCGGCGCCGCGAAGGCCGCCGCGAAGGTCTCCGCGGCGCTCCGGTTCCAGGGCCGGCGCGGACGGGCCAGGGTGACGTGCGGGTGAAAGGGCCGGCTCTCCGGCTCGGCACCGACCGCGCCGGCGGCGGCCGCCGCCACCCGCCGCTGGAGGGCGGAGAGCTCCTCTCCGGCGGCGAGGCCGACCCAGGCGATCCGAGCCGGTCGGCCGGGCGGGAAGGTGCCCGCGCCGACGACCTCGCTGCGGACCGGCGCCGAGGCGGCGAAGGCGGGCGCGACGGCCGCGGCGAGCGGCGCCACGCGCTTCGGGTCGGTGGCGCCCAGGAAGCTCAAGGTGAGGTGCAGGTTCTCCCCCCGCACCCAGCGGGCCGCGGGCAGCCTGCGCTCGAGCTCGGAGGCGCGGCGGGCGATCTCCCGGCGATGCTCCGCGGGGAGGTCGAGGGCCAGGAAGAGCCGCAGCCCGTCCTTCCCGCCGTGCGGCGCGCGGCTCACCCCGCGAGCCTCCGGCGCAGCACCTCGAGCGCCACCTGCCCCGCGAGGTGGCGCACCCGGTCGCGCGAGCCGAGAAAGCGCCGGCACCGGTGGGTGACCTCGGCGTCCGGGCCGGCCCAGGCGAAGTGCACCGTGCCCACCGGCTTGTCCTCGGTGCCGCCCGCCGGTCCCGCGATGCCGGTGATCGCCACCGCCCAGTCCGCCCCGAGCGCGCTCCGGGCGCCCGAGGCCATCGCCCGCGCGACCTCCTCGCTGACCGCGCCGTGCCGCTCGAGGAGCTCGACGGGCACCCCGAGGAGCTCCCGCTTGAGCCGGTCGTCGTAGGTCACGGCGCCGCCCAGGAAGTAGGCGCTCGAGCCCGCCACCCGGGTGATGCGCGCGGCCACCAGGCCGCCGGTGCACGACTCGGCGGTGACCAGGGTTTCGCCCCGCTCCCCGAGCAGCCGGCCGACCACCGCCTCCAGCGTCTCTTCCTCGCGCCGGGTGTAGACCGCGTCGCCCAGGAGCTCGGCCAGGCGCTCCTCCATCGCCGCCAGGCGCTTCCGCCGTTCGGGCTCGGGCCCGGCCGCGTAGGCCCGCACCAGCACCCCCTCGCGGCCGGCGAGGACCGAGATCGCCTCGGCCCCCATCTCGCCGTAGGCCGGCGCGATCCGCTCCTCGACCTCGGACTCGGTGAGTGAGGCGACCTTGAGGGTAACCCGCTCGCGCCGCCAGCCTGCCGAGCGCTCCTCGAGCCAGGGGACGAGCCGGGAGGCGATCATGCCCTCGAGCTCGGCCGGCACGCCGGGGAAGAGGAACAGGGTGGAGCTTCCGGTCCCCAGCCGCAGTCCGGGAGCCGAGCCGCGCGCGTTCGCGATCACCTCGGCGTCGCCGTCGGGCACCATCGCCTGGCGCCGGTTGACCGCCGGCATCTCCCGGCCGAAGGCGCGGTAGCGCTCCTCGATGCCCGCCAGGACCCGCTCGTCGAGCGCCAGGCGCCGTCCCAGGGCCTCCGCCGCCCCCTCGCGGGTGACGTCGTCGGTCGTCGGGCCGAGGCCGCCGGTCACCAGCACCAGGTCGTGGCCGGCGACCAGGCGGGAGACCGCCTCGGCGATCGCGCCCCGGTCGTCGCCCACGACCTCCTTGCGACGCAGCTCCACGCCGTGCCGCTCGAGGGCCTCGGTGAGCAGGAGCGAGTCGGTGTCGAGCCGGTCGGACCCGAGGAGCTCGGAGCCGACGGCGAGGATCGCGGCGCGCATGGCGCCATGATAGATGGCGGCCGGGGAAATTGACACCCGCTCCGCCGGCCCGTAGGATGCGGCTCGCCGGGCGGCGCAAGCCACCGGTTCCCGTGACCCAGCCACCAGCCCGATCCGCCGTGCCCGCCCTTTCCGCCAGACCGCTCGCCGAGGTCCCTGCCGCGCCGTCGAGGCCCCGAAGCCCCCGCGCCGCGGGTCGGATCGTGCGGCTCGCGGCGGCGGCCTGGCTCGCGATCGCGCTCCCGGCGCTCGCCGCCGGCACCGAGGAGACCGAGCCCGCGGCGCTGGTCAGCGGTCGCGGCGCGCTGCGCGTGGCGACCGCCGGCGGGGCCGCCTTCCAGGCGCAGCTCCCGGACGGCGTCCAGATCTCCGCGCTCGCCTCGCTCGCCGGCGACCGCTGGGTCGCGGCCGGGGTGCGCGGCGGCTCGACCCTGCTCCTCTTTCGCGGCGGCTCCGGCACCGCCGAGCGCGCCTCCGCGCCCGGCGCCGGTGGCCGCCTCGCCGCCTGGCCTGTGCCGCTCGCCCACGACGGGCGCCTCCTCGGCCTCGCCTGGCTCGCCGGAGCGAGCCCGCGACGCATGGCGGTGCGCTTCGCACCCTGGCAGGGGGACGCCTGGGGGCCCACCGAAACGGTCGCCGGCCCGGCGCCGGGGACCCAGATCGCGCTGCAGGGCACGGTCCTCTCCGACGGCTCCGCTCTCCTGGTGTGGAGTGCCTTCGACGGCCAGGACGACGAGGTCTTCTGGAGCCGGAGCGCGGGCGGACGTTGGAGCGAGCCGCAGCGGCTGGCCGAGGACAACCGGGTGCCGGACATCACGCCGGTGGTCGCACCGCTCGGCGACGGCGCCCTGGTGGCCTGGAGCCGCTACCAGGACGGCGAGTACCGGCTGGTCACCTCGCGCCTCGGCGCGGACGGTTGGAGCCGTCCCGAGCCCGCCGGCCCCCCCGGCTCCCTCTACCCGGCGCTGACCGCGTCCGGCGACGGCTTGCTGCTCGCCTACCGGAACGCCCGCGCGGGCGACTGGAGCGTCCTCGAGCTCGACGCGACGGCCCGTCCCCGGGCGCGGGCGGTGGTCCGGGACGCCCCCTCCGGCGAACGGCCGGTGGTGCTCGGCGCGGGACGCGACGGCGTGCGGCTGATCCCCGGCCCCAAGGCGGCGGCCGAGACCGTCGCCTGGCAGCCCCTCCCCTGACGCTCGAAGCGGTCAGGAAGGCAGGCCGGGGAAGCTCGGGGCGGCGGTCGAGCCGGTCTTCTGGCGGGCGAGCTGGGCGTAGGGCGACTCGCTGAACTCGGTGATCAGGCGCTGGTAGTGCTGGTCTGCCTCCTGCTTGCGTCCCAGCGACTCCAAGGTCACCGCCAGCTCGTAGAGGATGACGTCCTCGGGCATCGGACGGTCCTGCTGGTCGAGCAGCTTCTGGAGCTCCTTCGCCACCTGCTCTCCCTTGCCGGCGGTCCGGTCGAGCTCGTAGAGGTTGAGCCGCACCTGGGTGGTCAGCATGTGGTCCGGGTGCTCGTCCACGAAGTCGCTCCACAGCTTGTGCGCCGTGTCCGTCTGGCCGTGGCGGGCGGCGATCTCGCCGAGGTAGACCTCGGCGACGTCCGCCGCCTCGCTCAGACCGTAGCGATCGCGCACCGAGTCGAAGAGCTCCTTGGCCCGCGCCTCCCGCGCCTCCGCGGTCGGGAACGAGAGCTCCGGCGTGGTCTTCGCCTGGTCGGCCTCGCTCGCAGCGCCCTCGATCGGCGCGCTGGACGCCTCGATGGCGTCGGCGAGGAGCGCCTGGGCGTCGTCCTCCTGCGACCGCTGGTAGAACATCCACCCGATCACCCCGGCGATCAGGACGACCACGAGGATCACTCCCGCGACGAGGTATCGGCGATAGATCTGGACGAAGTCCAGGGCGCTCGTCATGAAGGTCTGGAAGTTGTCCTGACGCTTCATTTCTTTGCGGGTCAGGCGGTCGCTCATCGTTCGTCTCTCCAGGGTGTGACTGCGGGGGCCGCCGGATGGGTGCCGGCGGACGCCGGCGCGCGCCTCCTCGCCGGCCGGGGCGACAGTGTACCGCAACTCCTCAGGGGTTCGTCGCGCCGTTCTCGCCGCCGCCCGCCGGGATGGTGAAGGTCTTGCGCACCAGGATGCTGTCGGCGTCGAACAGCGAGCCCGTGCGCATGGCGCCCGGCGGGCGGGGTCCGGGGCCGCCGTCCGCGACCGCGGGCAGCTCGTCGCTTCCGGAGACGACCGCGACCTTCAGCGGGCCGTCGGCCGTCGGCGTCACCTCGACCTCCACGCCCTCTGCGGGCGGCGCCACGTAGGTGACCGCCAGCGGATCGTTGCCGGGGTCCCCCGCCTCGCGGCCGTCGAGCACGACCTTGCGCACCGCGCCCGCTTCGAACAGGAGGCGCAAACGGTCGGCCCCGGGCGGCGGCACGACCCGGAACCGGACCGTCTCGCCGGCGCCCGCCTCGGGCTCGACCCGGGCCGCCGGCAGGTCGAGGACCCGCGCCGGGCCGCTCGGCATCTCGCGCTCGAACCCGAGAAACGGCTGGAGCGAGACCCGTTCCGGCGTCTCCGGCAGGACCTTGCGGGCCCAGGGGTCGGGGGTCAGCACCGACGACCAGCGCGCCTCGCCGCGGTCGGCGTCGAGGGTGTAGATCAGGCCGTCGGGGCGCGGGCTCTGAGCTCCGAAGCCGGAGGCGAGGCGGACGGCGACGATGAGCACGACGCCGGCGGCCAGCGCCCCGCCGGCCACCAGCCAGCCCGGGCGCAGGCCGGCGACGAGCACCAGCTGCGCCGCGAGGAGGGCGAGGACGAGCGCCACGATCGCCGGCAGGAACGCCGCCGATGCGAAGCGCAGGCCGACGGCGACCATCCCCAGGGTGGGCGCCCAGAGCAGGGCGGTGACCAGCCCGGAGAGCGCCAGCAGGGCGACGGCGACGGTGCTCGTCCGGTCGTCTCCGGGCCGCTCCGCCGGCTCCCGGGGCGGCCGGCCGAGGAAGGCGCCGAGGGCGACGGTCTGGAAGGCCAGGGGGATCAGGAACAGGTAGCTCGCTCCGGGCGCGAGAAGCGAGACGGCCGCGGTCGCCAGGAGCCAGAGCAGGAGGCCGCCGGCCGCGAGCCCCCGGGCCGCGAGCTTGCGCCCGAGGAGCCGGACGAGGGCTACCTCGATGCCGATTCCGACCAGGGTCAGCCCGAACAGCGTCCAGGCGAGGCCGCTCCCCTCCCCCCAGATCCGGAAGTCGTAGGGGAACCGGAAGAGGAGCGAGCCGGCGATCCGGCCGACGACGTGGAGCAGGACCACCAGGACGATCTGGGCGAGCAAGCCGAGCGCCAGGCCGCCCGCCCCCACCCCGCCGCGCACCAGCGCGAGCACCAGCACGGCGATCCCGGCGAGCACCAGCACCACCAGCAGCGGCAGCACCCAGGTCGCCGGGAACCAGGCGAAGGTCCAGCCCAGGGGATTGAAGTAGACGGCGTCGCCCGCGCTCCGGCCCGTCCCCGGCGCCAGCTCCCGGGCTTCGCCGAAGGCGCGGGTCATCGCCAGGGCGTTCGAGCCGAGCTGCTGCACCGAGCCCGGGTCGAGGTGGGCGAGCGAGTCCATCGCCGTGTGGTAGCCGACCGCGCCATGGATGAAGGCGAAGTTGAGCCCGCCCAGACCGCGCTTGCGGAAGACGGTGAAATCGGTGTCGTTCGGCAGGCGGCGGTAGACCTCGGAGGAGTACGAGGCGGCGGCCGGATAAGGGGCGGCCGCGGCGAAGCGCTCGATCAACCACCGGTTGCCCGGCCCGGTCTCGAACATCAGGCCCGGTCCGCGGGTGCCGCGGGCCTCGAAGTTGAGCACCACGCCCACGTCGTCCGCCCAGGGGTGGGAGCTCGAGAACGCGTCGGCGCCCAGCAGGCCGCGCTCCTCGCCGTCGGAGACGAGCACGATGACGTCGCGGTCGACCGGCGGCCCGGCCTCGAGGGCGCGGACCGTCTCGAGCAGCACGGCGACGCCGGCGGCGTCGTCCGCGGCGCCCGGGCCGGACGGCACCGAGTCGTAGTGCGCCGCGAGCAGCACCGCCCCCTGGCCGCGGCCGGCGGCGCCGGGGAGGCGGGCCACGATGTTCTCCACCCGGCCGAGGGTCGAGCCGGTGCGCGAGCGGCCGGTCGCCACCTGGACCCGCGGATCGAGGCCCAGCTCGCGCAGCTGCGCCACCAGGTAGGCGCGCACCTCCTCGTGCCGGGCGCTCCCCATCGGTCGCGGTGAGCCGGCGATCGCCCGGACCAGCCCGAGGGCGCGGCCCGCCGAGAACTCGCCCGGCCGCGCGGAGGCATCGAGGGGCGCCGGGGTCCGGAAGAGCGCGAGAGCGAGCCAGGCGCCGCCGGCGATGACGATCAGGAGGCAGACAGCCGCGGTCGTGCGTCTCATCGGTTCTCCTCGTGGCTGGGAATGGTCGGGTCCTGGAGGGTGGAGGCCGCTTACTTTGGTGTGGCCCGCGCCTGCCACCGGGACATGGCGGCCGCCCTCGGGCCCGCGATAGACTCCCCCACCATGTCACTCTTCCGCAAGAAGTTCCGGCTTACCGCCTGCGCCACCTCGGGCGGCTGAGCGGCCAAGATCGGTCCGGGGGACCTCAAGAGGCTGGTCGCGCCCCTGGCCGCCGTGGCGGGCGGCGACGAGCGCGTGCTGATCGGTCCGGAGACGGCCGACGACGCCGGCGTGTACCTGTTCGGCGACCGTGCGCTGATCGCGACGGCGGACTTCATCACGCCGGTGTGCGACGACCCGAAGCGCTTCGGCCGGGTCGCGGCCGCCAACTCGCTGTCGGACGTCTTCGCCATGGGCGGCGAGGTCCTCTTCGCGCTCAACCTCTGCTGCTTTCCGGAGACCGGCGTGCCGGAGGAGCACCTCTCCGCGATCCTGCTCGGCGCGGCCGAGACCCTGGCCGAGGCGGGCGGCGTCCTGCTGGGCGGCCACTCGGTGCGCGACGAAGAGCTCAAGTTCGGGTTCTCCGCGCTCGGCGAGGCGCCGCCCGACCGCCTGCTGACCAACGCCGCGGCGCGCCCCGGCGATCGGCTGGTCCTCTCCAAGCCGCTCGGCACCGGAGTGCTGACCAACGCCTTCAAGCTCGGCAAGCTCGACGCCGGCGGCCTCGAGCCCGCCCTCGCCGAGATGGAGCGGCTGAACCTCGCGGCGTCGCGCCTGGCCCTCGAGCACGGCTCCCGGGCCGCGACCGACATCACCGGTTTCGGCTTCGCCGGCCACGCCCTCGAGATCGCCCGCGCCTCGGGCGTGACCCTGCGGGTGCGACTCGCCGACCTCCCGATCCACGACGGCTTCTACCGCCTGGCCGCCAGGGGCGTGTCCACCCTTTCGACCGCCGCCAACCGGGCCAACGTGGCGGGCGAGCTCGACCTGGCGCCCTGCCTCGACACCGGGCGGAGCGAGATCCTGTTCGATCCTCAGACCTCCGGCGGCCTGCTGGTCGCCGTGGCGGCGGAGCGCTCGGCCTCGCTGGTCGCGGCGCTCGTCGCCTCCGGCCACCGCGCCGCCGAGGTCGGCGAGGTGGTCGCCGGCCCCGCCCGCCTGGAGGTGGCGTGAGCGAAGGCGAGATCCGCGCCCGGACCCCGCCTCGCGACGACACCCCCTGCGGCTGGCTCGCCACCCTCCCCTCGCTGGCTCCGAGCCGTCCCCTGGACCACGACCGGGAGGCGGGCTTCGCGGTCGTCGGCGCCGGGTTCACCGGGCTGGCCGCCGCCCGGCGGCTCGCCGAGCTCGATCCCGGCGCCGGCGTGGCCCTGATCGAGGCCGGACGGGCCGGCTCGGGCGCCTCCGGCCGGAGCTCGGGGTTCCTGGTCGACATCGCCTTCTTCACCACCCGCATGGAGCCCGCCGCGGCCGAACGCCACGTCCGGCTCTCCCGGCTCGGGATCGAGGCGCTCGGCCAGCAGGTCGCGCGCCACGGGATCGACTGCGCCTGGGACGATACGGGGTGGCTCCACGTCGCCGCGGGCGACGCCGGGCTGCGCGACCTCGGGAGCCTGCGCCGCTGGCTCGAGGAGCGCGGCGAAGCGCACCGGGCGCTCGACGCAGGCGCCCTGGAGTCGATCACCGGGAGCCGCTTCTACCGCGCAGGAGTGCGCCTGCCCGGCAGGCCGCTGGTCCAGGCCGGGGCGCTCGTCCGCGGCCTGGCCGCCGCCTTGCCCCCGGGGGTCGAGCTGTACGAGGGCTCGCCGGTCGTGGCACTCGAGCGCGGGCCGGACCGCTGGCGCCTGCAGACGCCCAGCGGCTCCGTCACCGCCCGCAACGTCCTCCTCGCGACCAACGGCTACACCCCGGGCCTCGGGTTCCTCGGCCGCCGCGTCCTTCCCCTGATCACCTTCGGAAGCCTCACCCGGCCGCTCACCGGCGCCGAGGCGGACGCGGTGGGCGGCGAGCGCGAGTGGGGGGTGCTGGCCCAGGACCCGATGGGGTCGTCGATCCGCCGGACGCGCGACCAGCGGCTGCTGGTGCGCAACACCGTACGCTACTCGCCCTCGCTCGCCGTGCCGCCGCGGGCGCTCCGGCGGGCCCGCCGCGCCCATCGCGAAGCCCTCGGCCGGCGTTTCCCCGCGCTCTCGGGGCTCCCTCTCGAGTACACCTGGGCCGGCGTCATGGGCGCCACGCCCAGCCGCCGCCACCTGTTCGGCCGGATCGACCAGGGGCTCTACGCGCTGGCCGGATTCTCCGGCGCCGGCATCGCTCTGGGGACCGTGGGGGGGGAGCTGCTGGCGGAGCTCGCCGCGGGCGGCGACTCCGGAGCGCTGCGCGACATGCTGGCGCTCCCGGAGCCGGCGCGGCTGCCCCGGCGCCCGTTCCTCGACCTGGGAGCGAAGGCGCGCGTCGTCTGGATGAACGCCTCCGCCGGGGCGACGCTCTGAGGCCGAGGACGGCCCGGCGTCGGGCCCCGGCGGAGGACCGGGGCGAGAAGTGCGGGGGAGCTCAGGCGGTGGCCGCGACGGGGGCCGTCCGCCGGTCGCGCGCCTCGGCCGAGGCACGGTGGGCCAGGTAGTTGCGGCCCCGATTGAAGAACTGGGTCTCGACGTCGCGGGCGCCGAACCACTTCTGGACGTACGCCACCACCTCGGCGGCATCGAACTTCCGGCACGAGTAGACGTCGACGCTCACGAAGCGGTTCCTGGCGGAGGTGTGGATCTGGATCCCGCTCTCGATGATCGGGACCCAGCCGCTGTACCCGGGGCGGCCCGGGAAGGCCCGCTCGCAGGTCTTGAAGATGTAGGGCTGGGTCTGCTTGGTCATGTTCAGGTGGGCGCAGATCTGGTCGAGGAACTCGTAGCCGTTCTCGAGGTCGCAGCAGACCTCCTCGCTACACCCGAAACAGTCGATGATCAGCTGATAGCCCCAAGCACTGTCGTCCTCCATCCGGCTCTCGCACTCCATCGTGTCGCTCATCACCACTGCCTCCTTGCAAGGTACCTTCGATTCGTCCCGAGAGAGCCCGCTCCGGCTCGCCTGCCTCCCGGAGCGGTGCGGAGCCGGTGGGCGAGCCGCTCGACACGCCGTGGGTCCGGTTCCCGCTTGAATTCATTCTGAAGGTGCGTCGGCCCGTCAATTCGTGACAATCGATAGGCCCGAAGGCTCGCGATCGGCCTCGAGATCGAGCTCCGGGAAGAGCGGCCGCCCGAGGCCCGAGGCGTCCTGCCCCGCGGGCATCCAGTCGAACGCGCGCTGCCAGTCGCCGCTCGCCGGGCCGCGCCCGAAGCCGAGCGCCCGCCAGATCGACTCCGCGAGCGCCGGCGTCACCGGCGCGGCCGCCAGGCCGAGGAGCTTCGCCGCCAGCAGCTCGAGCGCCAGGGCGGTGCGGCGCTCCTCGCCGTGGGTCGAGGCCGCCCGGCTCCAGTGCGACTCGCCCTGGCCGAAGCGGCGCGCCTCCCTCGCCAGCTCGCCCAGCAGGCGCGTGGCGCGCTGGGGAGAGAACCCCGCCGCCTCGTAGGCCTCGCCGATCTCTCCCATCAGGGTCCTCAGCCGCTCGTAGAAACGGCGGTGCTCGCCGGTCCAGTCGCCGGTCGCCGGCGCCTCGCCGCGGCTGCCGGCCGCGACCCGGCTCCCGAGCTCGAGCAGCCAGGCCTGCCAACCCTCGACCAGCTCGCGGCGGCAGGTCTTCCGGAACTGCTCGCGCGTGAAGTTGGTCTCCTGGCGCTCGGGGCAGGTGTAGGCCAGGTAGAAGCGCACCGCGTCGCGCGGCGCCTCCGCCAGGAGCTCCCGGCCGAGGATCCGGTGGTTCCGGCTGGTCGAGAACTTCTTGCCGTCGAGGCGGTAGAACTCGTTCGAGACGAACGCCTCCGGGAGACGGACGTCCGGGGCGTAGGCCGCCAGCACGGCGGGGATGAGCACGGTGTAGTAGAAGACGTTGTCGAAGCCGAAGAACTGGACCACCCGCGAGTCCCCGGCCTTCCACCACAGCTCCCAGCCCGCCTCCCCGTCGCCGTCGTCCGAAGCCAGGGCCCGGGCATAGCCGAGGTAGCGCGGGGCGATCTCGAACCAGACGTAGATTCGCTCGTCCTCGTGCCCGGCGAGGGGCACCTCGAGGCCCCAGTGGCCCGGCTGCGTCACCGGAAAGTCCGGCAGCTCCCCGGAGATGACCTCCTGGCAGAAGGCGCGCAGCCGGGTCGGCATCTCGACGTGGCGGTAGAGCTCGCGGAGCCGCTCGGCGTGGGGCGCGAGGGGAAAGACCAGCCGCGGGCGCCGCCGGATCGTCGCCGCCGCCCCGCACGCGCCGCATCGCGGCTCCACCAGGTCGGCCGAACGGGTCGCCCGCCCGCACGCCTCGCAAGTGTTGCCCGCCATGCCCTCGCCGCAGCCGGGGCAGCGCCCGCGGACCCCGTGCTCGACCAGCACCCGCTCGCAGGCCTCGCAGTACGCCTCCGGCGTCTCCTTCTCGACGATCTGGCCGCGCCGGTGGAGCTCGAGGAAGACCTCCTGGACCGCCTCGCGGTGGTGGGTCGAGAGGTCCGCCCGAGAATAGGCGGCGAGCTCGACGCCGGCCGCGGCGAGGGTCGAGGCGATCGACTCGCTGAAGCGGCGGGCGGTCTCCTCGGGGGTGAGCCCGAGCTCGCCCGCCAGCCCGGCCACCCAGGGCGAGTTGTCGTCGCTGCCGAAGACGAAACGCGCGTCCAGCCCCCGCAGGCGCAGGTAGCGAGCGTGGACGTCGCCCGAAAGGTAGGGACCGGCCAGGTGCCCGAGATGGAGGTCGCCGTTGGGGGTCGGCGGTGCCGCCGTCACCAGGACTCGGGCCGCCGGCTCCTCCGCCGGCCGCGAGGCGGCCTCCGGCGTCCGAGCGCCGCTCTCCCAGGTCTCGCGGTCTTCCCAGAAGACGGTCAGGAAGAGCAGCTCCTCGTCGCTCGCGGTGTTGGTCAGGGTGTGGTTGTCGAATGGCGGGTGGAAGGTCACGTCCCCCGCCGCCACCGGCGAGCTCTCCTCGCCGATCGCCATCGTCCCGCGCCCGCGGGCGATGAAGAAGGTCTCGCACTCCTGGTGGGCGTGCGGCTTGGTCGACTCCCCCGGGGCGAGGATCGCCCAGGCGGCGCCGAACGGCGGCGAGACCACGCCCTCCCACGGGTAGAGGAGCTGCAGGTCGACGTTGTAGGCGTTGACGAACGCTTCGGGGTCGAGCTTACGGATCCACACGGTGGCGCGCCTCCTGAGGGCGGAACGATGAACGGCCGGACACCGGGCGCCGCGCCCCGGACGACGGCCTGCTCCTGGGGTGCGGGGGTCTCGGGGAAGCGGGACAGGCGGGGTGCCGGCGGCCTCCGGAGGCCAGTTGAGCGAGATTGTTGACAAGAGGCATGTTTTTTTCTGATAATAGGGCGGTTCGTGCTAGACAAATATTTCACTAACAGCAACAGGAGTGGCCAGCATGTCCGAGGATTCGACGGTCGTCGAGCGACGGCGTGACACCCGGTCCGCAGAGGAACCGCGGCTCTTTTCCCTCGTCGAAGTAGCGCAAGAGACCGGCATCGCCATGCCGATCCTCCTGCGCTACAAGCGCGAGCACCCCGAGCGGATCCCGGCCTCCGGGTCCGGGAGCCAGCAGCGCTTCCCGGAGGAGGCCTTCCAGATCTTCCGGCAGATTCAGCGCGAAGAGGCGGAAAACCGAGACCTTCCGCGCCGCGGAGGCTTCGGGCTGCTCTCCCTGCCCCGGGTGCGCAGGGCCCAGGGCCCCGAGCCGGAGGAGGAGGCGGCCACCGAGGCGCCCGCCGCACCGGCCCTGGCGGCTCCTTCGGCCACCCGGAGGGCCGTGCCGGCCCCTGCACCCGCGAGGAAGCCGGCCGCACCGGAGCCTTCCCGTCGGGCTCCGGCGGCGGCGAAGGCCGAGGTCGCGAGCGGCGCGGCGAAGCTCACGCTCGGCGACATCGCCGCGGAGCTGGGCGTCCCCTACCCGACGCTCGCCCGCTACTCCAACCAGCACGAGGATCGCATCCCGCACGTCGGCTCGGGCCGCAACCGGCGCTTCCCGCCGGAAGCGGTGGAGGCCTTTCGCAGGATCCGCGCCGAGAGCCGGCCCGGTCGCCCGCCCAAGGTCCGGCCCCAGCCGGAGGCCGCGGCCCCGCAGCCGAGCCCGCGGCCGGCGCCGACCCCCGCGCCCGCTCCCACCCGCACCGCGCCCCCGGTGCGCCAGGCGGCCCAGGCGAGTCCGGCGGCGCCGGCGGCCGTCCGGGAGACGGCCCGCGACGACGACGATCTGTCGCGCCGGATCGCCAGCCTCGAGCGCTCCCAGCAAGCCTTGGAGCAGGAGATCCGCTCGCTGGTCGAGGCCCTGGCGCGGCCCGTGACGGCCACCCTTTTCCAGGCCTGAGAGGCCCTCTGCAGCCCGTGCGCAGGCCCGGCACGGGCTGCCGGCAGCCGGCGCCGGGCCTGCTAGACTTCCCGCGGGCGGCTGTAGCTCAGGCGGATAGAGCAGGGGTTTCCTAAACCCTTGGTCGGGGGTTCGAGTCCTCCCAGCCGCACCACTTCCCAGCCGACGGGCCGCTCAGCCCCGGGTTCCGAGCGGGACCGCTTCGCGGCGGCTGGCGTGCGCCTCGAGCACCGAGTCGAGGATGTCCTGGGCGCGCATCGGCAACAGCGAGAGGACCGTCTCGCTGATCCCGTGGCTCTGCTCGCAGTACCCCTGGAGATAGACGCCGGCCGTGAAGCCGGGCTTGCCGGCGAGCCGGTAGTCGCGGAGCACCTTGTAGCCGCCGCGGCCGTCGAGCTCGAAGTACGGGGCGAGCTCGTCGAGCAGCGGGTGCTCCTTGTCCCAGCGATAGCCGGTGGCCAGGATCAGGCCGTCGCAAGGGATCTCGCTGGCGCCGCCCTCGACCAGGTGCTCGAAACGCGGCAGCAGCGCCTCGCCGCGGGTGCCGATCGCCACCAGCTTGCGGTAGGGCAGCACCCGCGCCCGGTCCTTCCCCGCCAAGCGCTCGTCGTAGAGGGCGCGGTAGATCTTCCGGATCAGGGGATGGTCGACCACCGAGTAGTTGACCTCCCGGAACGAGTCGACCACCTCGGCGCGCTTGCCCTCGGGCAGCTCGTAGAAGAAGTCCACCATCTCGGGGAAGAACACCTCGTTGGTGAAGTCGCTCTCGTCGACCGGCTTGTAGCCGAAACGCCGGACCGTCGCCGTGACGTCGGCGTTCGGGTAGCGGTTCACCAGGCAGTAGAAGAGCTCCGCGCCGCTCTGGCCCGAGCCGACCACGACGAACCGGTAGGGCGCGTAGCGGTCCGGGAACTGTTCGGCGATCCGGGTCATGAAGTAGTGCGAGTGGATCACCCGCTCTGCGAGCGGCCCCGCGGGCGGCTCGATGCCGGGCGGCGCCGAGGGACGGCCGCCGGTGGCGACCACCACGTTGCGCGCCCGGTACCGCTCCTCCTCCCCCGTCGCCTCGTCGCGCGCCACCACCTCGAGCATCGTCACCTCGCCGTCGGCGCCGGCCACCGGCCGGACGGACTTCGCCCGCCGGCCGTAGCGCGCGTTCCCGGCCAGCTTGCCGGCCACCCAGCCGAGGTAGTCGTTGAATTCGACCCGCGACGGGAAGAGGTCCCGCAGGTTCAGGAACTCGAACAGCCTCCCCTTCTCCTGGA
The DNA here is from genome assembly GCA_963837945.1 of uncultured Acidobacteriota bacterium. Classification (GTDB taxonomy): domain Bacteria; phylum Acidobacteriota; class Thermoanaerobaculia; order Multivoradales; family DATKCC01; genus CAVUBL01. The sequence continues at coordinate 64,027 of CAWIQD010000004.1, forward strand.
GGTAGCTCAGGAAGGTGAACCGGCTGCGCGGGTTGCGCACGGTCACCAGGTCCTTCAGGACGGTGATCTGGATCAGCGAGTTCTCGAGCAGCATGTCCGGGTGCCAGCAGTGCTCGGGGCGGGCTTCGAGGAACAGGCGTCGCAGGTCGACGCCGCCCGGCTCCTCGGCCGCCTCCTCGAGGGCGATGGCGAGCGACAGGTTCGCCGGCCCGAAGCCGAGCCCGACCAGGTCGTAGACCGGCGTCGGGTCGGAGTGCGAGGAGACGGGCTGAAAGGGTCGCGAGATCATCGTCGGTGTCCTGGGCCGGGTCGGCCGGGAGGTCGTGCGGGCGGACGAAGCGATTCCCTCGTCCCACGGTGCAAGGGTGCGGTCCGCCGATCCAACCGTGACAGGCCGCGGCGGCGCGCAGCGGAACCGGCGCCGGGCGAGCTCACTCCGCGCGCAGGGCGATCGCCGGGTCGACCCGGGTGGCCCGCAGGGCCGGCACGTAGCTCGCCAGCAGGGTCAGGAGGCAGAGCGCCAGGCCGCCGCCCAGGTAGGTCGCCACGTCGGTGGCGCTCACTCCGAAGAGCAGGCTCTCGATCCAGCGCACGACGGCCGCCGCCGCGAGCAGCCCGACGGCGAGACCGGCGGCGCTCAGGAGCAGGGCCCGCCGGATCACCAGGTAGCCGACGTCGCTGCGCCCGGCGCCGAGCGCGACCCGCAGGCCGAACTCCCGGGTGCGCTGGGCCACCGAGTAGGCCATCACGCCGTAGACCCCGGCCAGGGCGAGCAGCAGGGCGACCCCGGCGAAGCCGCCGAACAGCAGGGCGTCGAGCTTCTGGTCCGAGATCGTGGCGGCGACGTAGTCCGCCATCGGCTCGAGGCCGAGCAGCGGCAGGTCGGGGTCGACCGCACCCACGACCCGGCGGACGTCCGCCGACAGGGCGAGCGGGTCGACCGAGGTGTGGAGGACGATCGACGCCACCGGGAACGGGTACTGGGCGTAGGGCACGTAGAGCTGGTCGCCGCCCGGCTCCCCCAGCGCGTGGTGCGCGACGTGGCCGACGACGCCGACGACCGTCCGCCAGTCCTTCGATCCGTCGAAACGCAGCAGCGCGAGGCGCCGGCCGATGGGGTTCTCGTCCGGGTAGAGGCGGCGCGCCAGGTCCTGGTCGAGCACCACGACGCCGGTCGCCGAGGCGTCGTCCGAGGCGGTGAACCCCCGCCCGGAGAGCAGCCGGATGTCCATCGCCTGGAAGTAGCCCGGGGTCGCCATCCGCCAGCCGGTCGTCGGGTTGCCCTCGTCGGGGCGCACCGCCCGGCCCTCGACTTCGAGCTCGCCCTCGGTGTCGACGAGCCCCAGCGGCAGATGCGAGACCGCCCCGGCCTGCTCCACCGAGGGCAAGGCACGGAGCTTCCCGACCACCTCCTCGACCAGGCGCGAGCGCTCGGGGTCGGTGAACTGGTTGGGCGCCAGGAAGAGGCGGAAGGTCAGGAGATCTGCGGTCCGGAATCCGGGATCGACGCGCTCGAGCTTCCGGAACGACTGGACCATGAGCGCGGCGCAGATCAGGACTACCAGCGCGACGGCGATCTCGCCGGCCACCAGGGCCGAGCGCACCCGGCCGCCCCGCGAGCTCCCGCCGGAGGTCTTGCCGCCCTCCTTGAGCACCTGGGTCAGCCCGGCCGAGTACGAGCGGAGCACCGGAACCAGGCCGAAGACGACCCCGGTGACCACCGCCACCGCCACCGTGAAGCCGAGCACCGCCAGGTTCAGGTGCACCTCGTCGAGCCGCGGCACGCGCGCCGGGCTGGCGGCGATCAGCACCTTGGGGATCGCCCAGGCGAGGGCCAGGCCGAGGACGGCGGCGGCGCCGGAGAGGACCAGGCCCTCGGCCAGGAACTGGCGGGTGAGCGCCCAGCGCCCCGCCCCGACGGCGCTCCGGATCCCGACCTCCTTCTCGCGCGCCGTGGCTCGCGCCAGCAGCAGGTTGGCGACGTTGACGCAGGCGACCAGGAGCACCAGGGCGGCGGCGCCGAAGAGCGCCAGCAGGGCCGGCCGCACGTCGCCGACCAGGTCGTCGCGCGCGCGCACCACCTCGAGGCCGTAGCCGCTCGCGTCCGGGTACAGGTCCGGGTACTGCTCGCGGAAGCGCGCGGCGAGCCGGTCCATGTCCTCCTGCGCCCGCTCGTGCGAGACGCCGGGAGCGCGCCGGGCGACCACGGTCAGCCCGCGGGCGTTGCGCGGCGGCAGGTGGGCCATGTCGATGGCGATCGGGATGAACGCCTCGTAGACGACCGGGCCGAAGCGGAAGTCCTTGGGCAGCACACCGACGACGGTGAACGGCTGGCCGTCGAGGAGCAGCTTGCGCCCGACGACGCCGGGATCTCCGGCGAAGCGCCGCCGCCAGAAGCCGTCTGCCAGCACCACCACGCCTTCGGCGCCGAACGAGTCCTCCTCGGGAAGGAAGGTCCGCCCGATCTGGGCGTCGACCCCGAGCAGCGGGAAGAAGTCCGCCGAGGCGCGCGCACCGACCAGCCGCTCCGGGTCGCCGTCGCCCGTCAGGTTCAGGTAGCGCGGGATGACGGCGGCGACCGACTGGAACGATCGGTTGTGGTCCCGGATGTCGAAGTACTCGTAGCCCGAGGCCGGGACCCGCTTCGTGTCCTTGGTCCGGAACCGGTTGTACACGATCTCCACCTGCTCCGCGTGGTGGTACGGCAGGGGGCGGAAGAGCACCGCGTCCACGATGCTGAAGATGGCGCTGTCCGCACCGATGCCCAGAGCCAGGCAGAGCACGGCCACCGCCGTGAAGGCGCGGGTCCTGGCGAGGCTCCTCGTCGCCAGGCGCAGGTCGCGGAACAGGGTCTCCATCGCAGTCCTCACCTCCGGGCGCCCCGGGTGGGGATCGCCGTAGCCTCTGTGCAACGCGACGGCCCGGCCGGGACAGGAGCGGCGGCGCGGGACGGTCGCGGGGTGCCGGAAGTCGTTCAGGGCGATCTAAATTGCAGCATTTCCTATAGCTTAGGCGTCGCGTGTTCTTGTCACAGATTCACCGAGGGGCTGCACTCATGAGGGGAACGCCCTAGACGGCGGCCTGCGTCTTCACCGGGTCCCTCCGACCTCCGAGCCGAGCGGCTCCACGAGGTCGTCGGCGAGGTCGCAGATCTCAAACCCCTGGATCGACCAAAAAGACGAGGAGATTGCCATGAGTGAACTGCTTGCGCGCGCGCGCTCGAGCCGAACGGCGCGGATCGCGCTCGCTCTGCTGCTGACTGCGGCCTGCGCCCTGCCGGCGCTTGCCGACGGCGGCGTCACCTACACCAACATCGCTGAAGGAGGCGCCGCGGGTGTCACCTATCACCGCACACCCTCGCCGCGGATCGCCAACCGCAACGACATCGTGGCGATGTCCCCGATCCCGACCTTTGACCTGTTCAACGTCCTCCGGCCGAACCACAGCCCGCAGAAGGGTTGGGGCTCACCCGGGGTCGCGATCTTCGACTACGACAACGACGGCGACCAGGACGTCTATGTCACCAACGGCCCCGGCACGCCCAACAGCCTTTACTCCAACCAGCTCGTCGAGACCGGCTCGGTGACCTTCGTCGACGTCGCCTCCGCGGCCGGCATCGACGCCACCTCGCAGGACAGCTCGGCGGTCTGCTACGGCGACGTCGACAACGACGGCGACGAGGACGTCTACGTGCTCGGCACCGGCGACGACCCGCCGAGCGAGACGCTCTACGCGCCGACCGGCACCACCAACCAGCTGTTCCTGAACAACGGCGACGGCACCTTCACCGACATCACCGCGTCCTCCGGCACCGCCGGCACCGGCCGCCACGCCATCGGCTGCTCTTTCGCCGACATCGACAACGACGGCTACCTCGACGTCGTCGTGGGCGACAGCTACGACGACTGGGGCCTACGCATCCCCACCTTCCTCAACGTCGAGTACCCCGGACTCGAGCAGAACGTGCTGCTCCACAACGAGGGCAACCTCACCTTCACCGACGTCAGTGCCGCGGCGGGCATCGAGAGCGTCTCGAACATGACCAACGCCGCCTTCACCTGGGCGATCGCGATGGCCGACCTCGACCAGGACGGCGACCCCGACATCCTGTCCGCGGACAACCAGGGCGGCCCGTCGACCAACCCTTCGGAGGAGCGCGGCTGGCTGCGCCTCTACGACAACGACGGAGCGGGCGACTTTTCGGAGATCACCCAGGCCTCGCACCTCGACGTCGAGGGCGGCTGGATGGGCCTTTCGTTCGGCGATCTCAACTGCGACGGCGGGATGGACTTCTTCGCCACCAACCTCGGTGACTACGTCACGCCGGGGCGCCACTCGGAGTGGTTCTTCCGCCAGCCCGACGGCACCTACGCCGCCCCCGGCCTCGGCCCGGACATCGTGGCCGATCCGTTCGGCTGGGGCACCTCGATCTTCGACTACGACAACGACGGCGACGGCGACATCCTCTACCACGGCGGCGTCGACCTGCTGTCGCTGGCGGTCGCGGACAACCCGGGCATCATCTTCCAGAACACCGGGAGCTGCACCGGCCAGTTCACCTGGGACTCCTCGGCCCTGACCAAGGACCACCGGCCCCGCATGGTCAACGGTGTCGCGACCGGCGACCTCAACGGCGACGGCTTCGACGACATCGTCGCGGCCTCCTCGATGGACGTCTCGCCGGTCAACTTCTTCAAGTTCACGGGCATCGTCGGCCCGCAGGGCGGGCCGTTCGACGCGGTCGCCCGCTACGAGCTCGGCTTCTACGGCGGCTTCATCCCGGGCTACCAGGTGTGGCTCGAGCCGGACTACGGCCCGGGCACCCTGTCGGTCGAGCTCAACAGCGCCGACAACGGCAACAACTGGGTCCAGCTCCGGACGCTCGGCGGCAAGGGCCTGATCCCGGGCGGTACCGTCAACCGCGACGGCATCGGCGCCATCGTCTCGGTCACCCCCGACGGCGGCCCGACCTCGGCTCGTCCGGTCCTGGGCGGCTCGAGCTACGCCTCGGAGAACGCACTGACCCAGGGCTTCGGCCTCGGCCAGGCCGGTTCCGCCACCGCCGAGATCCTCTGGCCGGGCGGCATCCGCAACAAGGTCTACGACGTGCAGGCCGGCGAGAAGCTCACCGTGCCCGAGATCCCGTGCAGCTACGACGGGAGCTGGGAGAACTTCGGCCAGTACAACTCCTGCGTGATGCAGGCGCTCAACGGCTACAAGCACGCCGGAGCGCTCAGCGAGCAGGATGTCCACCGGTTCCGCGACAACGCGCGTCGCGCGTTCGACGAAGCGCACTGACCCCGACGGGTCGAAGCGCTGGTTTCGAGGGCCCCGGCTTCGGCCGGGGCCTTTTTCGTTGCGGCGGAGAGGAGCGCGGGATCAGTCGCCCGCCGCGACCTGGCGGCATGGCAGCGGCTCGCGCCGGTCCGCGTCGAGCGAGGGATCGAGGGCGGCGTCGAGCGCCGCCTGGAGCGCGCGCGCCAGGTGGGCGGCGTGCGGCGGACGGTTCATCGACAGGTGGTTGCCCGGGCAGACGTGAAGCTCGAGCCCACCCCGGACCAGCTCGCGCCACGGCGTCTCGCGCACCTCGCGGTAGCGCGGGCCGCCGTCCTCGGCGCGAAAGAAGGTCACCCGGCCGTCGTAGCTCGGATGCGGGTACTCGATCATCGCCCGCTGGTTCGAGGTGACGACCTCGATCAGCCGCCGGAGCTCGCGCTCCCCCACCCCGTCGCGCAGCCGGCCGGCGCGCTCGAGCTCGCCCAGCAGGAAGGCGATCCGCTCCTCCTCGGGTAGCGCCCCGAGGGTCGCGGCGTCCGGCCCGTCGGAGCCGCCGGACAGGTAGCCGAGGATCGTCGCCTCGACGTCGCCGGGCCGGAAGCGGTCCGGGAGCTGGCCCGGTCCGGGGGTGTCGATCAGCGCGACGAGCGCCGAGCACCGGCCGCGGGCGCGGAGCTGGCGGGCCATCTCGTAGGCGATCGTGCCGCCCATCGAGCTGCCGGCGAGCAGCACCGGACCCTCCGGGTGGAGCGTCTCGAGCGAGTCGACGTAGCGCGCCGCCAGGTCGGCGAGCCGGCCGACCGGTTCCTCGGAGCCCTCGAGGCCCGGCGCCTGGAAGCCGTAGACCGGCCGGTCGTCGTCCAGGCCGCGGATCAGGTCGCGATAGAAGTAGACGTCTCCCGACACCGGGTGGACCATGAAGAGGGGCGGCCGCTCGTCCTCCGGCGGCCCGGGGCGCAGCGCGACCACGCTCGGGGGCAGCAGGCGCTCGATCCGGACGTCGCCCTGGCCCAGCCGCGCCGCCACCCGGCGGGTCGGCTCGCCCAGGAAGTCCCGCCGGTAGTCCTGCCGCCAGCGGTCGGCCACCGCCGGGTCGATCCCGGCGTGCTGGTGGAACTTGACGTCGCCGAGCATCCGCGACGCCTGGTGGAGGCCGTCGGTCATCCGCCGCCGGCCGTCCCGGTACGGATCCACCATCGCCTCGTGCATCTCGAGGCCGAGGAAATCGCAGATCCGGCCGATCTCGCGCTCCGGTGTCCGCACCAGGCGCTCGAAGTGCACCGTCATGCGCCGCTCGGCGGGGACGCCGGCGAGGAAGGCGAGGATGTTCCGGTGGCTGACGGTCCAGAGCAGCTCCGCCAGGCGCCGGCGGGTGTATGGGTGCTCGGCGTGGAAGAAGATCTGGTCGAGCTTCGCTTCCTCGAACGAGCGGATCATGCCGTAGGGATGGCGGACCAGGTGGAGATAGCGCGGGCTCTCGAACTCCGCCTCGGCGCGCTCGAGGATCCCGGGCCACAGCGCGTAGGACGGCGTCTTGTCGACCAGCAGGCGGTCGCCGATCCACTCCTGCAGGCGACCGTAGAAGCGCTGGGTGGACTCGTCGTCGGCCTCGGCCCGGGCGACCAGCTCGCGCGCCTCTTCGGCGGCGCAGCCCCGGGCCTCCATCACCGCCCGCAGCGCGCCCTCGAGCCAGAAGCCGTCCCGGCCCTGGAAGGCGCGGGCGCGCTCGCCCATGGTGTCGAAGGAGAGCAGCTCGAGCTCGGGCGGCGCGAACAGGCCCGGATGGCCGCCGAGGATCACGCGCAGGAGGGTCGTGCCGCTCCGGGGCGGGGCCAGGACGAAGAGCGCCGGCGGGTTGGCGGGGCGCGCGGCGGGACGGCCGAGCGAGTGGCGCGGCAGCCTTGCGGCGAGATCCTGGATCACGGTCACCGCGGCCTCGTCGATCGCCGGCCCGTCGTCGCTCTCCGCCGTCTCCGCGCCCGGCCCGCCGCCGCCCAGCAGGCGGGCCACGGCCGCCGGATGCTGCGCGCGCAGGTAGGCGGCCATCCGGGCGATGGTCGGGGCGTCGAAGATCACCACCACGTGGACGATCTCGCCGAGGGCCTCCTGCACCTCGTTGATCAGCCCGGCGCCCAGGAGCGAGTTGCCGCCGAGGTCGAAGAAGTCGTCCTCGACCCCCGGGCGGCCGATCCCCAGGGAACGCGACCAGACGTCGGCGAGCCAGGCCTCGAGCTCGTCGCGCGGCGCCAGGTACGCCTGGGCGAGCTTCCGGGCGCTCGTCCTCGGGCTCGGGCAGGGCCTTGCGGTCGACCTTGCCGTTGGGGGTCAGAGGGATGGCGTCGAGGAGCACGACCGCGCCCGGCACCATGTAGTCGGGCAGCCGCTCGCCGGTGAAGCGGCGCAGCTCGGAGACCGACGGGCGGGCCGGCCCGGCGGGCACCACGTAGGCCACCAGCCGCGCTTCCTCGCCGGCGCCGGACCGGCCCGGCCGCGCCAGCACCACCGCCTCGGCGACCTGCGGATGGGCGGCCAGGGCGGACTCGATCTCCCCCAGCTCGATCCGGAAGCCGCGCACCTTGACCTGGTGGTCGATGCGGCCGAGATACTCGAGGTCGCCGTCGGGCAGCCAGCGCGCGAGGTCGCCGCTGCGGTAGAGGCGCTCGCCGCCGTCGTCGGGCACGAAGCGCCGGGCCGTGAGCCCCGGACGCTCGAGGTAGCCGACGGCGACGCCCGCCCCGCCGACGTGGATCTCACCCGCGACGCCGATCGGAACCGGCGCTCCGTGCGGATCGAGGAGGCGGACGGAGAGATCGGGAATCGGCCGCCCGATCACGCTTCCCGGAGCGGTCTCGAGGTCCCGGCGCCGGATCGGCCGGTAGGTCACGTGCACCGTGGTCTCGGTGATGCCGTACATGTTCACCAGGCGCGGCCGCTCGTCGCCGTAGCGCTCGAACCAGGGCGCCAGGCTCTCGAGCTCGAGGGCCTCGCCGCCGAAGACCACCGCGCGCAAGGCGTCGAGCGCCGCGCGGCCGGAGCCGTCGGCGCGCACCAGCTGGCGGAACGCCGAGGGCGTCTGGTTGAGGACCGTCACCCGCTCGCGCGCCAGCAGCTCGTGGAAGGCCTCGGGCGACCGGCTCACGTCGTGGGGCACGACCTCGAGGCGGCCGCCGTAGAGGAGCGCGCCCCAGAGCTCCCAGACCGAGAAGTCGAAGGCGTAGGAATGAAAGAGGGTCCAGGCGTCGTCCGGACCGAAGCCGAACCAGGCGTCGGTGGCCTCGAACAGCCGGATGGCATTGCGGTGGCGGACGGGCACCCCCTTGGGCCGGCCTGTCGAGCCCGAGGTGTAGATGACGTACGCGACGTCGTCGGGGCCGGCGGGACCGCTCTCCGGACCGATGCCGGAAGCGGCCTCCGGCGCCTCGTCCAGGCACAGGACCCGGGCACCCGCCGTACCCTCCCCGCCCAGCCCGGCCAGCCGGCCGGCGAGGGCCCTCCGGGTGATCACCACCGGCGCCCGGCTGTCCTCGAGAATGAACGCGAGCCGTTCCTCCGGGTAGGCCGGATCGAGCGGCAGGTAGGCGCCGCCCGCCTCGAGGACGCCGAGGATCGCGACCACGGTGTCGAGCGAGCGGTCGAGGCAGATCCCCGCGGCCACACCCGGGCCGACGCCGAGCGGCCGAAGCCCGCCGGCCAGGCGCCGGGCGCGCGCCGAGAGCTCGCCATAGGACAGGGCGCACCCGCCGCAGGTCGCCGCGACCGCGTCCGGCGCCGCCGACGCCCGCTCGCGGAAGAGCCGGTCGAGCGTGTCCCGGCCGCCCCCGTCCCGCTCCCGCCATCCCCCTCCCGCCAGCTCGTGGACCAGCTGGTGGCGCTCGGCCCGGTCGAGCATCGCGAGCGCCGAGACCGGCCGCTCCGGGTCCGCGGCGGCGGCGGCGAGCAGGTTGCCGAGGTGGCGGGCCAGCCGCTCGACCGTGGTCCGGTCGAACAGGTCGGTCTTGTAGCGCCAGTGGCCGCGGAGCTCCCCTGCCGCTTCCGACAGGTTGAGGATCAGGTCGAACTTGGCGGTGGCGCTGTCGCGCAGCACCGGGCGCACGGTCAGGCCCGGCAGCTCGAGCCGTCCGACCGGGGCGTTCTGGAGCTGCATCAGCACCTGGAAGAGCGGCGGACGGGAGAGGTCGCGCCGCGGGTGGAGCTCCTCGACCAGCTTCTCGAACGGCAGGTCCTGGTGCTCGTAGGCGCCGAGGCTCGCCTCCCGTACCCGCTCGACGACGGTGCCGAAGGCGGGGTCGTCGGAGAGGTCGCCGCGCAGGGCGAGGGTGTTGACGAAGAAGCCGATCAACCCTTCGGTCTCGGCGTAGGAGCGGCCGGCGATGGTGGTCCCCACCGTCAGGTCGCCCTGCCCGGTGTGGCGCTCGAGGAGCGCCTGAAAGCCGGCCATCGCGACCATGAAGAGGGTCGCGTCGCGCCGCCGCGCGAGCTCTCCGAGGCGCGCGCCGAGTCCCTCGGCCAGGGCGGCGTCGACGACGCCTCCGCGCGACGTCTGGACCGGCGGCCGCGGCCGGTCGGTCGGCAGGTCGAGGACCGCGCTGGCCCCCCCGAGCCGATCCCGCCAGTAGGCGAGCTGCCGCTCCAGCGCCTCGCCGGTGAGCCACCCGCGCTGCCAGGCGGCGTAGTCGGCGTACTGCACCGGCAGCTCCGGAAGCCCGGCCGGCGCGCCGGCCCGCTCCGCCTGGTAGAGCGCGGTGAGCTCCCGCACCAGGATCCCCAGCGACCAGGCGTCCGAGACGATGTGGTGCAGGGTCAGCAGCACCGCGTGATCGGCCGGGCCCAGGCGCGCCAGGAGGACGCGGACCAGCGGGCCGCGCTCGAGGTCGAGCCGGCGGCGGGCGTCGCGGTCCCCGAGAACCCGAAGCTCGCGCTCCCGGAGCGCGGGCGGCAGAGCGCCGAGATCGATCACCGGGACGGCCGCCGGCGCGGGAGGAAGGATCCGCTGGCGCGGGCCGCCGCCGGCGCCGGCGCGGGCCGGCGGCGAGACGAACACCGTCCGGAGGGTCTCGTGCCGGCGCACCAGGCCGCTGAAGGCCCGCGTCAGGGCCGCCGGATCCAGGCGCCCTTCGAGGCGCAGCGCCGAGGTCAGGTTGTAGGCCGCGCTCTCGCCGTCCATGCGGTCGAGGAACCAGAGCCGCTCCTGGGCGAAGGAGAGCGGCAGCTCGACCGAGCCCGAGCCGTCGGCGGCCGAGCGCGGGCGGGCCGCGATCGCGGGTCCGGGGCCCTCGCCGCGGCCGCGGGCCTCGGCGACGGCCCGCGCCAGACCGGCCACCGTCGGCTCCTCGAACAGGCGCCGCAGGGGCAGCTCGACCCCGAACGCCTGGCGCAGGCGCGAGACCACCCGGGTCGCGAGGAGCGAGTGGCCGCCCAGGTCGAAGAAGTCGTCGTGGCGGGAGACCGACTCGATCTCCAGGAGGTCCCGCCAGAGGCCGGCGACGGTCTCCTCCACCGCTCCTTGCGGCGGCTCGGCCGGCCGGCCCGACGGACCCGCCGCGCGCTCCGGCTCGGGGAGCGCCGCACGGTCGACCTTGCCGGTCGGGGTCAGCGGCAGCGCGGCGAGACGCACGAAGGTGGAAGGCACCATGTGCCCCGGCAGCTCGGCGGCGACCCGGGCCGCGAGATCGTCGGCGGCCCCCGCCTCCTCCCCGGCCGCTACCCAGTAGGCGACCAGCCGGCGGCCGGCCCCCTCGCCGCGTGCCGCCACCGCCACCTCGCGCACCCCGGGGCGGCGGCCGATCGCGGCCTCGATCTCTCCCAGCTCGACGCGGAAGCCGCGGATCTTCACCTGGGTGTCGACCCGGCCGACGAACTCGAGCGCGCCGTCGGTGCGCAAGCGGGCCAGGTCGCCGGTGCGGTACATCCGAGCCCCCCGATCCTCGCCGGCCGCGAAAGGGTCGGGCACGAAGCTCGCGGCGGTCCTGGCCGGCCGGTCGAGGTAGCCCGCGCGCGACGCACGGCCCGCCGAGACAGACCTCGCCGGGCACCCCCACGGGCAGCGGCTCGAGGCGGCGGTCGAACACGTACACGCGCGCGCCGGCGGTCGGCCGGCCGATCGGCAGCGCCCGCTCGCGGGCCTCCGGCCGGCAGCGCCAGGAGGTGACCGAGATCGTCGCCTCGGTCGGCCCGTAGCGGTTGAGCAGGTCGGCCGCGAGGTGGCGGTGGAAGCGCCCGGGCAGCTCCGGGGCCACCGTCTCGCCGCCGGTGATGACCGTGCGCAGGCTCGAGAGCTCGCGGAAGCGCGGCTCCTCGAGAAGCGCGAACAGCAGCGTCGGCGGGAACGAGGTCTGGGTGAGCCGCTCCCGGCCGACCAGGTCGACCAGGTAAGCCGTGTCCTTCTCGCCCCCGGGCCGAGGGAGCACGGTCCGGCCGCCCGCGACCAGCGGGCCGAAGATCTCGAGCACCGAGACGTCGAAGCTGATCGTCGTCTTCTGGAGGAAGCCGTCGAGCGGGCCGACGTCGACCGCCCGAGCGTACTGGAGGCGGTTGGCGAGCGGTCCGTGGGGTACCACCGCTCCCTTGGGCCGGCCGGTCGAGCCGGAGGTGTAGATCACGTAGGCGGCCTGCTCCGGGGGCACCTGGTCCGGCAGCTCGTCCGGCTCGGGCGCCGCGTCCGGGCCCTCGTCCGCCGCGAGCGGAATCCGCCGTGGGGCGCCCTCGCCCGGCACCACCTCGGCGAGGCGCGGCGTGAGGTGGTCCGGAGCGAGCACCACCCGGACCCGGGCGTCCGCGAGCAGAAAGCGTAGCCGGTCGGCCGGGAGCTGCGGGTCCAGGGGCAGGTAGGCGCCGCCCGCGCGCAGGACGGCGAGCAGCGCGGCCGGCAGGTCGACGGAGCGCTCGGCGAGGACCCCGGCGACGACCTCGGGGCCGACGCCGGCCGCGCGCAGCCGCCGGGCCAGGCGCCCGGCGCGCCGGTCGAGCTCGCCGTAGGAGAGGTGCTCGCCCTCGAAGACCACCGCGACGGCGTCCGGCGTGCGCGCGGCCTGCTCCGCCACCATCCGCTGGACCGAGCCGCCCCGCGGGTGCTCGACCGCAGGCGCGTTCCAGTCGACCAGCACCTGCTGCCGCTCCTCGGCCGCGAGCAGTGGCAACCGCGCCAGAGGAACCTGCGGAGCGGCGAGGCCGGCGGCGAGGAGCGTCTCGAAACCCCGGGTGAGCCGGTCGACGGTCGCAGGATCGAACAGGTCGGCGCTGTAGGCCCACTGGCCGCCGACCTCGGTGCCGTTGTCGAACAGGTTCAGGGTCAGATCGAACTTCGAGACGCCGGTGCCCGGGTTGGCGCGCGCGAGCTCCAGGCCCAGCGCCCGGCCCACCGCCGGCTCCGTCACCGCCGGCTGGACGATGAGCATCACCTGGAAGAGCGGCGAGTAGGCGAGGTTCCGGGTCGGCCGGAGCTCCGCCACCAGCTTCTCGAAGGGCACCTGTTGGTGGTCGTAGCCTTCGAGCGTGGCGCGGCGCGCGCGCTCGGCCAGCTCGCCGAAGCCCGGTTCGCCGGCGAGGTCGATCCGCAGGGCCAGGGTGTTGACGAAGAACCCGACCAGCTCCTCGAGCTCGGGCCGGAAGCGCCCCTCGACCGGGGTTCCCACCACCACGTCGTCCTGGCCGGTGAGCCGTCCCAGCAGGGCCGCGTAGGCCGCGAGGAGGGTCATGAACGGCGTGGCGCCGCGTGCCCGCGCCGCCCTGCGCAAGGGCCCGGTCAAAGCGCGGGGGAGGCGCACCGGGCGGGCGCCGCCCCGGAAGGTCTGGGCGGGCGGCCGGGGGCGGTCGGCCGGCAGCTCGAGGAGCTCCGGGGCGCCGGCCAGCCGCTCGCGCCAGTGCGCGACCTCCGCCTCGAGCCGCGCCCCCGAGAGGTGCGCCCGCTGCCAGGCGGCGAAGTCGGCGTACTGGACCGGCAGCTCGGGGAGCGCCGGGGCGGCCGCTCGCTCCGCCCGGCCGACCCGGCGGGCGTAGAGCACCAGCAGGTCGCGGACCAGGATCCGTTCCGAGGCGCCGTCGCTCGCCGCGTGGTGGACGGTCAGGTGGACCTCGTGCTCCTCGGGGGCGAGCCGGAGCAGCAGGGCGCGGGCGAGCGGGCCGCGCGCCAGGTCGAAGGGGCGGCGGCCGGCGCGTCGGGCGAGGCGCCTCGCCGCCGCCTCCCGGCGCGCCGCCGGCAGCCGCGAGAGGTCGATCCGGGCGAGCGGTAGCCTCCCCTCGGCAGCGATCACCTGCACCGGCCAGGACGCGGTCTCGGCGAAGGTCGTGCGCAGGGTCTCGTGGCGGGCGGCCAGGTCGTCCAGGGCGCCCTCGAGCGCCGCCGCGTCGAGCGGACCGCGCACGCGCAGCCCGGAGGGGAGGTTGTAGAGCGGGCTCTCGGGCTCGAACCGGTCGAGGAACCAGAGCCTCTCCTGGGCGTAGGAGAGCGGCAGCGGCCCGGTCCGCGGCGCCCGCGGAATGGCCCTCGGGCCGTGGCCGGTGCCCTCCCCGGAAGCGGTCAGGCCCTCGACCGCCGCGGCCAGGCCCGCCACCGTCGGCGACCGGAAGAGGGTCATCAGCGGCAGGTCGACCCCGAAGGCCGCCGCCACCCGGGAGACCACCCGGGCGCCCAGGAGCGAGTGCCCGCCCAAGAGGAAGAAATCGTCCTCGACGCCCACCCGCTCGGCGCCCAGCACCTCGGCCCAGATCCCGGCGATCGTCTCCTCCGCGGGGGTCCGCGGCGCGACGTGGCGGTGCGACGCGGCGGGGTGCTCGGGCGCGGGCAGGGCCCGGCGGTCGACCTTGCCGCTGGGGGTGAGCGGCATGGCGTCGAGCACCACCAGGGCCGAGGGCAGCATGTACTCGGGGACCCGGCTCGCCAGGCCCCGGCGCACTCCCTCGAGGGTCGGAGGGTCGCTTCCGGCGCCGCCGGCGGCGACCACGTACGCGACCAGCCGCCGCTCCTCGCCCGCCCCGAGCGCCAGGACGGTCGCCTCGCGCACCGCCGGCAGGTCGGCGAGCGCGGCCTCGATCTCCCCCAGCTCGATCCGGAAACCGCGGACCTTGACCTGGTGGTCGATCCGGCCGAGGTAGGCGACCTCGCCGGCGGCCAGCCAGCGGGCGAGGTCGCCGGTGCGGTAGAGGCGGCTTCCCGGCGTCTCGGCGAACGGATCGGGCACGAAGCGCTCGGCGCTCAGCGCCGGCCGGCCGGCGTAGCCCCGGGCGACCTGGACGCCGCCGATCCGGAGCTCGCCGGGCACCCCGACCGGCACCTCGCGGCCCCCGGGATCGACGACGTGGATCCGGGTGTTGGCCACCGGGTGGCCGATCGGCACGCCGAGGGCGCCGGCCCCGGGCGACGTCGGCCAGTGGGTCACGTCGACCGCCGCCTCGGTCGGGCCGTAGAGGTTGTGGAGCGGCGCCTCGAGCCGCTGGTAGTAGCGCTCGACCAGGTCGGGGGCGAGGGCCTCGCCGCTCGCGATCACCCGGCGCAGGTCGCGGCAGGTCTCGACTCCGCGCGCCTCGAGGAAGGCCTGGAGCATCGAGGGGACGAAGTGGAGCGTGGTCACCCGCTCGCGGACGACGGTCGCGGCCAGGTAGGCCGGGTCCTTGTGCCCCTCCGGCCGCGCCATCACCAGCGCGGCACCGGTCAGGAGCGGCCAGAACAGCTCCCACACCGACACGTCGAAGCTCGCCGGCGTCTTCTGGAGCACCCGGTCGCCGGGGCCCAGCCCGAGGGTCTCCTGCATCCAGGCGAGCCGGTTGACGATCCCGGCGTGGCGGTTCATCACCCCCTTCGGGCGGCCGGTCGAGCCCGAGGTGAAGATGGTGTAGGCGAGCGCGTCGGCGAGCGCCGGCGGCGGCCGGACCGGCGCGCTTTGTCCGACGTCGCCGCCGGGCGGCAGCTCGATCACCGCGCTCCCGACCCCCGGCAGACGGTCGAGGAGCCCGGGCTGGGCGAGGATCACCGGCGGGTGGGCGTCCTCGATCATGGCCGCCAGCCGTTCCGCCGGGTAGGACGGATCGAGCGGCACGTAGGCTCCCCCGGCCGCGAGCACCGCCAGGAGAGCCACCATCAGCTCCGGGGAGCGCTCGGCCGCCACCCCGACCAGCGAGTCCGGCCCGACGCCGGCGGCCTGCAACCGGCCGGCGAGGCGGCCGGCGCGGGCGGCGAGCTCGCGGTAGCTGAGCGCGTCGCCGGCCGAGACCACCGCCACGGCGTCCGGGGTGGCGCGGGCCTGGGCGGCGAGGCGCTCGTGGAGGGTCGCGGCGCCGGCGTAGGCCGCGGCGGTGCCGTTCCACGCCGCGAGCTGCCGGCGCTCGGCGTCGGAGAGGATCGCCAGGTCGGCGAGGACTCTCGCCGGGGCGGCCGCGGCCGCGGCAAGTAGACCCTCCAGGTGGCCGAGCAGGCGCGCGATCGTCGGCCGGTCGAAGAGGTCGGGGTTGTACTCGGCGCTGACCTCCATCCGGTCCTCGAGGTCGGCCGCGTAGAGGGTGAGGTCGAACTTCGAGGTGCCGGTGCCGGCCGCGAACGGCGCCAGCGTCAGGCCGGGGGCCGCGATCGGCTCGGGGCGGTCCTGGAAGGCGAGCATCACCTGGAAGAGCGGCGAGTGGCTGACCTCCCGGCGCGGCGCGAGCGCCTCGACCAGCCGCTCGAACGGCAGCTCCTGGTGGGCGTGGGCGTCGAGCACCGTCTCGCGCAGGCGCGCGAGGAGATCGCGAAAGCCGATGCCGCCCGCCAGGTCGGCCCGCAGCACGAGGGTGTTGACGAACAAGCCGATCAGGCCCTCGAGCTCCGGCCGGTCGCGGCCGGCGACCGGCGCCCCGACGGTGAGGTCGTCCTGTCCCGAGTAGCGTCCCAGGAGCGCCGCCAGCCCGGCGAGCAGGACCACGAACCGGGTCGCCCCCTCGGCGCGTCCGAGGGCGGTCATGGCGTGGTGGACCGGCTCGTCGAAGGTCCGCGACTCGACCTCGCCGCGATAGGTCTGGACCGCCGGCCGTGGCCGGTCGAGCGGCAGGGCGAGGAGGTCCGGGGCGCCGGCCAGGCGCCGCCGCCAGTGCTCGAGCTCTCCTGCCAGGCGCGCTCCCGAGAGCCGGTCGCGCTGCCAGGCGGAGAAGTCGGCGTACTGGACCGGCAGCGGAGGCAGCGCGGCGACCCCCTCTCCGACCTGGGCGCGGGCGGCGTAGAGCGCCGCCAGCTCGCGCACCAGGACGCCGGCCGACCAGCCGTCGGAGACGATGTGGTGCAGGGTCAGCCCGAGGACGTGGTCGCGCGGCCCGAGGCGGACCAGGACGGCGCGCCCGAGCGGCCCCCGTTCGAGGTCGAAGGGCCGGCGCGCCCGGTCGCGGACCAGCTCCGCCGCGCGCTCGAGGGCCGTCGCCGGGCCTCCCTCGCCGGAGAGGTCGACGCGCTCGACCGGCAGGCCCGCCATGCCGCCTCCCGGGGCGCGGACCCGCTGGACTGGCCGGTCTCCCTCCGTGCCGAAGGTCGTGCGCAGGATCTCGTGGCGCGCCGCGACCTCGCCGAGCGCCGCCACCAGGGCCACCTCGTCGAGCTCGCCGGCGAGCCGGACCGCCGAAGGGATGTTGTAGGCGGCGCTCCCGGGATGGAGCCGGTCGAGGAACCAGAGCCGCTCCTGGGAGAACGACTGCGGGAAGACGAACGGCGCCTCGCCGTCGCGCGGCAGTATGGGGATCGGGGGGCTCTCGCCGGCTCCCGCTCCCTCCCCGCCGCGCGCCGCGTCGATCAGCGCCGCCGAGCCGGCGAGCGTCGAGCGGTCGAAGAGCGAGCGCAGCGGTAGCTCCACCCGGAACGCGTCGCGCACGCGCCAGAGCAGCCGGGTGGCGAGCAGCGAGTGGCCGCCGAGCTCGAAGAAGTCGTCGTGGCGCCCCACCCTCTCGACTCCCAGGACCTGGCTCCAGAGGCTGGCGAGGATCTCCTCGGTCGGCGTGCGCGGAGCCTCGTGCTCGCGGGCGGAGGCCCCGGCGTCGGGAGGGTCGGGCAGCGCCCGGCGGTCGAGCTTGCCGCTCGGCGTGAGCGGCATCGCCACGAGCAGGACGATCGCCGACGGCACCATGTACTCCGGCAGCGAGCGACCGAGATGGGCGCGCAGGTCGGAGGAGGCCGGCGCCTCCCCCGCCGCCGGCACCGCATAGGCCACCAGCCGAACGTCGCCCGGCTCGCGCTCGCGGGCGACCACCGCCGCCTCTCGCACCGCCGGGTGGCCGGCGAGCGCCGCCTCGATCTCCCCGAGCTCGATCCGGAAGCCGCGCAGCTTGATCTGGAAGTCGATCCGGCCGAGGAACTCGACCGCGCCGTCGGGGCGCCAGCAGGCGAGGTCTCCGGTGCGGTAGACGTGGGCGCCGGGCGCCGCCTCCGCCGGTCCCGGCCGCCCCGCCGTCGGATCGGGCACGAAGCGCGCCGCGGTGAGCGCCGGGCGGGCGAAGTAGCCTCTCCCCACCTGCCGGCCGCCGAGGCAGAGCTCGCCGGGAGCGCCGGCGGGCACCGGCCGGCCGTCGCGCCCCAGGACCAGGAGGTGGGTGTTGGCGACCGGCCGGCCGATCGGCACCGGACCGCGCCCGCCGGGCTCGGTCGGCCGGTAGGTCACGTCGACCGCCGCTTCGGTCGGGCCGTAGAGGTTGTGGAGCCGCGCCGCGGCCTCCCCTTCCCGCCCCGGCAGCCGCTCGTAGAAGCGCTCGACCAGGTCCCGCGGCAGCGCCTCGCCGCTCGCGATCACCCGCCGCAGGGAGCCGCAGGCCGCGACCCCGGGCTCCTCCAGGAAGACCTGGAGCATCGAAGGCACGAAGTGGATCGTGGTCACGCCCTGCTCGGCGATCAGGCGGGCCAGGTAGGCGCCGTCCTGGTGCCCGCCGGGCCGGGCGACCACCAGGCGGGCGCCCGCCAGCAGCGGCCAGAAGAGCTCCCAGACCGAGACGTCGAAGCTGAACGGGGTCTTCTGGAGCACCCGGTCGGAGGGATCGAGGAGGTACTCGCCCTGCATCCAGAGGAGCCGGTTGACGATCCCCCGGTGGCGGTTCATCGCCCCCTTGGGACGGCCGGTCGAGCCCGAGGTGAAGATCACGTAGGCCAGGTTCTCCGGCCCGGCGCCGCTCGGCGGCGGCCCGGCGCTCGCTGGTGCCTCCTCGCCGGCCGGCGGCGGATCGGCCGACCCGGCGAGCGGGACGACCTGCGCGCCGTGCTCCGGCAGCGCGGTCGCGACCCCGTCGCCCGCCAGGAGGACGGCGATGCGCGAGTCCTCGAGCATGAAGGCGAGGCGTTCGGACGGGTACGAGGGATCGAGCGGCACGTAGGCGCCCCCGGCCTTGAGGATCGCCAGCAGCCCGACGACCAGCTCGAGCGAGCGCTCGGCGCACAGGCCGACCAGCGTCTCGGGACCGACGCCCAGGGCGCGCAGCCGCCAGGCCAGGCGGTCCGCGCGCCGGTCGAGCTCGCGGTAGGTCAGCGAGCGCCCCTCGAACCAGACCGCGGTCGCGCCGGGGGTGCGCTCCGCCTGGACGGCGATCAGCTCGTGGAGGCAGCGCTTTGCACCCGGGTAGTGCGTCGCCGTGTCGTTCCACTCGCGCCGGAGCGCGTGCTCCTCCGCCGGCGGCAGGGCGGCGAGCTCGCCGACGGTCGCCGGGTCCGCAGCCAGGCGCTCGAGGACTCCTCGCAGGTGGCCGAGCAGACGGCCGGCCGCGGCGGCCGGGAGCACGTCGCTCCGGAAGGTCGCCAGGAACGACAGCTCGCGCTCGGGGACGGCGACCAGCGTCAGCGGGTAGTGGGTCCGGTTGAACCGGTCGACCCCGTTGCGCTCGCCGCCGCCGCCGTCGAAGTTCTGGAACACCAGGATGGCGTCGAACAGCGGCCGTTCGCCCGGGATCCCGGCCCAGCGCCGGATCTCGGCCAGCGGGCTGTACTCGAAGCGGGCGAGCTCGGCCTGGCGCGCCCGCACCTCCCGGAGCCAGGCGCCGATCCCGCCCGTGGCGGGTACCGGCAGGCGGAGCGGCAGGGTGTTGATGAAGCACCCGATCATGCCGTCGACACCCTGGAGGCCGGCCGGACGGCCGGAGACGGTGACCCCGAGGGTGGCGTCCGCGGTCCCGGCGTGGCGGGCGAGGGTCAGGGCCCACGCCGCCTGCACCAGGGTGGCGAGGGTCACCTCGTGACGCCGGGCGACCTCGCGCAGGGCCGTCGTGGCCGACGCGGAGAGGCGGCAGGTGCGCTGGCCGTGAGCCGCCTCGCCGCCGGGCGCGGCCCCGTCGCCGGTGCCCGGCAGCGGCGTCGGCGCCTCGAAGCCCGCGAGCGCCCGGGCCCAGTACTGGCGCGCCGCGTCGAGGTCCTGGCGGTTGAGCCAGGCGACGTAGTCGCGGAACGGCCGGCGCGCCGGCAGGTCGGGCTCCTCACCGCGTCCGAGGGCCTCGTAGGCCCCGGCGACGTCGCGCAGCAGGATCGTCGTCGACCAGCCGTCGAGCAGGAGGTGGTGGTAGCTGAGGACGACGGTGGTGCGCTCGTCGCCCAGGTGGAGCAGCGAGATTCGGGCGAGGGGGGCCGTGCCGAGGTCGAAGCCGCGGGCTCGGTCCTCCTCGAGATAGGCGGCCACCCGCCGGCGCTGCTCGTCGTGCCCGAGGCCCCGGAGGTCCCGCTCGACGACCGGCAGCTCGACCCGCCGCCGCACCACCTGGACCGGCTCGTCGAGCCCCTCCCAGACGAAGGCGGTGCGCAGGATCGGCTCGCGGGCCAGGAGGTGCCGCCAGGCCGCGAGGAGGCGCTCCCGATCGAGAGCGCCCGTCTGTTCGTAGGCGAACTGCTCGAAGTAGGCGACGCCTCCCGGCTCGAACAGGGCATGGAACAGCATGCCTTGCTGGACCGGCGAGAGCCGATAGATGTCCTCGACTTCGCGGTGGGCCACCTAGCTGAGCTCCGCCTCGAACCGTCGAGGTGCCTGGAGCGTTCTTGGCGTCATGAATCGCTGGCCACCCGCCCACGTCGAGCGATCTCGGCTGCGCTCATCGCAACGGCTACTCCAGGCCGCTGGATCCATCGGATGCCCCCCGCATCCCCTCGATCCCCTTCCCTCCCCACGGGGGGGAAGGGGACGATCGACCGGACACCCCCTTCCGCTCTGTCGGCTCGTCGAGAAACTCGGCTCATTCGTCACGATCTCGCCCTCGTCAGACGACTAGAGGCTCCCGAGCACCCTGTCGAGATCCTCCTGGCTGAGGCCGGCCTCCGGGAAGTCGGTCGCCGAGACCGCCACCGCCTCCCCGTCCCGGCCCGCCGCGACGATCTCCCGGAGGGCTTCGCGGAGCGCCCGGTCGAGGGCCTCGACCCGCTCCCGGGCGACCGCGCCCGGAGCGAAGCTCCACGCGATCAGCGCCTCGCCGCCGACGACCGCCAGACGTAGCTCGAGCGCCGGCCGGCAGCCCGCCTCCGGCTCCGCCGCCGGCGCCTCGCCTACCCGGAGCGCCAGCTCGGGGCCGCCGAGCTCTCGCAGCCGCCGGCGGACCGACTCGTCGGGCGCCAGGTCGCGCAGGGCCGCGAACGACGCGCCGCCGGAGGGAACCCGCCGGCGCTGCTCCTTGACGGCGCGCACCACCTCCGCCGCCTCGCCGGATCCGGCCGCCGAAAGCTCGATCACCGCCGGGAAGGTGTACGACAAGGGCTCCGGAGCGCCGCCGATCCCGAGCTCCTCGGGCGCCGCGCGCCGGCCGTCACCGGTCAGCTCGACCCACAGCCGGCCGCCGCCCGCGACCCGGCGGACGGCGATCGCCAGGGCGGCCAGGGCCACCTCCTCGAGGCTCGCCCGGAGGCTCGGGGAGGGCGCGCTCGAGGAGCTCGGCGCCGGCCGGCGGCTCGAGGCGGCTCGCCAGGTCCTCGCGCCCGCCGCCCCCGGCCGCGGCGCCGCCGGTGCCGGCGCCACCCAGGCGCACCGTGGCTCCCGACGCCGCGGCGAGCCAGTGGTCGAGATCGGCTCGCCAGACGCCCGCCGCCTGCTCCTCGCGCCAGGCCTGCCACGCCTCGTCCGGCGATCGCCGGCCGCCCCGGCGCCGGTGGACCTCCGCCAGCTCGGCGATCGTCTGGTGCTCGAAGAGCTCGTCCGGGCTGCAGTCGAAGCCCTCCTTGGCCATGTTCGCGATCAGGCTGATCGCCACGATCGAGTCGCCGCCCAGGTCGAAGAAGCCGTCGCGAACGCCCACCTGGTCGAGGCTCAGGGTCCGGCGCCAGAGGGCGGCGAGCGCCTCCTCGACCTCGTCCCGCGGCGCCACGTACTCGGTGTCGAGCGCCGGGCGGTCGTGGCTCGTGCCCGTCTCGCCGCGCTCGGCCGCCAGCTCGGCGATCTCCGCCAGGTTCGCGCCGCGGATCCGCTCGAGGGTCACCCGCAGGTCGCGCGGGCTGACCGCGAGCTGCGGGTGCCGCCCCGCCCCGAGGACCCGCTCGAGGACCTCGACCCCCTGGGCGCCCGTGATCCCGCCGGCGGCCGAGATGCTCTTCCCGCCCTTCTCGGCGGCCCGCCGCTCGGTGTCGACCGCCATCCCCGTCTCGGCCCAGGCTCCCCAGTCGACCGCCACCGTGTAGCGGCGGTCCCGAGGCGGCGCGGCGTGGGCGTAGGCCTCCAGGAAGGCGTTGGCCGCGGCGTAGTCGACCTGACCGAACGGTCCGATGATCGCCAGGTTGGAGGAGCAGAGGAAGAGGAAGTCGAGCCCGCCCTCCGGAGCCTCTTCCAGGGCCGCCTCCAGGGCGAGCGTGCCGCGGACCTTCGGAGCGAGCACCTCCTCGGCGACCTCGCGGGTCTTCCTGCGGATCGTGCCGCCGCCCGGAACGCCGGCGGCGTGGATCACGCCGTGGAGGGCGCCGAAGCGCGCCACCGCCCGCCGCACCACGTCGGCGATCGCCTCCGGATCGGCCACGTCGGCCGCGGCCACCAGGACCTCGGCGCCGGCCGCCTCGAGCGCGCGGACGGCGCGGATCCGGACCGAGGTCCGGTCGTCCTCGTCGTGCTCCGCCAGCCAGGCGTCGCGCTCCGCGGGCTCGGGCAGGGAGGTTCGCCCGACCAGGACGAGCCGCGCCCGCCAGCTCTTCGCCAGGTGCTCGGCGAAGGTGAGGCCGAATCCGCCCAGGCCGCCGGTGATCAGGTAGACGCCTTCCTGGCGCAGCCGGAGCCGGTCGGGGCGCGGCGGCGGCAGGTGGGTCGGGACGTAGTCCCGCACCCAGCGCTCGCCCTCCCGCAGGGCGAGCACCTCGTCCGGCAGGCCGGCGTCGAGCTCTTCGAGGAGGGCCTCGACGAGCCCCTCCGTCGGAGCCTCGGCGGCACCCTGGGGCAGATCGACGGCCGCGGCCCAGACGCCCCGGTTCTCCTGCGGGATCACCTTCACCGGGCCGAGCACGGTGGCGGCGTCGGGCCGGCCTCCCGCGGTCTCGCCCGGCAGGCGCTGCATGCCGGCGGTCGCGACCAGCAGGCGGAGCGCTCCTCCACCCCCAGCCGGCGCCGCGCCGGCGGACGACGGCAGGACGCTCCCCAGGTGGAGCAAGCTCCAGAAGCCGCGCTCCTGCGCCGCCGCGCAGGCGGCCAGGCGGCCGCCCTCCGGGGGCTCCCCGGCGGCCCACAGGTGGACCACGGCGCCCGGCTCGCCGGCCCGCCGGTGGACCGCGTCGAAGAGCGCCTGGTAGTCGGCCCGCTCGCCGCCGACCTCGTAGCGATCGGCCGCCACCTCGCGGAAGCGCTCGCCGCGCTCGACCCGCACCACCCGCCGGCCCTCGGTCTCGAGCCGCCCGGCGAGCTCGCCGCCGAGGGCGGTCCCCTGGTCGAACAGCAGCCACGGGGCACCGGCGCCGTTCTTCGTCTCCTCGCCCTTCGCCTCGGGCCGCGGAGCGGGAGCCGCGGAGGGCCGCCAGGTCGGCAGGTAGAACCAGTCTCCGAGGTCGGCCTTGGGCTCGGAGCCGCGGTCGCGGCCGATCATGCCGTCGCCGCTCTCGAGCCAGTAGCGGCGGCGCTCGAAGGGGTAGGTCGGAAGCGGCACCCGGCGCCGCGACTCGGCGCGGTAGAAGAGCGGCCAGTCGACGTCGGCCCCGGCGCCCCAGAGGCGCCCGAGCGAGCGCAGCAGGTGGGCGCGGTCGTCGCCGGTCTCCCGGGGGTGGCGAAGCGACGCGAGCACCGGCGTGCCCTCGGGGCGCGCCGGGTGGCGGGAGGCGAGGCGCCCCAGGCTGTTGCCCGGCCCCACCTCCAGCAGCACCGACCGCGGCTCGTCGGCGAGCAACGTCGCGAGCCCGTCGGCGAAGCGCACGGGCGCACGCAGGTGGCGCACCCAGTAGCCCGGATCGGTCGCCTCCTCGGCGGTGATCCAGGTGCCGGTCACGTTCGAGACGAAGGGAATCTCCGGCGCGCTCAGCCGGACCCCTTCGAGCCGCACCGCGAACGGCTCGAGGATAGGCTCCATCATCGGCGAGTGGAAGGCGTGGCTGGTGTGGAGCGGCCGGCAGGGAACCGACCGCTCGGCGAGCCGGGCGGCGAGGCGGTCGATCGCGTCGGGCGGGCCGGAGACCACCGAGCGCTCCGGGGCGTTGACCGCGGCGAGCGAAACGGGGCCCTCCAGCATCCCTTCGAGCTCCGCCGCCGAGAGCGGCACCGCGAGCATCGAGCCCGGGGGCAGCGCCTGCATCAGCCTCCCGCGCTCCGCCACCACGGACAGGGCGTCCGCGAGCGAGAAGACTCCCGCGCGGCAGGCGGCCGCGTACTCGCCGATCGAGTGCCCGATCATCGCGCGGGGCGCGATCCCCCACGAGGTCCAGACCTCGGCCAGGGCGTACTCGACCGCGAACAGCGCGGGCTGGGTGAACGCCGTCCGGTCCAGCCGCGCGGCGGCCTCGCCGTCCGCCTCGCCGGGGAAGAGGAGGTCCCGCAGGTCGAGCTCCTTCCCCTCCGGGCCGCCGAGCCGGCCCCGCAGCGCCTCGGCGCAGCGGTCGACGGCCGCCCGGAAGACCTCCTCCGACTCGTACAGGTCGCGCCCCATCCCCGGGTACTGGCTGCCCTGTCCCGAGAACAGGTAAACGATCGGCCGGCCGACGTCGGCGTCGACGGTCGAGGCCACCCGCTCCGGCCGCTCGCCGCGCAGCGCCGCCACCGCCTCGAGCCGGTCGCGGCAGACCACGCTGCGCCGGTGGCGAAGGCGCTTGCGCCCGACCTGGAGAGTGTGGGCGACGTCGGCCAGCGGCACCTCCGGGCGGCGCTCGAGATGGTCGGCGAGGCGGCCGGTCGCGGCCTCGAGAGCGATCTCGGAGCGCGCCGAGAGGACCAGGAGCTGCCAGGGCCGCGAGGGGCCCGAGGGCTCCCGGGGCGGCGCCTGCTCGAGGATCACGTGGGCGTTGGTGCCGCCCATGCCGAACGAGCTCACCGCGGCGCGGCGCGGCCGCCCGGGCGTGCTCCAGGGGCGCAGCTCCGAGGCGACGAAGAAGGGGCTCGCCGCGAGGTCGATCTGCGGGTTCGGGGTCTCGAACAGGGGCGTCGGCGGGATCTCGCCCCGCTCGACGGCGAGTGCCGCCTTGATGATCCCCGCGACGCCGGCCGCGGCCCCGGCGTGGCCGATGTTCGCCTTGGCCGAGCCCAGGGCGCAGAACCCGCGCCGGTCGGTGGTCTCCCGGAACACGCGGGTCAGCGCCTCGACCTCGATCGGGTCGCCCATCGGGGTGCCGGTGCCGTGGGCCTCGACGAAGGTGATGGTGTCGGCGCTCACCCCGGCGACGAGCTGCGCCGCCCGGATCGCCCGCGCCTGGCCATCGACCCCGGGCGCCGCGAAGCCGAGCCGGTCCGCGCCGTCGTTGGTCACCGCCGAGCCGCGGAGCACCGCGTGCACGGTGTCGCCGGCGGCGAGCGCGTCCTCGAGCCGCTTGAGGACCACCGCCCCGAGGCCGCTCCCGAACATCGTGCCCTGGGCGCCGGCGTCGAACGGCCGCACGTGGCCGTCCGGCGACTGCACGCCGCCCTGCCGGTAGGGGTAGCCGACGTCCGGGAAGCGGAGCGCGACGCCGCCGGCGAGCGCCATCTCGCACTCCCCGGCGATCAGCGCCTGACTGGCGAGGTGTACGGCCAGCAGGGCGGTCGAGCAGGCGCTCTGCACGTTGACCGACGGGCCGCCCAGGTCGAGCTTGTAGGACACCCGGTTCGGCAGGTAGTCCTTGTCGTTGGCCAGCGCGATGGCCATGTCCCCCACCTGCTCGGCCAGCCCCGGGTTGGAGATGACGTTGAGGATGTAGGCGTTCATCCGCGAGCCCGCGAACACGCCCACCGACTCGCCGCAGCGCTCGGGGTCGTAGCCCGCGTCCTCCAGGGCCTCCCAGGCGCACTCGAGAAAGACCCGATGCTGCGGATCCATGAGCTCGGCCTCGCGCGGACCGATCTCGAAAAAGGCGGCGTCGAAGCGATCGAAGTCGCGGACCTGACGGCTCACCGGCACGTAGCTCTCCGACTCGAGGAGGCTCGCGGGCAGGCCCACCGCCGCCAGGGCCTCCGCGGTCACCCGGTCGAGCGCCACGCTCCCCTGCCGGAGGTTCTCCCAGAAGGCCTCGACCGAGTCGGCGCCCGGGAACCGGCAGGCCATCCCGACGATCGCCACCTCCATGCCGGTGCGCTCGTCAAATACGACGTCATCGCTCATCGCTCTCTCCCGAACTGGTGATGGACAGGGGGATCCCCCTGCGTCGCGCCGCCTCCGCGGTGCATCCCTATAGTGCGGAGCCGCGCGGGAACGGTGACCGCGCCGGCCGGGCCCCGGCGTCGTGTGCGGTCACGGCGCGCTCCGCCGGCGCCGCGCGAGCAGGCGCCGCTGCCCCGCCGACAGGCGCTCGGCCTGCTCGGCTCGCCGCTCGGCGGCCTGCTTGGCGGCCTCGCCGTCGGGCGCCGGCGCCTCCCGCGAGGCGAGGTGGGCTGCCAGCGAGCGCACGCTCGGGTGGTTGAACAGCGCCATCAGCGGCAGCTCGATACCGAGGGCCTCCTCCAGCCGGGCGTGCGCCCGCACCAGGAGCAGCGAGTTGCCGCCCAGGTCGAAGAAGTTGGCGTCGACGCCGAGCTCCTCGGTGCCCAGGACCTCGGCGAGCACCGCCGCGATCCGGCGCTCCCCGTCGGTGGTCGGAGGCTGCGAGGCGCGCGCCGCCTCGAGGGCGCTGTCGCGCACCGCGGTCAGGGCGCGCCGGTCGACCTTGCCGTTGGGCGTCAGCGGCAGCCGGTCGAGCACCGCGAAGCCGGAGGGCACCATGTACGCCGGCAAGGCGCCCGCGAGGTGGAGGCGCAGCGCCTCCGGGGTCGGCCGGTCGCCGTTCGTGCCGTCGGCCGCCACGTAGGCCACCAGCCGCCGGCCGCCGGGGCCGTCGTCGCGCGCCAGGACCACCGCCTCGCGGACGCCGGGGACCTGCGCCAGGCGGGCCTGGATCTCGCCCGGCTCGATCCGGAAGCCGCGGACCTTGACCTGGTCGTCCCGGCGCCCGACGAAGACCACCGAGCCGTCCGCCTGGTAGCGGCCGAGGTCGCCCGTGCGGTAGATCCGGTCCTCCGGCCGGGCGGTGAACGGGTTGGCCGCGAAGCGCCGGGCGGTCAGCTCCGGGTCTTGGTGGTAGCCGAGGGCGAGGTGCGGGCTGCGTACCGCGATCTCGCCCACCTCGCCGACCGCGGCGAGCTGGTCGCGCGGCCCGAGGACCAGGAGCTGGACGTCCTCCATGCCGCGCCCGAGCGGCAGGACCTCACGGGCGCGCCGGCGGCCTCCCGGGCAGGGCGGCAGCTCGTGGAAGCCGACCGCCCGCTGGGTCTCGGTCGAGCCGTACATGTTGATGCAGGTGAGCTCGGGCGCCAGCTCGGTCAGCCGCTCGACGTCCTGGTGGGTGAGCACGTCGCCGACCAGGAAGGCGCGGCGGAGCGACGCCACGTGGAGGCGAGCGCCGGCGGCCGGCCGCTCGGTCAGCACCTGGCCCATCGCCGGCGTCAGGTGGGCGACGGTCACGCCCTCCTCGGCCATCCAGCGCGCCAGGTAGCCGGCGCGGGTCATCTCCGCCGGATCGGGGACGACCAGCGAGGCGCCGAACCAGAGCGGCGTGAAGAGGTCGCGGTGCAGTGGGTCGTGGGCCAGGCCGGAGAGCATGCTGAAGCGGTCGCCGGCGCCGAGCCCGAAGCGCTCCCCCTGCCAGGGCAGGAAGTGGCTCAGCGAGCCGTGGCGCCCGACGATCCCCTTCGGCCGGCCGGTCGAGCCCGAGGTGAAGGCGACGTAGGCCGGGTCGTCCGGCCCCACCTCGATCCCCAGGGGCGCCGCGTCCTCGCCCGCGAGCTCCTCGCCGCGGGGCCCCAAGACGAGCCGGACCACGCCGCGGGCGCGAAGGTCGTCCGCCAGCGCCTCGGGCGGCGGGCCGGCCGCCGCGAGCTCGAGGAGCACCGCGGCGCCGGCCTGGCGGATCGTCTCGGCGAGGCGCTCGGCCGGGTAGCCCGGGTCGAGGACCACGAAGGCGCCGCCCGCCTCGAGGATCCCGAGCACGGCCCAGACGAGCGCCGGGCTGCGGTGGGCGTAGACCGCGACCCGGTCGCCCGGCGCTACCCCGAGCGCGGCGAGCCGGCGGGCGAGCCGCCGGACGCGGTCGGCGAGCGCGCCGTAGCTCCAGGTCCCCTCCGGCCCGGCGACCGCCCGGCGATCGGGGGCCTCCCCCGCCCAGCGCTCGAGGGCACCATGGATCGGCCCGTGCCAGGCCGCGCAGAGCTCCGAGCGCGGATCGGGCAGGACCGCGGCCATCTCCGGCAGCGCCAGCGAGTAGGACCCGATCTCGGCCTCCGGCCGCGCCACGACCTGCTCGAGGACCCGCCGGTACTGGGCGAGCAGACGCTCGATCGTGGCCGGGTCGAACAGGTCGGCGTTGTACACCGCGTCGATCCGCACGCGATCCTCAGGGGTCCCGAGGTAGAGCGTCAGGTCGAACTTCGACGGTGGCTCGGGGGCGGTCACCGCCTCCAGGCCGAGCCCCGGCAGGCTCGCCTCGCCGAGCGGCGAGCGGAACATGTTGAAGAAGACCTGGAAGAAGGGGGTGCGCGAGAGGTCGCGCTCCGGGCGGAGCTCCTCGAGGAGCATCTCGAACGGCACCTCCTGGTGGGCGAAGGCGCCGAGCGCGGTTTCCCGGACCCGCTCGAGCAAGGCGATGAAGGTCGGCTCGCCCCCGAGGTCGGTGCGCAGCACCAGGCTGTTCAGGAAGATGCCGATCAGCCGCTCGAGCTCGGCCCGCTCGCGGCCGGCGATCGGCGAGCCGACCACCACGTCGTCGTCGCCGCCGAGGCGGGCGAGGACGACCTTGAAGGCGGCGAGCAGGACCATGAAGAGCGATGCCTTGTGGGCCAGGCCGAGGCGCTCGAGGCCGGCGGTGAGCTCGGGCTCGAAGAACACCTCCACCCGCTCGCCGCGGAACGATTGGACCACCGGGCGCGGGCGGTCGAGCGGGAGCTCCGAGCCGCCCTGGGGAGTGCCGCGCAACCGCTCGCGCCAGTAAGCGAGCTGACGCTCGCGGATCTCTCCGCCGAGGCGCCGGCGCTGCCAGACCGCAAAGTCGCCATACTGCACCGGCAGCTCGGGGAGCTCGGGCGCCCGCCCCTCCCGCCGCGCCGCGTAGGCCGCGCCCAGCTCCTCGACCAGGATCTCGATCGACCAGCCGTCGGCGGCGATGTGATGGACCGACAGATGGAGCACGTGGCGGGGGCCGGCGCCGGCGCTCTCCTCACGGACCAGCGCGGCCCGGAAGACCGGCCCGCGGTCGAGGTGGAACGGCCGCCGGTTGAGCTGCTCGTAGAGGTCGCCGAGGGCGGGCTCGCGGGCCGCCGCCGCGAGGCCGGAGAGATCGATCACCGGCAGGCTCGCAGGCGCGGCCGCCAGGACCACCTGGAGCGGCCCCTCGTCGCTCACCCGATAGACCGTCCGCAGGACCTCGTGCCGGGCGACGACGGTCGAGAGCGCCGCGGCGAGACCGGCGACGTCGAGCTCCCCGGTCAGGCGGACGGCGAACGGCATGGAGAAGGTGTCCGCCCCGAGGTCGAGGCGGTCGAGCACCCAGAGGCGCTCCTGGGCGTAGGAGAGGCGCATGCCGCCGGCCCGCCGGGCCTCGTCCAGCCGCTCGAGCGCCGGCCCGGCGGCGGAGCCTCCCAGGGCGTCGACGGCCGCCGCCAGCTCCGCCACCACCGGCCGCTCGAAGAGCACGCGCAGCGGCAGGTCGACGCCGAGCCGGTCGCGCAGCCGGGTGAGCACGCGGGTCGCCTTCAGCGAGTGGCCCCCGAGATCGAAGAAGCTGTCGCCGGCGCCCACCTCCTCGACCCCCAGGACCTCGGCGAAGGCGCGCGCCACCTCCGCCTCGGAGACGGTGCGCGGCGCCACGTGCCCCCGGGCCGCCGGGCCTGCCGCCTCGGGCTCGGGCAGCGCCCGGCGGTCGATCTTGCCGTTGGGCGTGAGCGGCAGGGCCTCGAGCACGACGAAGGCCGCCGGCACCAGGTACGCGGGCAGCCGCTCGCGGAGGTAGTCGCGCAGGGCGGCGCAGGTGAGCTCCGCCTCGCCGCGCGGCGCGGCATAGCCGACCAGTCCCAGCTCTCCCGACCGGTCGCGGCGCGCCACGACCACCGCCTGGGCGACGTCCGGATGGGCGGCAAGCACCGCCTCCACCTCGCCGGGCTCGATCCGGAAACCGCGGATCTTCACCTGGTCGTCGGCGCGGCCGAGGAACTCGATCACCCCGTCCCGGCGGCGCCGCACCAGGTCGCTGGTGCGGTAGAGCCGAGCCCCGAACGCCCGGTCCCGCCAGGGCTCCGAAACCGCCGCGAACGGGTCCGGAACGAAGCGCTCGGCGGTGAGCGCCGGTCGCCCGAGATACCTGGAGGCGAGGCCGTCTCCGCCGATCAGCAGCTCCCCGGCGACGCCCGGCGGAACCGCCCGGAGCCCCCGGTCGGCCACCACCACGCTGGTGTTCGCGATCGGCCGGCCGATCGGCACCGTCCACGCCGACTCCTCCAGCGCCTCCGTCCGCCCGATCTCGTGCCAGGTCGAGAAGGTCGAGCTCTCGGTCGGTCCGTAGAGGTTGATCAGGGTCTCGGGCCCGCCGGCCCGGACGACGGCGCGCACGGCCGCGAGGTCCGCCGCCTCGCCGCCGAACAGGAGGGCCCGGAGCGCGCCCAGGCCGGCGGCCTCCTCGAACGCCATCTGGTTGAACAGGGCGGTGGTCAGGAACGCCACGCCCAGGCGCCGGCGGCCGATCTCGGCGGCGAGCCGGGCCGGCTCGATCGCCGTGTCGCGGCCGACGGCGACCAGCGTTCCGCCGTTGAGGAGCGGCCCCCAGAGCTCGAAGGTCGCGGCGTCGAAGGCGGTGTTGGAGAGGGAGGAGACCCGGTCGTCCGGCCCGAGGCGCAGGTAGTCGGAGTCGCGGACCAGGCGGACCACCCCGCGCGCCGGGACCGCGACGCCCTTGGGGCGGCCGGTCGAGCCGGAGGTGTAGTAGACCGCCACCGGCCCCGAGGCGCCGGCCGAAGCCAGCGGCCGATCCGGGCGCCCGTCGTCCCCCACCCCGCCGGCCGCCGGAGCGAGCCGCCGCACCCCTCGCGGCAGCGGCTTCGGCAGGGCGTCGGCAGCCTCGCTCCCGGCGAGGACCAGCCGCACGCCGGCATCCTCGATCATGAAGCCGATTCGCTCCTCGGGGTAGGAGGGATCGAGGGGCACGTACGCGGCTCCGGCCTCGACGGTGGCGAGCGCCGCGACGGTGAGCTCCACCGAGCGGTCGAAGCAGAGGCCCACCCGGTCGCCGGGCCCGACGCCCTCCCGGCGCAGCACGCGGGCCGCCGAGCGCACCCGCCGGGCGAGCGCGCCGTACGAGACGGTCTCGGCGTCGAAATCGAGCGCCACGGCGTCCGGACTGCGCCGCCGCGACCTCGCGGAAGAGCTCGCTCGGGCCGCGGTCGCGCGGGTAGCCGGTGACCGGCCCGATCCAGGCTCCGAGCACCTGGCCCTGCTCCTCCCCGCTCAGCAGGGGCAGCTCCGCCACCGGCCGGGCCGGGTCGGCGAGCGCCGCCTCGAGGAGGTTCGCGAAGCGCTCGGCCAGACGCCGGACGGTCTCCCGGTCGAAGAGCGCGGTGTTGAACTCGAGGGACGCCGTCATCCCCCCCTCGTGGGGTTGGAAGACCAGCGAGAGATCGAACTTGGCGATCCCCAGGGAGAGCTCGGCCGGCAGCAGCTCGACGCCCGGCAGAACGAGCGGTGCGAGCGGGCTCTGGAGCGCCATCATGACCTGGAACAGCGGCGTCCGGTCGCCGTGGCGCTCGGGTGCCAGCTCCTCGACCAGACGCTCGAAGGGCAGCGACTGGTGGCCGAGCGCGCCCTTGACCGTATGGCGCGTGCGCTCGAGCACCTGGTCGAACGTCGGCTCCCCGGAGAGGTCGCCGCGCAGGACCAGCGTGTTGACGAAGAACCCGATCAGGGGCTCGATCTCCGGCCGTTCCCGGTTGGCTACCGGCGAGCCCACCACCACGTCGTCGTCGCCGGTCAGCCGCGAGAGCAGGGTGTGGAAGGCGGCGAGAAGGACCATGAAGGGCGTCGCCCGGCGGCGGCGGGCGAGCTCGGTGAGTGCCGCCACCCGGGCCGGGGCGAAGGAGAGCGCGAGGCGGTCGCCGGCGGCGACCTGCCGCTTCGGGCGCGGACGGTCGGTCGGCAGCTCGAGCGGCCGCAGCTCGGCGAGCGCCTCGCGCCAGTAGGCGAGCAGGTCCTCGAGCACTCGACCGGTGAGGGTCCGGCGCTCCCAGAGCGCGAAGTCCCCGTATTGGTAGGAGAGCTCCGGGAGCCCCGCCGGCCGTCGCTCGACGCGCGCGGCGTAGAGCGCGCCGAGCTCGCGGAGGAAGACCGCGACCGACCAGCCGTCGGAGACCACGTGGTGCATCGAGACGGCCAGGAGGTGGCGCGCCGGTGCCAGGCGGAGGAGGCAGCTCCGGACCAGCGGTCCGCGGACCAGGTCGAACGGTGCGCGGGCGTGCCGGCGCGCCAGGTCGAGGGCCTGGGCCTCGGCCGGAGCCGCCGGCAGCGAGGTCAGATCGACGTGCACGAGGCGCATGCCGGCCGCGGGCCCGACCACCTGCACCGGGCCTTCCTCCGTCTCGGCGAAGGTGGTGCGCAGGGTTTCGTGGCGGCGCACGATCTCGTCGAGGGAGGCTTCGAGCGCCGCGCGATCGAGCGGGCCCTCGAGCCAGGCGGCGCCGGGCATGTTGTACAGCGCGCCGCCGCCGGTCAGCCGGTCGACGAACCAGAGGCGCCGCTGCGCGAAGGAGAGCGGGCGAAGCTCCGCCGCGCCCTCCAGGAGCGGAGCGTGCTCCCGGTCCTCGCCGGCCCGCCGGCGCGGAGCGGCCTCCAAGAAGCGGGCCAGCCGCTCGACCGTCGGGTCGTCGAACAGCTGGCGCACCGGCACCTCGGCACCGGTCGCGGCGCGCAGCCGCGAGACCACCTGGGTCGCCAGCAGCGAGTGGCCGCCGAGCTCGAAGAAGTCGTCGCGCCGGCCCACCGCCTCGACGTCGAGGACCTCGCGGAAGGTCCGGGCGACCAGCGCCTCGTAGGGGTTGCGCGGCGCCGCATCGGAAAGCGCGGGGACGTCCGGGCCATCGGCTGCCAGGGCCGCGACCGCGCGGCGATCGACCTTCCCTCCGGCCGTGTGAGGCAAGGCCGCGGCCAGGGCGATCGTCGAGGGCACGAGGGCCGCCGGCAGGGAGCGCTCGAGGCCCAGGCGGAGCTCCGCCGGGGTGGGCGCCGGCAGGCCGTCTCGGAGTACCACCAGGGCCACCAGCTCCCCCCCTCGGCGCCCCTCGCGGCGGGCTACCGCGCTCTCGGCCACGCCCGGCAGGGCCCGGAGCGCGGCTTCGACCTCGCCCGGCTCCACCCGTACGCCTCGCACCTTGAGCTGCCGATCCCCCCGGCCCAGGATCTCCAGCCGACCGTCGGGTAGCCAGCGGACCCGGTCGCCGGTCCTGTACATCCGGCCCCCGGCGACCTCGCCCGCCGGGTCCGGCACGAAGCTCTCGGCCGTCCGCCCGGGATTCCCCAGATACCCCCGGGCCAGCTTCTCCCCGCCGATCGCGAGCTCGCCCACGACTCCCGGCGGTACGGGTCGGAGAGCCCGGTCGAGCACCCGCAGGCGCTCGTCGCCGAGGGGCCGGCCGATCGGAATCCGCCCCGACGGCGCTTCGCCGGTCCCGACCCGTTCGAGGGTCGCCGTCACCACCGCCTCGGTGGGTCCGTAGCCGTTGGCGAGGGCCACCTCGCCGCCCAGGAGCTGCCGCGCTCGCCGGGCGCCCTCCGGATCCATCGGCTCGCCGCCGACGATCACCAGGCGCAGGGAGTGGCCGGCGA
This sequence comes from uncultured Acidobacteriota bacterium, assembly GCA_963837945.1. Classification (GTDB taxonomy): domain Bacteria; phylum Acidobacteriota; class Thermoanaerobaculia; order Multivoradales; family DATKCC01; genus CAVUBL01. The sequence goes on from CAWIQD010000004.1 coordinate 97,678, forward strand.
GATCGCCCGGAGCCGCCTCCAGCTCGCGCAGCCACTGGCTCCAGGCCGCGGTGGGCTGGTTCGCCACCGTCACCCGCCGCTCGACCAGCCAGTGGCTGAGCTCGGCGCCCGAGAACGGGCGGTCCTCCCAGACGACGATCCGGCTGCCCGCCCCCAGCGCCGAGAGCATCTCTTCGAGCGACACGTCGAAGCTGGGCGAGGTGAAGGCCAGGGAGCTGTCGCCCGGTCCCAGGCGGTAGGCCCGCGCCGCCGACTCCAGGAGCCGCACGGCGGCGCCCTGCGGCACGACGACGCCCTTCGGGCGGCCGGTCGAGCCGGAGGTGAAGATCAGGTAGGCGGCGTTCGCGGCCACGCTTTGATCGCCACGGCAGGGCGCCTGCGGCTCCGGCCGTCCCGGCTCCTCGGGCTCGACCACGACCGGCGGAGGGGCCTCGAGTGCGCCGAGGGCGCCCGTCAGCCTGGGGGCGAGCCCCCGGCGGGTGAGCACCACCCGCGGGGCCGCCTCGCCGGTCATGCCGGCGATCCGCGCGTCCGGGAGCGACGGGTCGAGCGGCACGTAGACTCCTCCCGCCTCGAGGACCGCCACCAGCGCGACCACCAGGTCGAGCGACCGCTCGAGGCAGACCCCGACCGGCACCTCGGGACCCACCCCGCGCGCCGCCAGCCGCCGGCCCAGGCGTCCGGCCCGCCTCAGCAGACCGGCGTAGGTCAGGGCCGAGCCCGCGGCCTCGACCGCCACCGCCTCCGGCCCGCGCAGGGCGGCAAGCCGGACCAGATCGTGGAGGCGGGCGGCGTTCGGCGGAGTCTCGCGCTCCGGCCGCCCCCACTCGAGGATCTGGTGACGCTCGCCCGGGCCGAGCAGGGGCAGCTCACCGAGCGGGAGCTCGGGAGCCGCGGTCGCCGCCGCCACCAGGAGCCGCAGCCGGCCGAGGGTCCGCTCCGCCGTGGTGCGGTCGAAGAGGTCGGCGTCGTACTCCAGGCGCAGCCGGAGCTCGCCGTCGACCTCGACGGTGTCGAGCGAGAGGTCCCAGCGCGCCGTCGCCCTCTCGAGCTCCACCAGCTCGGCCTCGAGGCCACGGAAGCCCGGCGCCGTGGCGGGCGCGCTCTGGAGCACGAGAAGGGCCTGGAAGAGCGGCGAAGCCTTCGACCGCCGGTCCGGGACCAGCTCTTCGACCAGCCGCTCGAAGGGGGTTTCGCCGTGGGTGAAGGCATCGAGGGAGGCCTCCCGGATCCGGTCGACCAGGGCGCCGAACGCCGGCTCGCCGGAGAGGTCGGCGCGCAGCACGACGGTGTTGACGAAGAAGCCGACCAGCGGCTCGACCTGGACCAGGGAACGGTTGGCGACCGGGGTGCCGACGGTGAGGTCGCGCTGGCCGCTCAGCCGGGAGAGCAGGGCGGCGTAGGCGGCGAGGAGCACCATGAACCGGGTGGCGCCCCGCTCGGCGCCCAGCCGGTCGAGCCTGGCGAGCTCCTCGCCGCCGAGCGCCGCGGCGACGGTGCCGCCGCGCCCGCTGCGCCGTGCCGGCCGCGGGCGGTCGGTGGGCAAGGCGAGCACCGGCGCCGCCCGCCAGGTGCCGGCGCCAGAACCCGAGGTCGCGCTCGAGCCGCACGCCGGAGAGCCACCGCCGCTGCCAGGCGGCGTGGTCGGCGTACTGCACCGGCAGCTCGGGCAGGCCGGCCGGCGTGCCGTCGTGGGCCTCCCCGTAGAGGGCGCACAGGTCGCGCACCACCACTCCGACCGACCAGCCGTCCGCGACGATGTGGTGGACGGTCACCAGGAGGGTGTGGACGCCGTTCGGCCTCGGCGATCACCAGGCAGCGGACGAGCGGCGCCCGGGCGAGGTCGAAGGGCCGCGCGAGAGCCGCGCCGAGCGCCGCGCGCCGCGCCGTTTGCCGCGCGGCCGGCGGCAGGCCCCGGAGGTCGAGGAGCCGGAACGGGACCCGGACGGTCTCCTCGATCCGTTGCTCCGGCCGGCCGTCGCGCTCGGGGAACCGGGTGCGCAGCGACTCGTGGCGCGCGAGGAGACCGGCGAGGGCGGAGGCGAGCGCCGCGAGATCGAGCTCGCCGATCAGCCGGACCGCGCCGGCCATGGTGTAGGACGGGTCGTCCGGGGCCAGCCGGTCGAGAAACCAGAGCCGCTCCTGGCCGAACGACAGCGGCAGCCCGGCCGCCCTGCCCTCGCCCGCGGCCGGCGCCGGCCAGGCCGCGCCGGCCGCGGCGCTCCGCACACCGCCGTCCGGGCCGGTCAGCCAGGCGGCGAGCCCGGCGACCGTCGGGTGCTCGAAGACCGAGCGCAAGGGCAGCTCGATCCCCAGCGAGTCGCGCACCGCCGACGCCAGGCGGGTGGCGAGGATCGAGTGCCCGCCGAGCGAGAAGAAGTCGTCGTGGATCCCGACCCGGGGGTGATCGAGGATGCGCTCGAAGGCCTCGGCCAGAGCCCCTTCGAGCGGCGTGCGCGGTGCCGCCGCCGGGAGCGCCTCGTCCGGCGTCGCCATCGCCTGGAGCGCCTGCCGGTCGACCTTGCCGTTGGGGGTGAGCGGCAGGCGGTCGAGGACGACGAAGGCGGCCGGCACCATGTAGCCCGGCAGGCGCGCCCCCAGCCGCCGGCGCAGGTCCTCGGCGAGGCGCCCGGGCTCCTCGGCGCCCGCCTCGACCGCCACGTAGGCGACCAGGCGCCGGCCGTCCGGTCCCCGGTCGTCGGGCAGGACGACCGCCGCCCGCACCCCGGGCAGGGCCGCCGTCTGGGCCTCGATCTCGGCCGGCTCGATCCGGAAACCGCGGATCTTGACCTGCCGGTCGCCCCGGCCGAGGAAGGCGACCGAGCCGTCCGCCAGGTAGCGGCCGAGGTCGCCGGTGCGGTAGATCCGGTCGTCCGGGAGACCGGTCAGGGGGTTGCGGACGAAGCGCCGGGCGGTGAGCTCCTCGTCCCCCAGGTAGCCGGCCGCGAGGTGCGGGCTGCGGACCGCGATCTCCCCCACCTCGCCGACCGCGGCCCGCCGGTCGCCGGCGGCGAGCACCAGGAGCTGGCAGCCCTCCATGCCGCGCCCGAGGGGCAGGACCTCGGCGGCCGGCGGGTGCTCCTCGTCGAGCCGGTAGTAGCCCACCGCGCGCTGGGTCTCGGTGGTGCCGTAGAGGTTGATGACCTCGACCGACGGGGCGATGGCGCGCAGCCGCGCGACGTCGCGCCGGGTGAGCGCGTCGCCCACCAGCAGGGTCCGGCGCAACGAGTCGAGGCGGGGCTGGCGGCCGCTCGCAGGGACCTCCGCCACCAGCTGCCCCATCGCCGGGGTCAGGTGGGCGACGGTGACCCGCTCGCGCTCCATCCAGGCGGCGAGCGCGCCCGGCTCACCGAGCGCGTCGGGATCCGGCAGCACCAGGCAGGCACCGAGCCAGAGCGGCGTGAAGAGATCGCGCTGGAGCGGATCGTGGGCCAGGCCCGAGAGCCCGCTGAAGCGATCGCCGGCGCTCAGACCGAAAGTCCGGCACTGCCAGGGCAGGAAATGCGAGAGCGGCCCGTGGCGGCCGGCGACCGCCTTCGGGCGCCCCGTCGAGCCGGAGGTGAAGGCGACGTAGGCGAGGTCGTCCGGCCCGAGGTCGACCGGCGGCGGCCCCTCGGGCGAGGTCTCGGGCGCCGCGGGCAGGGCGAACCGGACGGTCCCGCCTTCGTCCAGGGCCCGCTCGAAGCGCTCGCGGCTCGGTCCGCTCGCCGCCGCCCGCTCCATCTCCAGGATCGCCTTCGGCGCGGCGAGCTCGATCATGTCTGCCAGGCGGGGATCCGGGTAGGCCGGGTCGAGCAGCGCGAAGGCGGCGCCCGCCTCGAGGACGCCGAGGACCCCGGCCACCAGCGCGGCGCTCCGGTGGGCGAGGATCGCCACCACCGCTCCCCGGCCGACACCCTCGGCGGCCAGGCGGCGGGCGACGGCGTGGGCGGTGGCCGCGAGCTCGCCGTAGGTCCAGCTCCGCTCCGGGTCGACGACCGCCAGCCGGTCGGGGGCGGCGGTGGCCTGGCGCCGCAACGCCTCGTGGACCGGCCCCCGCCAGGTGGCGTCGAGCGCGACCGTCGGGTCGGGCAACACGCGCTCGGCCTCCGCCGTCGCCAGCGAGTACCGGCCGATCGCGGCCGCCGGGTCGGCGACCGCCTGCTCCAGCACCCGCCGGTACTGCGCCAGGACCCGCTCGACGGTGGCGGCGTCGAACAGGTCGGCGTTGTACACCGCCTCGAAGCGCAGGCCGTCGCCGGGCGTCGAGACGTAGAGCGTGAGGTCGAACTTCGACGGCGCCTCCGGCGTGTCGAGCACCTCGACGTCGAGGCCGGGGAGCTTCGGATCGCCGAGCCAGCCGCTGAACATGTTGAAGAAGACCTGGAAGAGCGGCGTCCGCGAGAGGTCGCGCCCCGGCGCCAGGTCCTCGAGCAGCATCTCGAACGGCACGCTCTGGCGGCCGAAAGCGCCGAGAGCGGTCTCGCGGGTCCGGGCGACGAGCTCGCTGAAGCTCGGGTCGCCCGAGCCGTCGGTCCGCAGCACCAGCGTGTTGAGGAACATCCCGACCAGGGGCTCGACCTCCGGAATCTCCCGGCCGGCGACCGGCGTCCCGACCACCACGTCCTCCTGGCCGGAGAGGCGGGCGAGGAGGAGGTCGAAGGCGGCGAGCAGCACCATGAACAGCGACGCCTCGTGGTGCCGGGCGAGCTGCCCGAGCCCGGCCGCGAGAGCGCCCTCCAGGACCAGCCCGCGCTGGCCGCTGCGGAAGGTCTGGACCGCCGGGCGCGGCCGGTCCAGGGGCAGCTCGGAGCCGCCGTCCGGCGCGCCGGCCAGCCGCTCCCGCCAGTAGGCGAGCTGGCGCTCGCGGACCGCGCCGCGCAGCCAGTCCCGCTGCCAGGCCGCGTAGTCGCCGTACTGGACGGCGAGCTCGGCACCGCCGGCGCTCGGCGCTCCGGCGCCCTCGGCCACGCCGGAAAGCTCGCCGTAGAAGGCGCCGAGCTCCGCGAGCAGCAGCTCGAACGACCAGCCGTCGGCGGCGATGTGGTGGACCGAGAGATGGAGGACGTGGCTCTCCGCCGCCTCGCGCACCAGGACCGTGCGCAGGACCGGGCCGCGCTCGAGGTCGAAACCGAGCCGGTCGAGCCCGCGATGGAGCTGCACGAGCTGCGCCCGGTGCCGGCTCGGCGTCGAGACCCGAGAGGTCGACCACCGGCAGCGGGTGGGGCGCCGGCGGGAGGGCGCGCTGCCGCAGGCCCTCGGGCGCCTCGAGGTAGACCGTCCGCAGCACCTCGTGGCGCCGCACCACCCGCCCGAAGGCCGCCGCCAGGGCCGCCGCATCGAGCGCCCCGTCGAGACGCAGCGCGAAGGGCATCGAGAAGGTGCCGTCGCCGAGCCTCAGCCGGTCGAGCAACCAGAGGCGCTCCTGGGCGAACGAGAGAGGCAGCCCCTCCGCGCGCCGCTCGAGCGGTGCGGGGACGAGCGGCGGAGGGCCTTCGAGCGCCGCACCGAGGTGGTCGATCGCCGCCGCGAGGCCGGCCACGGTCGGCCGGTCGAAGAAAGTCTCGAGCGGCAGGTCGACGCCGGCCGCGGCGCGCAGTCGGGAGACCAGCTGGGTGGCCTTGAGCGAGTGGCCGCCGAGGTCGAAGAAGCTGTCCTCGAGCCCCACCGTCTCGACGCCGAGGACCTCGGCGAAGCCCCTCGCCACCAGCCGCTCGGAAGCCGTCCGGGGAGCGGTGCGGGCGCCGTCACTCTCGGCGGCGGCGAAGTCGAGGGCGTCCGGCACCGGCAGGGCACGGCGGTCGAGCTTGCCGTTGGGCGTCAGCGGCAGCTCGCCGAGCACCACGAAGGCCGCGGGCAGCATGTAGGCCGGGAGCTGCCGCGCGCAGGGCGCCGAGCAGCGCGGCGGGGCTCGCGGCGGCCGCCGGGTCGGCGCCCACCGCCGGCACCACGTAGGCGACCAGCCGGAGCTCGCCCGGCTCGTCCTCGCGCACCACCACCGCGGCCTCGGCCAGGTCCTCGCGGGCGGCGAGCAGCGCCTCGACCTCGCCGGGCTCGATGCGGTGGCCGCGGATCTTGACCTGCTGGTCGATCCGGCCGGCGAAGTCGATCTCGCCCGCCGCGCGCCGGCGCACCAGGTCGCCGGTGCGGTAGAGCCGCCCGCCGGCCGTCGCGCCGAACGGATCGGGGGCGAAGCGCTCGGCGGTGAGCCCCGGCCGGCCGTGGTAGCCGCGGGCCAGCCCGTCGCCGCCCACCAGGAGCTCTCCCGGAACGCCGGCCGGTTGCAGCCCGAGCTCGGGAGTCGACGACGTAGACGGTGCTGTTGGCGACGGCGGTTCCGATCGGCACGGAGGCGGCGCCCGCGGGCACGGAGAGCACGCGCTGCCAGGTCGAGAACGTGGTGTTCTCGGTCGGGCCATAGAAGTGGAGCAGGCGGCCCGGACGTCCCGCCTCCACCACCTCCCGGACCCAGCGCGGATCCGCCGCCTCGCCACCGAAGCCCAGGAGCCCGAGGGTCCGGAAGGCGTGCGGTGCGCGGCGGGCCACCTGGTGGAAGAGCGCGGTCGTCAGGAACAGGGCGTCGAGGCGCGCCGCCGCCATCTCGGCCGCCAGGCGCTCCGGCTCGAGCGCCAGGCGCCCTTCGACCACGTGCAGCCGCCCGCCGTTCGCGAGCGCGCCCCAGATCTCGAAGGTGGCGGCGTCGAACGAGGTGTTCGAGGCGTGTGCCACGCAGTCGTCGGGACCGGGCGCGTACCCCGTGTCGCGGACCGTCCGGACCACGCCGCGGTGGCAGACCACCACCCCCTTGGGCCGGCCGGTCGAGCCCGAGGTGTAGATGACGTAGACCGCCTGGAGCGGATCGATCTCCGGCGGCTCGAACGCCTCCTCCGCGGCGCCCCCGTCCGCATCCCCCGCCGTCAGCTCGAGCCGCGCGACCCCCTCCGGCCAGCCCGCCGCCAGCTCGTCGCTCGCCCCCGCGCCGGTCACCACCAGCCGCGCGCCGCTGTCCTCGACCATGAAGGCCAGCCGCGGCGCCGGGTATTCGGGATCGAGGGGGACGTAACAGCCGCCGGCGAGCACCACGCCCAGGGTCGCCACCACCATCTCGAGCGAGCGCGCGAGGCACAGGCCGACCGGTGTGCCGGGGCGCACCCCGGCCTCGCGCAGGCGGGCCGCCAGCCGCCCGGCGCGGCGGGCGAGATCCTCGTAAGTCACCGCGCGCGCGCCGCTCTCGATCGCCACCGCGTCCGGCCGCGCCCGGGCCTGCTCCGTGAACAGCGCGGCCAGGCTCGCCGTCCGCGGGTACGGGGTCTCCGAGCCCGCCCAGGCGCCCAGCATCTGGTGCCGCTCGGCCGGGGTGAGCAGCGAGAGCGCGGCGACCGGCCGGTCGGGCGCGGAGAGGGCGTCGGCCAGGAGGGTGCGGAGGTGGCCGAGGAAGCGCTCCCCGGTGGCGCGTTCGAAGAGGTCCGCCGAGAGCTCCAGGGCCCCGACGAGCCGCCCGCCGCTCTCGGCGAGGTTCAGGACCAGGTCGGTCTTGGCGGTTCCGGTCGCGATCTCGAAGAGCTCGGCGCCAAGGCCCGGGAAGCTCGATCTCGGGCTCTTCGGCGAGCAGACCGAACATCGCCTGGACGAGCGGCGTGCGGCTCGGGTCGCGGCTCGCCTCCGGCCCCTCCACCAGCCGCTCGAAGGGCAGGTCCTGGTGCTCGTAGGCTTCGAGCGCGGAGCGGTGGACCCGGGCGACCAGCGCGCGGAAGGTCGGGCGGCCGGCGAGCTCGGAGCGCGCCACCAGCGTGTTGACGAAGAGGCCGATCAGCCCCTCGGTCTCCTCGCGGTCGCGGCCCGCCACCGGGAAGCCGACGCCGAAGTCGCGCTGCCCACTGTAGCGGCCGAGCAGGACCTGGAAGGCCGCCAGCAGGACGGCGAACGGCGTCGCGGACTCCGCGGCCGCCAGCTCGCCCACCGCCGTCACCGTCTCGCGGTCGACCGCGACTCTCAGGGCGAAACCCCGGTCTCCGCGCCGGCGCGGGCGGGGCCGGTCGGCCGGGAGGTCGAGGGCCGGAAGGGCGTCCAGGCGCCGGCGCCACCAGGCGAGCTCCGCCTCCTCCCGCTCGTCGCCGGAGCGCCCGCGCTGCCAGGCGGCGAAGTCGCCGTACTGGATCGGCAGCGGGGCGAGCGCCGGCGCCCGGCCCGGCGCGCCGTCCTCGGCCGCATAGAAGGCGCCCAGCTCGCGAGCCAGGACGCCGATCGACGAGCCGTCCGAGACGATGTGGTGGAGGGCGAGGAGGAGGGCGTGGTCGGCGGGTTCGAGGCGCACCAGCCGGGCGCGGAGCAAGCGGCCCGCGGACCAAGTCGAACGGGCGGCGGGCTTCCCGGCGGGCGAGGGCCTCGAGCGTCGGCCCGCGGCGCTCGAGCGCCAGGGCGGAGAGGTCGACGACCGGCAGCCGCGGGGCGCTCGTCGCGCCGGCCGGAGCGACCCGCGGTACCGGCTCGCCGCCTTGCTCCACGAACCGGGTGCGGAGCGCCTCGTGCCGGTCGACGATCCGGGCGAGGGCGCGCGCCAGGGCCGCCGGCACCAGCCGACCGCGGAGGCGGAGGCCGCCCGGCACGTTGTACTGGGCCGAGCCCGGCTGTAGGCGCTCGAGGAACCAGAGCCGGCGCTGGGCCGACGAGGCGGGCGCCGGCGCCGCTCCGGCGACCCGCCGCGAGATCGGCTCGGGGACGGCCCGCTCCCCGTCCGGTGCCGCGGCGTCGCCGAGCGCCGCCGCCAGGCCGGCCGGGGTCCGGTGCTCGAAGATCCAGCGCAGCGGCACCTCGCGGCCCAGCTCGCGCCGCAGCCGCGACACCACCCGGGTCGCGAGGAGCGAGTGCCCCCCGAGCGCGAAGAAGTCGTCGTCCGCTCCGACCCGTTCGAGCTCGAGCACCGCGGCGAAGGCGCGGGCGACGCCCGCCTCGACCGGCGTGCGCGGCGCCACCCGGGGCACCTCGGCGCGGCCGGCGCCGGCGTGCGCCAGGAGGGCGCGGCGGTCGATCTTGCCGTTGGGGGTGAGCGGCAGCGCGTCGAGCACCACGAAGAGCCCGGGAACCATGTAGGCGGGCAGGCGGGCGCGCAGCCGCCGGCCCAGCTCCTCGCCCCCCGGCTCGGCCGCGCCCGGCTCCCGGGAGCGCTCGACGAACCCGACCAGCCGCGCCGACGCTCCCTCGCCCTGAACCAGCACGGCGCACTGCTCGACCCCCGGGCAGGCGGCGAGCGCCGCCTCGATCTCGCCCAGCTCCACGCGGAAGCCGCGGAGCTTCACCTGGTGGTCGATCCGGCCCTGGAAGTCGAGCCGGCCGCCGTGGAGGTGGCGGACCAGGTCGCCGGTGCCGTAGAGGCGGCCGCCCGGCTCCCCGCCCGGGCCCGCGGCGAAGGGATCGGGGAGGTAGCGCTCGGCGGTCAGCGCCGGGCGGCCGAGGTAGCCGCGCGAGAGCCCGCGCCGCCCAGGTGGAGCTCGCCCGGGACCCCCGGCGGCACCGGCGAGCCGGACCGGTCGAGCACGAAGGCCCGCGTGCCGTCGAGCGGCCGGCCGATCGTCGGCTCGCGGTTCGCGCCGGCCTCGGCGAGCGCCCAGGTCGAGTAGGTGGTGTCCTCCGACGGCCCGTAGAGGTTGAGCACCCGGCGCACCGCCGGCCCGCGACCGGTAGACCCGCTCGACCAGGCTCCCCTTGAGCGGCTCGCCGGCGAGGTTGACCGTCTCGAGGCGGGGCGGCAGCGTCTCGAGGCGGACCAGCTCGGCGATCGCCGAGGGCACCGTGTTGAGGAGGGTGACCTCGCCGGCGGCCGGGTGCCCGACCAGGTCGAGGGCGTCGTCGGCCAGGATCACCCGGCCGCCCGCGGTGAGCGGCAGGAAGAGCTCGAAGACCGAGAGGTCGAAGCAGACCGAGGTGGCGGCGAGGACGCCCGAGAGCTCGGGGCGGCCGAACACCCCGGCGGCCCAGGTGACCATGGCGACGGCGCTCCGGTGCTCGATGGCGACGCCCTTCGGGCGGCCGGTCGAGCCGGAGGTGTAGATCAGGTAGGCGAGGTTGCCGGGGCCGCCGGCCGCCGGACCGGGCGTGCCCGCCGGGAGGTCGGCGGCCGGCCGCGCCGTCGAGGAGCACCCGGGCGACCGGGCGCTCGCCCGGGGCCGGCGGCAGCCGGTCTTCGACCGCCGCCTCGGTCAGCAGGACCGGCGCGCCCGAGTCCTCGAGCATGAAGGCGATCCGATCCTCTGGATAGTGCGGGTCGAGCGGCACGTAGGCGCCGCCGGCGCGGAGGACGGCGAGGATCGCCACGACCAGCTCGGCCGAGCGCTCCAGGCAGACGCCGACCCGGACCTCCGGCCCGACGCCGAGGTCGCGCAGGCGCGAGGCCAGGGCCGCCGAGCGGCGCTCGAGCCGGGCGTAGGTCAGGGTCTCCCGCCGCGTGACCAGCGCCTCGGCCCCGGGCGTCGCCTCCGCTTGCCGCAGGAAGAGGCCGTGGAGCGTCGCGGCGGCGGCCGTGGCGGGGGGCGCTCCGTGCCACTCGGCGAGGAGCTGGTGGCGCTCGCCGGCGGTCATGACCGGCAGGGCGGCGACCCGGGCGTCGGGCGCCGCGGCCGCGCCTTCGAGCAGCACCAGGAAGCGCGCGGCGAGGCGCCGGGCGGAAGTCGGGTCGAACAGGTCGCGGTCGAGCTCGAGCGTGCCGGCGAGGCCGCCCTCCTCTTCGGAGAGCATCAGGGCGAGGTCGAACTTCGCCCGCCCGGAGTCGAGCGCCGAGGGCGTCGCCCGCACCCCGGGCAGCTCGAGCGGCCCGAGCGGCGCGTTCTGGAGCGCCAGGAAGGCCTGGAAGAGGGGCGTGTCGGTCAGGCTCCGCTCGGGCGCGAGCTCGCCGACCAGCCGCTCGAAGGGCACGTCCTGGTGGGCGTAGCCGCCGAGCGTCGTCTCGCGGGCGCGGGCCACGGCCTCGCGGAAGCTCGGATCGCCGTCGAAGCGCCCGCGGAGCACCAGGGTGTTGACGAAGAACCCGATCAGCCCCTCGGTCTCGGCCCGGTTGCGGTTGGCGATCGGCGAGCCCACGGGCACGTCGGTCGTGCCGCAGAGCCGGGAGAGGAAGGCCTGGAAGCCGGCGAGGAGCACCATGAACCGGGTCGCGCCCTGCTCGCGGACGAGGGCGTCGAGACGCGCGGTCAGCGGCTCGGAGATCCGGACGGCCACGCGCAGGGCCGGACGGCTCCGCAGCGCGGGGGCCGGCCGGTCGGCGGGGAGCTCGAGCGGCGCGACGTCCGCGAGCTCGGCGCGCCAGTACTCGAGCTGCCCGTCGAGGGCGCCGCCGGCCGACCCGCGCCGCTGCCAGCGCGCGAAGTCGGCGTACTGGACCGGCAGCTCCGGCAGGGCGGCCGCTCGGGCGCGGCCCGCGCCGGGTAGAAGGCCGCCAGCTCGCGGACCAGGATCCCCAGCGACCAGCCGTCGGCCACCACATGGTGGAGGTTGACCACCAGCGAGTGCTCGGCGGGCGCCGAGCGCACCAGAAAGATCCGGAGCAGCGGGCCGGTCGCGAGGTCGAACGGGCGCGCGGCCTCCGCCGCCGCCAGCGCCGCGCAGCGGCGCGAGCGCGCCCCGGCGGGGAGCCCCGAGAGGTCGACCACCGGCAGGCGGACGGGCGGCGGCGGGCCGATCCGCTGGACCGGCGCCCCGTCCTCGCCCTCCCCGAAGGTCGTCCGGAGCGCCTCGTGCCGGGCGACCACCGCCGCCAGGGCGGCCGCCAGAGCGGCGGGGCCCAGGTCGCCCTCGAGCCGCAGCGCGAGCGGGATGTTGTAGGCCGGCGACCCGGGTTCCAGCCGGTCGAGGAACCAGAGGCGCTCCTGGGAGAACGAGGTCTCGAGCGGCCCCGCCGCCGGGCCGGCGCGCTCGGCGGCCGGGATCGGGGTGAGGGGCGCCGCCGCCGGGTCGGCGCGCTCGCCTTCGATCGCGGCGGCCACCGCCGCGACGGTCGGCTGCTCGAAGACGCGGCGCAGGGGCAGCTCGATCCCCAGGTCGGCGCGCAGCCGCGAGACCAGGCGGGTCGCGAGGAGCGAGTGGCCGCCGAGGTCGAAGAAGTCGTCGCGCCGGCCGACGCGCGCCACCCCGAGGATCGTGGCGAAGGCCGCCGCCACCAGCTCTTCGGAGGGGGTGCGGGGGGGCTCGTAGCGGTCCGCGGCGTCGCCCGCCCAGTCCGGCTCCGGACCCTCGGCGGCGAGCCGCTTGCGGTCGACCTTGCCGTTGCGGTTGAGCGGCAGCTCGTCCAGCCAGACGAAGCCCGAGGGCACCATGAAGGCCGGCAAGCGCGCCGCGAGCGAGGCGGCGATCTCGCCCACCGGAGCCGGCTCACCGGCCGCCACCAGGTACCCGACCAGCCGGTCGCCCCGCGGCACCACGGCCGCGGACGCCACCGCCGGGTGCTCGCCGAGCACCGCCTCGATCTCCCCGGGCTCCACCCGGAAGCCGCGGAGCTTGACCTGGGCGTCGAGCCGCCCGAGGAAGCCGATCGTGCCGTCCGCCCGCAGGCGCGCGCGGTCGCCGGTGCGATAGAGGCGCGCCCCGGGCTCGCCGCTCACCGGGTCGGGCACGAAGCTCCGGGCGGTCAGCGCCGGCCGGCCGAGATAGCCGCGCGCCAGCCCCTCGCCGCCGGTGCACAGCTCGCCGGGCGCCCCCGGCGCGACCGGCCGCAGATCCGGATCGAGCACGTAGACGCGGGTGTCGACGATCGGCCGGCCGATCGGCAGCGGCTCGCCCGGGGGACCGGCGTCGGCCGGGCGCTCCATCCGGTGACCGCTGGTGAAGGAGGTGTTCTCGGTCGGGCCGTAGACGTTGAAGGTCACCGTGGCGGGCAGCTCCTCCAGTACCCGCCGCGCGTGCTGGGGCGAGACGACGTCGCCGCCGGTGAGGAGCTGGCGAACCCCCGCGAGACCGTCGAGCTCCGCCTCGACCAGCTGGTGGAACAGGCCGACCGTGACGAACAGGGTGCTCACCCGGTGGCGGGCCACGATCTGGGCGAGATCGGCGAGCGACTGGCTGCCGGGCGGCGCCACGACCAGGGCGGCGCCGTGCAGCAGGGCCGCCCAGATCTCGAACGTCGAGGCGTCGAAGGCCGCCGGGGCGAGCTGCAGGAGGGTCTCCTCCGCCCCGAGGTCGGCGTCGCCCGACGCCGGGGCGCGGCTGCCTCCGGGGCCGCGCTCGACCAGGCGCAGGATGCCGCGGTCGGGGATCCCCACGCCCTTCGGCCGGCCGGTCGAGCCGGAGGTGAACATGACGTAGGCGAGGCTTTCCGGGCCGGGCCGGCGGGCACCGAGCCCGGCCTCGGGCTCCGCCGCCTCCGAGTCCCCGGCCCCCGCGAGGAGGGCGCCGAGGCTCAGGACCTGGCCCGCGTAGCTCGCCGGCACGGCCGGCGCCAGCCGCTCGTCGGCCAGGATCACCCGCGCCCCGGTGTCGGCCAGGATCAGCTCCTGGCGCTCGGCCGGGTAGTCGGGGTCGAGCGGCACGTAGTAGCCGCCCGCCTCGAGCACCCCGAGGATCGCCAGCACGAGCTCGGGCGAGCGCTCGACCATGAGCCCCACGGCGGCGTCCGGGCCGACGCCCAGCGCCGCCAGGCGCCGGCCCAGCGCGCGGGCGCGCCGGGCGAGCCCGCGGTAGCTCAGGTGGGCGGCGCCGGAGACCAGCGCGACGCCGTCGGGCCGCTCGCGCGCCCGGAAGGCGAAGCGCTCGACCAACGTCGCCTCGCGGTCCCGGTCGCGAGCGGGTGGCGTTCCACTCGACGAGCGCCCGGTGGAGCTCGGCGCGGGACGCCGCGGGAAGCTCGGGGAGCGGCCGCTCGGGGGCGGCGAGCGCCGCCTCGGCCAGGGTCTCCACGTGGTGCCAGAAGCGCGCGGCGGTCGCCCGGTCGAAGAGGTCCCGGGAGTACTCGACGCCGCCCGTGACCGTCCCGTCCTCGCCCTCCTCGAGCTCGACGGAAAGATCGAACTTGGCGGTGCCATTGTGGCTCCGGACCAGCCTCGCCTCGAGCCCCGGCAAGCCGGCCGCGGGCGGCGCCGGACGGAAGGCGAGCGCCGCCTGCACCAGGGGCGTGCGCGCCGGATCGCGCTCCGGCGCCAGCTCCTCGACCAGGCGGGCGAAGGGGAGCTCCTGGTGGCCCTGGGCCTCGGCTACGTGCCGGCCGGTGCGGCGGACGAGCTCGCGGAACGACGGCGAGCCCGTCCGGTCGAGGCGCAGCGCCAGGGTGTTGACGAAGAAGCCGATCAGCCCTTCGACCTCGCGGCGGCCGCGGTTGGCGACCGGGGCGCCGACCACCGGATCCAGGCTGCCGGACCACCGTCCGAGGACCTCGCCCACCAGCGCCAGCAGGGCCGAGAACAGGGTGCCGCCGGTCTCTCCGGCCAGGCGCCGGAGCCGCTCCGCCGTCCCGGCGGCGAGCGCCACGGGCAAGAAGTCGCCGCGGCCGCTCCGGACCGCCGGCCGGATCCGGTCCCCGGGGAGCTCGAGCGGCTCGACGCCCTCGAGGCTCCGGCGCCAGAAGGCGAGGTGTCCCTCCCCCAGCTCGCCGGCGAGCCGGCCGCGCTCCCAGGCGGCGTAGTCGCCGTAGGTCACGGGCAGCTCCGACAGCCCCGCCGGTCCCCCCGCGAGCGCCGCCCGGTAGAAGGCGCCCAGGTCGAAGAGCAGCCGGTCGATCGACCAGCCGTCGGAGACGATGTGGTGGAGGGTCGCGAGCAGGAGGTGCCGGCGCGCGCCGACCCGGACCACGCCGAAGCGCGCGAGCGGGCTCCGCCGCAGGTCGAAGGAGCGCGCCGCCTCGGCCCGGGAGAGCCGGGCGAGGGTGCGCTCGGCGGCCGCTTCCCCGAGGCCGGAGAGGTCGACGACCGGAGGGTGGACCGCCGCCGGCGGCTCGACCTCCTGCACCGGTTCACCGGTGGCGTCGGAGATCCGCGTGCGCAGCGCCTCGTGCCGCGCCACGACGCCGGAGAGGGCGGAGCTCAGGGCCACCAGGTCGAGCTCGCCGACGAGCTCCACCGCGCCCGGCACATTGTAGAGCGGCGAGCCGGGCTCGTACCGGTCGAGGAACCAGAGCCGCTCCTGCGCGGTCGACAACGGTGCCGGACCGGCCTCGGGCGGACGCCGGGGGATCCCGGGATCGGAGACGGCGGCGCCGCGGCCCTTCAGCCGCCGGATCAGTTGGTCGAGCTCGTCGCGCGAGAGGTCGGCTGGCGGGGTCGCGGTCTTGGTCATCGAACCTCGTTCTCGGTCCTCGGCCCGCCGGAACCGGGCGGACCACGGCGCTACCGGCTCGCGAGCCGGCCGATCCCGCGTCGGGTCCGGCGGAGTGGACGTGGAGGGTGGGCTGCGGCGGTGACGGCCCGTCTCACCTGCTCAAACCTAGAGTGCAGGAATCTACGAAAGAGTGACCGGAACGGGCGAAGCCGCAGCGCGCGGCTCAGCCGCCGCCGAGGATCTCCGCCACCGCGTCCTCGCCGGCCTGCGCCACCAGCGCCTCGGCGATCGCCAGGGCCAGGCCGCTGATCGTCGGGTCGGTGAACAGGCGGTGGACCGGCAGGTCGACCCCGAAGGCCTCGCGCACCCGCAGCAGGATCTGCGTCGCCTTGAGCGAGTGGCCGCCGAGCTCGAAGAAGCTGTCCCGGACGCCGACCCGCTCGACCCCGAGGACATCGCACCAGATGGCCGCCAGCACCTGCTCGACCGCGGTTTCGGGCGCCACGAACTCGCGCTCCAGGGCCGGCCGTTCGCCGCCCGGCACCGGCAGGGCCCGGCGGTCGACCTTGCCGTTGGGGGTGAGCGGCAGGGCCGCGAGCTCGACGAACAGCTCGGGCACCATGTAGCCGGGAAGGCGGCGCCCGAGCGCGGAGCGCAGCTCGCCGACGGCCGGCGCCCCGTCCGGTGCCACCAGGTAGGCGACCAGCCGCGGCCCGGCGCCGTCGTCGCGCACCACGGCCACCGCCCGGTCGATCGCCGGATGCGCCTGGAGGGCGGCCTCGATCTCCCCCAGCTCGATCCGGAAGCCGCGCAGCTTGACCTGGTGATCCAGGCGGCCGAGGAAGTCGAGCCGGCCGTCGCCGAGGTAACGGACCCGGTCGCCGGTCCGGTAGAGGCGGCCGCCGTTCCGGGACGGCTCGCCGGCGAACGGGTCGGGCACGAAGCGCTCGGCGGTCAGGGCGGGCCGGGCGAGATAGCCGCGCGCCAGCCCCGCGCCGGCGAGCACCAGCTCGCCCGGCACTCCGGCCGGGGCCGGCTGGAGCGACCGGTCGACGACGTAGCTCCGGCTACCCGGCAGCACCCGCCCGATGGTCGGCTCGCCGGCCTCGTCCGGCGGGCAGGCGGCGATCGTCGAGTAGGTGGTGTCCTCCGAGGGCCCGTAGAGGTTGAGGACCCGGGAGACCGATCCGGCGGCGTAGACCGCCTCGACCAGCCGCTTGCGCAGGGGCTCGCCGGCGAGGTTCACGGTCTCGACCGAGGCCGGAAGGCCGGCGCCCTGACAGAGCTCGGCGATCGCCGAGGGAACCGTGTTGACGAGGGTCACCTCGCCGGCCGCCGGCAGCGAGCCGAGCGCCAGCGCGTTCTGGGCCAGGATCACCCGGCCGCCCCGGACGAGCGGCGCGAAGATCTCGAACACCGAGAGGTCGAAGCAGACCGAGGTCGAGGCGAGGACGCCCGAGAGCTTCGCGCTCGGAAAACGCCGTGCCCGCCCAGGCGAGCAACGCCCCCGCGTTGGCATGGGTGATCGCCACGCCCTTCGGCCGGCCGGTCGAGCCCGAGGTGTAGATCAGATAGGCCAGGTGGTCCGGAGCGACGCCCGTGGCGGCCGGCGGGAGAGGCGCCTCCGCTTCGCCACCGCCACCCTCGTCCGCCGCCGTCTGCAAGACGCGCACGCCCCGGGCGGCGAGGGTCGCCGGCAGGCGGGAGGCCGCCGCGCCGCCCGTGACCACCGCCGGCATGGCGCTGTCGTCGATCATCAGCTCGATCCGCGCGAGCGGGTAGGCCGGGTCCATCGGCACGTAGGCACCGCCGGCTCGGAGCACGCCGAGGAGCGCCACCACCAGGTCGGCCGAGCGCTCGAGGAAGACCCCCACCGGCACGTCCGGGCCGACGCCGGCCTCGACCAGCCGGGCGGCGAGCGCCCGCGACCGGCGGTCGAGCTCGCCGTAGCTCATGCGCTCTGCGCCCACGACCAGCGCCTCGGCGCCCGGGTCGGCGGCGGCGCGCTCGGCGAACTGCTCGTGGAGGAGGGCCGGCGCCGGGGCGGCTTCGCCGGGCCTCCCCTCCCCCGCCGCCCACTCCTCGAGCAGGCGGCGGCGCTCGGCCGGCGGCAGGATCGGCAGCTCCGAGACCGGCCTCTCCGGGTCGGCGACGGCCGCCTCGAGCAGCACCGCCAGCCGCTCGAGCAGGGCGCGGGCGGTCGCCGGATCGAAGAGGTCGCCGTCGTACTCGAGCGCGCCGACCAGCTCGCCCTCCTCCTCGGTGACGAAGAGAGTGAGGTCGAACTGCGCTCCGCGGCGCGGGAAGGGGATCGACTCCAGGCGCAGAGCGCCGAGGTCGAGCGGCGCGCCGGTCCGGCCGAGAGCGAAGGCCGGGAGCCCGCGCATCCCGGGGATGGGGCTCTTCTGGAGCACCAGCATGACCTGGAAGAGAGGTGCCCGGCTCGGGTCCCGCTCCGGCTGCAGGCGCTCGGCGAGGAGCGGCAACGGGTACGCCTGGTGCTCGAGGGCACCGGCCGCCTCGTCCCGGACCCGATCGACGAGCTCGGCGAAGCTCGGATCGCCGGCGAGGTCGGCCCGCACCGCCACCGGGTTGACGAAGTAGCCGACGACGCCGGCGAGCGCCGAGGCCGAGCCCGCGCGGCCCGACGCCCGCCCGGAGGTCGGCGAGCCGACCACGAAGGCCTCCTGGGCGCCGTGGCGGCGCAGCAGCGCCTGGAAGGCGGCCATCAGAACCGTGAAGCGGCTCGTCCCGTGCGCCCGGGCCAGCGCCCCGAGCGTCCGCCGGAGGCCGGTGCCCAGCGGCCGCGACTCGACCGCCCCCCGGAAGCCCTGGACCGGCGGCCGCGGCCGGTCGGTCGCCAGCTCGATCGGGGGCGCGCCCCCGGCCAGGCGCTCGCGCCAGAAGCTCCAGTCCGCCTCGCCCTCCGGCCCTGCGAGGCGCCGCTCCTGCTCCTCGACCCAGAGGTCGTAGGCGGGGGGCGCCGGGCCGAGCGCGGCGCGCGCGTCCTCCCCCTCGACCAGGGCGGTGTAGGCGATCCCCAGCTCCCGGACGAGCACCGCGAGCGACCAGAGGTCGCCGACCAGGTGGTGCATCGACAGGACCGCGAGGGCCTCGCCGCCGCCGCGCTCGAGCAGGGTCACCCGGAACGGCGGGCCGGCCTCGAGATCGAAGGGCCGGAAGGCGACGTCGCTCACCCGCTCGGGCAGCTCCTCCTCGCTCCACCCCGCGGCGTCGACCGTTTCGAGGAACCGCACCGCCCCCTCGCCGGCCGCGGGCAGGGTCCTCTGGACCGGCACGTCGCCCTGCGGGACGAACACGGAGCGCAGGGCGGGGTGGCGCTCGACCAGGAGCTCGAAGGCCCGAGCCAGGGCCGCGAGGTCGTGGGGCGGCACGATCCGGCCCGCCCCGGCGATGGTGTAGGCCGAGCCCGCCGGCGCCGCGCGGTGCAGGAACCAGAGGGCCCGCTGGCCCCGGGACAGGGGCCGGCCCGCGCTGCCGGCGGACGGCGCCTCCGGAGCGGCGCGTTCGAGCTGCAAGGTCATGGTCTAGGGTCTTCCTCGTCCGGCGTTCAGCCGCCGATCTTCGAGATCACCGCCGCCAGCTCGTCGGCGTCGAGCTCCGCCTCGGGGAAGTCCTCGGGGGCGGTCAGCCGCCCCTCGCCGACCCCCGCGGCCACCGCCATCTCGGCGAGCACCGTGCAAGCCGCCGCGGCCAGCGCCTCGACCTCGCGGCGCCCGACGGCGGCGCCGTCGAACGCCCACTCCAGGCGCAGCCGCCCGTCCTCGACCCGGCTGCGGACCTCGATCGCGCGGCCACCGGCGGGAAGCTCGCCGCGCCGGACGGACACCTCGGCGGGCGAGAGGCCCGGCGACGAAGCGCCGGCTTCGACCACTGCGATCCAGGGGCGTTCGAGGCTCGCGAGACGCTCCGCCGTCGCGGCGTCATCACAGAAGTGCTCCAGAAGGCCGAACGAGAGACCGCCCGACGGTGCACCGCGGCGGGCCGCCTTGCTCCGCCGGACCGCTTCGACCAGGCCGTCGGCGCTCTCGGCGGCCCCTTCGAGCCGCAGCGGGAAGCCGTAGACGAAGCAGCCGACCGCGCGGTCGAGGTCGAGGGTCGGGGTGGACGCCCGAGCGTCGGTCTCGATCCAGATGCGCGCCGCCGGGGACCCGGAACGCCGGCGGACCGCTTCGGCGACGGCGGCGAGGACCAGCTCGTCGGCGGAGGCCCGGAACCGGTCGGCCACGCGGGCGACCAGGGCCCGGCCGGTGTCCGGCTCGGGATCGGCGGCGAAGGCGCCCGCGGCGTCGCCGTCCGGGGCGGTCGGGCCGGCCGGCAGGGCGGCGGCGGGCCCGGCCGCGAGCTCCAGCCAGCGCTCGAGATCGCCGGCGGCCTCGTCCGCGAGCGCGCCCAGGCTCTCGACCCAGGCGGCGAAGCCGGCGCCGCGCCGCGCCGGTCCGGGCTCGGCACCCGCCGCGAGCGCCTCGTAGATCCCGGCGAGGTCGGCGGCGAGGAGCCGGAGACCGGTCTCGTCGAGCGCCCGGAGGTCGGCCGCCAGGACCACCTCGCCTGGTGCCTCGGACGCCGCTTCCGCAGGCCGCCAGAGGACCGCCAGCGGGACGCCGCGGGTCGCATCGACCTCGGCCACTCCGGCCTCGCAGAGCCGGGCGAGCAGGGCCTCGTCGCCGGCGGGCCAGCCGTCGTCGAGCCGGCGCAGAGGCGGCCGGCCGGGCGGCTCGCGCTCGCCCTCGACCGGCGGCCGCCAGCGGCCGCCCTCGGCGTCCAGGGTGTAGGCGAGGAGCGGATGGCGGGCCACCAGGGCGGCGAGGGCCGCGCCGAGCGGCTCTTCCGCCAGGCGCTCCCGCCGCTCCGGCCGCCAGAGGGCGACCACGAGCGGGACCGGCCCGGCGGCCAGCGCGCGCTGGTAGGGCGAGGCCGCGAGCGGCGCGCCGGCCGCCGGGCCGGAGAGCTCGGCCGGCGCCACCGCGGCCGCGAGCTCGGCCACCGTCTGGTGCTCGAAGAGCTGCTCCGGCGACAGGCTCAAGCCCACCTGCCCCGCCTTGGTGATCACCTGGATGCCGAGGATCGAGTCCCCCCCGAGCTCGAAGAAGTTGTCGTGCACCCCGACGCTCTCGATGCCGAGCGCCGCCGCCCAGACCCCCGCCAGGGCCTCTTCGGCCGGGTTGCGCGGCGCCACGAAGGGGGTGGCGATCTCGGGCCGCGGATGGCCGGCGCCGGACGCCCCCTCGCCGGCGGCCGTCGCGCCGAGCTCGAGCCGGGGCGCGCGGCGTGCCTGCTCGAGGAGCGCGCCGAGGTCCCGCGGCGTGACCGCGATCTGGGGATGCCGGCCGTGGGCCAGGACCCGGCGGAGCACCTCGACGCCGTCGGCGGGGGCCATGCCGGAGCCGCCGAGCAGGCTGCGCGGCGCCTCCGCCCCTTCGTCCGCCGGCGCCGGTGCGAGCGCCGCCGCGCCGCCTCCCTCGGCCCGGGCGCCCAGGGCGTCGGCCGCGGCGCCGACCCGCTTCATCGTGAAGCCCTCCACCTCGACCAGGCGCCGCCCTTCCGCGCCGACCAGCGAGATGTCGAGGGTCACCGTCTCCTTGCCCGCCTCGCCGGCGGTCCGGACGTGGGCGTCGATCGACGCCGGCAGCGGGGCGAACACCCGCACTCGCCGGTAGGAGAGCGGCAGGGCGCTGCCGCCGTCCTCCTCGCGGATCATCAGGCTGCCGCCGATCGAGGTCGCGACGTCGACCAGCGCGGGATGGAGCGCGAAGGCCTCGACGTCGGCGGCGAGCTCCGGCGGCAGCTCGAGGTGGACGACGCCTTCCTGCTCCCCCACGCGGACTTGCCGGAGGTTGTTCCAGCGCGGTCCCCAGGAGACCAGGGCCTCCGGCGGCCGGAAGTCCGTCTCGCCGAGGTCGTACTGCGCCTTCCGGCAGCGCGCGGCGACCGCCGCGAGATCGAGCGGCTCGGGCTCGGCCCCGGCGTCGCGGGCGACCGATCCCCGGGCGTGCTCGGTCCAGCCGCCGCCGGCGGAGAGGCTGGTGACCCGGAAGGCCCACCCGGCGGCGGCCGCCTCGAGGGTCAACCGGACCTCCCGCGACTCGCCCTCGGCCACCAGGATCGGGGTCAGGAAGAAGAGGTCCCGGATCTCGACCGGCCCCGGTCCCTCGACCTGCTCGAAGGCGGCCCGCACCATCTCGAGGTAGGTCGTCCCCGGCACCGCCGGCGTGTGCCGGATCCGGTGCTCGTCGAGGACCCACTGGCGAGAGGCGCTCATCGTCGTGGCGAAGACCTTCCGCCCCGCGCCGTCCTCCACCTGCCGGTCGAGCAGAGGATGGAGGCCCGGGCCCTCGAAGGGCACCGGCTCGGCTTCGCGGGCCGCCGGAGCGCCCGCCGGGCCGCGCTCGAGGACGCGCGCCGCACCCGCCGGCAGCGCGGTCTCGACGGCCATCCCCACGTCCCGCCAGGCGCCCCAGTCGAGGGCGACCGTGTAGGTGGCGACGGCTCCCTCGCCGTCCGTACCCGGTGCCCGGAAGCGCGACTGGGCGAAGGCGTCGAGGAAGTTGTTGGCGGCGCAGTAGTCCACCTGCCCGAAGCCGCCGAGCAGCGCGATGGTCGACGAGCAGAGGACCAGGAAATCCGGCCGCTCCTCGCCCAGAACCGCCGCCAGCGCCCGCTCGAGAGCGAGGGTGCCCTGGAGCTTCGGCGCCAGGACGGCGCGCGCCGCCTCCCGGGTCTTGAGCTGGATCATGCCGCCGCCGGGCACGCCGGCCGCGTGGATCACCCCGTGGATCGCGCCGAAGCGCTCCTTGCCGCGGCGGATCGCCGCTTCCAGGCTCGCGGCGTCGGTCACGTCGGCCGCCTCGACCAGCACCTCCGCGCCCAGCGCCTCGAGCTCGCGGACCGAGCGCACCTTGGCCGCGGCCCGGTCGCCGGGCTGGGCGCTCTCGAGGATCCGGTCCCACGCTTCGCGCGGCGGCAGCGGGGAACGCCCGAGGAGCACCAGGTGGGCGCCGTGCTCGCGGGCCAGGAACTCGGCGAAGGTGCGGCCAAAGCCGCCCAGGCCGCCGGTGATCAGGTAGGTGCCGCCCGGGCGCAGACGCGGAGCCGCCTCTCCCGCGGGCGCCATGCGCACCGGCGTGAAGCCGCGGACCCAGCGCCGGAGGCCACGGTAGGCGACCAGGCCGTCGGGCAGGCCGGCCGCGACCTCGGCGACGAGCAGGGCGGCGAGCGCCGCCGCCGCCTCGGCGGTCGCCGCCCCGTCGACGTCGAAGGCCGCGGCCGCGACCCGCGGCGACTCCTGCGGGATCACCAGGCAGGGCCCGAGGACGGTCGCGCGCTCGGGGTGGGGCAGCGGCTCGCCCGCCACCTGCTGGGTGCCGCGGGTCACCACCGCCAGGTGGACCGCCCCCGCCCCGGCGGCGCTCCTGGGCAGCGCCCCGGCCAGCGCCAGGAGGCTCCAGAAGCCGAGCTCCTGGCTCGCCTCGAGGTCGGCCTGGGCGTCGCCGGCGGCGCCCAGGTGGACCAGCCGCCGAGGATCGAGCCCGGCCGCCGCCAGCTCCTCGAACAACCGCTCGAAGTCCTCCGGGCGCGAGCCCACCCGGTAGCGCCCCGCGTCGAGGGTCGCGAACCCGGCGTCCGGCGAGCCGAGCTCCACCCGCGCCACCCGCGGTGCCGCCTCGGCCCCCCGGGGGCGCGCGGCCTCGGCGGCGACGGCATCGGCCAGGGCCCCGCCCGCCGCGTCCGGCGGCGCCAGGATCACCCAGTCGCCCGCCGGCTCGGCGTCGCGCGGCGCGGCCGCGGGGGTCAGCGACGGCCGCCAGAACGGCAGGTTGAACCACTCCCCCAGGTCCGCTTTCTTGCTCGGACCGGCCTGGAACAGCCCCGCCTGGGTCGGCTCGATCCAGTAGGAGCGCCGCTCGAAGGGGTAGGTCGGCAAGGCGACCCGGCGGCGCCTCTCGCGGGCGTGGAAGCCGCGCCAGTCGATCCGCAGGCCGGCCAGCCAGAGCCGGCCGAGGGCCTCGAGCGCGAAGGCCTCGTCGTCGCTCGGATCCTTGGGATGGCGCAGCGAGGCGACGATCGTGGATCCCTTGCCCAGGGCGCGGTTCTGGCGCGCCAGCGACGCGAGGCTCTTGCCCGGCCCGACCTCGAGGTAGACGGCGTCGCCCGCCTCGGCGAGGGTCGCCAGGCCGTCGGCGAAGCGCACCGCCCGGCGCAGGTGGCGCGCCCAGTAGCCGGGGTCGGTCGCCTCCTCGTCGGTGATCCAGGTGCCGCTCACGTTCGAGACGAACGGCACCTCGGGGGGGCGCAGCTCGATCCCGGAGAAGCGCTCGAGGAAGGGCACGAGCATCGACTCCATCATCCCGGAGTGGAAGGCGTGCGAGGTGTGGAGCGGCCGGCAGCCGACGCCCTCGGCCGCGAGCGCGGCGCCGAGGGCCGCGACCGCCTCGGCCGTCCCCGAGACCACCGACCGGCCGGGGGCGTTGAGCGCCGCGAGCGACAGCTCGGGCCCCAGCCGGCCGGCGAGCTCGGCCTCGGCGAGCGGCACGGCGAGCATGTCGCCCGGCGGCTGGCCCTGCATCAGCCGGCCGCGCGCCGCCACCAGGGCGAGCGCGTCCTCGAGGGTGAAGACGCCCGCCAGGCAGGCGGCGACGTACTCGCCGATCGAGTGCCCGATCATCGCCCGCGGCTCGACGCCCCAGCTTTGCCACAGTCCGGCGAGCGCGTACTCGACGGTGAACAGTGCCGGCTGGGTGAGCGCGGTCTGGCTCAGGCGCTCGGCGGCGGCCTCCGAGCCCGGGTCGCTCGGGAACAGGACCTCGCGCAGGTCGAGCCCGCCGTGCTCGCCGAGGTGCGGCCGCAGGAGCTCGGCGCAGCGGTCGACGGCCGCGCGGAAGACCGGCTCGTCGCGGTAGAGGCCGGCGCCCATCCCGGGGTACTGGGAGCCCTGCCCCGAGAACATGAAGATCACCGCCCGAGCCTCGGCCGGGACGGTCCCCGAGAGCAAACGCTCGGGATGCTCGCCGCCCAGGACCGACGCGGCGTCCGCCGAATCCCGGCAGACCGCGAAGCGTCGCTGCTCGAAGGCGCGGCGGCCGCGCTGGAGGGTGAAGGCGACGTCCGCCAGGCTCTCCTCCGGGTGGCTCGCGAGATGGGCGGCGAGGCCGCCGGTCGCCGCCTCGAGCGCCGCCGGGGTCCGGGCGGAGACGACCACGAGCTGGCGGCTCCGGTGCGAGGGCTCGGCGGGCTCCGGCTCCGGCGCCTCCTCGAGGATCACGTGGGCGTTCGTGCCGCCGATCCCGAAGGCGCTCACGCCCGCCCGGCGGGGGCCCGATCCGTCTTCCCAGGCGCGCAGCGCGGTGTTGACGAAGAAGGGGCTCGACGCGAAGTCGATCTGCGGGTTCGGCCGCTCGAAATGGATGCTCGGTGGGATCTCCCGGTGGCGCAAGGAGAGGACGGTCTTGATCAGGCCGGCCATGCCCGAGGCCGAGCTCAGGTGCCCGACGTTGCTCTTGACCGAGCCGATGGCGCAGAAGCCCCGCCGCTCGGTGGTCTCGCGAAACGCCTTGGTCAGGGCGTCGATCTCGATCGGGTCGCCGATCGCCGTACCCGTGCCGTGCGCCTCGACGTAGCTGATCGACTCGGCCTCGACCTCGGCGGCGATCTGCGCCGCCCGGATCACCCGCCGCTGGCCGTCGGCGCCGGGAGCGGTGAAGCCGACCCGCAGGGCGCCGTCGTTGGCGACCGCGCTGCCCTTGATCACCGCCAGGATCCGGTCGCGGTCGGCGAGGGCGTCCTCCAGGCGCTTGAGCACCACCATGCCGACCCCGTTGCCGAACACCGTGCCGTCGGCACCGGCGTCGAAGGCGCGGATCCGGCCACTCTTCGAGGCGACCTCCCCGGGGCGGTAGAAGTAGCCCTCCTCCTCCGGGACCTTGAGCGAGGAGGCGCCCGCCAGGGCCAGGTCGCACTCGCCGGCGACGAGCGCCTGGCAGGCGAGGTGGACCGCCACCAGCGCCGTCGAGCAGGCGGTCTGGACGGTCAGGCTCGGCCCCCCGAGGTCGAGCTTGTAGGAGAGGCGGGTGGCGAGGTAGTCCTTGTCGCCCGCGGTCTGGACCTGGAAGTCCCCCACCCGGGCCACCGCCTCGGGGTTGCGGTAGACCTGCATCATGTAGGTCGAAAGGCGCCCCCCGGCGTAGGCCGCGATCAACCCTTCGTAGGTCTCCGGGTCGTAGCCGGCGTCCTCGAGCGCCTGCCACGCCGCCTCGAGCAGCAGCCGGGCCTGCGGGTCGAGCACCTCGGCTTCGCGCGGGCTGTAGTTGAAGAACGCGGCGTCGAAGAGGTCGACGTCGCCCAGCGCCGGCGAGGCGCGGACGTAGTTGGGCATCTCGACCGCCCCGGGGTCGACGCCGGCGGCGATCAGCTCCTCGGGCGTGAAGCGCCGGATGGTGTCGCGGCCCGCCCGCAGGTTGTCCCAGAACTCCTCCAGCGTCCGGGCGCCCGGAAAGCGTCCGGCCGCTCCGAGGATCGCCACTTCGAAGCCGGTGCGCGCGTCGAGGTCTCGCTCGGTGCTCATGCTTGTCTCCTCCTCCGGTCTCAGCCGGCCTGCCGCCGGCGGCGGCGCTTCAGTCGCTCCTTGCCCCTGCGGACCTCGGCGCTCCGGTGGTCGGGCGTCCGGTCCTCCGGCGCGCCCGGGGTCCCGGCCGAGCGGCCGGCACCCTCGCCCAGGAAGCTGGCGAGGGTGCGGACGGTGGGGTGGTTGAACAGATCGACCACCGCGAGCTCCCGGCCGAAGGCCTCCTCGAGCCGGGCGTGGACCTGGACCAGGAGCAGCGAGTTGCCGCCCAGGTCGAAAAAGTTCTCCTCCACCCCGACGCGATCGAGGCGGAGGACCTCCTGCACGATCGCGGCGATCGTGCGCTCGGTGTCGGTGTCCGGTGTCTCTCCTCGGGGCACGGAGTCCTCCCGGGTTCGGTCGTCGATGGCGAGCAGCGCCCGCCGGTCGAGCTTGCGGTTCGGGGTCAGGGGCAGGGAGTCGAGGAAGACCCAGGTCGCCGGCACCATGTAGGCCGGCAGCCGGCGGCGCAGGTGGCGGCGCAGCGCCTCGGGGCGCGGCGGCGAGCCCGGCTCGGAGACGACGTAGGCGGCGAGGCGCTGGCCGAGGGCGCCGTCGCCGCGCGCCAGGACCACCGCCTCGCGGACGCCCGGCGCCTCGCCGAGGTGGGCGACGACCTCGCCGAGCTCGATCCGGAAGCCGCGGATCTTCACCTGCTGGTCGGCGCGCCCGAGGAACAGCACCTCGCCGTCGCCCCGGTAGCGCCCCAGGTCGCCGGTGCGGTAGAGCCGGTCGTCGGGGGAGTCGCCGAACGGGTTGGGCACGAACCGCTCGGCGGTCAGGGCGTCGTCCCCCAGGTAGCCGAGCGCCAGGTGCGGGCTGCGCACGGCGATCTCGCCCGCCTCGCCGATCCCCGCCAGCCGGCCGGCCGGGTCGAGGACCAGGAGCTGGGCGTCGCGCATGCCCCGCCCGAGAGGCAGGACCTCCCGCGAGCGCCCTGAGGCGGCCCCGCCTTCGAGCTCGGCGGGCCCGGCCTCGTGGAAGGCGACAGCCCGCTGGGTCTCGGTCGAGCCGTAGAGGTTGACCACCGAGACCGCCGGCGCCAGGCGCCGCAAGCGCGCGACGTCGTGCCGGGTGAGGACGTCACCGACCAGCAGGGCGTAGCGCAGCGAGTCGACCCGGGGCACGCCGTCCGCCACCGCCGCCCGCCCGGGCTCCTGGGTGAGAATCTGCCCCATCGCCGGGGTGAGGTGGGCGACGGTCACCCGCTCGCGAGCCATCCAGGCGGCGAGGCGACCCGGCGTCCCCATGTCCCGGGGATCGGGCACGACCAGGGTCCCGCCGAGCCAGACCGGGGTGAAGAGGTCGCGCTGGAGCGGATCGTGGGCGAGCCCCGAGAGCAGGCTGAAGCGGTCGTCGCCGGAGAGGCCGAAGCGTGCGCACTGCCAGGGCAGGAAGTGGGTGAGCGACCCGTGCCGGCCGACGATCCCCTTGGGCCGGCCGGTCGAGCCGGAGGTGAAGGCGACGTAGGCCGGATCGTCCGGACCGACCTCGACCGGTGGCGGGGTGGCGGGCAGCTCCCCCACCGCCCGCTCCGGGACGCCGGCCGGCAGCGCCAGGCGCGCGCACCCCGCCGCGGCCACCGCCCGCTCGAGCTCCGCGGGCGGCTCGCCGGCCTCCTCGAGCGTCAGCCAGGCCCGGGGCGCCGCCGCCGCCAGGGTCTCGGCCTGGCGCCGCGGCGGGTAGCTCGGATCGAGGATCACGAAGGCGCCGCCTGCCGAGAGCGCGCCCAGCACGGCCGCCGCCAGGGAGGCCGAGCGCTGGCCGTAGATCGCCACCCGGTCGCCCGGCTCGACGCCCAGGGCGCGCAGCCGCTGGCCGACCCGGTGGACCGCCGCCGCCAGCCGGCCGTAGGTCCAGACCCCGTCCCGGTCGGCCACCGCCACCCGCTCCGGCGCGAAGGTGGCGATCCGGTCCAGGGCGCCGTGGACCGGCCCGTGCCAGGCGCCGTCGAGCGGCTCGCCCGGGTCCGGCAGAAGCGGCCGGTCGCCGGGGAGCAGGAGGGAGACGGCGTCGATCGAGGCCTCGGGCGCGGCCGCCGCCTGGACCAGCACCGCCCGGTACTGCTCGAGCAGGCGCTCGACGGTGCGCGGATCGAAGAGGTCGGCGTTGTAGACCGCCTGGAGGTCGAGGCTGCCTTCCGCGCCCGGCCCGAGGTAGAGGGTGAAGTCGAACTTCGACGGCAGCTCGTGGCCGGCCACCGTCTCGAGGGCGACCCCGGGGAGCTCGACGGTGCCGGCGAGCGGCAGCTCGAGCATGTTGAAGAAGACCTGGAACCAGGGCGTCCGTGACAGGTCCCGCTCCGGCTGGAGGGCGTCGAGCAGCATCTCGAACGGCACGTCCTGGTGGGTGTAGGCCCCGAGCGCGGTCTCGCGCACCCGTCCCAGGAGCTCCCGGAAGCTGGGCGAGCCCGAGAGGTCGGTGCGCAGGACCAAGGTGTTGAGGAACATCCCGATCAGGCCCTCGAGCTCGCGGCGCCCCCGGCCGGCGACCGGCGAGCCGACGACCACGTCCCGCTCGCCGGCGAGGCGCGCGAGGAGGAGGTCGAAGCCGGCGAGCAGGACCATGAAGAGCGAGCACCCCGAAGCGGTCGCCAGCCGCCGGAGCCGGCCGGCGAGATCGGGCTCGAGGCGCGCCTCGCGGTGGCCTCCCCGGAAGTCGCGGACCGCCGGCCGGGGCCGGTCGAGCGGCAGCTCGGCGCCCTGGGTGAGGCCGGCCAGCCGCTCGCGCCAGTAGACGAGCTGGCGTTCGCGGGCGACCCCGGTGAGCCACCGTCGCTGCCAGAGGGCGTAGTCGCCGTACTGCACCGGCAGCTCGGCCAGCCCCGGCGCTCCCGTCGGCCCCGCGAGCTCGGCCGCGTAGAGGGCCGCGAGCTCGCGCAGGAAGATGCCGAGCGACCAGCCGTCGGCGGCGATGTGGTGGACCACGGCGTGGAAGACCGCGCGCTCGGCCTCCTCGCGGATCAGGACCGCGCGCAGCGGCCGGCCGCTCGCGAGATCGAAGGGGGCGAGCGACGAGCGGTCGAGGACCTGCTCGAGGGCCACCTCGCGGGGCCCGGCCGGCAGGCCCTGGAGATCGACCACCGGCAGGCGCGGCGGCGGCACCGGGCCGACCTCCTGGACCGGACGGCCGCCCGCGGACCGGAAGGCGGTCCGGAGCGTGCCGTGGCGCGCCACCACGCCCCGCAGGGCGCGGGCGAAGGCCGGCAGGTCGACCTGGCCGCGCAGGCGGGCGCCGAGGGGGATGTTGTAGGCCGGGCTCCCGGGCTCGAAGCGGTCGAGGATCCAGAGCCGCTCCTGGCCGAAGGAGAGCTCGCGCGGGCCGTCCCCCGCCACCCGGACGAGCGGCGGCGGCGCGTCGCCGTCCGCCCTCTCGAGAGCCGCCTGCTCGACCAGGCCGGCGACGGTGGGGTGATCGAACAGGCGGCGCAGCGGCAGCTCGGCCCCCAGCACCTCGCGCAGCCGCGAGACCAGCCGGGTGGCCTTGAGGGAGTGGCCGCCGAGGTCGAAGAAGTCGTCGTGGACGCCGACGCGCTCGACCCCGAGGATCTCGGCGAAGGCCCGGGCGACGAGCTCCTCCACCGGCGAGCGGGGCGGGGCGTAGGCCTCGGCCGCCGCCTCGGGCGCCGGGGCGGGCAGCGCCCGGCGGTCGACCTTGCCGTTCGGGTCGAGGGGCAGGCGCTCGAGGAGGACCACCGCCGACGGCACCAGGTGCGCCGGCAGCCGGCCTTCGAGGAAGGCCCGCAGCTCCCCGGCGCGCAGCTCGGGCTCCCCCTCGGCGGGCGCCGACGGCACCGCGTAGGCCACCAGGCGCTTGTCGTCCGCGGCGTCGCGCCGCACCACCACCACCGCCCGCGCCACGCCGGGATGGGCGGCGAGCGCCGCCTCCACCTCGCCCGGCTCCACCCGGAAGCCGCGGATCTTCACCTGCTGGTCGATCCGGCCGGCGAGCTCGATCGTGCCGTCCGGCAGCCAGCGGACGAGGTCCCCGGTCCGGTAGGCGCGCTCGCCGGGGACGGCGGGCGCCGGATGGGGCACGAAGACGGCGGCCGTGCGGGCGGGCCGGCGGAGGTAGCCGCGGGCGAGCCCGGCGCCGGCGGCCAGGAGCTCGCCCGGCACCGCCGCCGGCACCGGCCGGAGCTCCCGGTCGGCGACCACCGCCCGAGTGCCGCCGATCGGGCGGCCGATGGGCAGCGGGCTCGGAACCGCGTCGCCGTCCTCGCGCCCGAAGCAGGTGGTGAAGGTGGTGTTCTCGGTCGGCCCGTAGGCGTCGGTCACCCGCCCGCCGCCGCCCAGGGCGAGGAGGCGCGCGACGTGGGCCGGCGAGACCACGTCGCCGCCCGAGAGAACCTGCGCCAGGCCCGCCAGCTCGTGTGGCCGCTCCTCCACGAGTCGATGGAACAGGCCGGCGGTGAGGAAGGCGATCGACACCCGCCGCGCCGCGAGAAGCCGGCCGAGCTCGGCGAGGTCGAGCGGCCCCGGATGGGCGAGCTCCAGGCGGCCGCCGTTCGCGAGCGCCCCCCAGATCTCGAAGGTCGAGGCGTCGAACGGGGTGGGCGAGACCTGGAGCATCGTCTCCTCCGGCCCCAGCCGGGCGTAGGACGCCCCGCGCACCAGGCGGGCGATGCCCCGGTGGGTCACCGCCACCCCCTTCGGACGGCCGGTCGAGCCCGACGTGTACATGACGTAGGCCAGGCCGTCGGCGCTCGCGGGGCGCGGCGGGGGTGTCTCTCCCCGCGGCCCGCGGGCGCCGGACTCCGGCTCGAGCGCCACCACCTCCCCGTGCCAGGCGCCGTCGCGGCTCCAGGCGTCGAGTCGCCCGGCGTGGCGCCGGTCGGCCACCACCACCGGCGCCGCCGTGTCCCGCAGCATGTAGGCGAGACGCTCGTCGGGGTACTCGGGGTCGAGCGGCGCGTAGTAGCCGCCGGCCTTGGCCACCGCCAGGGTCGCGACCACCATCCCGGGCGAGCGCTCGACGAGGAGGCCGGTGGCGGTCTCCGCGCCGACGCCGCGGGCCCGGAGCTCGTGGGCCAACCGGTTCGCCCGCGCTTCGAGCTCGCCGTAGGTCACGCACCCCTCGGCGGCGGCCAGGGCGACCGCGTCCGGCCGGCGGCGGGCCTGCTCCTCGAACAGGTCCGCCACCGTGGCTCCGCGAGGATCGCCGCTCTCGGTGTCCCCCCACTCGACCAGGAGCTGGTGCCGCTCGGCCGCCGTGGCGAGCGGCAGGTCGGCCGCCGGCAGGTCGGGAGTCGCGGTCGCCGCTTCGAGGAGGCCCAGGTAGTGGCGCCAGAGCCGCTCCATCGTGGTCCGGTCGAAGAGGTCGGTGCTGTACTCGAGGGCGCCGTCGAGGCTCTCGTCGCCGGCCCTGAGGTTGAGCGACAGGTCGACCTTGGCGGTCCCGGTCGCCACCGGGAACGCTTCGACCGACAGGCCCCGGAGCTCGAAGCGGGGGGTGGCGTCGAGGAGCGCGAAGAGCACCTGGACGAGCGGGGTCCGGCTCGGGTCGCGCTCGACGCCGAGCTCCTCGACCAGCCGTTCGAACGGCACCTCCTGGTGCTCGACGGCCTCGGCGACCCGGCGGCCGGTGCGCGCCACCAGCTCGCCGGAACGACGGCCGGCCGCCGAAGTCGCCGCGCAGCACCAGGGTGTTGACGAAGAAGCCGATCAGCCGCTCGGTCTCGGGCCGGGTCCGGTGGGCCACCGCGCTTCCCAGGGCGAAGTCCTCCTGGCCGGAGTGGCGCCGGACGAGGGCGGCGAAGGCCGCCAGGAGGACGGCGAAGAGGGTGGTCCCCTGCTCGCGGGCGATCCTGCGCGCGGCCGCGGTCGCCGGCGGCGGAACCGCCACCTCGAGCCGGCCGCCCCGGTCGCTGCGCACCGCGGGCCGGGGCCGGTCGGCGGGGAGCTCCAGGGGCGGCAGGCCGGCGAGCCGCCGGCGCCAGAAGGCGAGCTCCGGGGCGAGCGCGTCCGAGGCGTCGCGGCGGCGCTCCCAGGCCGCGAAGTCGGCATACTGGATCGGCGGCTCGGCGAGCCCGGCGCCGCCCGGCGCGCCGCCCGTCCGCTCGGCGTAGAGCGCCGCGAGCTCGTCCGCCAGCACCCCGGTCGACCAGCCGTCCGCGACGATGTGGTGGAGGTCGACCACCAGGGCGTGGTCGCGGGGCGCCAGGCGCAGGAGCCGGGTGCGGAGCAGCGGCGGCCGCGAGAGATCGAACGGGTGGCGCGTCTCCCGCCGCGCGAGCCGGGCGAGCTCGGCCTCCCGGGCCGCCGGAGCGAGCCCGGAGAGGTCGACGACGGGGAGGGCGAGCGGCCGGGCGTCCTCGATCACCTGGACCGGCTCGCCGTCCCGCTCCTCGAAGCGGCTCCGCAGCACCCGGTGGCGCCGGACGATCGCCGAGAGAGCAGCGGCCAGCGCCGCGGGGACCAGCTCGCCGCGGAGCCGCAGCCCGCCCGGGACGTGGTACTGCGCCGAGCCGGGCTCGAAGCGGTCGAGGAACCAGAGCCGGCGCTGCGCGGAGGACAGGGGGAAGGGACCGTCGCCGGCCAGCCGCTCGATCGGCTCCGGCCGCTCCGGCGTCCGGTCCTCGAGGACGCCGGCCAGCCCGGCCACGGTCGGGTTCTCGAACAGCAGCCGCAAGGGGACCTCGGCGCCGATCTCCCGGCCCAGGCGCCAGGCGAGGCGGGTCGCGAGGAGCGAGTGCCCGCCCAGGTGGAAGAAGCCGTCGTCCGCGCCCACCCGCTCGAGGCCCAGGACCTCGGCGAAGCAGGCGGCCACCCTCCGCTCGAGCTCGGTCCGCGGCTGCCGGTACTCGCCGCCGAGAGCGCGCGCGGCGAGCGTGGGCGCCGGCAGGGCGCGGCGGTCGATCTTGCCGTGGGGATCGAGCGGCAGACCGTCCTCCAGGACCACGAAGGCCGAGGGCACCATGGCGCCGAGGAGCTCGCGGGCGGCGTGCTCCCGGAGCTCGGCCGGAGAGATCCGTTCGCCCCGCCGGGGCACGACGTAGGCGACCAGCCGCAGCTCTCCCGGAGCATCCTCCCGGGCCACCACGAGCGCCGCTCCGACCGCCGGGTGGCCCGCGAGCGCCGCCTCCACCTCCCCCATCTCGATCCGGACCCCCCGGATCTTGACCTGGCGGTCGATCCGGCCGGCGAACTCGAGCGTGCCGTCCGGCAGCCAACGGACGAGATCGCCCGTCCGGTAGACCCGCGCACCGGGGCCGCCGCCCGGGGCCGCGCCCCCTCGCCGGCCGAGACCGGGCTCGGGCACGAAGGCGAGGGCCGTGGCCGCGGGACGCCCGCGGTACCCGAGGGCCAGGCCGTCGCCGCCGACGACCAGCTCTCCGGCGACGCCGATCGGCGCCGGCGAGAGCCGCCGGTCGACCACCCGGACCGTGGTGTCGGCGATCGGCCGGCCGACGGGGACCGAGCGGACGGCGGACGGGGGGCGGCGCAGGCGGTGGCTCGTCGACACCACGCCGTTCTCGGTCGGCCCGTAGAGATTGACCACCCCGGCCGGGACGCCCGCCGCGAGCACCCGGGCGACCGCGGACGGGTCGGCCGCCTCGCCGCCGAACGAGACGAAGCGCAGCTCCCGGAAGGCCGCCGGCGCCTCCCGCGCCACCTGGTTGAAGACCGCGGTGGTGAGCAGGCAGGCGGTGATCCGCAGTGCCGCGAAGGCCCGCGCGAGCGAGCGCGGCGAGAGGACCGCCTCGCGCTCGATCGCCACCAGGCAGGCGCCGTTGGCGAGGGCGCTCCAGGTCTCCCAGCTCGCCGCGTCGAACGACGTGTTGGCGACGTGGGCCACGCGGTCGCCGGCGCCGAGCTCGACCAGGCCGCCGTCGCGCACCAGACGGACGAGGGCGCGGTGCGGGACCGTCACCCCCTTGGGCCGGCCGGTCGAGCCCGACGTGTAGAGCACCTGGGCGGGCGCTCCGGCTCCCGGCGGACCGGGAAGCTCGGCCACCGGAAGGCCGCTCGGGGCGGGCTCGCCCGCGTCGAGACGGAGGACCGGACGCGATCTCTTCTCCCGGGAGGCGGCGAGCTCCTCGAAGGCCGGGCCGGCGTCCGCGCTCCCGGCCACCAGCGACGCTCCCGAGTCTTCGAGCATGAAGACCAGGCGCGGCAGCGGGTGCGCCGGGTCGAGCGGCAGGTAGGCGCCGCCCGCCCGGAGCACCGCGAGCGCCGCCGTCACCTGCTCGGCCGAGCGCGGCAGGCAGAGGCCGACCACCGATCCCGGCCCCACCCCCAGGCCCACCAGCCGCTCCGCCAGGGCGCGCGACCGCTCGGCCAGCCGGCCGTAGGTCACCACGCTCCCGGCGACTTCGAGCGCCGGCGCCTCCGGGGCCCGCGCCGCGTGCTCCTCGACGAGGTCGACCAGCGTCGCCTCGCGCCGAAAGCCGGTGGCACGGCCCCGCCACTCGACGAGGAGCTGATGGCGCTCGGCGGGCGCCAACGCCTCGACCTCGGCGAGCGGCCGGCCGACGGCCACGCCGCGCAGGAGCCGGACGTAGCTCTCCCAGAGCCGGCGTACGGTGGTGCGGTCGAAGCGGTCGGTCGCGAGCTCCACGTATCCGCCGATGCCCCGCCCGTCGCCGCTCAGACCGATCGTGAGGTCGAACTTGGCGGTCCCGGTGTGGATCTCCTCGATCTCGGCGCCGAGGCCGGCGAACGGGACGACGCCCCGCGGCCGGTCGTCCATCGAGAAGGCGACGTCAAAGGGCGGCCGGGGCGAGCCGTCGCCGGCTGCCGCCGCCGCCCGCTCCGGCGACTGCCGGGAGAGCCCGTCCTGGTTGCGGAGCGCCTCGAGCACGGTGTCGCGGGTCCGGGCGAGCACCTCCCGGAAGGTGCCGGCCCCGGCGAGGCCGGTGCGCAGGACCAGCGTCCGGACGAAGAAGCCGATCAGGTCCCGGGCCGCCGGCACCGTCCGGCCGGCCACCACCGATCCCACCGCCACGTCGTCGGTGCCGGCGCGGCGGGCGAGGAGGAGGTCGAACGCCGCCAGCAGCACCATGAACGGGGTCGCCCCCTCGGCCCGGGCCAGCTCCTCCAGGCCGCGGACCAGGTCCGGCGGCAGGGCCACCGGCAGCGCGGTGCCGCGGCCGGACGGGCGAGCGGGGCGCGGGCGGTCGGCGGGCAGCTCGAGCGGCGGCCCGGCGCCCCCTGTCCCGGGGGGCGAGGCGCCGCTCTCCGACGCTTCCCGCTCCCGGCGCCAGGCGGCGTAGTCGCCGAACTGGATCGCCGGCTCGGCGAGCGGCGACGGGCGCCCGGCGGCGAAGGCTTCGTAGAGAGCCGCCAGCTCGCGGACGAAGATCCCGATCGAGGCGCCGTCCGCGACCACGTGGTGGACCGCCAGCACCAGGTCCTGCACCCGGCCCTGCCGCGCGCCCGCGCCGTCCCCGCCGGCGACCCCGAGCAGCCGGGCACGAAACAGCGGTCCGCGGGCGAGGTCGAAGGGGCGGCGGGCCTCGTCCCGGGCCAGGCGTTGCGCCTCGCGGCGGGCGGCGGCAAAGGGCAGGCGCCCGAGGTCGACCCGCGGCAGGGGTGAGCCCGGGACCGCCGGCAGGACCCGCTGGACCGCGCGGCCGTCCTCGCCGACCTCGACGACGCTCCGCAGGCTCTGGTGGCGCCGGAGGATCTCCGCCACGGCGCGCTCGAGCGCCGCCGCGTCGAGCGCGCCGGAGAGGTGGAGCACGGCCGCGAGGTTGTAGGTCGTGGCGCCCGGGTCGAGGCGGTGGAGGAACCAGAGCCGCTCCTGCTCCGGGGTCAGAGGAGCGGGCGCGGCGCCCGCGGGCCGCGGCCGGGGGCCGGCCGGCACGGCGCCCCCTTCCCGGTCGCGCAAGCGCCGGATCAGGAGGTCGAGGTCCTCGCGCGAGAGCGCCGCGGTCGGTGGTGAGCTGTTGGGCATCCGGTGTCGCTGCCGTCGTCACGCTCCCCCGCCGGCGGCTCCCGGCGGGCGGCCGGCGGCGAGCGGGCGCGGCGCGCCCGAGCGGCCACGCGGGCTCTCCACCGACGGCCCCCCGCGTCGCAAGCGGCGAGGAGAGCTTCGGAACCGGGCCGGCCTGCGCCAGCCCGGTTCACCTCTAGAGTGCGGCAGCCGATGAAAGGGTGACCGTGTGAAGGAATTCGGAACTGTCTCTACGTCCCGGCGCGGAGGCGCGCCTGGCGGGGCTCCGGCGGCGCAGGCCCGCGGGCGCCCAGAAGCGGAGTCAGAACCGGACTTCGAAGTCGCCGCCAGTCGCGGCCTCCCCCGGCAGCGCGCGCGCCTCGACTCGCGTCACGCGGCCCGCCGACGGCCCATCCCGAAGCGCCCGCTCGAGCGCATCGAGGTCATCCGGCGAGCCCGCGGCCTCGACGGCGACCGCGCCGTCGGGCTCGTTGCGCACCCAACCGGCGAGGCCCAGCCGGTGGGCCTCGCGCCGGACGAAGGCGCGGAAGCCGACGCCCTGGACCCGGCCCTCGATCCGGAACGCCCTGCGCGCCGGCGGACCGGAGCGCCAATCCTCAGGCATCCTCGCCTCCCTCGCCGGGACCCGCCACGGGCGGCGCGGCCGGGGCGCCGTGGGCCCCCACCGAGCGGGCGCCGCGGCCGGCGAACCAGAACCCGGCGAGCAGCAGCACGACGAACGCGATGGTGAGCCACCCGAGGTACTCCTGGATGAAGCTCTGGATCGGCGCGCCGAACCGCCACATGAGGGCCGCGATGACGAAGAACCGGAGGCTCCGCGAGGCGGCCGAGGCGATCAGGAAGATCCGGAAGTCGATGGCGAAGGCACCGCCCGAGATGGTGAACACCTTGTACGGGATCGGCGTCAGCCCCGCGATGCCGACGGCCCAGGCGTTGTAGCGGTCGAAGTAGGCGGCGACGACCTCCACCCGGTGGCCGCTGAAGAGCTTGTGGAGAAGCGGCCGGCCTCCCCAGTAGCCGATGCCGTAGCCGGCCGAGCCGCCCAGGACCGAGCCCACCGAGCAGACCAGCGCGAACCAGAGCGAGCGCGCCGGATCGCCGGCGCAGAGGGCGATCAGCAGTACGTCGGGCGGCACCGGAAAGAAGCTCGACTCGGCGAAGGCGACGGCGAACAGCGCCCAGGTGCCGTAGGGCGTGGCGGCGAAGCCCTGCACCCAGGAGAGGAGCCCGTGGAGGAAGGCCTGGGCGGCCTGGATCGTCTGGCGGAGGAGCTCCACGGCGCCTAACCCTCCCAGCCGTGGCGGCCGACCAGGGGGACGAAGGCGACCGCTTCGCCCTCCTCCCGCCGGACGCCGCGGGCGGTCTTGCGGTAGAGGACCAGGCTCTGGAGCTGGCGGTCACCCTCCGGCACCAGCAGGCGGCCGCCCACGGCGAGCTGGTCGAGCAGCGGCTCCGGCACCCGCGGCGCCGCGGCGGTGACCATGATCCGGTCGAAGGGCGCCGCCTCGGCCCAGCCGATCGAGCCGTCGAAGATCTGGATCTTGACGTTGTCGATCCCCATCTCGCGCATTCTCGCGATCGCCAGCCGGGCGAGCTCGGGCACCCGCTCGAGGCTGTAGACCCAGCGCGCGAGCCGAGCGAGGATCGCGGTCTGGTAGCCCGACCCGGTGCCGATCTCGAGCACCTTGTCCGCCGGGCCCACGCCCAGCCGCTCGGTCATCTTCGCCACCACGTAGGGCTGGCTGATCGTCTGTCCCCCCTCGATCGGCAGAGCGTGGTCGCCGTAGGCCTTGCGCTCCAGGTGGTCGCGCACGAAGAGGTGCCGCGGCACCTGGCGCATCGCCTCGAGCACGCGCGGGTCGGAGATGCCGCGGGCCTCGATGTGGTCGCGGACCATCTCCTCGCGCTCCCGGGCCCGGCGGCGGGCAGCGAGGTCGGCGTCACTCATCGCGGCCGGCGGCAACTCGGGCCTCGAGCTTCTCGCGCAGGGCGCCGTAGCTCTCGAAGCCGCGGTAGTCGGTCAGGTCCAGGTGCAAGGGCGTCAGCGAGACGAAGCCGCGCGACAGGGCATGGAAGTCGGTTCCTTCCGCCTCCTCCCACTCGGGGGTGCCGGCGATCCAGTAGTACTTCTGGCCGCGCGGGTCGAGCTTCTCGACGATCGACTGGTTGTAGCGCCGGCGCCCGAGGCGGGTGAACTCGACCCCCTGGATCGCGCCGACCGGCACGTTGACGTTGAGCAGGAGGTCCTGGGGGAGCTCCTCGGCGAGCAGGTCGCGCGCCAGGTCGCGAGCGAACCGCGCCCCGGGCTCGAACGAGAAGTGCTCCCCCACCTCCTGGCTGAAGGCGACGGAGGGGATGCCGAGCAGGGTCCCTTCGAACGTCGCCGAGACGGTGCCCGAGTACGTCACGTCGTCACCCAGGTTGGTGCCGAAGTTGAGGCCGGAGCAGACCAGGTCGGGGCGCCCCTCCTTCATCAGCCAGAGCACCGCCAGGTTCACGCAGTCGGTCGGCGTGCCGTCGACCGAAAACCAGCGCTCCTCGAGCCGCCGGATGCGCAGCGGCCGGCTCAAGGTCAGGGCGTGGCCGCTGGCGCTCTGCTCGCGGTCGGGGGCCACCACGGTCACCTCCCCGACCTCGGAGAGCGCGCCGGCGAGCAGCTTGAGGCCCTCGGAGTAGACGCCGTCGTCGTTGGTGACCAGGATCTTCTTGCGGGTCACGACGAAGGGGCCCGGTCCAGGTACTTCCCGATGATCGGCTCGAGGGCCCGGAGCGTCGCTTCCGGCACCAGGCTCGGGTCGGTCACCAGGGCGCCGTCGAGCGCGTGGGCGCACGGGTGGTCCGCGCCCCGAGCCGGCAGGCGGGCGACCAGCTCGGCCACCACCCGCTGGGCGGTCGCCACGTTCTGGCGCAGCACCTCGAGGATCGTCGCCGTGTGGACCGCTTCCTCCTCCTCGTGCCAGCAGTCATAGTCGGTGACCATGGCGAGCGTGGCGTAGCAGATCTCCGCCTCGCGGGCCATCCGCGCCTCCTGGAGGTTGGTCATGCCGATCACGTCCACCCCCCAGGAACGGTAGACCTCGGACTCGGCGCGGGTCGAGAACTGCGGCCCCTCCATGCACAGGTAGGTGCCGCCCCGGTGGGCGGTGGCGCCGGCCGCCCGGGCTGCGGCGACCGCCGCGTCGACCATCTCCGCGCAGACCGGGTCGGCCATCGAGACGTGAGCGACGAGCCCGGAGCCGAAGAAGGTGTCCACCCGGTGGCGGGTGCGGTCGAAGAACTGGTCCGGGACCACGATGTGGGTCGGCTCGTAGGCGTGCTTCATCGAGCCGACGGCCGAGATCGAGACGATCCGCTCGACGCCCAGGAGCTTGAAGCCGTAGACGTTCGCCCGGAAATTGAGCTCCGAGGGCAGGAGGCGGTGGCCGCGGCCGTGACGGGCGAGGAAGGCGACCTTGCGGCCGGCGAGCTCGCCCAGCACGTAGGCGTCGGAAGGGTCGCCGAAGGGGGTCTCGATCCGCCGCTCCTCGGCGACGGCGAGCCCCTCCATCCGGTAGAGGCCGCTGCCCCCGATGACTCCGATTTGGATTTCGCCCCGTCCCATGCGCTCGGTCCCTTCCTCCGCCGCGGCCCCTCCGGCTGCGGCGGGCAAGTATAGCCCGCGCCGAGCGCCGGGGATGCGCGGGGCGTCCGGTCGACGGGTACCGTCGGGTGCCCCGCGCCCCGTTCGCCCGGCCGAGGCAGAGCTCGGCCAGAGGACCATGGTCGCCAATGGAAGCTCTTTGGACCCGAAGCAGCGCTCGGTGCTCAGCGCCCCGTTCGCCCGGCCGAGGCAGAGCTCGGCCAGAGGACCATGGTCGCCAATGGATGCTCTTTGGACCCGAAGCAGCGCTCGGTGCTCAGCGCCCCGTTCGCCCGGCCGAGGCAGAGCTCGGCCAGAGGACCATGGTCGCCAATGGATGCTCCTTGGACCCGAAGCAGCGCTCGGTGCTCAGCGCCCCGTTCGCCCGGCCGAGGCAGAGCTCGGCCGCTTCATGGGCTCGGAGTGATTCCGCAGCCACGAAAGCTGATGGGAGGGGGCGTCCCCTTCCCCCCCGTGGGGAGGGAAGGGGAATGAGGGGATGCGGGGGGCATCCAGTCAATCGTCCCCTTCCCCCCCGTGGGGAGGGAAGGGGAATGAGGGGATGCGGGGGGCATCCAGTCAATCGTCCCCTTCCCCCCCGTGGGGTGGGAAGGGGAACGAGGGGATGTGGGGGGCATCCGCTAAAACGTGGTGCTCAGCGTCAGCCGATAGCTCCGGGCCGGTAGCAGGTAGTACTGGGCGTCGCCCAGCTCGCTCTCCGCGACCGGGTCTCGGGCGTCGCTCAGGTTCCGGCCGTCGGCCCGCACCTCCCAGGCGTTCCACCGGTAGCCGATGCCGGCGCCCCAGGTGGTGTAGGGGTCGGCCTTCGCCCGGTTGCGCATGTCGAGGAACCGGCTGCCCACGTACTCGACCGTGGCGCTCGCCTGGAGGCCCTCGGGCGGCGACCAGACGAGGCCGAGCGAGCCCATCTGCTTGGCCGAGAGCTCCAGTCGGTTGCCGCGCAGCTGAAAGGGCACGCCATCGAAGTCCTTCTCGTAGTCCCGGAAGGTGGCGTCGTGGTAGCTCGCGCCGAGGCGGGCCACGAGGTTCGGCACGATCTGGAGCTCGCTCTCGAGCTCGACGCCGTCGAAGCGCTCCTGGCCGGCGTTGGTGAGCTCCGGCAGCCCGGTCTCCGAGGCCTGCGCCACGACCAGGTTGTCGAAGTCCATGCGGAACGCGGAGAGATCCCAGTCGAGCCGGCCGCCCATGGTGCGGCTCTTGACGCCGACCTCGTAGCTGTGCGCGGTCTCGGGGTCGAGGATGTCGCCCTCGGCCTCGGGGCCGAAGTCGACCGCCGCCGGCTTGTAGGTGTTGCGGTAGTCGGCATAGAGCCAGAGGCCGTCGTCGTCCTGGGTCCAGGCGAGGAAGGTGACGCCGGCGAAGCCGCTGCCGCGGGTGACGTCGAGGCTCGACTCGCCGCCCTCCTCCCCGCCGTCGCCCATGTCGCCGCCGTCCTCCTCGTCGCCGATCGGTTCGGCGTGGGCGCTCCGGTCCTCGGAGGTGTGGTTGAGCCGGGCGCCGAGCTCGACGTGCCAGCGCGGGTGGGGGTCCCAGACGCTCTGGAGGTAGAGGCCGGAGAAGTTGCGCGTGTCCTCGAAGTCGATCGCTTCGAATCGGTCGAGCTCGTCCTGGTGCGGCGCGTCGCCCTCGAGCTCGACCTCGTAGTGGAAGTTCTCGCTGTCCGCGGTGCCCTTGCCGTAGAGGTGGTCGACGCCCGCCACCAGGTGCCAGGCCTCGCCCAGGGCGAAGGCCAGGTGGGAGTCGAAGTAGACGTCGGTCACCTTGCGGTCCTGGGAGAAGCCCTCGGCGTTGTCCGGGACGTCGGCGACCTCGACCAGGAAGCCGCGCAGGATGTCGTCCTTGGAGCGGGCGGCCGAGAGAGTGGTCGACCAGCGAGCGGCCCCCACGGGCCGGTCGTAGCGGGCGATCGCCTGGTAGCGGTTCTGGTCGAGCTTCGCGCCGTCGGGATTGAAGTTGGCGTCGAGCGGCACCTCGTCCGAGAGCTCGGTGCCCACCCGCGGATGGGGGCTCGCCGGATCCTGGTCGAGGATCGTGCCCTCGAGGTCGAGGCTGAAGTGCCCCTCCCCCACCTTGCGGGCGGCGCGATAGAGGACCGAGCCGCGCCGGAAGCC
This sequence comes from uncultured Acidobacteriota bacterium, assembly GCA_963837945.1. Taxonomy (GTDB): domain Bacteria; phylum Acidobacteriota; class Thermoanaerobaculia; order Multivoradales; family DATKCC01; genus CAVUBL01. The sequence goes on from CAWIQD010000004.1 coordinate 139,160, forward strand.
GGTCCGGTCGTCCTTGAAGCCCTGGTCGTCGTAGCCCGCCAGGAGCGACTGCTGCCAGGCGCTGCCTTCGGACCCGAAGGGCAGGGCGACGCTCGCCGAGCCGGAGCCGTAGCTGCCGCCCGAGACGCTCGCCCGGCGCTCGCCCTTGCCGGCGCCGTAGTGGATGACGTGGATGACGCCGATGAACGAGGTGGCGCCGAACATCACCGGCGCCGACCCGCGGAGGATCTCGATGCGCTCGACGCCGGTCAAGTCGAGGCTCGCGAGGTCGGGGTTGAAGGCGCCGCCGCGCGGCACGCCGTCGACCACCAACAGGTAGGCGTCGACCTCGCGCAGCCCCCAGAGCTCGGGCACGGCGCCGGCCGGACCGGCGTCGCCGGCGGCCGGGGCCACGGTCACGCCGCCCACCAGCGACAGGGCGCTCGCGAGATCGGTGGCGCCCTTGGCGCGCAGATCGGCGCCGTCGAGCACGGTGATCGAGACGGGCACCACCTCGACGTCCTCGGGGGTGCGGGTGGCGGTGACCTGGATGGTCTCGGAGGCGACCGGCATCTCCGGCTCCTCCTGGGCGACACAGGGCAGGGCGAACGGCGACAACGACGCGGCCACGGCCGCGGACAGCGCGATGGACGGGGTCCAACGAGGCATGTTCGGTTCTCCTCTCGACAGCGTTCGACGGAACGGGCGAAACCCACGATCGACGGCGCGGGCCCCGGCGACGGGGCCCGGGAGGGCACGCGCGGCCTGGCCCGCAGGGACGCGGGCGTCGGCGGCCGGCGTGCCGCGGGCTCACTCGTTGAGGCGAGCGGTCTGGAGGAGGATCGAACGGGCCGGCGTCGATCGGGGATCGGCCGGGAGGGTGCGGCAGGGGGCGGCGGGCCGGGAGGCCGGGCCGGTCCGGGCCGCGGGCGGCGCCGGCCGGGGCGGCTCGTTGCCGCCCTCTGCCGCGGCCGCGAGACGCGCTCCCGACGGCACGCGGACGCCGCCGAGGCCGCGGGCGGGCGGCGCGGAGACCACGGTCTCCATGCGCTCACCGCGCCGCGAGCCGGCGACCCAGGCGACGACGCCGAGGTCGTCGGGGCGCGGCCGCTCCCCGGCCGCGAGCGTCGTGCCGGCGCCCGAGAGCAGGGGGCCCGCGCCGCCCGCGATGGCGAGGCGCAGCGGCACCTCCACCGGCACCTCGCGGCGCTCGTCGCCCAGGCGCAGGAGGATCCGTACGTCCTCCGACGGCAGCCGCGGGACCGGGAAGCTCACCCGGCGCAGGTCGAGGTCGAGGTGGGGAGTGACTCGGATCGGATAGGTCGCGCCGCCGTCGACCGAGAGGAAGGCCTCCCACTCCTCGATCGCCGGGTCGAGCGGCCCGGCCGGCTCCCAGGCGAGGACCGCCTCGGCGCCGCCCCGGAGCACCTCTCCGGCGGCGGGCGAGAGCACCCGGACCTCGGGAGCCGGCGCCGGCTCCTCGGCCCGGGCGGTCGCCGGCGGCGCCGCCAGACAGGCGCCCGCCAGGACCGGGAGGAGGAGTCGCGCGAGTTTCATGAGCGCGGGGATTCTACACCTCGGCGCAAGGCCGGGAGGCCGCCGGGTGGTATCGTCGCTCCCCCGGTGGCGGCGGCCTCGACCCGCCGGCCGCCCGACGCCACCGGTACGCGACGCCATGAAGGAGGATCTCCAGGAACGGGCGGGCCGCGGGGTGCGGGCCGCGCGCGCCGGCCTGCTGACCAACACCGCCCTGGCGCTGGTCAAGCTGGTCACCGGCCTGGTGGGCAACTCCTACGCCCTGGTGGCCGACGCCGTCGAGTCGACGGCGGACGTCTTCTCCTCCCTGGTGGTGATGGGCGGGCTGCGCATCTCGGTGCGCGAGGCCGACGACCAGTTCCCGTTCGGCTACGGCAAGGCCGAGTCCCTGTCGGCGGCGATCGTGGGGCTGATGCTGGTGGGCGCTTCGGTGGGGATCGCCACCGAGGCGATACGCGAGATCCGGATTCCCCACCATGCCCCGGAGCCCTACACCCTGGGGGTCCTCGCCGGGGTGGTGATCGTCAAGGAGCTCCTCTTCCGGAGCGTCTTCCGGGTGGGCAAGGAGGTCGAGTCGACGGTGGTCGTCGGCGACGCCTGGCACCACCGCAGCGACGCCCTGACCTCGGCCGCCGCGGCGATCGGCATCGGCGTGGCGCTGGTCGGCGGCCCGCGCTTCGCCCAGGCGGACGACTGGGCCGCCCTCGCCGCCGCCGGAGTGATCCTGTTCAACGGCCTGGGCATCTTGCGTCCGGCGGTGGCGGACCTGATGGACCGCCAGCCGCCCGACCCGGTGGTCGCGGCGATCGCCCGGGCCGCCTCCGGGGTGCCGGGCGTCGAGGAGATCGAGACCCTGAAGGTGCGCAAATCGGGGATGAGCCTGTTCGTCGACATCCACGTCGAGGCCGACCCCACCATGGCGCTGCGCGACGCGCACGTCCTCTCCGGGAAGGTCAAGAGCGCGATTCGGGAGGCCGTGCCCGTGACCCGCGGCATCCTGGTGCACATGGAGCCGCACGAGACCCGAGAGGCGGCCCTCCCCGAACGGTGACTCCGACGCCACCTACTTCGCGGTCAGGCTCTCGTGGATCGTCGCCACGAACTTCTCCGGCGAGATGAAGCCGCCCCCCCACTTCTCGTCGTAGTCGGCGGTCGGCTGGGCGGCCTGGATCTCGTCCAGGCTCTTGCCCTCGGCGATCAGCTTCTTCACCCGCCCGAGGATCGCCTGGAGCATGTCCCGGTAGGCGACCAGGTCGGCCTTGGTGCCGAGCGGACCGTGACCCGGGATCACCTGCGTGTGATCGTCCATCAGCTCGAGCGCGCGATTGGTGTCGTCGAGCACGCCCTGGACCGAGCCGCCGCTCGACAGGTCGACGAAGGGGTACGTGCCGTTGAAGAAGACGTCGCCCATGTGGACCACGTTGGCCTTCCTGAAGTGGACGATCGAGTCGCCGTCGGTGTGCGCGGGCGGCACGTGGAAGGCGTGGATCTCGTCGCCGTTCAAGTAGAAGGTGACCGCGCTGTCGTAGGTGACGACCGGCAGCGCCGCCTCGGGCGAGGGCGGCACGGTGCGGCCCATCGCCGCCTGGAGCTGCTCGGTGCTCATGCGCTGGCGCACGTGCTCGTCGGCGACGATCAGCACCCCGCTCTTGCCCAGATTCTCGTTGCCCCCGGTGTGGTCGCCGTGCCAGTGGGTGTTGAGCACGAAGCGAATCGGTTTGGGGCTGATCGCCGCGACCGCGGCGCGGATCTTGTCGGTCAGCGGCGCGAACTGGTCGTCGATCAGGAAGACGCCGTCGTCGCCGGCCGAGAGGCCGATGTTGCCACCGGCCCCGACCAGCATCCAGACGCCGGGCGCGACCGAGATCGTCTGGATCTCCACCTTGCTCAAGTCTTGCTGCTGGGCGGCGGCCGGGAGCGCGGCGAGCGCCAGGGCGAAGGCGAGAACCGCCGGGCCCAGCGTCGAGCGGGGCCGGAGTCGTGCTGGCATGGGTACCTCCTCCGTGGGCGAAGACGTTCGAAAAGCGGGTGGAATGTTAGCAAACCCATCTCGCCCCCCTCGCGCCGCGACCGCCGGGCCTGAGGCTCTCGCGGTCCTGCCGGCCGACCGGCGGGCCACCGAGCGCGCGGACCGGCGCGAGCTCCGGCCAGCGAGCCTCCGGACGGACGCCGGCCAGCTCGAGGTCCGGCTCGTCGAGCAGGCGCCCGGCGAAGAGAGCGACGATCTCCTCGAACCGACGGCGCCCTGTCATGACGTCCTCCCTTCGAGCGGCCGCCCGGCCGGTGGCTCGGCGACCGCCCGCACGACATAGCGCCCCGGACCGCCGGGGATGACGTCGTCGAACGGGTAGCAGGTGATGAGGGTCAGGAGCCCGTCCGGCGCCCCGGTGCGACGGCGGTCCTCCACCGGCGCGAGCAGCCAGCTGTCGCCGCGGTCGAAGACCCCGGCGCTGCGCACCCGGTAGCGGTGCTCCCGGCCGTCGCGCGTCTCGAGCTCGATCTCCTCGCCCGGCGCGACCTCGCGCAGGAAGGCGAAGACCGTGTCCCGGTGGCCGGCGAGGGCGCAGTTGCCCTCCTCTCCGGGGCGGGCGGTGCCGGCGACGTGGCCCGGACCGAAGGCCAGGGTCCGGCCGCTCGCGCCGGCGAGGACGTAGAGCTCGACCCCGCGCCCGGGCACCGTGAGCCGGGCGACCGGCCAGGTGTCCGCCCAAGGCCAGGGCCGCGCCTCCGCCTCCCCCGCTCGCGCCCGCTGCCAGGCGTCGCGGAGGAGGACCTGGGCGAGGGCCGCCTTGGCCGGGATCCACGCCGCCTGGGCGAGGAGGCCGAGGGCGGCGGCCGCCAGGACCGCCGCCGCGCCGCGCCGGAGCCCCGGCCGCCTCACGACCCCCTCCCGGTGGCGAAGAGGAGGGTCGCGCCGGCGAGCGCGAGCAACCCGAGGAGCAGCAGGAGCCGCGCCGGCGTGCCGCTCTGGGGCAGGGACCCGGCGACCTCCTGGTAGCTCCAGCCCGCCGGCAGGTCGACCGGCAGGCGGTGGGTGCGGGCCGTCGTCCCGGCGGGCGCCGCGGGCGTCACGTCGACCGCCACCAGGCTGGTGAACTTCGACACCAGGTGGTGGGCCAGGGCGACCTGGATCACCTCGGCCTTCACCTGGTCGGCCGGCGCGCCCTCGATCCCCTGGTCCATCAGGGCCGCGATCTTGCGCCGCGCCCAGAGGCGGGCGACGCCCGGATGGGCCGCGCCGCCGCCGAGCCGCTCGACCGCCCGCCAGGGCACGCCGCCACGCGAGCCGCGGATCTCCACCGTCCCGCCGCCGCCGCCGGGGAGCCGGGCGGCGACCACCAGCGGCTCGCCGCGGTAGAGGTCGGGCACCCGCTCGGGCCAGGTCTCGACGGCCGGGTCGCTCCAGGTCAGCTCGAGGCCGGTCAGAACCGGGCTCTCGAGCTTGGCGAACAGCTCGGCCATGTCCCGGCCCACCTCGGAGACCTCTCCGACGTAGGTGAAGGTGCCCCGGCCGGCCTCGGCGGCGCGGCGCATGAAGTGGGCGTTGGGCGCCGAGCCGATGCCGACCGTGAACAGCCGGCTCGAGCCGAGCTGCTCGATGATCGCCCGGAAGAGCTCGTCTTCGTCGGCCACCCCACCGTCGGTGATGAAGATCACCTGGCGCACGACGCCCGGCGTCTCGGGGCCGGCGAGTGCCAGCTGGAGCGCCGGCAGCATCTCCGTCCCGCCGTCCGCCGCGAGGCCCGCCACGAACTGCCGGGCCTCCTCGAGGGCGCCGGGGCCCGCCGGCAGGCTCGCTCCGAAGAGCGGCTCCGCGTCATCGGAGAAGCGGATCACGTTGAAGCGGTCCTCGGGCCGCAGCCGGTCGAGGGCGGACAGGAGCGCCGCCTTGGCCTGGGCGATCGAGTCGCCTTCCATCGAGCCCGAGGTGTCGATCACGAAGACCGTCTCGCGGGGAAGCGGCGGACCGGCCGCGCCCGAGGGCGGCACGACCATGACCAGGGCGTAGCGCTCACCGCCCACGTCCTCGGTGAAGACGGTCGCTCCAGGATCGCGCCCGACCGCGGGCGCCCACTCGAGAACGAAGTCCCGGTCGGCGGGCACCGGAGCATGGGCGAGCCCGACCCGCAGGGTCCGGCCCGGCCCGCGGGAGACGTCGAGCTCGTGGCTGGGGCTTCCCAGCCGGTCGACGGGGAACCCGGCATCGAGCTCGACCCGCAGGCTCACCGGGTTGATCGGCCCGTCCTCCGGCCGCGCGACGGGCGCCGAGATGCGGTAGGCGTCGATCACCGCCGGCGACGAGGAGGGGACCGTCGAGCGCAGCGCGGCGTCGACGAAGCCGCCGACGGTCGGCGTCGGGGCCAGGCTCCCGGGCGGCACGTAGCGCGGCCCGGCGACCATCGGGAAGCGCAGGCTGAAATGGCCGGCGTCCCAGCGCGCCTCCTGCTGATAGCGCAGCACCACCTCCACCACCTCGTCCGGGCCCAGGTTGGCGACCGAGGTGGTGAACAGGTTGGGGCGCTCCTGCTCCACCAGCCCGGCCCGGCGGCCCTCGGCCCGGGCCGCCTGGTAAACCCGTGCGGCCTCCTCGCGCTCGCGGATCTCGCCTTCGATCACCCGCCGGCCGATCACCATCCGCAGGCCGTCGACCGCCGCGAGCTCGGGCAACGGGAAGACGTAGACCCCCTCGACCCACTCCGAGGTCGGGTTGTAGAAGCGCTGGTGGACCTCGGCGCGGACGATCGGGCCGCTCACCCGGAGGACCACGTCGGTGTCGACGACCGGCGCCGGCAGGTAGACGCCGTCGACCTCGGTGGCGAGCAGCAGGCTGCCGGCATGGACGTCGGACATCCGGACCGGCGCACCGGGGGCGCCGGAGGCCGGCAAGCGGCCCGCCGCCGGCCCGTCGTGAAGGCTCGCTTCCGGGCCCGGCGTCTCGGCCCGGGTCTCCTGGGCCCGCAGCGGCGCGGCGCTCGCCGCGGTGAAGAGGATCAGGAAGAGGGCCGCCGAGACTCCCAGGGCGGCGGTGGTCGGGCTTCGGTCTCTCATCGCTCTCGCTCCTTTCCGGTCACCGCCCATTCCAGAGCGCCGCTCGGGCGCGAGCGGGCCGGAGCGCGGGCGATCCGAGGGCAGATTGTGGCGCTCGGGTGGCGAGCGGCGGCGCCGGGCGCTTTCTGGCGGCGCGCTCGTGGGTTAGATTGGCCGCCGTGAGAGCAACCGACGGCGGGACGATCGCGCTGGTCGACGACGAGCCGACGATCCGGGAGACCGTCGGCCTGGCGCTCCGGCGGGAGGGCTACGAGGTGACCGCCTACGGCGACGGCCTCGAAGCCTGGGAGGCGTTCGGCGAGGGCCTGCCCGACCTCGCGATCCTCGACATCCTGATGCCGCGCATGGACGGGCTCGAGCTCTGCCGCCGGCTGCGCACCCGTTCCGAGGCGCTGCCGATCCTGTTCTTGACCTCCAAGGACGAGGAGTTCGACCGCGTCCTCGGGCTCGAGCTCGGCGCCGACGACTACCTGGTCAAGCCGTTCTCGGTGCGGGAGCTGATCGCCCGGGTGCGGGTGCTCTTCCGGCGCCTCGCCCTCGGGCGCGAGCGGAACGGCGAGGGCACCGGCGCGGCGGGCGACGGGGAGACGGCGCTCCTCGAGGTCGGAGCGCTCGCGCTCGACCTCGACCGCTACGAGGCGCGCTGGGCGGGGCGGCGGCTCGGGCTCACGGTCACCGAGTTCCGGATCCTCCACGCGCTCGCCCGCCACCCCGGCCACGTCAAGACCCGCCGCCACCTGGTCGAGGAGGCCTACCCCGACGACGCCTACGTCAGCGAGCGGACGGTCGACAGCCACATCAAGCGGCTGCGCCGCAAGCTCGCCGGCGCCGGGCCCGAAGCCGACCCGATCGAGACCGTCTACGGCCTCGGCTACCGGCTGCGCTGACCGTGCCGGCCGACCCCCAGCCGGCGCCCGCGACGGGCGCGCCCCCGCGCCGGCTGCGGCGCTGGGCCTCGCGCCTCTCGACGCGCCTGCTGGTCGGCAACCTGCTGCTCGTCCTGGTACCGGTCGCGGGCCTCTCCTGGTATGGCCTGCGCGAGTTCCTCGGGAGCTACGAGCGCCAGCTCCTCGACGCCCAGGAGCGGTCGATGGCGCAGCAGGGCCGGCTGCTCGCCGCGGCGCTCTCCGAGCACGGAGCGCTCGGCGCCGACGGGGCGAAGGGGATCCTCGAGGGCCTGGAGCAGCGGGTGACGGCGCGCCTCAGGGTCTACGACCTCGACGGGACGCTGCTCGCCGACTCGAGCCGGCTGGGGCCCCGGCGCGACGCTCCGGGCGGCGCCGAGGGGCGCGCGACGGCCACGGTACCGGCCGAGGGCTGGCTCTACCGGCTGGGGGCGGCGCCCTTCCGGCTCGTGCGCCGGCTGGCCGGCGCCGAGGGCGAGGAGGAGCCCGGAGCGACGAGCGACGAGGGCCTCGCCCCCGAGGTCCGGGACGCCCTCGCCGGGCGCTACGGCGCCGCGGTCCGGGCGACTCCGGGCGGCCAGCGCTCGCTCACCCTCCACGTCGCGATCCCGGTGCGCAGCGGCGGGCGGGTGGTCGGGGCCGCCGTCGCCTCCCAGTCCACGTACCGCATCCTCCAGGAGCTGCGCCGGATCCGCCTGACCTTCTTCGAGGTCTTCCTGCTCTCGGTGCTGCTCGCCGTCGCCCTCTCGCTCGCCTTGGCCGCCACCATCTCGCGGCCGGTCCGGCGGCTGCGCGCCGAGGCCGCCAGCCTGGTCGACCGCCGCGGCCGCCTGCGCGGGACCTTCACCGGCTCGGCGAAGCTCGACGAGATCGGCGAGCTCGTGCGCACCCTCGAGCGGCTCTCCCGCCAGGTCGACGAGCACGTGCGCTTCGTCGAGGCCTTCGCCGCCGACGTCTCGCACGAGTTCAAGAACCCACTGACCTCGATCCGCGCCGCCACCGAGATGCTCGCCCAGGTCGAGGAGCCCGCGGCCCGGCGGCGCCTGCTGGCGACCGTCGAGGGCGAGGTCGCGCGCATGGAGCGGCTGCTCTCGGCGGTGCGCGAGGTGAGCCTGATCGACAGCCTCCTCGAGTCCGAGGCCGCCGCGCCGGTCGATCTCGCCCGCCTGCTCCACGGGCTGGGCGAAGGCGCCCGCGCGCGCGCTCCGGAGGGCGTCGCGATCGAGGTCGCGGTGCCGGAGGAGCCGATCACCGTGCGGGCCGCGCCGGAGCGCCTGGTCCAGGTGTTCGAGAACCTGATCGACAACGCCCTGGGCTTCGCTCCGGTAGGATCGGCCGTTTGCGTGGAGCTCGCCGCGGAGCCGGGGGCCGGGGGCGCCGGCCAGGCGGTGGCCGTGGTCGCCGACCGCGGGCCGGGCATCCCGCCCGAGCACCTGGCGCGGGTCTTCGACCGCTTCTTCACCTACCGGCCGGGCGAGCCCCCGGGCCGCCGCCACACCGGCCTCGGCCTGGCGATCGTCAAGGCGATCGTCGAAGGCTACGGCGGGGCGGTCCGCGCGGCCGACGCGCCGGGCGGCGGGGCCCGGTTCGAGGTCCGCCTGCCGCTCGACCCGGGGCCGGGCCGGAGCGCTGCCGCCGAACGAGACGAAGGATGATCCGATCGTGAGCCGACCCCGACACCCCACCGCGCGCGCCGCCCCGGCGCTCTTCGCGCTCCTCCTGCTGTCGGCCCTGGTTCCGGCCCTGGCCGCGGCCCGCCCCGCGGCTCGCGGCGCCGGCGCAGGCGCCGCGGCCGAGCGGCCGGTGCACCTCGAGACCGAGCCGGCCGGGGTGGACGAGGTGCGCCTGGCGCCGCTGCCGGCGGGGGGGTTCGCCTACCGGGTGATCTACGCCGACGGCCGGAGCGAGCTTCTCTCGCCGGACGACTTCGCCGCCCTGCTCTACCACGACGTCTCGGGCCGCGGCCGGCTCTACGCGCTGCTCAACATCACCTCGCCGATCGGGGTCGCCTGGGTCGCCTTCGGCTTCCTCGGCCAGATCCTGTTCGCCGGGCGGATGGTGGTGCAGTGGCTGGTCAGCGAGCGCGAGCGGCGCTCGGTGGTGCCGGTCTCGTTCTGGTGGCTGTCGCTGGCCGCCGCCAGCATGCTGATGGTCTACTTCGTCTGGCGCAAGGACATCGTGGGCGTCGCCGGCCAGGCGACCGGCTGGCTGATCTACGTCCGCAACCTGCGGCTGATCTACCGCGGCGAACAGGCCGCCGCCGACACACCGTCCTGAGCCTCCCGGTCCTCGCCCCGCGGCCCGCTTCGGGATAGGATCCGCGGCGGTCGCCCCTCCCGGGCCTCCGTCCACTCCAGCCTAGCCGGGGAAGGGATCCTCACGCCATGAGCACGACCCACAAGATCGTCATCGCCGGAGCCGGCGGCATCGGCAGCGCCGTCGGCCTGCTGCTCGCCGAGTGGTCGGACCTGCCGCTCGAGATCGCCATCGGAGACCTGGAGACGGAACGCGCCGCCGGCGCCGCCGAGTGGATCCGAGAGGGCCAGAGCGGGGCCGTTCCGGTCCACCCGTTCACGATGCCCGCCGACGGCAGCGACGAGACCCTGGACCGGGTGCTGGCCGGCGCCGACGTGCTCCTCGATTGCCTGCCCTGGAGCGAGGCGGTACGCATGGCCGAGCTCTGCCGGCGCCACGAGCTCCACTACGCCAACCTGACCGAGCACGCGACGAGCAGCGACCGGATCGCCGAGATCGCACGCGGCGCCTCGCGCGCCTTCGTCCTCCAGACCGGTCTCGCCCCGGGCTTCGTCGACGTGCTGGGCCACAAGCTCTTCCTCGACTTCTGCCAGACCCACGGCGTCGACCGGGTCGAGTCGCTGCGCCTGCGGGTCGGCGCCCTGCCGATCCTCGCCTTGCCGCCCCACTACTACGGCTTCACGTGGAGCACCGTCGGGGTCGCCACCGAGTACCTCGAGGAGTCGCGGGTGGTGCGCGGCGGCGAGCCGTGCCGGCGCGAGTCGCTGACCGAGGTGGCGGAGGTCCACCTGGGCGCCCTGGTGCTCGAGGAGGCCCTGACCTCGGGCGGCGCCGCCGACCTGCCGGAAGCGCTGGCCGGCCGGGTCGACTCGCTCGACTACAAGACCCTGCGCTACCCCGGCCATTGGTCCTGGGTCCGCGACCGGGTCGCCGAGCTCCCCGGCGACGACCGGATCCGGGAGCTCGAAGCGGTGATGCTCGACGCCGTGCCGCGGGTCGAGCGCGACCAGGTGGTGATCTACGCCGCCGCCGAGGGCCTCGACCGCGCCGGCGGGCGCCACCGGCTCGAGGAGAGCCTGGTGATCGAGCCGCGAAAGGTCGGCCGCCACACCTTGAAGGCGATCCAGTCGACCACCGCCGCCGGCCTCGCCGAGTCCGCGCGGATGCTGCTCTCCGGCGGGCTCGCCGGGGTGGTGCTCCAGAGCCAGATCGAGCCCGAGGCGTACCTCTCGGGGCCGTTCATCCAGAAGATCTATTACGGCGAGTGACGCGCCGCCCGGCGGTCCGCCCAGAGCGCCAGGGCGAGGACCAGGGGGACGAGCAGGGCGGTGAGGAGCCAGCTCCCCTCCGGCCCGTAGCCGCCGCCGGTGAGCGCCGGGTGGCCGGCGATCTCGAGGTCGAGGAGCCGGCTGACCTCGAGCCCGCTGACCGGCACCGAGAGCACGCTCCCCATCAGGAAGTTCCACGTGCCGTGAGCGAGGGCCGAAGCCGCCAGGCTGCCGGTCCCCTCGACCAGGGCGGCCAGGGCGACCCCCAGGAGGAGCGTGTTGGCCAGGGCGGCCGGCTCGAAGCCCGGGTTGAGCAGGTGGAAGAGGGCGAAGACCAGCGACGAGGCGCCGGCCGCGCCGGCCCAGCTCCAGCGCTCGCGGAGAGCCCGGTAGACGTAACCCCGGAAGACCCACTCCTCGACCACCCCACCGATCAGGAACCCGAGCAGGGTGAGAGCCAGGAGCGCGCTCCCGCCGGCCGGGCCCGGCAGCCACGCGGTCCCCGCCTCGAAGCCGGCCGCGAGCCTCGCCGAGCCCACCCGCCCGAAGGCCGCCACCCCGCCCAGCCAGGCCCCGAGGAGGGCCGCCGCCCCGAGCCCCACGGCCACCGCCTGGCGCGCGACCGCAGCCCAGCCGCCCGCCGGCAACCGGGCGCCCAGGCTCGCGACCGCGCGGCCGTCGAAGCGGCGCAAGAACATCGCGGTCAGAGGCAAGAGGAGCGGCGCCAGGCAGACGTAGAAGAGGAGCAGGTAGCCGCCGGTCACCGGTGTCCCGGTGGGCGGCTCGAGCACCGGCGCAGAGCCGGCGGCGAGCGACCAGAGGCCCTCGACGATCGCGGCGACCGCGACCTCGAGGACCAGGAAGAGGACGAGGAAGAGGGCGATCCGGACCAGCGGGTGCCAGGGCGGGCCGGAAGGCGCACCGCCGCTCTCGCGCTCCGGCGTCACGGCCGCGAGTCCCGGGTCCGTACGCCGCGTAGCGAGCTCGCCACCACGACGACGCTCGAGATCGCCATCAAGCCGGCGGCGACGACCGGCTGCAGGAGGCCCGCCGCGGCCACCGCCACGCCGACGGCGTTGTAGCCGAAAGCCCAGGCGAGGTTGATTCGGGTCGTCCGGAGGGCGGCCCGGGCGGCGTCGAGAAGCGGTGGCAACGCCGACAGGTCGCCGCCCGCCGTCACGACCTCGGCGCTGGTCCGCGCCAGCTCGGTCCCCGAGCCGAGGGCGATGCCGACCGACGCCGCGGCGAGCACCGGAGCGTCGTTCAGACCGTCGCCGACCATCGCGACGGCGCCGCCGCGCGCCATCAGCTCCCGCACCGCCTCGACCTTCCCGACCGGCGAGAGCGCGCCGCGCCAGTCGGCCACGCCGAGCCCGGAGGCGACGCGGGCGACCGCCGCCGGCCGGTCCCCGCTCACGATCGTCGCGGCGATTCCCCGGCGCCCGAGCGCGGCGATCACCTCCGGCGCCTCGCGCTTGACCTCGTCTTCGAAGGCGGCGACCACGCCCGCCCGCCCGGCGCGCCCGACGAGCACCAGGCTCGACCCCCGGGCTTCGAGATCGGCCGCCCGCTCGCCGAGCTCCGGCGGCACCGTCCAGCCCAGGCGCGCGAAGAAGGCCGGGCTCCCGAGGGCGACCGCGGACTCCCCGGCCCTCCCGACCAGTCCCTCGCCCGGGAATGACTCGACGCCCGACGCCCGCCCTCCCCGTCCGGCCTCGATGCCGCGCTCGCGGGCCGCGGCGACCAGCGCCCGGGACAGCGGGTGGTCGTCGGCCGCGGCGAGGCTCGCGGCGAGTCCCAGCCAGTCGCCATCGTCGGAGCCGGCGGCGGTCTCGAGGGCGACCAGCGACGGCTCGCCGCGGGTCAGGCTGCCGGTCTTGTCGAAGACCACGGTGCGGACCGCCGCGAGCTGCTCGAGGGCGCGCGTCGAGCGGATCACCGTGCCCCGCCGGGCCGCCTCGCCGACCACCAGGAAGGAAGCGAGGTAGGCCGCCGGGCCGAGGGCGCAGGGGCAGGCGACCACGAGGGTGGCGAGGGTCGCCGACAGGGCGTCCCACGCCGACCCGTGGCGGCTCCAGTAGAGGCCCGCGGCGAGCGCCACCGCGAGGACGGCGGGCAGGAACCAGGTGGTGATCCGGTCGGTCAGCCCCTGGAGGCGCGAGCGGCGGTCGAGGGCGTCGCGCACGGCGCGGCCGATCTCGGCCCAGTGGGTCGCCGCGCCCGCAGCGAGGGTGGCGACGACCAGCGGGCCGTCGCCGTTCGTCGTGCCGGCGATCACCCGGTCCCCGCCGGCCTTCGCCACCGGCCGCCCCTCGCCCGTGACCAGCGCCTCGTCGGCCCAGGAGCGCCCCTCGAGGACCTCGCCGTCGACCGGGAAGCGCTCGCCCGGCCGGACCTCGACCCGCTCGCCGGCGGCGACCTCCCCGGCCGGCCGCATCTCGATGCCGGAGGCGGTGACCACCCGGGCGAGCGTCCGCTCCGCCTCGAGCAGCGGGGCGAGGTCGCGGGCGGCCCGCGCGCGGGTCGCGGCGTCGAGGTAGCGGCCGAGCGTGAAGAGCAGCAGAAGCATGGCCGCGGTGTCGAAGTAGACCCGGTCGCCGCCCGCGAGAAGCGAGGCCGCCGAGTACAGGTAGGCCGCCCCCGCACCCACCACGATCATCGCCTCGGTGCTCAGCCGGCCGCGCCGGATCCCCCGCCAGGCGTCCGCCAGGATCGGCAGGCCTAGGATCGCCATCGCCGGCGTCGAGAGCGCCCAGAGGATGATCTCCACGGCGCGCTCGAGCCGCGCCTCGGCGGCGCCGAAGGCGTGGGCGTAGAGGAGCAGGCTCAGGACCATGACGTTCATGGTCAGGAAGGCGCCGACCCCGAGCCGGATGAGGGCGAGGCTCGCCTCGGCCTCCTCGCCCCGCTCCCCGCGCACCCGGAAGGCGAGGTAGCAGCCGAAGCAACAGAAGGAGAGCGCCTCGCCACCGGCCAGACCGCGGTAGCCGTTGGCACCGGCCGGCACCAGGCAGTGGCTGCAGAGCGCCCCTTCGGCGGCGTTCACGGCCGCGCCGCCGGCGAGCCGGCCATCGGCGGGTCGGGCAGCATCGACGGCATCGGCGCCATCGGGAAGAGGCCGCGGCCCAGGGTCACGACCGCGAAGAGCAGGATCACGGCGCCCGCCACCCGGACGCCCCGCGTCCGCCACTTCGGCCCGAGGGTGACGCCGGCCAGCCCGACCAGGAGCATCGCCGGGAAGGTGCCGAGGGCGAACGCCGCCATGGTCGACACCCCGCCGCCCAGGGTGCCGGTGGCGACCGCCTGAGCGACGAAAGCGTAGACCAGGGGGCACGGCAGGAAGCCGTTGAAGACCCCGAAGGCGAGCGGCGCGGCCGCACCGGGCGCCCTCAGCAGGCCCCGGACGCCGCGCAGCAGCGAGGCGAGCCCGGCACCCGAGCCGGCACCCGAGCCGATCCCGGTCGCCCGCCGGACGCCGAAGAGCTGCAGCCCCATGACGACCATCAGGACGCCCGAGACCAGGGCCAGCACCCGCTGCATGACGGAGAGCGGCCCGCCCGCCCCCCCGATCCACTCGATCCAGTGGCCGAGGCTCCCGGCCATGACGCCCAGGAAGCAGTAGGAGACCGCCCGCCCGCTGTTGTAGAGGAGCTGCCGCCCCACGGTGCGCCAGCGCGCGGTGGGGCTGGGAGCCAGCGACCAGGCGAAGACGCTGCACATGCCGAGGCAGTGGAAGCTGCCGGCGGCGCCGGCGAGCCCGATCCAGAGCAGCCGGGTCACGCCGGGCACCGCCTCCGGACGTCGCGCGGAGGGCCCGTCAGGCGGACCATCGAGCCTGCCGGGCCCCGCGGCCGCGGTGCGGCCACGACGCCCTCACTTCTTGAGCCGCATCCACGCCACCCAGGCGAAGAACACCACGTCCCCGATCAGGAACAGGACGATGGCGATCCATCCCTGGACGTGCATGGCCGAGAAATCTATAGGTGTAGCCATGGCCCGAGTGCGTTGAGCAGCGCCGAAAGCGCCAAGAGACCGAAGTTCACCCAGGCGAGGGTGAGCATCAGACGCGTTCCCTTCATCGGTTCCTCCCGATCGGTCGGCATGTCAGTAAGCGAGGCCCGGGCCGAGCCCGCCCCAGTACTCGAACAGGTAGTAGATCGACCAGACGAAGAGGCCGAAGTAGACGAAGATCAGCCACAGGTTGATGATCCCGTGGCGCACCTGGATCTCGCCGCCGGCGTACTCCTCGATCTCGTCGCTCGCGTGGGCCGGCTCGCCCGGGGTCTCGGCCCCGGGCGCTCGGTCGTCACTCATGGCCGCCTCCCGTCTCGGTGCCGAGCTCGCGCTCGAGCATCGTGTACTTGATCGATTCGATGTCCTTCATCTGCCCCGCCAGCACTCCCCAGATGAAGAAGAACACCGCGGCGACGCTCATCGAGAGCGCCACCAGGAACTGGAGGAAGATCAGGAGCTCCATGGCGTGTCTCCTCGCGGGTTCATTGCTCACGGTCCTCCGGGACCTTCGACGCCGGCGCCTGGTGCGCCGGCTCGACCACCGGCAGGAGCTGGATCCCATGGTTCTCCGCCCAGACGTGCCGCGGCATCTCTCCCGCCTGCAAGAGGAAGGCCGAGTCCGAGGTGTCCGCCTTGACGGTGGGGTTGTCGAGGTCCTGCTCGATCTCGGGGGAAAGCCCGAGCGGCTCGCCGGTGAGCGGGTCCTTGTAGGCCGAGAACGACAGGATGTAGTAGGCGAGCGCCCAGCGGTCGCCCTCGTCGGGCAGCACCGCCGAGAACGAGGGCATCGGCGTGCCGTTGAGCCCGGTGCTGATGGTGCGGAAGATGTCCTTGACCGAAGGGCCGGACTTGAACAGCCCGGTGGTCAGGTTGGCCGGCCGGATCGGGAAGCCCCAATCGTCGGTCAGCTGTCCCGCCGACGGCCCGTTGCCCTTGCCGTCGTCACCGTGGCACTGCGAGCACTTGACCTCCTGCCAGAGCGTCTTGCCCCGCGAGAGGAGCTCCGGGGTCGGCTTCGGCGGGATGCCGATCGAGATCGTCTGGTCGGGCGGCTCTTCGACGAAGTAGGCGTACGGGTTTTCCGGGTCGCTGTTGTCGACCGCCAGCTTGAACTCGATGTACTCGATGACCGCCAGGCGATCCTTGTCGGGCAGGTTGTGCCAGGTCGGCATCGGCGTGCCCCGCACCCCGTCGGTGATCGTCCGGAGCAGGTCGCCGTCCGTGGGCAGCGAGCCCGACGGCGTGCTGCGGAACTTGAAGGCGCCGGCGGTGAAGTTCCGCGGCCGGACCGCGAAGAAGGTGGCCGCCACCCCGTTGCCGTCGCCTTTCGGTCCGTGGCACCCGATGCAGCGGCGCTGGTAGACCTCCTGGCCGTAGGAGATGAAGCCCTCCGAGCGCGGGATCTCGATGTTCGACGCCGGCAACAGCTGAGGCTCGAAGACGTCGCGCCACTTGCCGCGGTTCATGCCCAGCTTCTGGATGTAGGCGACCAGGGCGCGCAGCTCCTCGGTGCTGCCGATCAGGGTGACGCTGTCGCCCGTGAACTCGTCGTTCGGGGTCAGGATGACCGGGTACTTGCCTCGCTCGTGGACGAACACCAGGCCGTCCGGGTTCGGGGTCAGGTCGATCTCGTCTTGGCTCGTGAAGTCGAAGAGCTTCTCGGTCGTCGCGTTGCGCTCGAGGCTCTTGCGGCCCTGGTCGTCCTCGACCACCTTGACCGGACCGTATGGCCCGTCGAAGAGCCACGGGAACCGGGGCATGATCGAGTCCGGCGTGATCATCCGAGGGTCCCAGTGGTGGGCGAGGTGCCAGTCGTCGGCGAACTTGAGCCCGACCCGTGTCAGGTCCGGGCCGATGCGGCGGGTCGAGAACAGGTGGGGCTGGTCGAAGGCGTATTCGCCCGCCTGCGACACCGGCCCCCACCGGCGCTCCTCGCCGGCCACCGGGCGCACGTACTGCGAGTGGCAGTACCAGCACCCTTCGCGGATGTAGATCCTTCGGCCCTCGGCCTGGAGCGGCGTGTAGTCGGTGGCGTCCGCCATCACCCACTTGAGCTCGCCGAGATCGGTCCGCACCACGCGGGTGACCGACTTGCGCTGCGACTGCGGCAGCAGCGCCGGCAGGACGCCCTGGATGAAGACCGCGGTCGTGATGCACAGAACGCCCGCGATGAGCGCCACGGTGCGCGCGTACTTCATGGCGTCACCTCCGCCGCGCGCGCCGGGGCGGCCTCGGGCTCGGGCCCGGTGCTCTTCATCAGGTTGATCACCAGCAGCGTCATCCCCATGTCCATCGAGATGCCGGTGAAGGTGCGCACCAGCCAGTAGGGCTTGATCGCGACCATCGAGTCGACCCACTCGGTCCCCTGACCGAGCATCAGGCCCTGAGTGAGCCCCTGGGCGGTGAGCACGATCCCCATCGCCGAGATGCCGATCGTGATCAGCCAGAACGACCAGGTGGCGAGCTTCGGCGACCAGAGCGGCCGGTCGTGGATCTTCGGCCAGACGTAGACCACGCCGGCCAGC
Source organism: uncultured Acidobacteriota bacterium (assembly GCA_963837945.1). Classification (GTDB taxonomy): domain Bacteria; phylum Acidobacteriota; class Thermoanaerobaculia; order Multivoradales; family DATKCC01; genus CAVUBL01. The sequence goes on from CAWIQD010000004.1 coordinate 156,692, forward strand.
GCCCAGACCACGAAGGTTCCGAAGATCGTCAGATGGGAGTGGGAGATCACGAAGTCGGTGAAGTGGGTCGGCTTGTTGATCGAACGCAGGGCTTCGGTCGAGCCCTGGAAGCAACCGATCAGGTACATGATCGAGCCGACGATCAAGAACTTCGCCGTCAGGTTCGAGCTGAAGGTGTGCCACCTTCCGATCATCGTGCCGAAGAAGTTCTGCAGCACGGTCCAGACCGGGATGATCAGCAGCATCGAGGAGATGATCGCCAGGGTCTCGGCCCAGTCCGCGATCGGGCTGAACAGGTAGTGATGGATTCCGACGAAGGGATAGAACCAGGCGAGCGACCAGAAGCCGATCATCGAAAGCTTGTGACTGTAGATCGGGTTTTTCACCGATACGGGGAGGAAGTAATAGATCAAGACATAGCCGGCGGGAGTGATCCACAGCCCGACGACGTAGTGGATGTAGAGCCCGTGCATCGCCGCGTTGTTGATCCCGGGGATCCAGTAGGGAACGATGAAGTTCCCCAGGATCCAGTTGAGATCGGTCCACACGAACGCGGCGATCAGGTACCACAAGCTGGTGTAGATCATCTGCTCCTTGCGGCGAGCGATGGTCATGAAGAACTGGAAGGTCACCGCAAGCAGGCCGATGAACAGCAGGATGTCGATCGCCAGAGGGAACTCTCCGGCCTCGATGCCCTGGTTGTAGCCCAGGGAGAGCGAGACGAAGCCGGCGGCGAGGCTCAAGTTCCAGATCCAGACCAGCCAGTGCCCCAGCCGCTCCTGGTACACCCTGACCCCGGTGAGCCGGGGCACGATGTAGTAGCAGAGGCCGATGAACAGGGTCGAGAAGACCCCGAAGATCACCCCGTTGACGTGGATCGGGCGCAGGCGCCCGAAGGTCAGGTAGGGGCTGGCACCGAGGAAGTTCGGATAGGTGAACTTGGTGGCGACGATGACCCCGATCGTCGGCGCGAACATCACCCAGAAGAGGCCCCAGTAGAGCCACTTCCGGATGAGAGGGCGGTCGATCAGCGCGTCGAGATCGGGGAGAGTGGACGCATCTCGGTTCATCGCGGGCTCTCGTTCGTCCGGTGCCCGCTACTTGGTGAGCTGGACGTCGAGAGTGGCGCTACCCCCGGCCGGGACCGTGACGCTCTTCGTCTGCTCGCCCAGGTTCTCGTGCCAGACCTTCACCTTGTAGGTACCCGGCGGCACGTCCTTGATCTCGAAGGCTCCCGAGGCGTCGGTGACCGCGAAGTACGGGTTGGGGAGCACGTCGACGTAGCCGCTCATCCACTCGTGGGCGTCGCAATTGACCTTCAGCAGGCCGGGCCGGCGCAGGACCCTCTGGTCCTCGATCGGGTGGTACATCGCGTCGCCCTCGTGGAAGGAGAGCGCGTCGTTGAGCAGGGTGCGGTTGCCCACCCGGATGTGGGTGTTGTGCAGGACCGGGTCCTTGTTCTCGAGCTCGAAGGTCTGCCCCTCCATCGCGGCCAGCACGTGCGGGTGGAAGGCGCAGCCCTTGTTGGCGAGGGTGTAGGACTTCTCGGGGGCCTTGCCCTGGCTCACGTCCTCGAGCGACACGACCGCCCACTCGACCCCGTGGTTCTTCGGATCGACCACCGTGGCGTCGGGGTTCGGGACCGTGGCGCCGCAGACGTCCTGGTTCTTGGTGGTCTTGATGGTTCCGACCTCGGGCACGGCGCCTTCGAAGGTCACGTGACCGGAGATCGTCCCGCCGTTGGCGGGGGGCGAGACGTCGTAGGCGTGTGCGGTAGCGGCCACACCGGCGAACACGAGGCAGACCACGAGCACCCAACAGGTTCGACTCCTCTGTTCCATTACCGTCGTCCTCCATCTGACATCGTTTGAAGACACACGATCGCGAGCCGGCTCCGGGCGGGAGAGGCAGGTCCGCAGCGCAACCGGCGCCGGCGCCGAAGCGCCTCGCCGGTCGGACCTCCCGAGATCCAAAAGCCGTCGCAATCGTCGATCGAGCCCGCCAGGGGGCGGGATGGTTGCGGTTCATTCATGTCCGCTGACAACCTGTCTCTACCACCGCGCCCGGGGGCTGTCAAGCGCGCCCTGGGGGCCGCGGATCCGGAAACCGGAGGCGGGAAAAATTCCCGGGCGCCGCTCTCTTGACAAGGTTGACCTTCTCTGTTACTCATCCCTCGCGGACCTGTCAATCGAAACAGACTGGAGGTGAGCGATGAGAACGCTTCGCGCGTGGCTCCTCTCGACGGCCGTGGCCGCCTTCGCGGTCATGCTGTCGACCCCACCGGCCCAGGCCTTCCCGGCCTTCGCCCGGCGAACCGGCCTACGCTGCACGGCCTGCCATGAGCTCTGGCCCGTGTTCGACGACACGGGCAGGGCCTTCCGCGACAACGGGTTCCAGATGAGGTTGGGCAAGGACAACCCGACCGAGAACCCGTTCTCGTACTGGCCGGTGGCGATCCGGATCACGCCCAACTACGAGTACGACACCGTCAGCAACCAGCCGACGGACCAGGGCAAGAGGACGTTCAAGAACGGCGGCATCGCCGACGGCGCCATGGACCTGCTGATCGGCGGCAACCTCAACGAGAACGTCTCCTACCTGGTCGTCCCGACCGGCTACGCCTCGGACGGCGTGGTGAACCTCGAGTCCTTCTGGGTCTACTTCACCCGGGTCTTCGGAGACTCCGACTGGTTCAACGTCCGGATCGGCAAGCACGAGGTCGATCTGCCGGTCTCCGCCCACCGTTCGATCAACCTCACCAACCCGTACCTCATCTATGGCTACCACCCGATGGCCGACTCGGAGGTCGCCGGGGTGTTCGCCCTGGACGAGAACCAGCGCGGCATCGAGATCGTGGGGCACGACCGCGGCTCGCTCACCCGCTACAGCGTCTCGATCTTCAACTCCAACGACTCGCCGGGGAGCAAGGGGGCGTGGGACTCCCGCGGTCTCTACGGCCACTTCCAGAAGTACTGGCAGCTCGATTCCGACGCCGTCTCCGAGGTCGAGATCGGGGGGTTCGCTTCGTCCGCCGACTACCCCACCAGCTTCCTCACCCTCGACGGCGAGCCGATCGACGGCACCGGCGGCGACCTCGCCTCGACCCAGCGCTACGGTCTCGAGGCTTCGGCCACCTTCGGGCCCAAGTGGACGCCGATCCACGTCTGGGCGGTGTGGGCCAAGGGCAAGGACGACAAGGCCCTCTACGACGGCGAGGACGCCCGCGACGGCAAGTGGGACGGCGGCTTCATCCAGGCGCTCTGGGTACCCCCGACCGACGGGCTCCACTGGGGCTTCTTCGGCCGCTACGATTACATCCGCAACTCGCAGCAGCCGTTCGCGGACGTGCCCAAGGACCTGAACGATCAGGACCAGTACACGATCGGGATGAAGCACACCTTCGCGTTCTTCAACCGCGACGAGTACGCTCTCCACCTGGAGTACTCGACCGACTCGCTCAAGCGCGCTGCCTTCGACGGCTCCGACCTGAGGGTGTCGAGCACTTTCGCCGGAATCGACTTCGCTTTCTAATGGAGGATCAGCCATGAACCGGATCAGATTCGCCACTCCGATCCTCGTCGTCACGGTGCTCGCGCTCGGCGCCTCCGCCGCCCGCGCGGAGCAAGCCGGCGATCCCCACAAGGGCAAGCTCGTCTACCAGCGGTACTGCCTGTCCTGCCACGGAGAGCTCGGCAACGGCGAGGGTGAGTTCGCCCAGTGGATCAGCCCCAAGCCGCGCGACTATCGCCAGGGGACCTTCAAATGGCGCTCGACGCCGTCGGGCTCCCTGCCCACCGTCGCCGATCTGGAGAAGACCATCGAGGACGGCGTCTACGGGACCTACATGCCCACCTGGTACACCATCGGGCACCGGGCCCGCCTGGACGTGATCGCCTACATCATGACGTTCTCGGACCGCTGGCAGGACGAGGAGCCCGAGCCGTCGATCGAGATCCCGCCGGAGCCGCCGAACGACCAGGCGTCGATCGACAAGGGCCAGAAGCTCTTCGTCGCCTTGAAGTGCGCCCAGTGCCACGGCGACAGCGGCCAGGGTGACGGCCCGTCGTCGCACGAGCTCAAGGACGACTGGGGCCAGAAGATCGAGCCCGCCGACCTGACCAAGGGCCACTACAAGTGCGGCAACACGCCGAAAGACGTCTACCGGGTGTTCATGACGGGGCTCAACGGCACCCCGATGCCGAGCTTCGACAGCCAGATCCAACCGGCCGACGCCTGGGACCTGGCCCACTTCATCTGGAGCCTCGGCCCGGGCGGAGTGAACCACCCGCAGCCGCCGCAGATGGCGTCGAAGTAGCGGCAGGGAGCCGCCGCCGCGAAGCCGCAGGACACGGGACCGTTCCAGCCGGGACGGTCCCGTTGCTTTTTCTCGCGGCCGGCGGCGGGGGGTCAGCGGTCCAGCACTTCACGGACCTTGCGTGCCAGCGCCTCGGACGTGAAGGGCTTGTGCAGGAACGCGACGCCGGCCTCGAGCACCCCGTGGTGGGTGATCGCGTCCTCCGTGTACCCGGACATGAAGACGACCTTGAGGCCCGGCCGTCGCTCGACCAGGCCTCTGGCCAGCTCCGGACCGCTGTCGCCCGGCAGGACCACGTCGCTCAGGATCAAGTCGATCGAGGCACTTCGTTCGAACTGCTCGCGCGCCTCGCCGGCGTCGGCTGCCAGGAGCACCTCGTAGCCCTGTTGCTCCAACATTCGCCGGGTCAGCTCGCGCAGCGCGTCCGAGTCCTCGACCACCAGCACCGTCTCGCCCGACGGGCGCGGGCGAGGGGCGGGCGGCGGCGGCCGGATCGTCTCTTCGGCGCTCGCCGCCTGCGGGAGATAGACCGTGATCGAGGTGCCGCGGCCGACCTCGCTGTAGACCCCGATGCTGCCGCCGATCCGGGTCACGATGCCGTGGACGGTCGCCAGGCCGAGGCCGGTGCCCTTGCCCGGCTCCTTGGTGGTGAAGAACGGCTCGAACAGGCGGGCCTGGACCTCGGGCGACATGCCGGTGCCCGTATCGCTCACGCCGAGTCCCACGTAGGAGCCCGGCTCGACGCCCCGATGGAGCCGCGCGTAGCCCCCGTCGAGCTCGACGCCGCGGGTCTCGATGGTCAGCTTTCCGCCGCGCGGCATGGCGTCCCGGGCATTGACCGCGAGGTTGAGCACGATCTGCTCCAGCTGGCCGCGATCGGCGAGCACCGGAGCGAGCCCGGGGGCGAGCTCCAACGCCACCTCGACGTCCTCGCCGATCAGGCGACCGAGCATCCCTCGCATGCCGCCGATCACCTCGTTGAGATCGAGCAGCGCCGGCTCGATGATCTGCTTGCGGCTGAACGCGAGGAGCTGGCGGGTGAGGCCCGCCGCCGTCTCGCCGGCCTTCTGGATCTCCAGGATGTCGTCGCGGCGGGGGTCGCCGGGGCCGAGGTCCGCCAGCAACAGCTCGCAGTAGCCGAGGATCGCGGTCAGCAGGTTGTTGAAGTCGTGAGCCACGCCGCCGGCCAGGCGCCCGACCGCCTCCATCTTCTGCGCCTGGTGGTACTGCGCCTCCAGGGTCCGGCGCTCCGTGACGTCCATGGCGATCCCGACGCCGCGCACCGGGCGCCCCGCGGCGTCGAGATGGATGCGGCCGGCGTTGTCGAGCCACCGCACCGTGCCGTCGGGCCACAGCGCGCGATGGACGCTCGAGAAATCGGCGCCCGATTCGACCGCCTTCTCCAGCGTCGCGCGCACCGCCGCCCGATCCTCGGGGTGGACGGCTTCGATGAAGGCCTCGAGGGTGCCGCCGAAGGTCCCCGGCTCGAGGCCGTAGTGGGCCTCGAGGATCTCGGACATCCGGACCGCCCCGGTCGTGTAGTCCAGGTCCCAGATGCCGACACCGGCGCTTTCCAGGGCGAACCGCATGCGCTCCTCCGCCGTGCGGAGCGCCTCGGCGGCCTGATGCTGCTCGGTGATGTCGGTGCCCGAGCTGAAGGTGCCGACCACGCGTCCGTCGTCGTCCCGCAAGACCCGGTTGCGCCACGCGATCAACCGTTCCCGGCCGTCCTTGGTGAGAACCGGATTCTCGACGGTCGAGAGGTCGCCCTCGAGCAAGCTCTCGAGTTTCCGGGCCACGTCGCCGTGGGTCCTCGGGGGCAGGCAGGTCGCGATCCAATCCCGCCCCAGCAGCTCGGCCTCGGAGTAGCCCAGGATCTCACAGCCCTTCCGGTTGATCACCGTGACGCGGCCCCGCGCGTCGAGCGCGAGCAGGATGACCTCGGCGGTGTCGAGGAACCGCTGGGCGCGGTCCCGCTCTTCCCGCAGCGCCGCTTCCACCTGTTTGCTGCCGGTCACGTCGCGGAAGTACCACACGCGACCGTAGTACTCGCCCTCGGCATCCCGCATCGGGGCCGAGTACCGTTCGAAGACGCGGCCGTCGGCCAGCTCGACCTCGTCCTCCGACGCCTCGTCGTGGTGGTCGTAGAGCTCGCGTATCCGGTCCATGAAGCGCTCGGGATCGCGCAGCTTGTCACGGACCGCCTGCAGCAGGATCTCGTCCGCGCGAGTCTCGAGGAGGCCGGTCGAAACGCCCCACATCTCGGCGAAGCGCCGGTTGAAGGACAGGATGGTCGAGTGGGCGTCGACCACCAGGATCCCGTCCAGGGTCAGCTCGCGCTCGGTCAAGAGCATCGCCTGCTGAAACCGGCGCTCTTCCTCCGCCCGCTTGCGCTCGCTGATGTCCCGCGCCACCTTCGAAGCGCCCACGACGTTTCCCGCGGCGTCCTTGATCGGGGAGATCGTGACCGAGACGTCGACCAGCGCCCCGGCCTTGGTCCGTCGCAGGGTCTCGAAATGCCGCACGTGCTCGTTGCGCCGGATCTTCTCGAGGATCTCCCGCTCCTCGGCCTGGCGGCCGGCCGGGATCAGGCGCTCGATCGAGGTGCCGACCATCTCGTCGGCCGAGTAGCCGAACAACCTCTCCGCGCCTCGGTTCCAGCTGGTGACGGTTCCTTCCAGGTCCTTGCCGACGATCGCGTCGTCCGACGACTCGACGATGGCGGCGAACCGGCTCGATTCCGCCTCCGTCTGCCGGTGCTCGGTGATGTCGGTGATCACGACGACGACCTGCGTGATCGCGCCGTCCACCGCCACCGGCTCGTAGCGCACGGCGTAGTAGCGGTCCCCCTCGGCCGTCGGCTTGCGCAAGGTGTAGCCGACCCGCTCGCCGGCGAATCCGCGGTCGAGCCGGGGCCGGACCTGCTCCTCGTAGATCCCCGCCAGCACGTCGGGCAGCCGCCGGCCGATCAGGTCCTGCGAGGGGAGGTCGAGGATCTCGGTATAGACGGCGTTGACGTAGAGGTAGCGCCGGTCCGGGCCGACGACGACCAGGCCGACGCGCGCACACTCCGTCACGATCCGGAGCAAGGCCTGCTCCGGCAAGGAGCCGAGCAGGCGGCGCGTCTCGTCGGGGGGTTGGTTCGGGGAGCTCATGATCTCCCGCGGAGGCTCACATGCCGAGCGTAGCCTCCCGGAGATCGGCGGTCAACCGGCCCTCGGCCGCCGCCAGATCCGGCGCCACGATCCGGAGCAGGTCGCCGAAGAGCTCCTGGAACAGGTTCTTGAAGAACCGGTCGTGATCCGTCACCACACCTCCTGAGTCAAGACATTGGCCACGCGGGCCCTGGACCCGGGCCGCCCGAGTAGCGTCCAAACCCGTGGTGTACGAGTGGTGAGGTCGTAGCAGTCGTCGTCGGCGCTGTGGGGCCTGTGGCAGGCTGGATGCGCGGGATGAAGCGATAGAGCCTCCTTGGCATGGGCCTGCGGTAGAGTCGCCTCCGGCCCCATGCCCTCATCGCCCGAATCCCCGCTGCTCCGGCCCCGGATCGGCCTTGCCGCCGGGATCGCCCTGTTTCTGGGCTGTCTCGTCTTCGGGCCGCCAGCAGGGCTCTCCACTGCCGGCTGGCGGACCGCCGGCGTCGGGTTGCTGATGGCCGCCTGGTGGATGACCGAGGCGGTGCCCATTGCGATCACCTCCCTGGTGCCGATCCTCGCCTTTCCGCTCCTGGGCGTCGCCAAGGTCGATGCGGCCGCGGCGCCGTACGCCAATCCGCTGATCTTCCTCTTCCTGGGCGGCTTCCTGATCGCCCTCGCCATGCAGCGGTGGAACCTCCACCTGCGGATCGCCCTCGGCATCATCCGGGGCGTCGGTACCCGGCCGACCCGCATCATCGCCGGCTTCATGCTCGCCTCGGCCTTCCTCTCCATGTGGATCAGCAACACTGCGACCGCCATGATGATGCTGCCGATCGGCCTGTCGGTGGTCGAGCTGGTGGTCCAGGGAGGGGGCCGGCGGGGTGGGGGCGGTGGGGACGGCCCGGTGGTCCCGGAGCGGGCTGGGCCGGCCGCCCCGGGCGATCACTTCGCCCTCGACCTGATGCTCGGCATCGCCTACGCCTCGAGCATCGGCGGGCTGGGCACCCTGATCGGCAGCCCACCCAACGCGCTCCTGGCCGCCTTCATGGCGAAGACCTACGGCATCGAGGTCTCGTTCCTCGAGTGGTTGGCGGTGGGGCTGCCGCTGGCGGCCGTGGGCCTCGTCGGCGCGTACTTCATCCTCACCCGCCTCGCCTACCCGGTGCGCCTCGCCGAGATCCCGGGCGGCGCCGCGTTCCTCCGCCGGGAGCTCGACCGGCTGGGCCCCATCTCGCGGCAGGAGAAGCTCGTCGCCGCCGTCTTCGCCCTGACCGCCGGCCTCTGGATCTTCCGGCCGCTGGTGGCCCGGGTGGTGCCCGGCCTCTCGGACACCGGCGTGGCCCTGCTCGGGGCCCTCCTCCTGTTCCTGCTGCCGGCGGACTGGCGGAAGGGCGAGGCGCTCCTCGACTGGCCGACCGCCCGGAAGCTCCCCTGGGGAGTGCTGCTCCTCTTCGGCGGCGGTCTGTCGCTCGCCGGCGCGGTCTCGGACAGCGGGCTCGCCCAGTGGATCGGCGACGGGATGGCCGGGGCCGCGGGCTGGCCGCTGGTGGCGATCGCGGCCCTCACCGTGATCGTCATCCTCCTCCTGACGGAGCTCACCAGCAACACCGCCACCGCCGCGACCTTCCTGCCGGTGGTGGGCTCGGTGGCGGTGGGCCTCGGCGAGGCGCCGCTCTTCCTGGTGCTCCCCGCCGCTCTCGCCGCGAGCTGCGCCTTCATGCTGCCGGTCGCGACCCCGCCCAACGCCATCGTCTACGGCTCGGGCCACGTGACCATCCCCCAGATGGTCAAGGCCGGGATCTGGCTGCAATCTCTCTTCGTGATCCTCCTGACGGTCGCCGCCTTCACCCTCGTCCCCTGGGCCGCGAGCTGGGGTTAGAGGGCAGAACCAAGAAGTAAGCGAAGGCAGAAAGGCTTCCCCGGTCCGTCCCAGGAGCCAAGCTGGAGGACGAACCATGGACCTGCGCCTTCGCTCCAATCACATCCCGTCGACAACGATCACGCTCTTCGTCATCGCCACCGCGACGCTGCTGGGCGGGCCGCCCGCTGCCAGGGCCGCCGTCATCACCCCGAAGCCGGGCGCGCTGTCCGCCGGGAGCTTGGGTCCTGCGCTGGACACAGCACGAGCGCACGCTCAGGAGCAGCTTCGCAAAAGCCTCGATTCGGTCGTCGCCAAGGAGAGTGATCTCTGGAGCGCGGTGGTGAAAGACCATCCCGGTACCAACGGCTCATATGATGGAGATCAGACGAAGGCATTTCGGGAGGCCCTCGCGAAGAGCTGGGTTGCCGAGATCGACAAGGCCCGATCCAAGCTCGGGGACACCCTGGAGTCGGAGCGGCTGGCCACCTTGGACCTCGCGTCAGCGGACGACCCCAGCCTCGCGCCCCTCAACGGATCTCTCAGGGAGTTGGAGAAGGACGTTCTCGGGCACTTGAAGCAGTGGACGATGAGCCAAGCCGCGAGCCGCCTGGCGAGTCTCGACCCCGGCGACGCCGGGGCGAAAGCCGGCGCGGCGACGACCCGGGAAGGGCTCGACGGAGACCTGGTCGCGGAGTTCGCCGCGCGCTGGTCGACGGGCATCCACGACGTCGTCGCGAAGTACAGCGGCAAAACCACCGCTTCCGCCTCAGCGCTCGAGGACGCGGCCAGGAAAGCTACCCAGAACGCCGAAGACACCTATCTCGCCCAGCTGAAGAAGGATACCGGCTTCTCACCCATCGTCCGGTGTGTCTACTCGGCCGATACTCCCGGCCTGGCCTGCGCTCCGGATCTCCTGCTGAACGCCGAAAGCGTCTCCACGATCCTCGTGCGCGGCTTGCCCTCGGACAGAGCGATAACGATAACGGCAGAGAGCTCGAAGAAGTGGATCAAGGATCGCTGCGGAGCTCACGACGGAAGGGATGCGGCAGCCAAGTGCTCTGAAACGGGGCTCCCCGACCCCAAGACCTACGTAGAACTGGATCCTTACGAGGACTCCATCGTCCTTCGGCCCCCCGGCTTCTCTGAAGTGACAGTGTCCGTCTTTAAGCGTCGGAAACTCCATCCTATCTACGGAGCCAAGAGCAGCAGCGGGCCAGAAACCCAGCTGGCTTTTGCTCGCATCCGCCGGTCGGCAGGGACCTCTCAAGGCCGTAGGCAGCTGGCGATCCTGGTCGCGGGCGCGGCGACGAACGTGGAGGTGTGCGTCGCCCCAAAAGAGGCCGCTCCAGTTGCAGCTCCATCACCGTCGGTTACACGCGGTGGTCCGTAGAGACAGGGGGCTTCCTCGCGGTCTCCAACCTGACCGACCGGAAGGCCGTCGTCCTTCCTCCTCCGAGGATTCTTCGAAAGTCCAGGTTCTGAAGATCACGGACGACCGCAAGTACTCGCAGGAGACGGGCCTCTGGGTCGAGTTCGTCCCGCAGAACTACCAGGCCTTCGGGTTGGGCCTCGGCCTCGTGTCGAACTCCGACGGCCCACCATCCATCTACTTGGGGCCGAGCCTTCGGATACGGACCTTCGGCAACCGGGGACTCGCCAGCTTCAACTTCGGCGTGGCGTTGCGGTCCGTGGACCGCTTCGACGGACTCGAGGCCTGCATCAAGCTCCGGGACAAGGCGCACTGCGGAGACGGCTTCTCGCCGAGCGGGGACGAAGGCGACTCCGACCGACTCCTCGAACTCCCCCACGACAGCCCGCTCCTGACAGCCGACAGCGAGAACAAGCTCGGTTTCTTCGTCGGCCTCCAGCTCGGCTTCAGCTTCGGGCCGATTCCGGGGCCGGCGGAGAATGGGCAGCCTTAGTGCTCCGTGGCAGAAATACGTTCGCATTCGGGCGCCGCTGCATCCACCCCAGCGGCGTTGCGGTCCCCTGCGACAGACCTTCGGGCATGCCTCGGACGCTCGCCTTCCTCGCGCCTCTGCGCCCTCGATAATTTACCTTGTGTCGGTCAATCTGAGGACTTACCCGGGCACGTTCCTCTCCAGCTCCTTCGTCCAGACCTCGGCCTCGGAGTCGCTGGGGGCGCGCCAGTCGCCGCGCGGGGAGAGCGAGCCACCGGAGCCGACCTTCGGGCCGTTGGGCATCGCCGAGCGCTTGAACTGGCTGGTCTTGAAGAAGCGGTAGAGGAAGACCCCGAGCCACTTCTTGATCGTCGCGAGGTCGTACTCCCGGCGTTTCGCCTCGGGGAAGCCCTCGGGCCAGGAGCCGCGCGTCCGATCCGACCAGGCGTGGTGGGCGAGGAAGGCGATCTTGCTCGGCCGGAAGCCGTAGCGGGTGACGAAGTAGAGATGGAAGTCCTGGAGCTCGTAGGGGCCGATGATCTCTTCGGTCCGCTGGGCCGGGCCGCCGTCCTCCTCGCCCTCCGGGCCGCCCAGGGCCTCGGCGTCGGCGGGCACCAGCTCGGGCGAGATCTCGGTGTCGAGGATCGCCTGGAGCACCTCGTTCGCCTCGGGCATCTCGCCGGCGTCGATCACCCAGCGAATCAGGTGCTGGATCAGCGTCTTGGGCACCGAGGCGTTGACGTTGTAGTGCGACATCTGGTCGCCGACGCCGTAGGTGGTCCAGCCGAGGGCGAGCTCCGAGAGGTCGCCGGTGCCGGCGACCAGGGCGTCGTGGCGGTTGGCCAGGCGGAAGAGGTGCGACGTTCGCTCGCCGGCCTGGACGTTCTCGAAGGTCACGTCGTGGACGTGCTCGCCGCGGGCGTGCGGGTGGCCGATGTCGGCGAGCATCTGCTGGGCCGACGGCCGGATGTCGATCTCCTCCGGGGTCACCCCGAGGGCCTCCATCAGGTGCCAGGCGTTGCCCCGCGTGCGCTCGGTGGTGGCGAAGCCGGGCATCGTGAAGCCGAGCACGTTCGCCCTCGGCAGCCCCAGCCGGTCCATGGTGCGGCAGGCGACGATCAACGCCTGGGTCGAGTCGAGGCCGCCCGAGACCCCGATCACCACCCGCTTGATGCCGGTCGCCTCGAGCCGCTTGGCGAGGCCGGTGACCTGGATGTTGTACGCCTCGTAGCAGCGCTCGCCGCGCACCCCCGGGTCCTCGGGGACGTAGGGGAAGCGCTCGACCCGGCGGCGAAGCGGCACCGGCCCTTCCGGGATCCCGACTTCGAAGGGCACGCGGCGCAGCGCCCGGACCGCGTCGCGGTGGTGGCCGGCGGCGTCGTTGAAGCTGGTCATCCGCATCCGGTCCTGGCGCAGGCGCTCGAGATCGACGTCGGCGGTGATCCAGTGCTCGTCCTTGCGGAACCGTTCGGACTCGGCCAGCAGCTCGTGGTTCTCGTAGATCAGCGCCTGGCCGTCCCAGGCGAGGTCGGTGGTCGACTCGCCGGGGCCGGCCGCCGAGTAGAGGTAGGCGGCGATCGACTTGCCCGAGTGCGAGGCGCAGAGCTGCTTTCGGTACTCGGCCTTGCCGATCGTGATGTTCGAGGCCGAGAGGTTGGCGAGCACCGTGGCGCCGCCGAGGGCCGCCCAGGTCGAGGGCGGCAACGGCGCCCAGAGGTCCTCGCAGATCTCGACGTGGAGCACGAAGCCGGGCAGGTCCTCGGCCTCGAACAACAGGTCGTTGCCGAACGGCACCACCTGGCGGAGGAGGCGCACCTCGCGCGAGATCGCGTCGAAGGCCGAGGTGAACTGGCGCTTCTCGTAGAACTCCCGGTAGCTCGGCAGATAGCTCTTCGGCACCGCGCCCAGGATCCGGCCGCGATGGACCACGACCGCGCAGTTGAAGAGCTTTTGCTCGAAGCGTAGCGGCGCGCCCACCAGCAGCACCGGCCCGAGGTCGCGGCTCGCCGCCACCACCCGCGCCAGGGCCTCCTCGGTCGCGTCGAGCAGGGCGTCCTGCTGGAAGAGATCGTCGTTCGAGTAGGCGGAGAGCCCGAGCTCGGGGAAGAGCGCCACGACCGAGCGCTCGTCCGAGGCCCGCTGGGCGAGCGCCAGCGTGCGTTCGGCGTTGAGCTCAGGCGCCGCCACCTTGACCCGCGGGATGCACACCGACACCCGCGCGTAGCCGTGGCGGTAGATCGAGTTGAAGGGCGCGGCGGCCATGGTGGGCGCGGGGTCGGGCTCGGTTGGGGGGCGGCCTCAGCGGAAGAAGAGCGGATAGCCGGCGGGGTCCGCCTCGTGCATCAGCTCGTAGACCGCCTCGAACACCTGCTCCCGGTTCGGCTTCGAGAAGTAGTCGCCGTCCGAGCCGTAGGCCGGGCGGTGGGCGGCGGCGGTCACGGTCCGCGGCTCGGAGTCGAGCCAGAGGTAGCCGCGCTGGGTCTCGAGCACCTGCTGCATCATGAAGGCGCTGGCGCCGCCGGGGACGTCCTCGTCGACGAACACCACCCGGGCGGTCTTCTCGAGCGATCGGGCGATCCGGTGGCCGAGATCGAACGGCATCAGGGTCTGGACGTCGATCACCTCGGCCTCGACGTCGACGCCGGCGAGCATCTCCGCCGCCTCGAGCACCACCTTGCAGGCCGCCCCGTAGGTCACCACGGTGACGTCCGAGCCCTCCCTCAGCACCTCCGGCACTCCGAGCGGCACGGTCATCTCGCCGACGTTGTCGGGCAGGACCTCCTTGGCGCGGTAGCCGTTCAGGACCTCGACCACCACCGCCGGGTCGTCCGACTGCAGCAGGGTGTTGTAGAAGCCGGCGGCCTGGGTCATGTTCCGCGGCACGCAGACGTGGAGGCCGCGCAGCAGGTGGAGGATGCCGCCCATCGGCGAGCCGGAGTGCCAGATCCCCTCCAGCCGGTGCCCGCGGGTGCGCACGATGACCGGCGCCTTCTGGCCGCCGCGCGTACGGTAGCGCAGGGTCGCCAGGTCGTCCGAGAGGATCTGGAGGCAGTAGAGGATGTAGTCGAGGTACTGGATCTCGGCGATCGGCCTGAGGCCCCGGAGCGCCATGCCGATCGCCTGGCCGATGATCGTCGTCTCGCGGATCCCGGTGTCCGAGACGCGGAGCTTGCCGTACTTCTCCTGGAGGCCGGCGAAGCCCTGGTTGACGTCGCCCAGCTTGCCCACGTCCTCGCCCATGGCGATCAGGTTCGGGTAGCGCGCGAGCGCCCGGTCGAAGCAGGCGTTGACCACCTCGAAGCCGTTGACCTTGGGGCTGTCCTCGCCGTAGACGGCCGGCACCACCGGCACCTCGAGGGCCGAGCCGGCGGTCTCCGAGTAGAGCTCCGCGCCGTAGCGCTCGCGGTTCGCGAGCTCCTGCTCGCGCTTCCAGCCGAGGAGCCGAGCGCGCGCCGGCACCGGGTCGCCGGCCGCCGCCACCAGCGCCTCCTCCGCCGCCGCCATCAGGTCGCGCCGGATCGGCGTCTGGCGCTGCTCGAGCGAGGCGGCGACCGCCTCGATCTCGGCGCCCGACGAGGCCTCGCCGGCGAGCCCCCGGATCAGGCCGACCGCGGTCTCGAGCTCCCGCTCGAGCGGGGCGCGGAAGGCCCGCCAGGCCGCCCTCTGCTCCTCCCGGACGTGGTCCCGCGCCTGGCGCGCGAGAGCCTCGAGCTCTTCGGGCTCCGCCAGCCCCTCGGCGACGATCCAGTCCGCGAACGCTTTCAGGCAGTCGTGCTCCTCCTCCCAGGCGAGCCGCTCCGGGGACTTGTAGCGCTCGTGGCTGCCCGAGGTCGAGTGCCCCTGGGGCTGGGTGAGCTCGGTGACGTGGAGGATCGCCGGCACGTGCTCGCGGCGGGCGAGCTCGGCGGCCTCGCGGTAGGCCCGGAGGAGCGCCGGGTAGTCCCAGCCGCGGACCTTGAAGAGCTGATAGCCGCCCCGCTCGTCGCGCCGGAAGCCCTCGAGCAGAGCACCGACGTCGGCCTTCGTCACCTGCAGCTCGTTGGGCACCGAGATGCCGTAGCGGTCGTCCCAGATCGAGAGCACCATCGGGCTCCGGAGCACTCCGACGGCGTTGACCGTCTCCCAGAACATGCCCTCCGCGCACGAGGCGTTGCCGATGGTGCCGAAGGCGATCTCCCGGCCGCCGTTCGAGAAGCGCTCGAAGCCCCGGGCGAGCGCCTCGACCTCCCGGTAGATGCGCGAGGCGTAAGCCAGGCCCGCGAGCTTGGGCATCTGCGAGGCGGTCGGCGAGAGGTCCGCCGCCACGTTCTTGCCGGTCGCACTGAGGCAGGAAGGCCCCGGAAGCGTCGAGCATGCGGGTGGCGAAGTGGGAGTTCATCTGCCGGCCGGCCGAGGACGGGTCGGCCTCGACGTCGGCGTGGGCGTAGAGCTGGGCGAAGTACTCGCGCACGGTGAGGAGCCCGGCGGCGAACATGAAGGTCTGGTCGCGGTAGTAGCCGGCGCGATGGTCGCCGTTCTCGAACGACCCGGGCCATGGCGAGCTGCGCCACCTCCTTGCCACCACCGAAGATCCCGAACTTCGCCTTGCCGGTGAGCACCTCGGTGCGTCCGACGAGGCTCGCCTGCCGGCTCTCGTGGCCGATCCGGAAGTCGCGGAGCACCTCGTCGCGCGAAAGCCCGAGGTCCTCGGACGACGAGGACGCGGAAGACGGCCAGGGAGCTGGTTCGGTACCGAGTGTCGGAGGCATGGACGAGACCCTCAGAAAGGAAGTGACAAACAGCCTTGCAGACCGCGCAAAGCATACCATCCGGGCTCTTTGTGGCTCTCGGCCGGAACGTGGCCGGAGCTGGGCCGGAGCTGGGCCGGAGCTGGGCCGGAGCTGGGCCCCCATCCCGAGCAGGACTCTTCCGGCCCGGCATCCGTACACAGGGCCGGACCCGTACGGCGCGGCTCCGCGGAGAGCGCCTTCGACCGACCGTTCCCCTCCCAGCGAGGTTGAGCTATATGATGACGACTGAAACCATGACGTCCTCGACCAGCGAGCAGAGCTTCAAGCAGCGCCTCGACGGCTACTACGACTGGCCGTGCGGGTATCTCTTCAAGTTCATCGCCCCCCGCCACCAGCTCGACGCCGTGATCGCGCTGTTCGAGGACCAGGTTCCGGTCCGCACCCGCGACTCGCGCAAGGGCAATTACGTGAGCGTGACCGCCGAGCTCGAGATGGCGGACAGCGAGGCGGTGCTCGACCTCTATCGCCGCGCCGCCGAGATCGACGGAGTCCTGCCGCTCTGAGCCTGTGAAGGCGTCTCCGCCCTACTGCGGGCGCCCCTCCGCATCTCCCCTCTCGCGGATGACGCCCTCGTAACGGCCGGACCCTTCCTCACAGGCTCAGCGCGGCGCTCCCACGCCCTACCCGGTCTCGGCGGGGGCGAAGAAGACCATCACCTCCAGGTCCTCCTCGATCGAGTGGAACCGGTGGTCGACGCCGGCCGCCACGAACACCACCGAGCCCGGTCCGACCGGCCGGTCCTCGCCCGCCACGCGGAGCGTCGCCCGCCCGCCGACCACGTGGTAGACCTCGTCCTCGGCGTGCGGCGTCTGCGGGTCGTGGCCGCCGGCCGGCAGGCCGTAGAGGCCCACCGAGAGCGCCGGGACGCGCAGGAACTCGTGGTAGCGGCGGCCCGAGGCGCGGCGCGCGCGGGAGAGGTCGTCGAGCTCGAAGGCCCGGGTCACGGGTCCATTGCCGGTGGGGCTCATCGCTGTTCCTCCTCAGTACCTGCGGCGTAGCTTGATCGAGCGCGGCTCGACGGTGGCGCTGAACAGCTCCTTGAGCCGCTCCCGGTACGGGCTCGCCGGCGCCGGCTCGCCGTTGATCTCTTCGATCTCGACCGCGCGGCGCGGGGCGAAGTCCCGGGTGAGCGCCACCTTGAGCGGCTCGAGGTACTCGCCGAGCCGCGGATCCTCGGGCGCCACGCGGATCTCCAGGCTCTTGCCTCGGCGGGTGGAGACCACCACCAGCCGGTCGCCGTGGAAGACCGTGTGGTTGCCGGGCCGTCGCTCGGGCAGCTCGGCCTTGAGCGCCGGCAGGTCGACGCCGGCGAGCGACGCCGGGTCGGCGGCGTCGAGCCACCAGACGGCGTCGTCGGCCAGGAGGCCGTCGCGCAGCCGCCGAAAGGCCGCGTGGGAGGCGAACTGGAGGCCCGGCACGCCGCGGAAGAACTGGCCAGCCAGGACCTCGCCCGAGAGCTCCATCAGGCGAAGCGCCCGGAACAGCCGCGACCACTGGAAGGCCGGGAGCTCGCGCGCCAGGAGCTCGCGGAAGACCACCCCGTAGCGCTCGAGGACCAGCCGCGCCCGGTCCTTGGCGAGCTCCTCGCGCTCCAGGGCGTCGAGCGGCCGGCCGTCGTCGCCTCCCCCGCCGTTCGCCCCCTCGTCGTCCGGCGCCACCGGGCCGAAGGGCGGCGGCAGCGCGTACCAGTGGCCGGCGAAGGAGCGGCCGCTCTGCCAGCGGTCGAAGGCGCTCCGCCGGCGGCCGGGCCGGTGGCTCGCCGGCGGCCGCGAGGGCTCCTCGCCCGGCTCCGCGGCCGCCTCGGGCGACCGGAAGCGCCGGAGCACCGCCTTGCGCACGACCTCGAACGAGTCGTTCGACACCCGCCCCTCCCAGGCGAGCTCCCAGAGGCGGGCGGTGAGCTCGCCGGTCCCCCGGCCCGAGTGCTCGGCGAGCTCCCCCAGGGTGTAGCGCCCGCGGCGATCGGGGAAGAACTCCGCGGCGGTCGAGGAAGAACCCGCGGCGGTCGGGAGACGGGGGCCGGCCGGTAGGGCTCGGCGGCGCCGCTCGGCCGGCGCCTCCGGGTCCGCCATCAGCTCGCGGTCGACCGGGAAGGCGAAGGCGATCCGCCGCTCGCCCGCCCCCACCCAGGAGAGCTCGGACTCGCGCATCAAGGTGTCGAGCCAGGCCGAGTGGTAGGGCGCGAGGCGCGCCGGGAGCACCTCGGTCTCCCACAGGCGGGCCGGGAGCGGGTAGGCGAAGAGGGTCTCGAGCCGGCTCTGGAGGTCCTCGAGCGAGCCGCCGGGGGCGGCCACGCCCTGGTGCGTCGCGAGGAAGAGCGGCAGCCGTTCGAGGGGCAGCGCCTCGAAGGCCGGGCGCGCTGCCGCGCGGGTCCAGCGCAGGAGGGTCTCGAGGTTCGCGGCGTCCGAGACCTGGGTGCCGGCCGTGTCCCGGACCAGCTGGTCGGCCACCACCCGCTGGTCGTCGAGGAGCACCTCGAGCGCCTCCGAAAGCCGTTCGGCCGGGCCGCCGCCGGCGCCAAAGACTTGCCGCAGGTACCCCTCCTCCACCGGCCCGTAGAAGCGGAGCCACTCGCCCACGAGGTCGGCCCACCGGTCCGCCGGCTCCTCCTCGCCCTCGACCTCCGGGGCGCGCCGGCTCGCGAGGCGCGCGAGGTTGTCGAGGGCGGCGGAAGGCGCCGGCCGGGAGGGGTCGAGGAGCGAGGCGAGGACCGGGGCGGAGGCCCCGTCGCCGCCCCGTTCGTCCTCCAGGGCCGAGCGCAACCTCGGCACGGTCTCGAGGGCGGCCACCGACGGCAGGGTCGCCCCCGGCAGGTGCACGACCACCGCCCGCTCGGCGAGCGCTCCTTCGAGGTCCGGCTCCGGCTCGCACCCGGCGCCGCCGGAGCGCTCCCGCGCGTCCCGGGCGACCGCCGCCACCAGCTCCCGCCACTCCGGAAGCGGCACGAGGAGGCGCTCGCCCAGCCAGTCGAGGAGCTCGCCGGCGTCGCGCGGCGCGTAGCCGGGTGCGGTGCGCTGGAGCTTCGCCTGGAGCTCCGCCACGAGGCGCGGCGGCACCCGCGGCCGCAGGCGCGACGCGAAGACCAGCTCGCGGAGGAGATCCGCCGAGAGCGCCGGCCCCCGCCCGCCGCCGTCGCCCGCCGGGGTGTCGTCGGCATACATCAGGGGGTTGGTCTGCTTCCACAGCAGGTGGGAGGCGAACGGCGAGGGCGTGTCGGTCGCCGCGTGGCGGACCTCGATCTCGCCCGCGCGCACCTCCTCGAGGAGCCGGCGCAGGGTGTCGACGTCCAGCTCGTCCTCGAGGCAGGTGCGCCAGGTCTCGAGCACCAGCGGGAAGTCGCCGTAGCGCCCGATCGAGTCGAGCAGCTTCTTCGCCCTCTCCCGGTTGACCCAGAGCGGCATGCGGTGGCGGAAGCCCGCCCGCGGCAGCAGCAGCGCCCGTCCGGCGTTCTGGCGGAAGAGCGCGCCGAAGAAGCCGGTCGACTCGAGGCGCCGGCGCAGGAGCTCCTCGACCCGCTCGGGCGGCACCAGGGCGAGGACGTCCTCGCCGGCCAGCGCCTCGGGCAGGGTGAGCATCAGGCAATCGTCGTCGTGGAGGATCTCGGGCGCTCGCCGAAGCGCTCCTCCCAGGCGGCGGCGAGCGCGATGGCGAGCGGCCGGTTGACCCGCCCGCCCCAGCAGGTGTGGAGCACCACGCGCCGGCGGTCGGGCTGGTCCGGGTGCGGAGCTGCTCTCGGCGCCGCCACGTGCTCGATCATCAGGCGGTGGCGGTGCGGCAGCCGGCCGCCCAGGGCCGCCTTCTGGGAGCGCAGGTAGCGGATCAGCTCGGCGGCGGCGCCCCGGTCCAGGTGGTGCTCCTCGCCGAGCGCGGCCACGAGCGCGGCGTCCGGCGTCTCCAGGCGATCCCCGATCGACTCGAGGAGGAGTCCCACCCGCTCGGCGAGGAAGAAGTCGCGGTCCCGCTCCTCGGCGCGCCAGAACGGGGCCATGGCGGCCGAGGCGCGCGCCGGCTCGACGATCACGTCGTTGTGGGTGATCCGGCGCACCCGCCAGATCTGGGTGCCGAGGGTGAAGCTGTCGCCCACCGAGCGCTCCCAGACGAACTCCTCGTCGAGCTCGCCGATCTTGGCCCCCGCCCCCTCGGGGCCCCCCTCGACCCGCAGGTGGAAGTAGCCGCGGTCCGGGATGGTGCCGCCCGAGAGGTAGATGAGGCGGGCGGCGCCGGGGCGGGCGCGCACCGTGCCCTCGACCCGGTCGACCGTCACCCGCGGCGAGAGCTCGCGCACCCGGCTGTCGGCGTAGCGGCCGGCGAGCATCTCGAGGACCAGCTCGTAGTGGCGGCGCGCGAGGTTCCGGTAGGGCCAGGCGGTGCGCAGGCGGTCGAAGAGCGCGTCGATCCCCCAGGCCTCGGCGGCGACCATCGACAGGATCACCTGGGCGAGGACGTCGAGCGGCGCCTCGACCGGGTGGACGGCCTCGATCTCGCGGCAGGCGACCGCCCGGGCGACCACCGCGGCGTCGAGGAAGTCCCGGCCGTGGGTGGGGAGCAGCGTGCCGCGGGAGACCTCCCCCACCCGGTGGCCGGCGCGGCCGACCCGCTGGAGGGTCGAGGCGATCGAAAACGGCGTCTGGATCAGCACCACCTCGTCGAGGGCGCCGACGTCGATCCCGAGCTCGAGCGAGCTGGTGGCGATGATCGCCGGCAGCTCGCCCGCCTTCAGGCGCGCCTCGACCACCTGGCGCACCTCGCGCGAGAGCGAGCCATGGTGGGAGTAGGCGAGGTCGCGGTCCGAGCGGGCGTTGACCATGCGGGTGAGCCGCTCGGTGATCCGCCGGCTGTTGGCGAAGACCAGGGTCGAGCGGTTCCTCCGGATGACCTTCTGGAGCTCGGGGACGAGGAGATCCCAGACCGAGGTCTCCGGATCTTCGGCCGGCGGCGGCGCCGAAGGGTCGCCCGTCCCCGGGAAACGGACCGTGAGGTCGTAGACCTTCTCGGCCTCGGAGCGGACCACGGCGACCGGCCGGCGGCCGGTAGACCGGCTCGCCGCCCGCGCCTTCCAGGAGCTCCGCGCCGCCGATCATCTCG
This sequence comes from uncultured Acidobacteriota bacterium, assembly GCA_963837945.1. Lineage (GTDB taxonomy): Bacteria > Acidobacteriota > Thermoanaerobaculia > Multivoradales > DATKCC01 > CAVUBL01. The sequence goes on from CAWIQD010000004.1 coordinate 177,781, forward strand.
GCCACCAGCGGCAGCGGCCGGACGGTCGCCGAGAGGGCGATCCGCTGGAACTCTCCGGCCAGGGGGACGAGGCGCTCGACCGCGGTCAGCAGGTGGGTGCCGCGCTTGCTGCCGGCGACGGCGTGGATCTCGTCGAGGATGACGGTCGCGAGCCCGCCCAGGAGGGCGCGGCCGCCCTGGGAGGTCAGGAGGATGTTGAGGCTCTCGGGCGTGGTGATGAGGATCTCGGGCGGGCGCCGGAGCATCTTCTGGCGCTCGGAGGGAGGGGTGTCGCCGCTGCGGGTGAGCGCGCGGACCGAGGGCACCGGCTCGCCGGCCGCCCGGAACCTCTCGACGAGCTCGGCCAGGGGCTCGTCGAGGTTGCGCCGGACGTCGGTGTTCAGGGCCTTGAGCGGCGAGACGTAGAGCACGCGGACGGCGCCGCCGGGGATCTCGCCCGAGAGCAGGCGGTCGAGGGCCCAGAGGAAGGCGGTGAGGGTCTTGCCGGTGCCGGTCGGCGCGGTGACCAGCACGTGGCGGCCGGCGGCGATCTCGGGCCACGCCTGGCGCTGGACGTCGGTGGGCGCCCCGAAGCGCTCGGTGAACCAGGCCTGGACGACCGGATGAAAGAGAGCGAGCGCCGGGTCGGCGGCGGGAGAGGAGACGGCCATGGGGGCCGTAGTCTACGCCGGAGGGTGAGAGCGGGCGCCTTCGTCGGAGGGCTCGCCGAGAGCGGACCGGAGTGCTTCCTCGGCGGCAGACTGCGACCGGCGAGGGACAGCCGCGGCTCCGCTCTACATCCGGACTGTTCGGTGCCGTGTCGAGAAGAGGGGGTCGAGCAGCGTAGCGTATAGTGATGCCCATGGCGGAGAACGCTGAAGGTAAGCGGACGCTCAGCGTCTTGACGTACTTTGAGCGGGAGGCGGCGAGTTCGGTGCGCCATGAGTATGTGGCGGGGGTACTGCACCCGCGCCACGAGGTCAGCAAGCGGCACAATCGAGTCGCGGGCAACGTGGCGCGGCTCTTGGGGATGCAGCCGGCGACGGTCCGTGCCGGGTGTACATGAGCGAAGTCAAGCTCCGGGCCGGCGAGGACGTCTGCTACCCCACCGGCTCGGCTCGACCCGGCGACCAGCCGATGGCCAGGCCACCGCTCGGACGGGACTCCGCGAAACGCCGTCCCGACAATGACGAGATCGACGCGCGCTACCGGCGAGCCTACGAAGACGGTACGGGCCTGGGCTTCGAGCTCGAAGGCTGGGAAGACGAGGGCTCCTGGCCCGAAGATTGACGGGTTAGCCGCTCTGCGCGTTCCGGTAGAATCTTCGGGTCATGCTCAAGGAACCCACCCTCGAAGAGGTGCTGGACCAAGCGCGGAAGCTGTCGCCACTCGACAAGCTCCGTCTGATCGAGCGCGTCACGCCGGATCTCGAGGGCGAGCTGGAGACTTCTCGGCCTCGAGCGAGTCGCTCCCTCCTCGGCCTTTGCAAGGACCTGGGCTCGGCGCCCTCAGCCGAGGAGATCGAGGAGGCGCGGCGCCAAGCGGGGAGCGGCCTCCGTCGAGTCGAAGGCCGAGGACCTGGACTGCGAGGAGGACTGAGATGACCAGGGTCAAGGAGGTGGATGGGGAACCCGAGGTCGTACTCCGTGAGGGCAAGCCGGTCGCAGTGATCCTGGACATCGAGCAGTACCAGGCGATGCTGGAGAGGCTCGAGGAGATCGACGACCTGGAAGCCCTCGAGCGGGCCCAACTCGAGACCAACACCTTCCGCTCACTCGACGACTTCCTCGAAGATTACTCTCCGCCGGATGTATAAGGTCTTCCTCGCCCCGTCGGCGGAGAGAGACCTCAAGAAGCTTCCCGCGGAGACCTTCCGGCGCGTCGTCGCCGCTCTCAAGGCACTCGCTGAAGACCCACGCCCGCCTGGCTATCGCAAGCTACGTGGAGAGACAGACGCCGGCCGCGTGCGCCTCGGTGAACACCGCATTCTCTACGAAATCGACGACGAGGCCCAGGAGGTTCGGGTGTTTCGAGTCCGCCATCGCAAGGACGTTTATCGGCCCTGAGACCTTTCTCCAGGCCAAGGTTCGGTTACGGAGAGCGAAGCCGCCGGGGCGGTCGCTACCACCCCGGCGTTTCGCGCGTCGAGTCCTGGAGCCCTACTTCCGGGGCGAGACCCGCCGCATCAGCAACCGCCCCAGGATCGGTGGCAGCTCGGGTCCGAGGGCCTCGTGGGCGAGGGCCATGGCGTCTGGGTTCGCCACCAGGCAGCGGACCGCGTGGAGGTACGGCAAGAGATCCGCCTCCGGCCGGGCCAGGTGCCCCAGGTGGACCGTGCCGTCGTGGAGCGGGAAGCCCATGCGGCGCCGGATGGCGGGCGAGCGGACCCGGTCCGTGTTGAGGGTGAGCCGGTTCGGGACGGACAGCGCGGTGAGCGCGGCGGCGGCCACCAGGGCGTCGGGCCGGCGCAGGAACACCGCCACCGCCCGGCCGCCCTCGGCCACCGCGTCGCCGCGCCGCACGACGGCGTAGAGCGTGCCGCGGCCGGCCTCCACCGCCTCCACCTCCCAGGGGCCGGCGAACAGCGCCTGGCGCTCGAACGGCGGCTCCTCGAGGTGCCGGGCCTTCTCCAGGTAGAGCGCCGAGAAGGCGTTCGCCGGCGCCGAGCGGCCGCCGCGGGCCGGCTCGGCGGGCGGGGCGGAGTCGGGTGACTTCGAGGGGATGCTGCGGGCGGAAGCGGATGTGCGGGTGCTACTCTTCGCAGGATTCTGCATGGGAGCTTCGTCCTCCTTTGCGGGGTCGGGCCCGGGCGAGCTTCCCCTCGCTCGGGCCGTTCCAGGTTCCCCGGTCACGCGGCCGGGCGCGATTCATTACCGCCTTTCTACCGCAGTTGCGCGAACGTGTCAAACCTCCGTCCGGAGATTCAGAGGCGAGAGCCCTCAGAGGTCAGCGGAGAATGGGGACAACGACAACCGAAACCCGTAGCCCCCGCTCCGAGCGCCCGGGGCGTACTCTCCGCGCGCGGAGCAGCGGGCGAGCTTGGCTTCGTCGTCGAAGCCCCCACCGCGCAGCACACGGAGTAGGCTTGCCGTAGCCCACGTGGTCGGCGCCCCATGCTTCCAGCCCTCATCAGAGATCTTGTTCCGTGAGCCCAGCAAGCTTCATCAGATGCCGCTGGAGGCCGCGCTTGAGCTCCTCCCTTCCCGCATGGACAGGAACGGAGAGGCGCACGGGGCTACCGAGCTTGCCGTAGACCCGGTGACTGCCTTGGGACCTCAGAAGCCGCCAGCCGTGGCCTTCGAGGAGCTTGCAAAGCTCCTTGCCCGAGAGCGGCTTCATGGGCTCAGACAGCGATCTCGATCACCCGCCCAGGGTCGCTCTCGGCGGACGATTCAGTCTCGACGGAGAGACAGGCGTCGACGGCCTCATACAGGTTCTGGAGCAGCTCCTCGAAGGTCTCGCCCTGGGTGGCGCAGCCCGGAATGGCGGGCACCTCGGCCCAGTAGCCCCCCTCCTCGGCCTCGTGGACGATGATCTTGAGCTTCATGGGTCGCCTCCAAGAGAATCCTACCGCCCGCTCCGGCAGAGCCACAAGCTTCCACGACCCACGCCGCTCGACAGATACCCCAACGCCGCCAGGGCCTCGCGGTCTTTCTCGCTGAGGGAGCAGGCCATCTGGACGGACTCCTCGCCCCGGGGTGCCAAGGTGGTCCTGGATGGCTGAGAGGGCGCGGCCGCCTCCGAGCGGGCAGGGAACCTGCTCCGGGGCACCTCCGGCCGCGAGCCAGGCCGTGGCGGTGCGCCCGCGAGACGTGGTGGGTGGCCGGCCGGACGTCCTCCTCGAGAGAAGGCCCGGGGTGAGCCTGGAGGTCGCGCTCCCCGCCCGTCCAGAGCTCCGGAGAACAGGGGGCTTCAGATGTCAGAGGAGAATGGGGACAACGACAACCGAAACCCACCGCCCCCGTCCCGGTTGCCCGGGTCGCTCCCGACGCGCGCGGAGCAGCGGGCGTTCCTGGCCTCGACGCCGAAGCCGCCCCCGCGCAACACCCGGTGGAACTCATCACCGGCCCTGACGTTCTCCCGACCATCCTTGGCCTCATAGGGGTAGACGAAGGCCGGCTTTCAGAAGCCCTCGCCCCAGAGGCTTCGAGGCCACTCAAAGACGTTGCCGGCCAGATCCTCGCAACCGTACGGGCTGGCGCCGCCGCGGAAGCAACCGACGACGCTCGCTCGCCCAATCGCCGCCTCGTCTGTGTTGGCTTGGTTCTCGTCGAAGGGGCCCTCCCACGGGTAGGCGCGCTCCGGACAGTGGTTGGATTGGAGACCGAGATCGGCGGCTTCCTCCGAGAAGGCGCCGCCGCTCACGCGCCGAACCTGAGGCTTTCTCGGCACCTTGGCACCGCCGCGCGCCGCTTTCTCCCACTCGGCTTCGGAAGGCAGCCGCACCGCCCAGCCCTCCGGGAGATATCCTCGTTGCCACCAGCGCTCGGCCTCTCCGATGATCTCGAGCAGCTTGACAAGAGAGAGGGCGAGCTGTCGATCCTGCGGAGATCCTTTCGGGAGCGGCCCGAGGCGAAGGACTGGGCTTCCCTCGCGGCATCGAGCATGTGCTGCAGACGGATGCGGTCATCCTGCCGCATAGCAGACCTGGGCCTGTCGGACGACCTCGTCGCGGAAGTAACGGCTCAAGTCGGCCGGCGTGCGCAGGTCCACCTTCCGCCCGAGCCGCTCGGAGAGCTCGCGCTCCATGCGGGCCACCTTGAGCAGCCCGATCGGCTGACCCGGCTCGAATTCCACCAGGACGTCGACGTCGCTTTCCGGTCCGAACTGCTCGCCGAGGACGGAGCCGAAGAGCGCCAGGCGACGGATGTGGTTCTCGCGACAGAATGTCTCGAGCTCAGGGGCGGGGATGTCGAAGCGGCTGGAGAGGTCCATGGCTCAAGCCTCGCGGTCCGGAAGCCGAACCTGATGTTACCTGGTTCCGAGCCAGCAGGCAGCCGCCCGCCGAGGGCAGCGAGCGCCGCCTGATAGAATTCGGTCATGAAGACGTGGGTGCGAAAATGCTCCTCCTTCGAGGAGGAGCGGCGGGCGGATCGGCAGTTCTGGGCCCAGCTCACGCCGAACGAACGGGTTGCGGTGGTCGAGGAGCTGCGCCAGGACTGGGTTCGGATGCAAGGGGACGATGAAGACCTCGAGGGACTTCGAAGATCTGCTCGGGTACTTCAACGCATGCGGCGTTGAGTACCTGGTGGTCGGCGCCCACGCCTTCGCCTTCCACGCCAGACCCCGCTTCACCAAGGATCTCGATCTGCTGGTCCGGAGCTCGCCGGAGAACGCCCGGCGCATCCTTGCGGCGCTCGGGGACTTCGGTTTCGGAAGCGTCGGACTGTCCGCGCGGGATTTCATGGGGCCGGAGCAGATCATCCAGCTCGGAGTCGCACCGAACCGCGTCGACCTGATCACCTCGATCGACGGGGTCTCCTTCGAAGAAGCCTGGGCAGGCCGGGTTGCGGGCCGGTACGGCGAGCAGCCGGTGTTCTACCTGGGCCTGCGTGAGCTGGTCCGCAACAAGAGCGCCTCGGGCAGAGCGCAAGACATCGCGGACCTCGAATGGCTCGAGCACGGCGACGACGAACCGGACTGACATTCCTTCGCTCGAGGCCCGCCGTCGGTTTATGGCTCGATCCTGAGACATCGACTCGGGCCGTCCGTCCTTCCGGGGGGGCGGGCTCGCCTTCGGCCCACGGCTCGGTGCCCGCGGCAGGGTCTGGCCGGCCGAGACGGAGCTCGGCCGCTTCATGCGCTGTCGGACGCCGGGGCGGAGCTGGGCCGTCTACAGATAGCCGAGCGCCCTGAGCGCCTCGCGGTCCTTGGGGCTCAGGCCGCCGGCCATCTGGGCCGCCTCCTGGTCGGGGGCGCCCAGGTGGTGCTGGATGGCGGCCAGGAGGCGCCTGCCGGTGCCATCGCAGGGGACCGGGCGCCAGGTTCCCGAGGCCACCAGCTCGGCGCAGCGCTCGCCGTCGTCCCAGAGCACCCGGCGGCGGCGTGGCTGGCGGAGTCCCCATAGGTGGCTCGCCAGGAAGAGGTGCCGGTTGGTGAGGGCGTGGACCGGGCCCACGTGCTCCTCGAACAGGGCGAGAGTGCGCCGCGGCCTGGCAGCCAGGTCGAACCCCTCCCCAGCGGGCGCCTCGACCCCGGCGGCCGCCAGCACCGTCGGGTAGAGGTCGACCAGGGAGACGAGGCGCGGGTCGCGCCGGCCCTCGCTCTGCCCCGGCCACTTGACCAGGAGCGGCACGTCGACGAGCTCCGGGGTGAGCCGGTAGGCGTGGGCGAGGAGGCCGTTCTCGCCGAGCATCTCGCCGTGGTCGGCGGTGACCACCACGAGCGCCTCGTCCCACAGGCCGCGCGCCTCGAGCTCCGCGAACAGCCGGCCGATCTGGGCGTCCATCGAGGCGACCTGGGAGAGGTAGGCGGCCCGCAGCCAGGCCCGCGTCTCCGGTGTCACCGCCTCGTCTCCGTGGGCCAGCCGGTCGAACGCCTCCGCCTGCCCTTCCGCCGCGTCCCGCCAGAGTCCCGGCGGCAGGGCGTCGCGGGCCGCCGGCTCGCCCAGGCGCCGGCCGATTGCGGGCCGCGGTGCGTAGGGCATGTGGGCGTCGAAGTAGTTCAGGAAGAGGAAGAGCGGCTCGCCCGCCGCCCGGTCGAGCAGTCGGAGCGCTCGCCGGGTCAGGTGTTCGCCCGACGTGCGGTAGCCGTCCGGGTCGTCGTAGATCGCGAAGCCCCGCCCGACGCCGAAGCCGTGTTCCATCAGGACGCCGCCGGCGATCCCCGCGGTCAGATAGCCCGCCTCGCGGAGCCGCGCCGCCAGCGTGTCGGCGTCCCCCGCCAGCCGTCGGGCCTGGACCCCGGCTCGGTGCTGGCTCGGGTAGAGGCCGGTGAACATCGAGGCGTGGGACGGCAGGGTCCACGGGGCGGTGGCGACCGCGTGGTCGAAGACCGTCGCGCGGCGCGCCAGGGCGTCGAGGCTCGGCGTCGCCTCCGGCGGGGCACCGTAGGCGCCCAGAGCGTCGCGCCGGGTGGTGTCGAGGGTGACGAACAGGATGAGCCGCGGCCGGTGCTCGGCCCGCGGCGGCGCCGAGCGGACCAGGCGCGGCGCCGCGAACAGGAAGACGCCGTCGGGCGCGCCGTCGACCGACAGGCGCAGGCGCCGCGCGGCGGCGGGCAGCTCGAGCCGGAGCCGGCGCCGCTGGCCCGCGGGCACCGAGAGCTCGCGGTCGGCCGCCCCCGCCTCGGCTCGGAAGCGCGCGGTGGCGCTCGAGGCGTTTTCGACCTGCAGGCGCAGGGTCGCCTCGCCGCGCGCCGCGAGGTCGACGTCGAACCCGCCGGGGCCCTCGACCAGCACACCGTCGTGCTGCCACCGGTCCGCGGAGGCGCCTCCGAAGAGGAGGAAGTCCGCCAGAAAGGCGTCCCGGCCCGCGTCGCCGGTCCCGATCGCGACGGGCGCCGCGCTGCCGGCGCCGACCGCCAGGCGCCGGAAGGCGACCCGCGGCGGCGCCCGGTCCGCCGCCAGCGGGAACCGCTCCACTTCCAGCGTGTGCGCGCCGGGCATCCGGAGGCGATCGGGGACCGCCACCTCCCGAGGACCTTCGATCAGGGTGGGGGCGAGCAGGACCTCGCCGTCCCAGAGCAGGCGGAGGCCGAAGGGCTCGGCGGCGGCGGGCACGAGCTCGAAGCGGACCGCCCCGGGTGCCGGGTCGCCGAGCCAGCAGCCGACGGCGGCCGCCCCCTCGAAGGACCAGCTCCCGCGCCGGCGCCGCCACTGGCGGTCCGGCGCACAGCGGAGAGCCGCCGGGGTGACGAGACGGCCGAGGGGAAAGCCCGTGCCCGGGCCGCTCGACGGAGGCGCCGGGGGCCGCTGGCACGCGAAGAGCGCCGACCCGGCCGCCAGCACGGCGGCGAGCGCGAGCCGGCGCGAAGCAAGACCGGGCATCGCGCCGAGGATAGCAAGCGGAAGGGGGCTTCCTACTCCTCCCGCAGGGCCTGCACGGGATCGACCCGGGAGGCGCGACGGGCGGGTGCGCCGCCCGCGAGCAGCGTGCTCGCCAGGGCGGTCGGCGCCCAGGGCGACCCGGACCGCCAGCTCCCGCCGCCGGCGGCGGACGCCGTAGGCGAGCACGCCGTAGCGCCCGAGCGCGTCGGTCCTCCTCCGGTCACTCGCTCTTCAGGGCCTCGACGGGATCGACTCCCGCCGCCCTCCGAGCCGGCAGCCAGGTCGCGACCAGGGCGACGCCGGCGAGCAGCAGGCAGACCGCTCCCAGCGTCCACGGATCGTCGGCGCCGATGCCGTAGAGCAGGCCGGCGAGGCCGCGCGACAGCCCCCAGGCGGCGAACAAGCCGAGCGCGAGCCCGGCGCCGGTCAGCGCCGCCCCCTGGCGCAAGACCAGGCCGAGGACGCTGCCCGGACGAGCCCCGAGCGCCATGCGCACCCCGATCTCGTGAGTCCGGCGGCCGACGGCGAAGGCCATCACACCGTAGATGCCGACGCCCGCGAGGAGCAGGGCGAGCGCGGCGAAGGCGGCCAGCAGGCCGGTGAGGAAGCGCGTCGGCGAGAGCGTCGTGGCGATCAGGTCGTCGAGGGTCGCGAGCTGGGTGACCGCCTGGTCGGGATCGACCTCCCCGACCGCGCCGAGCACCGCCTGCAGCAGGGCCTCGGGCGGCCCGTCCGAGCGCACGACCAGGCTCATCACGCGCCCGGGCCTCTGCGCGAATGGCAGGTAGACCTCCGGGTCCGGGGCCTTGTCGAGCGTGTTGTCCCGAACCGAGCCGACGACGCCGACGATCGTCCACCACGGAGAGTCCGGGTCGCGCACGCCGCCCACCCGCAGCCGGTGGCCGAGCGGGTCCTCGCCGGGAAAGAAGCGCTCCGCGAGGCGCTCGTTGATCAGGGCGACCCGCGGCCGGCCGTCGACGTCGCCGGAGTCGAACGACCGGCCGGCGCGCAGCGGGATGCTCATCGCCCCGAAGTAGCCCGGCGTGGCGCGCCGGAAGTCGGTCGCCGGCTCCTCGCCCGCCGGCGGGATCCGGCCCTCGATGACGAACGAGACGTCGAACTGGCCGCCCGAGAAGGGCAGGGTCGAGACCGCCCCGGCCGCGTCGACGTCGCCGCGGGCGCGGAGCCGTTCGAGGATCCGGTCGACGCGCTCGACGACCCCCGTCGTCTCGGGATACCGGCCGGAGGGGAAGATCAGGCGGCCGGAGGCCAGGTGGTCCGCCCGGAATCCCGGATCGACGTGGTGCAGGGCATCGAGGGTCCGGATCAGCAGCCCGGCGCCCACCAGCAGCGCCAGCCCGAGGGCCACCTCCACCACCACCAGCGCGGAGCGCAACCGCTGCCGGTCGCGCGGGCCACCGGTCCGGGAGCCGCCGTGGAGCCCCGCGCCGAGGCGGTTGCGGGCGATGGCGGCGAGCGGCGCCAGGCCGAAGAGCAGGCCGGTCACCAGGGTCGCGCCGAGCGCGAAGCCGACGACCTGGCCGTTCAAGGCCAGGGACTCCATCCGTGGCGCGCCGGCCGGAGCGGCGGCTTCGAGCGCCCGGATGCCCCAGGAGGCGAGGAGCAGGCCGAGCGCGCCGCCCGCCGCCGCCAGCATCAGGCTCTCGGTGAGGAGCTGGCGCATCAGCCGGGAGCGGCCCGCGCCGAGGGCGGTCCGCACCGACAGCTCGCGCTGCCGCGCCGAGGCCCGCGCGATGAACAGGTTGGCGATGTTGGCGCAGGCGATCAGGAGCACCAGGAGCGCCGCGCCCTGGAGGGCGAGGATCGGCGTGGTCGCCGGTCCCAGGACCGTCTCGCGGAGCGGCTCCAGGGTCGCCCGGACGCCCTCGAGCTCCGCCGGGTGCTCTTTGCCCAAGCCGGCGGTGACGCGGTCGAGGTCCGCCTTGGCGGCGGTCGCGGAGACGCCCGCTCTCAGCCGCCCGATCGCGCGCAGGTAGACGTTGCCCCAGTCGCTCTGGCCCGGGTCGAAGGCCAGGACGCTCCAGATCTCGGCGTTGCTCACCAGCGGCGGGCGGAAGCCGGGGGGAAGGACGCCCAAGACGGTATAGCTCTCGCCGTCGAGGGAGATCGTCCGACCCACGAGGCCGGGATCGCCCCCGAACCGCCGCCGCCAGAGCGCGTCCGACAGGACCACCACCCGATCCTTGCCAGCGACCTCCTCGTCGCTCCGGAAGGCCCGGCCGAGCGCGGGTCGGACGCCGAGCACGTCGAAGTACTCGTGGCTGACGACGGCTCCGTTCAGGGCCTCGGGACGGTCGGCGCCGGTGACCTGGGGCAGCCAGTCGGAGACGACGGTCATCCCGTCGAAGGTCTCGTTGCCCCGGCGCCAGCCGTCGAACACCGAGCGGCCGGTCCACTCGGTCGCCGGGCCGCCGTGGACCCGCTCGTCCTGCCAGACGGTGACCAGCCGCTCCTCTCTGGGCAGCCCGAGGGGCGCCAGCAGGACGTGCTGGACGACGCTGAACACCGCGGTGTTGGCCCCGATGCCCAGGGCCAGGGTGAGAGCCGCCGCCGCGGTGAAGCCGGGGCTACGGGCGAGGGTACGCAGGGCATAGCGGAGGTCCAGTACGAGGGTGTCCATCGGGCTCCTCTCCGGGTCGAGATGGCGCGGTTCGGCCTCCCAGAGGGCAACTCGCGTGCCAGCGGTCCCAGCCGGGCGCCGGAGCGGAGGAAGGCCCCGGCCGACTGGCCGCTCCCGTGTGCTCGCAAGCGCCCAAGGAGCGCCGCCGCGTCCGGTTTCGAGACCGCTCGTCCCGGAGCCGGGACGCCGGCGTCGAGGGTGGGAAAGCGACCGAGGGTAAGGGGGGAGATCCGAGGGCGGGAGGGGGCGTCCCTCCCCCCGGAGGGTGGGAGAGGGATCGAGGGTGAGGAGGGAGATCCGATCAATCGCCGTCTCTCCCCCGGAGGGTGGGAGAGGGATCGAGGGTGAGGAGGGAGATCCGAGGGCGGGAGGGGGCGTCCCTCGCCCCCCGGAGGGTGGGAGAGGGACCGAGGGTGAGGGGGGAGATCCGGTCAGATCAGGGCGTCGAGCCGGTCGAGCGTCGCCGCCAGACGGTCGGTGATCGAGGGCTCGCCCGGTGTCCGCGCGGAGCGGCGGCGCCGGCGGGTCAGGTCGACGCCCCGCTCCCGGGGCTCGAGGCCGGCGTGCGCCCAGAGGTCGCGCCCGCGTTCCGCGAGAACGTCGTGGCGCACCGTGACCCCGTGGGCCGCGAACAGGGGCTCGAGCTCGGGCAGGCGCTCGCGCAGGTCGCGGCGGGTCTGGCGGTAGGCGTGCTCGCAGACGGTCACCCGGTCCTCGAAGCTGAAGATGTTGGTGAAGAACATCTGGTAGTCGTCGCGCCGCGGCTGGAAGAGGGCCACGTCCCGCCCCTCGTAGCGCTCTTCGTACGCCTTCATCCCGACCTCGAGCCGGGACTGGATGAGGGTCCGGAACGTCTGGGACAGGACCGCCGGAGCGCCGCGGTCGATCAGGTGGCCGCGCGCCATCACGCCCTCCTCGACGGCGCGGACCGTGTCGACCGGGACGATCGGGTTGACGCACAGCACCAGGTCCATCCCCGCGTCGAGGGCGACCGAGGCGTGGAGCGTCTTGCGCAGCACGCCGTCGACGTAGAAGCGGCCGTCGATCTCGACCGGCGGGTAGAGGCCCGGCAGGGCGGTCGAAGCCTGGACCGCCTGGGAGATCGGCACGTGGTCGAGGCCGCGCTCGCCGAAGCGCACCGCGTTGGCCGAGTCGAGGTCGACCGCGACCACGATCAGCGGCGCCGGCAGCTCGCGGAAGTCGTCCGTGCGCCCCTCCTTGGCGAAGATCCGCTCGAGGTAGGTGCGCAGCGGCCGATTGTCGAAGACCCCCACCGGCAGCGCCTGGGCGAGCCGGGTGAAGGAGCCCTTGAGGCCGGTGTCGAGCGGATGGCAGGCGTACTCGAAGAGCGCCTCGGCCACCAGGCGCGGCAGGCCGCTCGCCCGGCGGAACCATTCCTTGACCGACGGGCTGAGGAAGGTCTCGGGATTGAACGGGTGCTCGCCCGGCTCATGGGACACGATCGCCCGGCAGAGCTGGGCGGTGTCGAGCTGGTTGGCGAGCGCGGCGGCGATGAACGAGCCGGCGCTCACCCCGACGTAGATGTCCAACCGGTTGAGGTCGAGGCCGTCGAGCGCCTCGTCCAGGGCGCGCAAGGCGCCGATCTCGTAGATCGCCCCCTCGGGCCCGCCACCGGCCAACGCCAGGCCGATCCGCGACCGGTGGACGGACGGAGTGCGGCGGGACGAGCCGTGGTCGTCGCGGGCCATCGTCGTCGGGGCCGGGCTCAGGTCTTGGGGCTCGTCTTCGCTTTCGGCGGTGGCTTGGGTGGCGCCTTGGGCGGCGAGGCGGGCTTGCCGTGGAGAGTCTCGATCTTGGCGTTGAGCTCCTCGACCTTGCGGGTGAGCTCCCGGATCTCGTCGCGGCTCGGCACCCCGAGACGCTTCATCGCCTCGGTGATCCGCTTGTCGACCTTCTCCTCGACCCCGCCGAAGGCCTGCTCCACCCGGCTCTTGGCACGCTTGGCCCCCTCTTGCGCCTTCTCCTTGCCCCGATCCTCCCAGTCGCGCCCGCGGTCGACCAGGCGGTTGAACACCTTCGAGCCCTCCTCCTCCGCCACCGCCAGCGCGCCGAGGCCCGCCAGCCAGATCTTCTGGGCCGATTCGCGCAGCTCCTTGTCCACTCCCTCACCCGACGTCTTCTTGCCCATGGAGAGCCTCTCTTTCGTGTTGGGTTGCAGGTGCGCGCACGGATCTCGAACGCCGACGCCGGCCCGCCTCAGCCGGTGGCGGACTTCTTGCCGCCCGCGCGGCCGGCGGCCTTGGCGCCGCCCTTCTTGCGGCTGCCCGCCGCGGCCCCGGCGGCGCTCTTGCGCGCCGGAGCCCGGGCCGCGGTCCGCTCGGTCTCGAGCTCGGACAGCGAGGCCTCGAGCTGCTCGAGGCGGTCGCGCAGCACCGTCATCTCCTCGCGCGCGCGCCGCACCGGGCCCAGCCGGTCGATCGACGCCTCGACGAAGCGCCCGACCTGGCTCTGCATCTGTTCGATGCCGTTCGAGACGGTCCGCTCGCCGAGCCGGACGAGCTCGTGGAGCAGCTCGCTGGGCAGCGGAGCCCCGCCCTTGCGGCCCTCCTCGACGATGATCTGGGTCAGGGTCTGGGAGGTGACGTCCGCCGCCGTGGCGTTGTCGACCACCCGCACCTCCTGGCCGTCGCGGATCCAGGCCGCGATGTCGTCGAGGGAGACGTAGCGGCTCTCCTCGGTGTCGTAGAGCTTGCGGCTTTCGTAGCGTTTGATGAGGCGGATCATGGGCGCGTTCCTTTCGACCGCCTTCATCGTACCGCAGCGCGGCATTGGGGGTCAATGCAACTGCCGCGCCGCGTCATGGGGGGGCACACGCCGGCGGGGCCGGTGGCTTTCTCGGCGGCAAACTGCGCCGGCGAGAAACCACCGGCCCCGCCGGCTGCCGCCTTGGTGGTTGGAACGGAGGGCTTCGCCCGACCGGGCCGGGGGTGGACTTGAAGCGGAAGGCGCCCACTTGGAGGGCGAGAGGTGGCCGAGGGTTCCGGGGCTGCGGCAGGATTTGCTGCGGAACGCGCCCATGGGGAGAGAGAGTGGGGGGAACGGGCGTCGTCGGACGGTCAGGCGTTCGCGGCCTCGAGGAGGGCCAGGAGGTGGGCGCCCAGGGACTCCAGGGCTTCCAGGTTGGTGGGCTCGTTGGCTTGCAGGGGGAGGGGGACGACGGGCTGGGTGCCGGCGAGCAGGGCGCGGAGGGACTCGACGCCGCGGCGGTCCTGCTCGCCGAGCCAGGCGAAGAGGCGGCGGCCGTCGGTGGCGCAGGGGCGCTCGGCGGCAGGGGGCGGGGCGGGCTCACCGCCGGCCGGCTCGAGGACGGGATGGACGCGGTTGACCACCACCGGGCCGAGGCGGTACCCCGCCTCCTTGAGCCGGCGGGCGAAGAACAGGGCGTCGGCCACCCGCTCCTCCCCCGGGCCGGCGATCAGGACGAAGAGGGTACGCTCGGAGGCGAGCAGCCCCTCCACCTGGCGGGCGCGCTCGCGGAAGCCGCCGTAGAGCGGGCCGAAGGACTGGAAGAACTCGAGCATGTCGCGCAGGAAGTCGAGGCCTACGACGCGGTCGAGGATCCCCTCGAGCTTGCGGCCCAGAGGGCCCAGCCCGGCCGCCGGCTTCAAGTGCCCGTCGGCGTCGAACCAGTCCTTGAGCGCGATCCGCAGCGCGCCGCTGTCGAGGAAGCCGACGATGCGCGACGGGGCCTCCAGGAAGTCGAGGGCCTGCCGGGTCGGCGGCGTGTCGAGGATCACCTGGTCGTAGTGCCCGTCGCGGGCGACCTCGAACAGGCGCTCGACCGCCATGTACTCGAGGACGCCGGAGAGCGTCCCGGCCAGGTGCTGGTAGAAGCGGTTGTCGAGGATCCGCCGGCGCGCCGCCTCGTCCGGGGCGTAGCGCTCCACCAGCCGGTCGAAGGTCCGGCGGGCGTCGAGCAGGCTGGCGTCGAGCCGGGCGGCCGCTGCCCCGGGGAGCCGCACGGAGACCTCGCGGTCGCGGGCCTCCTCGCCGACGCCCAGGGCGTCCTTGAGGCGGAGCGAGGGGTCGAAGGTCATCACCAGCGTGTCGCGGCCCCGGCGGGCCGACTGCACGCCGAGGGCGGCCGCGAGCGTGGTCTTGCCCACGCCGCCCGAGCCGACCACCACCAGCAGGGGGTGCTCGCCGCTCGGCAGCAAGGGTGCCCCGCTCATCGCCGCGCCTCCCCGTGCGGGAGGTCGACGCCGCCCGCCGCCAGGCACTCGCCGAGGGCGGCCACCAGCTCCGGGCCGCGGGCCACCGGCAGCAGGGGAAGGCCCAGGCGGTCGCCGCGCCAGGCTGCGGCGAGGCGGTCGATCTCGCGCACGTTGACCGCGCGCCGCCGGCGCCAGAGCTCGGGCACCTCCTCGCCAGCGCCCTCCCCCTCCGGAAGCGGCGGGTAGAGGGCGTTGACCACCAGCAGGTCCGCGGGCCGGTCGAGGTGCTCGGCGAGCAGGCGTTGGAGGTCGAGCGCCTCCTCCACCGGCATCTCCTCGGCGTGGGTGACCACGACCATGCCCGAGCGCTCCGGGTCGGCCACCAGGGCGGCGATCTCGGTCGCGATGCGCCCGAACGGGCCGCCGTGGACCACCTCCGCGACCAGCCCCGGGGCGCGCAGCAGAGAGACGCCGTGGCCGGTCGCCGGAGCGTCGAGCAGCACGACCTCGAACTCGCGGTCCCGGAGCAGCCGGCGGGCGTGCTCCAGGATCGCCAGCTCCTTGAGCCCGGGGGCGCCGTCGATGAAGTGCTGGTAGACCGCCGACTCCAGGACCCGCCGGGCGATCGCGCCGACGCGGACCCGCTCCTCGATCACCCGGTCGATCACCGCTCGCGGCTTCAGGTGCTGGAGCCAGAGGCCCTCGCCGACGTCGACGATCTCGCCGCCCGAGGGCGGAGCGCCCAGCAGGTGGTGGAGGTTCTCGCGCGGGTCGACCTCGATCACCAGGGTCCGCGCTCCCCGTCCGGCCATCCGCCGGCCGAGGACCGCCGAGACGGTGCTCTTGCCGACGCCACCCTTGCCGGTGACCACCAGAAAGCCCCGGGCTGCGAGCCGGTCGATCGGATCGCCCCCCTCTCCCTCGTTCCCTCTCCCACCCTCGCGGGGGGAAAGGGACCCCCCCACCCTGTCTCGCTGCGCTGAAGGACTCGGCTCGCTCGTCACGGTCTTCGCTCTGGTCAGACGTTTGGCCCGCGCGGAGTCTAACGTCAAGCGCGCCGGCTGCTCGCCGTCTCGCGGCCACCCCTCCGGGTGGTGCCCGGGGGGCGGGCTTCTGTGGTAGAACCGGAGCCGCCATGGCCTTCCCGGAAACCCGCCTCCGCCGCCTCCGCCGCACGCCGGTCCTGCGCCGCATGGTGCGCGAGACCCGGCTCGCGCCGGAGGACTTCATCCTCCCCCTGTTCGCCCGTCCCGGCGAGGGGATCGCCCAGCCCGTGGGCTCGATGCCCGGGGTCTTCCAGCACTCGGTCGACCGCCTGGTCGAGGCCGCCCGCGAGGCGTGGGAAGCCGGCGTGCCGGCGGTCCTCCTCTTCGGGCTGCCCGAGCACAAGGACGCCGTCGGCTCCGCGGCCTGGGACGACGACGGCATCGTGCAGCAGGCGGTGCGCGCCCTCGCCGAGGCGCTGCCGGATCTCGTGACCATCGCCGACCTGTGCTTTTGCGAGTACACCGACCACGGCCATTGCGGCGTGCTGCGGGGCGAGACGGTCGACAACGACGCGACCCTCGAGAACCTCGCCCGCCAGGCGGTGTCGCTGGCGCGCGCCGGCACCGACGTGATCGCGCCCTCGGACATGATGGACGGCCGGGTCGCCGCGGTGCGCGAGGCCCTCGACGCCGAAGGCTGCGAGGAGGTCGCGGTCCTCTCCTACGCCGCGAAGTTCGCGAGCGGCTTCTACGGCCCGTTCCGCGAGGCCGCCGAGTCCGCGCCCACGTTCGGGGACAGGAAGACCTACCAGATGGACCCGGCCAACCGGCGCGAGGCGCTGCGCGAGGTCGAGCTCGACGTCCTCGAAGGCGCCGACATGGTCATGGTCAAGCCCGCCCTCCCCTATCTCGACGTCCTGAGCGACGTGGCCGAGTCCTTCGGCCTGCCCACCGCGGCGTACCACGTCTCCGGCGAGTACGCGATGATCAAGGCGGCCGCCGAGCGCGGCTGGATCGACGGCGACCGGGTGCTGATGGAGACCCTGCTCGCGATCCGGCGTGCCGGCGCCGACATGATCGTGACCTACGGCGCGGTCGAGGCGGCACGGCTGCTCGCCGCCGGCTGGGAGCCGTAGGGCGGATGACCGTCTTCGAACGAGCCTGCAGCTTCATGCCCGGCGGCGTCTCGTCGCCGGTGCGCGCGTTCACCGGCGTCGGCGGGGAGCCGGTGTTCGTGCGCGCCGCCGAAGGGGCCTACCTCGAGAGCGAGGACGGCCGCCGCTACATCGACTACATCGGTGGCTACGGCCCGCACATCCTCGGCCACGGCCACCCGGAGATCGTCGCCGCCGTGCGCGCCGCGGCCGGCCGCGGCACCGCCTTCGGAGCGCCGACCAGCCTCGAGGTCGACCTCGCCGAGCGGATCGTCTCGGCCCTGCCGTCGGTCGAGATGGTGCGCTTCGTCAACTCCGGCACCGAGGCGACGATGTCGGCCCTGCGCCTCGCCCGCGCCGCCACCGGACGCTCGGCGTTCGTCAAGCTCGAGGGCTGTTACCACGGCCACGCCGACCCCTTCCTGGTCGCCGCCGGCTCGGGCGCCGCGACCATCGGGCACCCTTCCTCGCCCGGGGTGCCGGAGGCGGTGACCGCGGACACCCTGGTCGCGCCCTACAACGACCTGGCGGCGGTCGAGGCGCTGTTCGCCGCGCGCGGAGAGCGGATCGCGGCGGTCTTCGTCGAGCCGATCGCCGGCAACATGGGCCTGGTGCCGCCGGTCGAGGGCTATCTCGAAGGGCTGCGCAGCCTCTGCGACCGGCACGGCGCGCTCCTCGTGTTCGACGAGGTGATGACCGGCTTCCGGGTCGACTGGGGCGGCGTCCAGACCCTGACCGGCATCCAGCCCGACCTGACCACCCTGGGCAAGGTGATCGGCGGCGGCTTGCCGCTCGCCGCCTACGGCGGCCGGCGCGAGCTGATGGAGCAGGTGGCCCCGGCCGGCCCCGTCTACCAGGCCGGCACCCTCTCCGGCAACCCCCTGGCGGTGGCCGCCGGGCTGGCGGCCCTGGGCGGTCTTCAGGCGGACGACGGCGCCGCCTACCGCCGGCTCGAGGCTTCCGGCTCCTCGCTCGCCCGGGGCCTGGCGGAGGCCGCGGCGCGCCGCGAGGTCCCGCTCCGGGTCCAGCGCCAGGGTTCGATGCTCGGCGTCTTCTTCGCCGAAGGGCCGGTGCGCAACCTCGCCGACGTCCAGGGCTCGGACCGGGAGCGCTACAAGCGGGTCTTCCACCGCATGCTCTCGGCGGGCATTCACCTGCCGCCTTCGCCCTACGAGACCTTCTTCGTCTCGACCGCCCACGGCGAGCGCGAGATCTCGCGCACCCTCGAAGCGTTCGACGACGCGCTCGCGGCGTGAGCGTCGCCGACGAGACCGCCGGCCGGTCGCCCTTGAGGGGTGCAAGCCGCTTCTCTATACTTCCCGGGTCGACATTCCCAGCTCGGCCCGCGGGCCGGCCAAAGGAGCGCACCGAATGACCCACATCATCATGGAGCCCTGCATCGGCGTGAAGGACCTCTCCTGCGTCGACGTCTGTCCGGTCGACTGCATCTACGGCGCCGACGAGGACTGGGAGATGCTCTACATCCACCCCGAGGAGTGCATCGACTGCGGCCTGTGCGTCGACGCCTGCCCGGTCGAGGCGATCGTGCCGTTGGAAGAGGTGCCGGACAAGTGGGAGCGGTTCATCGCCATGAACTACGAGCACTTCGGGCTCACCCCTCCCTGACGTAGCGAGCGGCGCCTTTCGCCGGTCGCTACGCCGTCTCTTCGTTCTCGACCTTCCGGCAGTCTCCTTGCATCGCCCGCCTTCCAGATCCCGCGCGGACCGGGAATGAGGATGGGCTGTGCCCTGTTTTACAAATTGAGTGCGCCGCACTCAGATTTTTTGGGTCGCCCGGACGGAATCGGCGGTAAGCTGACGGGGCTCGGGCCGGGCCGGAGCCGGGAGTCGAGAGGGAACCTCGCTTGGATTACAAGGACTACTACGAAACTCTGGACGTCGCGCGCGACGCGTCGCAGCAGGACATCCAGAAGGCCTACCGCAAGCTCGCCCGGAAGTACCATCCGGACGTCTCGAAGGTGGCCGACGCCGAGACCCGGTTCAAGGAGATCGGCGAGGCGTACGAGGTTCTCAAAGACCCGGAGAAGCGCAAGAAGTACGACCAGTTCGGCCAGGCCTGGAACCAGGCCCGGCAGACCGGAGCACCGCCTCCGGGGTGGGAGGGTGTGCAGTTCGACTTCGGGCAGGGCGGCGGGGGCTTCCGCTTCGAAGGCGCCGGCCCCGGCGGGTTCGGCGGCGCCTCGGGCTTCTCCGACTTCTTCGAGATGCTCTTCGGCCAGGCCGGGATGGGCGGCTCCCGGGGCGCCCGCGCCGGCGGCTTCGGCGGCCGGCCGGGCGCCCGGCCGGCGGCACGGCGGGGCTCGGACCAGGAGGCCTCGATCACGCTGTCGCTCGAGGAGGCCGCCCACGGCGGCCGACGGGAGCTGACCCTCACCGACCCGGCGAGCGGCGAGACCAAGACCCTGGCGGTGAAGATCCCGCCCGGGGTCAAGCCGGGGGGCAGGATCCGGCTCTCCGGCCAGGGGCTTCCCGGCGCCGGCGGCGGGCCGGCGGGCGACCTCTACCTCCGGGCCGAGGTGCTCCCTCACCCGCGCCTGCAGCTCGAGGGACCCAACCTCCTGACCGTCGTGCCGATCGCCCCGTGGGAGGCGGTGCTCGGCGGCGAGGCCGAGGTTCCGACCCTGAACGGTGCGGCGCGCATCAAGATCCCGGCCGGGACCTCGTCGGGGAAGAGGATCCGCCTCCGCGGCAAGGGCTTTCCCCATCCCAAGGGTGAGCCGGGCGACCTCTACGCGGAGCTCCGGATCGTCGTGCCCGAGAAGCCGAGCGACGCGGAGCGGGAGCTCTACGAGAAGCTGAAGGCGGCATCGGACTTCGACCCCCGCGCCTGACATCGACCCCTGTTTCCGAGGCAACGACACCATGGACCTGAACAAGCTGACCCAGAAATCGCAAGAGGCCGTCCAGGCGGCCCAGACCAAGGCTCTGCGCTTCGGCCACCAGGAGGTCGACGGCGAGCACCTGCTGGCCGCGCTCCTCGAGCAGCCGGAGGGCCTGATCCCGCGGCTCCTCGCCCGCATGGACGTCGCCGCCGAGGGCGTGCGTTCCGAGGTTGAGCAGCTCCTTGACCGCCGGCCGTCGGTCTCGGGGCCCGGCAGCGAGGCGGGCAAGTTCTATGTCTCGAACCGCCTCCAGCGCCTGCTCGTGCGCGCCGAGGACGAGGCCAAGCGCCTCAAGGACGAGTACGTCTCGGTCGAGCACCTGCTCCTCGCCTTCCTCGACGAGGGCGAGACGACCGACGCCGGCCGGATTCTCGCCCACCACGGCGTGACCCGCGACCGCTTCCTCGACGCGCTGAGCTCGGTGCGCGGCAGCCAGCGGGTGACCTCCGCCTCCCCCGAGGCGGCCTACGAGGCGCTCGACAAGTACGGCGTCGACCTGGTGGCCCAGGCGCGCGCCGGCAAGCTCGATCCGGTGATCGGCCGGGACTCCGAGATCCGCCGGGTGATCCGGATCCTGTCGCGCAAGACCAAGAACAACCCGGTCCTGATCGGCGAGCCGGGCGTCGGCAAGACGGCGATCGTCGAGGGCCTCGCCCAGCGGGTCGTCCGCGGCGACGTTCCCGACTGGCTCCAGGACCGCGCGATCTTCTCTCTCGACATGGGGGCTCTCCTGGCCGGCGCCAAGTACCGCGGCGAGTTCGAGGAGCGCCTGAAGGCGGTCCTCTCCGAGGTCAAGGAGAGCGAGGGGCGGATCCTGCTGTTCATCGACGAGCTCCACAACATCGTCGGCGCGGGCCGGACCGAGGGCTCGACCGACGCCGGCAACCTCTTGAAGCCGATGCTCGCCCGGGGCGAGCTCCACTGCATCGGCGCCACGACCCTCGACGAGTATCGCAAGTACATCGAGAAGGACGCCGCGCTCGAACGCCGCTTCCAGCCCGTGACCGTCGACCCGTCGACCGTCGAAGACACGATCTCGATCCTCCGGGGCTTGAAGGAGCGCTTCGAGGTGCACCACGGCGTGCGCATCCAGGACAACGCGATCGTCGCCGCGGCGGTGCTCTCGAACCGCTACATCACCGACCGCTTCCTGCCCGACAAGGCGATCGACCTGATCGACGAAGCCTCCGCCATGGTGCGCACCGAGATCGATTCGATGCCCGCCGAGCTCGACGAGGCGACCCGCCGGGTGATGCGGCTCGAGATCGAGGAGGCGGCGCTCAAGAAGGAGAAGGACAAGGCCTCGAAGGACCGCCTGGGGGACCTGCGCCGGGAGCTCGCGGACCTGAAGACCCAGGCCGACGCCATGCGCGCCCAGTGGGAGCAGGAGAAGGCGGAGATCAACCGGGTCCGCGCCCTGCGCGGGGAGATCGAGCAGGTCCGCCACCAGGTCGAGCTCGCCGAGCGCGATTACGACCTCGACCGGGCGGCCGAGCTCCGGCACGGCAAGCTTCCCCAGCTCGAGGCGGACCTGGCCGCCGCCGAGGCCAAGCTCACCCACGACGAGGCCTCGGGCCAGCAGCTCCTGCGCGAGGAGGTCACCGAGGACGAGGTGGCCGAGATCGTCTCGCGCTGGACCGGCATTCCGGTCACCCGCCTGGTCGAGGGCGAGCGCGAGAAGCTGCTGCGCCTCGACGAGATCCTCCACCGCCGGGTGGTCGGCCAGGACGAGGCGGTGCAACTGGTCGCCGACGCGGTGATCCGGGCGCGCTCCGGGATCAAGGATCCGCGCCGGCCGATCGGCTCGTTCATCTTCTTGGGGCCGACCGGCGTCGGCAAGACCGAGCTCGCGAAGACCCTGGCGGCGGCGCTCTTCGACACCGAGGACAACATGGTCCGGATCGACATGTCGGAGTACATGGAGCGGCACGCGGTGTCGCGGCTGATCGGCGCGCCGCCGGGCTACGTCGGCTACGAGGAGGGCGGGCAGCTGACCGAGGCGGTGCGCAGGAAGCCCTACTCGGTGATCCTCTTCGACGAGATCGAGAAGGCGCACCAGGACGTGTTCAACGTGCTGCTCCAGATCCTCGACGACGGCCGGGTGACCGACGCCCAGGGGCACACCGTGGACTTCAAGAACACGGTGATCATCATGACCTCGAACATCGGCTCGCACCACCTGCTCGAAGGGGTGACCGACCGGGGGGAGATCACCGAGGCGGCGCGCAACGCGGTGCTCGCCGAGCTGCGCTCGCACTTCCGGCCGGAGTTCCTGAACCGGGTGGACGACGTGGTCCTGTTCAAGCCGCTGACGATCGAGGAGATCGAGAAGATCGTGGTGCTGCTGACCGAGGACCTCCGCAAGCGACTGGCCGAGCGCAACGTGCACCTGGAGCTCACCGAGGCGGCGACCCGCTACGTGGCGCGCCAGGGGTTCGATCCGGTCTACGGGGCGCGGCCGCTCAAGCGGTACCTGCAGCACGAGCTCGAGAGCCGGATCGGGCGGGCGATCCTGGGCGGAGAGGTCAGCGACGGCTCGACCCTCGAGGTCGACCTGGCGGGCGGCGAGCTGAAGGTCACGATCGTGCCGCCCGCCGAGGCCCGGGCCGGCAAGGAAGAGCCGGCCACGACGACCGCCTGAGCTCCGTAACCCGGACCCCGGGCAGGGCCGCCTCCCAGGAGCCCAGGCGCAGGGGGCGCCGCCAGGAGGCCGCCGCCGCGAGGTAGGCGAGCTCGATCGCGAGGAGCAGGGTCGGCAGCGAGGGATCGAGGGTGCGGGGGACGATCCGGAAGGTCTTTGCGACGAGCAAGGCCCGGGGCCGGTGAGGTCGCGCCGAGAGGGTTCACCCGGGGCGGTGGCCGCCGTGTCCGGAGTCGCTACCCGCCACTCAGCTCGTCGGTTCGAGGCGGAGCTTCGCGAGACGGGCGAGGACGCGGGCGACGGTCCGGTCGCAGCGCTCGCCGGCGAAGGCGAGGAGCTGGCTGGTGCCGGCGCCCAGGAGCCTCTCGACCTCACCTCGGAGGAGCCTCTTGGCCCGGAACAGGCGGACCTTGGCCGCCGTGCGGCTGACGCCCAGGATCTGGGCGGTCTCCTCGGTCGACAGCTCTTCGATCTCGCGCAGCACGAACACCTGGCGGTACGGCGAGGGCAAAGCCGCCACCGCTCGCTCGAGCAGGGTCCGCAGGTCGCGGGTGAGCATCCGGTCTTCGGCGCTCGCCGGCGCCTCCGCCGCTTCCGCCATCAACGCCTCCTTTTCGGGCGGCGCCAGGGCTTCGAGAGGCACTTGGCGCCGCCGCCGCTTGCGCCGCGCGCTCGCCTCGTAGACCGCGATCTTGGTCAGCCACGTGGCGAAGGACGCACGGCCGTCGAACTGGTCCAGGTGCTGGTAGGCCCGCACGTAGGCGTCCTGGACCACGTCCTCGGCTTCCACCTCGTCGAGCAGGATCGACCAGACCACCCGGAACAGCCGCCGGTTGTAGCGCCGCATGACGACCTCGAACAGGGCGGTCTCGCCGGCCAGGACCCGGGCTACGACCTCCGGGTCGGCGAGGCCCGCCGACTGCGCCGAAAGCCCTCTCCCACCCGCCACCTCCACCCGTTCTTCGGCCGGGCTCGCGATCATCTCGTCCGCTCCTTCTCCCTTCTGTAACCGGCGCCGGTCTCGACACTCTGTACTTTAACAGGAAGGTTCTTGAAAAACGACCGGCTCCCCGAGCCCCACCCAGGAGGAGAAGCCCATGACCCATCGTACGAAGAGACACCGCGCCCGCGCCGGCGCGATCGCCGCCGGCCTGGCGCTGGCCGCCGTCAGTCTGGTGGCCGCCGACCTTCCCGGCGTCCGGCCGGGGCCGGAGCCCGGCTCCGCCGCCGCGGCCCGACCCGGCGCCGACGACCCGGTGGTCGCCCACGCCGCGGACCTGATCGGCCAGGGCCGCCAGGTGTTCCGCTACGACCGGATGGGCAGCCACACCTTTTTCAGTCGCACCCTGAAGATCCACCGCGCCCTCGACCACGTCACCCCGAACCAGGCCCTCTCCCTCGGCCTCAAGGTCGACGCGGACGCCCTGCCGCCGACGGTGATCGCGGCCCTCCAGGCGGGTCAGGTGAACCTGGACGACCCGGCCGTGACCCGCCTCCTAATTCAGCTCAACGCGGTGGTCGGCGTGGTGGGCCAGATCACGCCCGACGGCCAGGGCCTGTGGGAGGTGGGCATCACCTGCGCGCTGTGCCACTCGACGGTCGACGATTCGATTGCACCGGGCGTCGGCAAGCGTCTCGACGGCTGGGCGAACCGCGACCTCGACGTGGGCAAGATCATCGCGATCGCGCCCAACCTCCAGCCGCTGGCCGACCTGCTGGGCGTCGACGTGGCGACGGTCAGGGCGGTCCTCACGAGCTGGGGGCCGGGCAGGTTCGACGCCGAGCTCAACCTCGACGGCGTCGCCTTCCGCCCCGACGGCAAGTCCGCGTCGGTCCTCATCCCGCCGGCCTTCGGTCTCGCCGGGGTGAACCTCCACACCTACGAGGGCTGGGGCTCGGTGACCTACTGGAACGCCTTCGTCGGCAACCTCGAGATGAACGGCAAAGGCACCTTCTGGGACCCGCGCCTGGCCGATCCGGCGAAGTTCCCGGTGGCCGCGGCCGCCGGCTTCGACGACGTCCGCGACGAGCCGGACGTGGTGACCGGCGTCCTGGCCCCCCTGCACTTCTACCAGCTCGCCCTCGCCGCCCCGACGCCGCCGGCCGGGAGCTTCGATCCGGCGGCCGCCGCCCACGGCGAGACGCTGTTCGCCGGCAAGGCCCAGTGCGCGCGCTGCCACGTACCGCCGCTCTTCACCGAGCCGGGCTGGAACCTCCACACCCCCGAAGAGATCGGGATCGACTCCTTCCAGGCCGACCGTGGACCCACCGGGCGCTACCGGACGACGCCGCTCAAGGGCCTGTGGACTCACACCAAGGGCGGCTTCTACCACGACGGCCGCTTCCCGACCCTGCGGGCGGTCATCGACCACTACGACGACCACTTCGGGCTCGGGCTGACCGAGGCCGAGAAGGCCGACCTCGCGGCCTACCTGATGTCGCTCTGATCAGGCGCTCTCGAGCTCGATCTTCAGGGAGAAGAACTGGAGGAGATCCTTGAGGGTGAGGACTCCCAGGAGGTGCTCGCCCTCGACCACCATCAGGCGGGACGCCTGGTTGCGGTTCATGGTGGCGAGAGCGGCCATGGCATCGGCTCCCGGCGGCACGGTGTTGTCCGGCGAGCAGGCGCTCGCCAGCGCGCCGACGCTCGTCGCGGCCCACTCCTCGCGCGGCAGCTCCTTGATCTGGCGCGTCGTCACGCACCCGAGGAGGCGCTCGCCGTCGACCACCGGGAACATCTTGAAGTGGTGCTTGTAGACGTACTCCTCGACCAGCTGCTCGACCGAGATCGCACGCGGCACGGTGACCGGATCGGTCTCCATGAACCGGGAGACCGGCTCGCCCTCGAGCACCCGGCGCAGCAGGAGCTGCCGGTAGGACATCTGCGCCGCGTTGCGCAGGAAGAGCCCGATCAGGAACATCCAGACGCCGCCGATCAGGTCGCCCCAGACGAGCACCCGGACGACGCCGAACCCGATCAGCACGAACCCGAAGCCCGCGCCGATCGTCGAGGTGATCCGGGTCGCCCGCTTGAGGTCGTGCTTGGCCTGCCAGAGGATCGAGCGCAGCACCCGGCCGCCGTCGAGCGGGAAGGCCGGGATCAGGTTGAACAGGCCGAGGACCAGGTTGATCAAGGCGAGGTAGCCCACCACCCCCGCGACCGGCGCCGGCAGGGCGGCGAGGCCGGCCGCGGCGCACACCCCGGCCACCAGGAAGCTCATGATCGGCCCGGCGATCGCCATCCAGAACTCGGCCTTGGGGCTCGGCGGCTCGTCGCTCATCTCCGCGACGCCGCCGAAGATGAAGAGCGTGATGCCGCGCATCTCCATGGCGAAGCGCCGGGCGACCAGGGCGTGGGAGACCTCGTGGGCCACCACCGAGGCGAACAGGCCGACGGCGCCGGCGGCGCCCATCAGCCAGTAGGTCGCAGGCGCGAGGCCCGGGACGAGCTCGGGGAAGGCGCGCGCGGCGAGCGACCAGGTGATGAGCGCGGCGATGACGAACCAGCTCAGGTCGAGCCGGACCTTGAAGCCGAAGATGCTGAAGAGATCGAAGCTCTTGCCGAACATCGGATTCCCCCTCCGCTCGGGCCACGCCGCCCGGGGGCTCGGCGCCGGCGGCAGGCAGGCGCCGCGCTCCCCGCCGGCAGCATAGCAGCGCGGCCGGCGGCCTTCCCCTCGCCCCGCTGACGTATCCTCCCCGCGTGCGGGTCTTCCTCCTCCACGGTCTCGGCCGGACGGTCGCTTCGATGAGCCTTCTCGGACATCGCCTCCGGCGGGCGGGGCACCGGACGACACACTTCGGCTACCAGGTCGTCACCGCCGATCTCGAGACGATCCGCGACCGCTTCGTCGAGCGCGTCCTCCGAGTGCTGGCGGAGGACGCCGCCGACGGCGTGGCACCGAGGTACGCGGTGGTCGCCCACTCGCTGGGCGGCGTCATCACCCGCCTGGCGGCCCCCGCGCTGCCGCCGGGCTTTTGCCGCTTCGCGATGCTCGGCGTCCCGAACCGCTCGCCGGCGACCGCCCGGGCGCTCGGCCGCAACCCACTCTACCGCCTGCTGGCGGGCGACGCCGGGCGCAAGCTCGCCGACCCGGCGTTCTTCGAGCGCCTGCCGGTGCCCGACGTGCCGTCGCTCCTGATCGCGGGAACCCGCGGGCCCCGGGCCGCCTGGCTGCCGGCCGGTCCGGAGCCCAACGACGGCATCGTGCGGGTCTCCGAGACCGGCCTCGACGGCGTCCCGCGGGTGCTGGTGCGGGGCATCCACACCTTTCTGATGAGCCGGCGCGACGTCTTCGAGGCGGTCCGCGACTTCCTGGCCGCGGATGCCCGGCTCCCCGCCGCCGCGCTCACCGCCGGCGCCGCGGGGAGTGGCTCCGCCCCTCCTTCCAGTAATCGTGGTACAGGATGTTGAAGACCAGCATGAAGCCGCAGGCGGCGGCCGCCAGGAAGAGCAGCATCGCGAGCCCGGGATAGCCGAGGAGGGTGAACTCGGTCTCGACCCGCATCATCAGCGCGGCGCCCACGATCAGGGCCGCCAGGATCAGCCCGAGCGCGATGCGGTTGGCGATCTTCTGGAGGTTCGACATGAGCAGGCGCTCGTCGACCACGTCGATGTCGATCCCCAGCTTGCCGCGCAGCAGGGCGTCGAACAGGCGGTTCATCCGCCCCGGCAGCTCCTGGACGAACTCCGTCGCCTCGAGCACCGAGGAGAGCGCACGGTTCGGCGAGGCGCCGTGGAGCATCCGGTGGCGCAGGATCGAGCGCGCCTGGCGCCGCACGATGCGGTTGGGCTCGAACTCCGGGTCGAGCTGGAGGCCGATCTCGTTGACCTGGAGCATGGTCTTGCCCAGCGAGGCGAGCTCCGGCGCCGGCCTGAGGCCCGACTGCCCGGCCCGGCGCGCCAGCTCGAGCACGGCCCGGCCGATGTTGACCTCGGTGATCGAACGGTCCTGGAGGTCGCCGACCAGGTCGGTCACCTGGCGGGTGTAGCGGTCCTCGTCGAAGTCGTCGAGGCGAGTGCCCACCTGCAGGCTGAGCTGCGCGGCCTCGTAGCCCCGCCCGCCGGTGATCGCCACCACCAGGCGCAGGAGCCGCTCCCGCATCCGGGGGTCGACCCGCGCCACCATCCCGAGATCGATCAGGGCCAGCCGGTGGTCCTGGGTCACCAGGATGTTGCCCGGGTGCGGATCGGCGTGGAAGAAGCCGTCCACCAGGACGCCCTGGATGTAGGCCTCGGCGAGCTCCTCGGCCAGGCTCGTGGCGTCGAGGTCGAGCCGGGCCATCGCCGAGAGCTCGGTGATCTTGGTCCCCGGGATGAAGCTCATGGTCAGCACCCGCGACGTCGTGAAGTCGGCGATCGGACGGGGCACGACCAGGCGCGGGTAGTCCTCCAGGTTGTCCGCGAGGGTCTCGAGGTTCCGTGCCTCGCGCCGGTAGTCGAGCTCGCGCAGGAGGACACGGCGGAACTCTTCGAGCAGATCGGTGATCGCCAGGCGGCGCCCGGCCTCGGTGTGCCGGTCGACGATCTCGGCGAGGGCGTCGAAGGCTTCCAGGTCGTCGAGGATCACCTGCCGGATCCCCGGGCGCTGCACCTTGACCGCCACCGCCCGGCCGTCGTGGAGCGTCGCCCGGTGCACCTGACCCAGGGAGGCGGCGGCGAACGGCGTCGGATCGAAGGACTCGAAGGCCTTGGACAAGCGGACGCCGAGCTCCTCGGCGACCAGCGGCCCCACCTCCTCCGAGGGAAAGGGCTCTACGTGGTCCTGGAGCCGGGACAGGGCCTCGAGGTAGGGCACGGGCAGGAGGTCGGAGCGGGTGGAGAGGAGCTGGCCGAGCTTGACGAAGGTGGGCCCGAGGGCTTCGAGGTCGGCGGCGAGCTCCCCCGGGTCGCCGTCGACCGGCGTCCGTTCGCCGCCCTCCTCGCCCAGCAAGGCCCGCTCGAGCCCGCCGGAGGCGAAGAGGTCCGCGTGCCCGTGCTTGAGCAGCAGGCGGGCCACGTCCTTGTATCGTCGGAGCTGATCGGGGCGCAGAGAGAGCGTCATGCCTCGCCGAGGATTCAAGAACGGCGCCAGCGGGAGGGGCGCCGGACGAGATGGCGCCTCGGGGCGCCGGCCGGTGAGTCGGCGGAGCTCCTCGCCGGGCATATTGTCCTTGACATATTTATGTCAATGCGCAATAGTGAAGGCATCCCCCTGCGGTCGGCCGCTCTCCCGGCGGGCCGAGAGGAGCGCCGATGGAGTCCTGGTCGCGCAGTCTGGACTTGCGATCCCTCGCCGAACGGTACGGGACGCCGCTCTACGTCCACCACCTGGAGACCTTGCGCTCCCGCTTCCGCGCCTATCTCGAGCTGGTCGGTGAGCCGGGCAACGTCCTCTACCCGGTCAAGGCCAACCCCTCACCGATCGTCGTCCGCACCCTGGCCGAGATGGGAGGCGGCGCGGACTGCGCCTCGGCCTCGGAGGTGCGGATCGCCCAGGCGGCCGGAGTGCCGGTCGAGCGAATCAGCTACACCACGCCCGCCTTCGACCCCGCCCTCGGGGCCCGGCTCCTCGCCGCGGGGGCGAGCGTGGTCGCGGACTCGCCGCAAGCGCTCGCCGCCCTGGCCGAGCGCCCCGAGCTCCGCGCCGGCGGAACGGGCTGGAGCGGCCGGCTGCTGGTGCGGGTGAATCCGGGCGGCCTGCCCGGCTACCGCGAGGCCTCCGAGCTCCACCGCTTCACCGCGCACGGCGGCGGGACCAGCCAGTTCGGGATCCCGTCCGAGGAGCTCGTCGAGCACCTCTCCGACTACCCGCTCCCGGTCTCCGGCCTCCACGTGCACGTCGGAACGCAGATGGACAACCTCGAGGCCTTCGTCCAGGGCCTCGCCTTCCTCCACCGCCTGGCCGACCTCCTCGCCGGCCGGACCCGGCACCGGATCGAGGTCGTGAACCTGGGCGGAGGGCTCGGGATCCCCTTCTTCGACGACCAGGTCTTCCCCTCCGTCGAGGCCCTGACCCGGGTCCTCTCCCCGGCGCTGCGGCCGCGCCTCCGCTACCAGGTGGAGCCGGGCAACTCGCTGGTCGGCGAGAGCGCCGGCCTGCTCACCCGGATCGTCGCGACCAAGACGACCCGCGGCAAGCGCTGGGCGATCGTCGACGTCGGCACCGACCAGCTCGTCAAGTTCACCGTCGCCCGCTGGGAGCATCAGATCGTCGGGCCCGATCACCGAGCCCTGCCGCGGGCCGGCCCGGACGGCCTCGCCGGCCCGCTCTGCTTCGCCGGTGACGTGCTCTTCCCCGCGACCGACGTCGGCGGCCTCGCGACCGGCGACCCGCTCCTCGTCCAGCACACCGGCGCCTACTGCGAGGCGGTCTCGAGCCGGTTCAACGGCCGGCGGGCACCCGCCCAGGTGGTGATCGGCGAGGACGGCGAGCCGCGCCTCGCCCGCACCCGCGAGGACCCGTTCTTCGATCCGCTCCACCAGACCTACCAGCCGACCCTCTGGCGCCCGGAGCGCTTCGTGCCCGAGTCCGGAGAGGCCCTGGCAGCCGACCGGATCCACGCTCTCGAGAGCGCCTACATGCACCGGCTGGCGAACCTGGACCTCTACGACGTCGCCGAGGTCCGGCGCACCGGCCCGGGCGCTTACGTGATCGAGATGGACCTGCGCGCCGAGGTCGATTTCGTCGCCATGCCGTTCGCCGTGCGGCTGGTCGGCGACGCCACGATCATCGCCGTCGGCCGCGAGCTCGGGTGGACCGAGAAGGCCGGGCCGGTCTGGGCGACGCGCCTGTCGCTGACCTGCGCCGAGACCCTGCCGGTCGCGGGCCGCATCCGGTGCACCGTCGAGCTCGGCGGCCTCGCACCCGACCCGCGCGGCGGAAGGGCGTGGGTCGGCGACGCCCACTTCCGGCTCGGCGACGGCCAGGTCTCCGGCGTCGCCGCCGTGGTCGTGCCGGAGGCCGGCACCGCGAGGGCGGCTTCCGATCCCGCCCGCTCCGAGTGCGTCTCCCACTGAGGCCCCTCGTCCTTGCGCGCGGACCGGCCTCCGGAGGCCGGCGGCCGCACGTCGCTTGCCGCTCCCGTTCCGCGGTACCATCCACGGCGTGATCGATCCTCAGGGCGGGCCGGGCGCCGGCCTGGTCGAGCGCGCCGCGCGGATCGCGGGGCTGCACGAGCTGGAGCCCCCGACCCTCGAAGCCGTCGAGCGTCGGCGATTGCAGCTGTGGCTCATCACCCTGCTGCTGCTCGTCTCGGTCGCCGCCGGCCTGGTCATCCTGGCGTTCTTCCCGGTGAACCGCCTCCCGGCGTGGCTCGATCCGGAGATCGTCGAGTACGGCCTGCTCGGCCTGATCGTCCTGTTCTGCGCCTACGCCATCGAGAAGGAGCTCCAGCTGCGGCGCCTGACCAATCTCCTGGTCGAGGAGAAGGTCCTCACCGCCGCCCTGACCAACCGGCTGCTCGAGCTGAGCGCCCTGCTCGAGGCCGGCAAGGCGATCAACCTGGGGCTCGACCTCGACGAGGTGCTGGCGACGATCCTGCGCTGCGCCATGGAGCTGCTCGGCGGCCGCGACGGCTCGATCATGCTCGCTTCCGGGGAGCGCGAGCTGCGCACCGTCGCGACCGCGGGCCGCAGCGCCGCCGACGGCGCCCGGGTCTGCTTCGGGGAGGGGATCGCGGGCCGGGTGGCCGCCACCGGCGAGCCGCTCCTCATCTCGGGCGCTCTCGGCCACGGTGGCCACCGCGTCGACGTGCCGGTGCCGTCGAGCGCGATGTCGGTGCCGCTGGTCCACCGGGGCGACCTGCTCGGGGTGCTCAACCTGAACGCCGGAGCGGAGCGCACCTACACCGAGCACGACCTGCGCGCCCTCTCGCTCTTCGGCGAGCAGGCGGCCGCGGCGATCGCCAACGCCCAGCTCTACCAGGCGCAGCGCCTGATCGCCTCGCAGAAGCTCTTCCAGGCGCTCCACGACTCGCTCACCCGGCTGCCCAACCGTGCCCTCTTCCTGGAGCGCGTCTCCCGCGCGCTCGCCCGCCAGCGGCGCGAGGAGGACCGGGTGGCACTGCTCTTCCTCGACCTCGACGACTTCAAGCGGATCAACGACAGCCTGGGCCACGCGGCGGGCGACGAGGTCCTGATCGCGTTCGCCGAGCGGGTGCGCAGCTCGGTGCGTGCCACCGACACGGTGGCGCGCTTCGGTGGCGACGAGTTCGCGGTGCTGGTCGAGGACATCCGGGACACCACCGAGGCGGTCGCCGCCGCCGAGCGGCTGCTCGCCGTGCTCGCCCGGCCGTTCCCGGTCGGCGACCGGGAGGTGAGCCTGACGGGCAGCGTCGGCATCGCCCTCGAAGCCCCCGGCTCGACCACCCAGGAGGAGCTGCTGCGCAACGCCGACACCGCGCTCCACGCCGCCAAGGAGAAGGGCAAGGGCCTGATCCTGATCTTCGAGCGGGCGATGCACACCCGCGCCCTGAGCCAGCTCGACCTCGAGTCCGAGCTCCGGCGCGCCCTCGCGCAGGGCGAGCTGGCGGTGCACTTCCAGCCGATCTACGACCTGCGGGACCTCGCCGCCACCGGTTTCGAGGCCCTGGTCCGCTGGCGCCACCCGGAGCGAGGGCTGCTCCCCGCCTCGGCCTTCGTGCCGTTCGCCGAGCACGCCGGCATCCTGGCCGACATCGACCGCTGGGTGCTCCAGGAGTCCTGCCGGGTGGCCGAGGCCCTCGATCACAGGACCGGCGGCGAGCGCCCGCTCCAGGTCAACGTCAACCTCTCCCCCAGCCGGCTCCACCACCCGCGGATCGTCGACGAGGTGGCCGGAGCCCTGTCGTCGGCCGGCCTGGCGCCCGAGAAGCTCACCCTGGAGATCACCGAAGGCGCCGTGCTCGGCGACGTCGACAGCGCCGGCCAGGTCCTGCGCCGCCTCAAGAAGCTCGGCGTCGGCCTGGCGCTCGACGACTTCGGAACCGGCTACTCCTCGCTCAGCTACATCCGGAGCTTCCCGGTGGACACGGTGAAGATCGACCGGGTGTTCGTCGACGGCCTGGGCCGCGACGCCGGGACGACGGCTCTCGTGCAGGCGATCGTGAAGCTCGGCCACGGGCTCTCCCTCGAGGTGATCGCCGAAGGGATCGAGCGGCAGGTGCAGATCGACGCCCTGCTCGATCTCGAATGCACCCTGGGCCAGGGATGGCTGCTCTCGCGCTCGCTCCCGGAAGCCGAGCTCTTGAGCCGGCTCGAGGACGACGGCGGGCGCCCGGCGTCCGCGCCCTGAGGCCGGCGGTCTCGCACCCGGGGCGAGGAGGCCCCGCGGCTCCTCCGGGCGGGGCGGCAACAATCTCGCCCCGGCCGCGTATCCGGATAGGATGCCGCGACACCCCACTTCTCCGGAGGTCCCGATGCGTGCCCGAGTTCCGGTCCTCGCCGTCGTCTTGCTGGGCGTCCTCGCCCTCTCGTCCCTTCCGGCCGGCGCCGAGCAGGGAGACGCGGCCCGTGCCCCGGCCGGCGCTCCGGCCACCGGCAGCACCGCCGCGCTGGAGATCCCCCGGGCCGCCGCCCTGCCGGCCGGCGCCTTCGATCCCGAGGCCGCGACCCGCGCCTACCTCGACACCCTCTCGCCCGAGAAGAAGGCGCGGTCGGACGCCTACTTCGAGGGCGGCTACTGGCTGCAGCTCTGGGGCCTCCTCTACGGCGTCGGGGTCGCCTGGCTGCTGCTCGGCACCGGGCTGTCCGCACGCCTGCGTGACCTCGCCGAGCGCATGACCCGCTTCAAGCCGATCCAGACCGCCCTCTACGGCGTCGGCTACATCCTCCTGACGACGATCCTCAGCTTCCCCCTGACCCTCTACCAGGGCTTCTTCCGCGAGCATCGTTACGGCCTCGCGACCCAGGGGTTCGGGGGCTGGATGCGGGACCAGGCGGTGGGCCTCGTGGTCGGGCTGATCCTGGGAACGGCCCTTCTGGTGGCGCTCTACGCCGTCATCCGGCGGGCGCCGCGCACCTGGTGGATCTGGGGCAGCGCCGTCGGCCTCGTCTTCCTGACGCTCGTCATCCTGATCGGCCCGGTCTACCTCGACCCGCTGTTCAACACCTACAAGCCGCTCGCGGACGCTCGGGTGCGCGACCCGATCCTCTCGATGGCCCGGGCCAACGGCGTGCCGGCCAAGGAGGTCTACGAGTTCGACGCCTCGCGCCAGACCACGCGGGTCTCCGCGAACGTCAGCGGCTTCGCGGGGACCATGCGGGTGCGCCTCAACGACAACCTCCTCAATCGCTGCACCCTGCCGGAGATCAAGGCGGTCATGGGCCACGAGCTTGGGCACTACGTGCTCCACCACATCTACGAGATGCTGGTCGAGTTCGGCGTGATCCTGGTGGTCGCCTTCGCCTTCCTGAGCTGGGCCTTCGAGCGCGCCCGGCGGCGCTGGGGAGCGCGCTGGGGAATCCGCGGGATCGGCGACGTCGCGGGCCTGCCCCTGCTGGCGGCGCTGGTCTCGATCTACTTCTTCGTCCTGACGCCGGTGACCAACACGATCATCCGCTCGAACGAGCAGGAGGCCGACGTCTTCGGCCTCAACGCGGCCCGCGAGCCGGACGGCTTCGCGACCGTCGCCCTCAAGCTCGCCGAGTACCGCAAGCTCGAGCCCGGGCGGCTCGAGGAGTGGATCTTCTATGACCACCCGAGCGGCCGCGCCCGGATCGAGATGGCCATGAACTGGAAGGCCGAGCATCTGAACGATCCCGACGTCGCGCAGTGACGTCGGACCAACCGAGAGTCGACGGGATCGGTGTTCGACGCGGTCCCTCGTTTCAGGAGATTGGAGAGTCATGACTCAAATTTCGAGGTTCGTCATCGGCTGGGGTCTCGCTGTGGGTCTGTTCGGCTCGGCGGTCGCCCTGGCCGCGGAACCGCCGATGGGCAAGAGCGGCGAGACGGAAAAACAGAAGGCGGAAAAGGTCGAGCCGGCGCCCGCGGCCGCGGTCACCCATCACGAGATCACTCTCGATGGACGGACGATCCCGTACACGGCGACAGCCGCGACGATCGATCTCGAGAACGACAAGGACGAGACGATCGGACGGATGTTCTACGTCGCCTACACCCAAGACGGGATCACCGACGCGACGAAGCGGCCCGTGACGTTTTGCTACAACGGCGGGCCGGGCTCCTCGACGCTCTGGCTCGAGATGGGATCGTTCGGGCCGGTGCGGGTCGAGGCCTCGGACGCCGAGCCGACGCCCCCGCCTCCCTACCGGATCGAGCCGAATCCGGAGAGCCTGCTCGACGTGACCGATCTCGTCTTCATCGACGCGATGGGAACCGGCTACTCCCGGATCGTCGGCGAAGGCAAGCCGAAGGACTTCTACGGCACCGACGCGGACATCGCGGCGTTCGGGCAGTTCATCGAGCGCTGGGTGGGCACCAACCAGCGCTGGAACTCGCCCAAGTTCCTCCTCGGCGAGTCGTACGGAACGACCCGCAACTCGGGGCTCCTGGCGTGGCTCCAGGAGAACGGGATGGCGTTCAACGGCGCGGTGATGATCTCCTCCTACCTCAACGCCTACCACGACTTCAACGGGCCGCCCTTCTCGAACGACCTGCCGTACGAGCTCTATCTACCGACGATGGCCGCGACGGCCTGGTACCACGACCGGCTCGATCCGAAGCCCGCCGATCTCGCCCCCTTCCTGGACGAGGTGCGCGAGTTCGCCTCCGGCGAGTACGCCGCGGCGCTCGCCAAGGGGAGCCGCCTCGGCGAGGCGGAGCGCAACGCGGTCGTGGCCAAGCTCCACCGCTACACGGCGATGCCCGAGGACTTCCTGCGCGAGGCGAACCTGCGCATCGCTCCGGAGCGCTTCCAGAAGGAGCTGCTTGCGCGGCGAGCGGCGCACCGTGGGGCGGCTCGACGCGCGCTACCTGGGCATCGATCACGACGCGGCCGGCGAACGCCCCGAGTCGGACGCCTCGGACGCGGCCTTCGCGGCGGCGTTCGTCGCGGCCTGGAACACGTACTCGGCCGGCGAGCTGGGGTACCAGACCGACGACCTCTACAAGCCGACGAACTACGGCGAGGTCGGGCGCGACTGGGACGACCACCACGGCGGCGGGCGCTTCGGCCGCGGGGCCCCGATGCCCGACGTCGCGGAGGATCTGCGCCAGGCGATGTCGGCGAACCCGGGACTCGACGTCTTCTTCGCCAACGGCTACTTCGACTTCGCGACGCCCTTCTTCGAGACCGAGTACACGGTCTCGCACATGGGCCTCGACCCGGCGCTCGAGAAGAACCTCACCTGGGGCTACTACCCGTCCGGCCACATGATCTACATCCACCCGGAGGCGCGCAAGCAGCTCAAGGCCGACCTCGCGAAGTTCTACGCCGCGGCAATGCACTGAGACCGGGCCGCTCGGCCGGACCCCGAGCGCTCTCCCCCCGCGCGCAGTCGGCGAGGAGGTGGGCGAGGAGGCCGAAGGTCATCCGGGCGTTGACCTCGGAGAGGGGGCGGAAGAGAACCCGGCCGTCCGGCGCCCGGAACCGGTACGCGTCGATGCCGAAGGGCCCCAGGTAGCCGGCGGCCCTCAGGCGCTCCCCCACCGACTCGACGGCCACCTCCAGGCGCCGGAGCTCGTCGGCTAGGCAGCTCCGGCCCGAGCCGGATCGCCGCGAAGACCCCGCGGCCGTCGACCTCCTGGCCGTGGACGCCGACCCACCGGAGGCCCACCGGCGTCACCAGGGCCGCGGCGCCGAAGTCGGCCAACCGCTCCACCCACGGCTCGAAAAGGAGCGATCCGTGGCGCTCGAGGAGTCGCTCGACCCGGCGCCGGACCACCGGCTCGCGGAGGTCTCCCGGCCCCGTGCCCAGGTGCCGCCCGCGGCCGGCCGCCGACCAGGGCGACTTCACCACCCAGCGGCCGCCACCCGCCGCCGCACCGCCGGCCGCCAGATGCCGCTCGAGCTCGCCGACGGAGGCGACCATCCGGGCGCCGGGCAGCGCCCACCCCTCCTCGCGGGGCCGCGCCTCCTGGAGCGCCTCGGACGCCGCCAGCGCGAAGGCGCGATGGTGGCAGGCGGCGGCGACCTCCGGCGGCGCCGGAGGAAGCGACCAGAGGGCCTCGTGGAGCGGCCCGTGGTTTGCGGAGGTTCCGCCGGAAGGCCGCGAGCCCCGCCGCAGCGCGGCCACCGCCGGGCTCTCCCCCCAGGCCAGCACCTCCGTCGCCGGTGCGATTGCGGACACCCGACCGGTCTCGAGCCGCACCCTGGGGAGGCGAAGGCCCGGTACCGGCTCCGGGACGACCTCCTCGCTCCCTTCGGCGTCCGGGACCCACAGGCGGTCGCCGTCGCGGGCGAGCAGGCGGAGCCGGCCGGCGGCCGAAGCCACCACCGATCGCGCCCGCCGCGAGAGGGCTCGTTCGCCCGGCCGGGTACCCCCTGCGAGCTCCTCCTCCCAGCCCAGATTGGCGACGATAAGGCGCGGCTCGCCGGCGCTCTCATCGGCGCCCCCATCGGCTTTGGGGCTCACGGCTCGCTCTCCTCGAGGCGGCGGATGAACTCAGGGTCGAGCCCGGCGGCCTCCCGCCCCGCGCGATGGAAGGTCGCCCCGCGCGCCTTCGCCGGGCGCAGGGGCCAGGTGAGCTGGGCGCGGAACGCGTCCCACATCGACTGCTCCGGAGGCTTGAGCCGCTCGAGCCAGCTCCAGCCGAAGCGCACGTGCCCGACCTCGTCCCGGTGCACCCGGTCGATCACCGCCGCCGTCGCCCCGTCACCGGCCGCCCGGGCGGCGGCGGCGTAGTCGACCGTATGGTCCAGGTTGGCGTTCTCGAAGGTCAGGGACATCGCGGCGACGAAGGCGGCCGGCGAGTCGATCGCCTCCACCTTGTTCCAGAAGTAGCCGCTGACCGGATGGGCACCGAAGCGCTCGCCCAGCGCCTCCAGCCGGGCGATGTACATGCGGGTGTGACGCTGCTCGTCGAGGAGGATGCCGGCCAGGCCGCGCCGGAACGCGCTCGGCGAATCGGGGAAGGCGAGCAGTGCCCAGGCGAAGAGCTCGGCCGCCTGGAGCTCGTGGTTGGCGAGCGCGTGGAGGATCCGGGCGCGCTGCGCCGGGTCGGCCATGCCGCCGATCGACGGCACGCGGGCGCGAGCGGCGGGCTGGATCTCGAGCTCCGGCGGCCGCCCCGGAGACGCGAGGCGCAGGGCCGGCCCGGGCTCGCGGTCGGTGAGCTCCGCCGGCGGCGCCTCGGGGGGCGCCAGCTTCTCGGCGAGACTCTGCGAGGTGACGACGGTCCAGGCGAGGCGGCGGAGCTCCATGGCGGAAAGGATGTTACCCGCCGACGCTTCCGGATGCCCCCCGCGGCCGCTCGATCCCCTGCCCACGCCGCGGCCCGCCACCTCGGCCCGCGATCGCGGCCATCGGGTAGACTCTCCTCAGGATCATGCGCTCGACGCCGATCGACGCGCGGTTCGTCCGGCGGCGGTCGCCGGTTGTCGCGGCTGCCCTGGCACTGGCGCTCCTGGCCGCCCTCGGGCCCTGGCTTCCCGAGAGCCGCGCCCAGGAGGCGCACGCCCGGCCGGGCGCCGCCGCCGACCGGGGTCTCGATCCGGCCGGCGCCGCCGCTGGCCCGCCGCTCCTCCTCGTCCCCCCGCCGCGCGTCGTGGGGCGGGTGCGGATCGACACCGTCTCGACCTCCTCCGACATCGACCGGGTGGTGTTCTTCGTCGACGGGCGCGAGGCGGCGGCCGACGGCTTTTGGCCCTTCTCGGTGCGCCTCGACCTGCCCGGGGGCGACGCGCCGCGGACCCTCCAGGCGATCGCCTACGACGTCGCCGGGCAGCGCCTCGGCGAGGACTCCCTCACCCTGGACCCGGAGAGCCGGGGCTTCGGCGTGACGATCGAGCAGGTGAGCGGGCGGCCCGAGTCGGGCGCGGTGGAGGTCGAGGTGGCGGTCTCCGTCCCCCCGGACGCGACTCTCGATCGGGTCGAGCTCTACCTGGACGACACGCTGATCGCCCCTCTCGCCGGGCCACCCTTCCGAGCCCGGGTTCCGACGCCCGACCCCGGACCCGACGACTTCCTGCGGGCGGTCGCCTACCTCGCCGACGGCACCAGCCTCGAGGACGCCCGGCCGCTGCTCGACCAGAGCGCCGCCTCCCACCTCGACGTCAACCTGGTCGAGCTGTTCGCCGTCGCCACCGACCGGCGCGGCCGACCCGTCGCGGGGCTCGGGCCGGACGATTTCGCGGTCCGCCTCGGTGGCCGGGAGCTCCCGGTCGAGCGCTTCCGGCAGGCGCGGCAGGTGCCGCTCGTCCTCGGCCTGCTGGTCGACTCCTCGCTCAGCATGGCGCCCGTGATGAGCGAGACGAAGGACGCCGCCCAGAAGTTCCTCGAGGACACGCTCGTCCCCGGCGACCGCGCCCTGCTCGTCGACGTCGACAGCGCGCCGCGGCTGGCCCACGCCCTCACCGCCGACCCCGCCGACCTCGGGGCCGCCTTCGACGAGCTGGAGGCCGGCGGCGAGACCGCGCTCTGGGACTCGCTCGTCTTCGCCACCCTCGAGCTCGAGCGCCAGGTCGGCCGGCGGGCCCTGGTGGTGCTCACCGACGGAGAGGACTCGAGCAGCCACCTCGACGCCGGCCAGGCCTCGCTCTACGCCCGCCGGGCCGGGGTGCCAGTCTACGTGCTGGCCCTCGGCGGCCTCGCCACCGGCCGGACGAACTTCGCCCAGCCCCTGCGGCTCGCGAGCGTCGCCCGCGAGACCGGCGGCCGGGTCTTCCGGATCCAGAGCCGGGACGAGCTCGCGGGCGCCTACGCCGAGATCGATCAGGAGCTGCACAACCAGTACGTCCTGAGCGTCGCCCTCGACCGCCTCCTCTCCGAAGACGAGCTGGCAAACCTCCAGGTCGAGCCCCGGACGAGGGGCCTGGCAGTCCGCACGGCCCGGAGCCAGTAAATCGGATCCCCCCCCGCTTCCCGGCGAAGGCCCTGCCCCAGCCACCAAGGGGGCAGCCCGCGGGGCGGTCGTCCTGCGCCTTGCCCACGAGCTCGGGCAGTGTCACCGAGGCGCCGTCGGGCTGCGAGCCCAGCCGCCTCTTCTGGCGCTCCGATCAGGCACAGGCCTACCGTGCGGGTGACTCAAGACGCGGGTATCTTTCTTTATCTCTATCTCTATGAAATTCTTCTCTTGCGGCCGTCACTCTCAGCTTGGAGCGTGAATACTGACAGGGAGCGCTCTCGGCTCTTGAAGTTTTGGCCGTCGATCGAGCTTCGACGAAAGCGAGGGGGGAAACATGAGATTCCCGCGGATCACGGATCGGGTCGGAGTCGTCTTCGTGCTGCTCGCGGCATCGGCCGCGTCGTCTGCGGTTGCCCAGAACGGAGGCTCGGCACAGCTCCGGCCCGCGGACCGGCAGATCGAGACGGCGTCCGAAGAGGCCATGACCCTGAAGCTACCGGGAGGGGTCCAGGCGATCCCCCAAAAAGGTGAGCCCGTCGAGAGGGGTCCTTCGAAGAGCTCGTCCTCTTCCCCCGCCCAGGCGACACCCGGCTGGACCACCATTCTCTTCGAGGACGTAGAGGGGGCCTTCCCCGGTGCCAACGGGTGGCAGGTCTACGACAACGACTCCGCCAGTGGAGCCGACTACTGGGACGACGTGAGCTGCCGACCCTACAGCGGCTCGTGGTCGGCCTGGTCAGCGGCCGCCGGCGACCAGCCGGACTGCGGAAACTACGACAACGACATGACGAGCTGGATGGTCTTCGGGCCGTTCGATCTCTCCGATGCGTCCGATGCCCGCGCCGAGTTCGAGGTCTGGAGCGAGACGGAGAGCCCGGACATCCCGTACGACTACTTCTTCTGGGGAGCCTCGACGGACGGCTCGAACTTCAACGGGTACCGCTTGACCCAGAACACCGGCTGGAGCCTCCGCGAGCTCGACCTCACCAACGTCCCCAACTCCGGAGACCTCACCGGGGATTCGAGCGTCTGGTTCGCGTTCGTGTTCGTCAGCGACTCGTCCGTGAACAACTACGAGGGAAGCTACGTCGACGACATCCTGATCGAGAAGCTCGTCCCGAGCCAGACGGATCTCGTCGCGACGGACGTCTTCTTCCGCGATCAGCCGGGGAACGCGGGCAATGTCATCGACAACCCGACGTCCACCGACGTCCTCTACCCCCATTTCACGTTCTCGATCGACGGCACGGCCGACGTCACCGGCAAGATCTGGCAGCTTGAGATCAACGGCTCGACGTTCCTCTGCTCGAGCACGACGACGCTCTCTCCCGGCTCGTGGGTCGGGTGGTGCAATTCCTCGATCACCCTGGCACCGGGGCTCCACAGCCTCCACGGTGACCTGGACCCGGACGGCACCATCACCGAAACCAACGAGAGCGACAACGACGCGTACCACAACTACGACGTCCCGGGCGGCGGCGGTCCACCGGGCGGCTTCTCGCTGTCGAACGAAGCACCGGTCTGCGACACCGATCCGCCCGGTCCGTCGCCGGCCGTGCGCCTCGACTGGACGAGCTCGAGCGGCGCCACCAGCTACGACGTCTACCGCGACAGCAGCCTGTATGCGTCCGGGATCACCGGCACGACCTTCTACAACTCGGCCAACGTCGTGGCCGGCCAGAGCTACTCGTATTTCGTACGGGCTCACAACTCCTCCGGCAGCACGGACTCGAACACCATCATCGTCTCGATCCCGAGCACCATCTGCGATCCGGACATCCGAATCCAGCCGCTGACCCTGACGTTCGATCAGCCGGT
Organism: uncultured Acidobacteriota bacterium; assembly: GCA_963837945.1. Taxonomy (GTDB): domain Bacteria; phylum Acidobacteriota; class Thermoanaerobaculia; order Multivoradales; family DATKCC01; genus CAVUBL01. The sequence continues at coordinate 218,993 of CAWIQD010000004.1, forward strand.
CGCCTCCGGTGTCCAGGCCGCTCTCGGCGCCCCGGGAGGGCCCGGTGGCGGGGTGGAGGGAGCACTCCGTATCGATGGCAAGAGCTACGAGGACTTCTTCGCGGAGCAGACGCGGGAGGTCGACTACGAGGGGCATCTCGTCGGCTCCGACGGCGGGCCGCTGAGCGGGAACTATCCGCTCCAGGTCGACTACTTCGGTGCCGACGATGAGCCGGTCTTCGCGGAGAGGTTTCCGAACGTCGCCATCTCCCGGGGGGTCTTCCGGGTCACGCTCGGAACGGGCGAGCCACTGGGAGCCGGGCGCTATGGCTCGGTGGCGGAGCTCTTCGCGGCTCTGCCCGAAGCGGAGCTCGAGGTCTCGGTGGACGGCACGACCTATGGGCCGCGGCTCGGGATTCTGCCGGCCGGTCATTCGCTGGAGTCGCGCTTGGTGGCCGCCGGGCTGCGCAAGGCGGCCGATGGGCGCCGCCACTGGGAGGGGTACAGGAGCCGGAATGGGGCCACGGCGGTCCAGGCGGCGGTTCTCTCGCCCCGCACACCGAGCGCGGGGTTCTCGATCTCCGCGCGCGACGGTCGCGACGGCGAATCACGGCGGAGTCCGTATACCTTGCCAGTCGTGGGCCCCCTCTCGAGCGCTCCCGTCACGACGCTCCCCGTCATCCAGGTCAAGGCGGGCCAACCGGCCGAAGAGGTCAATCCTCCCCGTCACGAGGGCTTGGTCGATGAAGACGGCAACCGCTTCGGCACGACGACGCCCAAGGTCGACGATTCGTTGGCGGGGCGCCACGGTCCGGCGACGAGCGCGCCGTCGCCGAGCCTGAGCTTCGAGGGAATCGGAAATGTCCAGGCCGTGCTGCCGCCGGACACCGAAGGCGCCGTCGGTCCCAACCACTACGTCCAGGTGGTGAACGATTCCTTCGCGATCTACGACAAGGCCGGCAATCTCCTCGCTGGGCCGGTTGCCACCAACACGCTCTGGTCCGGCTTCGGCGGCCCCTGCGAGACCGACAACTCGGGCGATGCGATCTTCCTCTACGACCAGGAGGCAGACCGGTTTGTCCTGTCGCAGCTCGCCGTGGGGTCGAATCACCAATCCGTCTGCTTCGCGGTGGCGCAGACGGCCGATCCCACCGGTTCCTACTACCTCTACGAGGTCGTGACCCCGCGGTTCCCCGACTACTACAAGGTCGGCGTCTGGCCCGACGCCAACGACAACTCCTACTTCTTCGGCACCAACTCTGGCTTCCAAGGCCAGTACGACGTTTTCGCGATCGACCGGGAGAACATGTTGGCGGGAGCGCCGGCACGCTCCGTCCAGTTCTTCCAGAATTTCGACAACCTGATGATGCCCGCCGACCTGGACGGGCCCAACCGGCCGCCGGCGGGCAGCCCCGGGCTCTTCTACACGTTCCGCGACGGAGGCGAACCCTACTTTGGCTCACCGTCCACGGACTCGCTCGACCTCTGGGAGTTCGACGTCGACTGGACCACCCCCGCCAACTCCACCTTCACCAGGGTCCAGTCGTTTACTCCCGCGAGCGGCCTCGCGGAATTCAACTGGACGGTTTGCGGCTTCTTCGTCACCAACTGCATCCCACAGCCGGGGACGACCCAGGGGATCGACAGCGGCTCGTGGTGGCCGATGCAGCGGCTCGTCTATCGCAACTTCGGAGACCACGAGGCCCTGGTCGGCTCGTGGACCGTCAACGCCTCCGCCTCGGGGGTCCGGGCAGCGCCGCGCTGGTTCGAGCTCCGGAACACCGGGAGCGGCTGGTCGATCTACCAGCAGGGCACTCAGTCCCCGGACGCCATCGATCGGTGGATGCCAAGCGTCGCCATGGATGGCTCCGGCGGCATCGCCCTCGGCTACAGCCGGGGGGACGGGGCCCACTATCCCTCGATCTACTACGCGACGCGGTCTGCCGGCGACACGCTCGACACGCTGGAGACCGAGGCGCTCCTCCAGGCCGGCTCCGGCTCCCAGACCCACAGCGCGGGACGCTGGGGGGACTACTCGTCGATGGAGATCGACCCCGCGGACGACTGCACCTTCTGGTACACGACCGAGTACCTGACCACCACGAGCTCCGCGAGCTGGCACACTCGCGTGGGGACGTTCACCCTGCCTGGCTGCAGCTCCTCGTCCGGCGGCTCCCAGAGCTTCACGATCTACAACGACGGCGGCTCGACTCTCCAGGTCAGCTCCATGTCCCTCGACTCTCCGGGCGCCTGGATCTCCTGGTCACCGAGCGCTCCGTTCACGGTCGCGGCGGGAAGCTCGCAGCAAGTCACCGTCTCGGTCGACTTCGGCCTGGCGCCGTCGGGCCAGTCGACGCGGAGGCTTCTCGTCTCCTCCGACGACCCCGACGAGAGCCCGTACTCGGGCGGTGTGTACATCGTCGTCAACGGGGGCGCGTCCTGCAACGCCCTGACCCTTGGGCACTCCGGGTCGGGCGCCGACCCGGTCGCCTCCCCGGCGAGCTCGTCCGGTTGCTCGACCGGGTCCTACCACTCCGGGGAGGCCATCGCGCTGACCGCGAGCCCGGCCAATGGATGGCAGGTCGGCGGATGGACCGGGACGAGCGACGACGCCAGCACGTCGACCTCGAACTCCCTGGTCATGCCGGCCGGCGCGCACTCGGTCTCCGTGGCCTACGTCCAGTCCGGGGGCGGCCCGCCGGCCGACTTGGTCCTCGCCAACGCAACCCTGGGCACGGCAGCCACATACGAAGCCTGTAACTCGATCACCCTGGGGCCGAATCTCTTCTTCAGTGCGGATGGTGCAGGGGTCGTCGTGCGGGCGCCGAAGATCATCTTCATCCCGGAAGTAGGAACGCTCGCAGGGGCGGCGACGGTCTTCGACGGCACGAAGCCGGCTGGCTGTCCGTAGCCGCCCCTGGCTCGCCGAAAGGGCGTGGCGGACCGTCACCGCAGACCTGCGAGGTCGGGCGCCCTCCCCATTGACCCGCGCGCCGACGGCCGAGCCGGTGCTGGGCACTCCGCGGCGCCGCTGACGCGCCCTATGGCACGAACGCCGTCCGGTCGACGAAGCCGGGGAGCTCGTCGCTACCCGCCGGGATCGCCGGCAGACGGTAGAAGCGGCAGGTCCCGTCGCTCACCTTCTCGGCGCGGATATTGAGCGCCGACGGCGTGAAGCGGACCACTTCGACCCAGAGATGCCCATTCGGCCGTGGGCCGATCAACCGGAGCTCGGCTTCGGTGCGGCCGGGCAGGGCGCCGCTCAGGCAGATCGTCTCCGCCAGGCACTCTGCCTCCGGGCTCGCCGCGAGGTTCCCAGCCCCGTTCACGATCTCCACCTTGAAGCGGAACCCGGGGAAGTCGCTGTCGACTATGTAGGCTCCGGGAAGTGGCTGGCACTCCTCCGGCCCGCCCGGCGGAGCCTCGTCCGCCGGCAGGAACGACGCGTCGTCGAAGTAGGCCGTGAACCTGTCTCCCGCCTGGTTCTTGATCAAGCCCGCTATGACCTTCGCCCCGACCGCGCCGGAAGGCGCCGTGTAGTCGTTCTGGACCTGGACCCACGAACCGGGGGAGGTGACCTCGCCGACGACGTCGTACTCCAGAGTGTTGCCGAAACAGTCCGCGTTGGGGAACCAGACTACCGCCCAGTTCGCCTTGCCCGTGCGGGCCTGGCCCGACTTCACCCGCACCTTCGTCGAAACGCGGTAGACCTCACCCGCCTGGACCTGCACACATTGGAACATAGGCGTCACGAGGGTCCCGCCGTGCGTGGAACTGTTCGAGAGCTCGGCCGAGCCCGAGCTCGCCGAGCCGTCGGCGTCGATCGGGCTCCAGGCGGAGACGCGGGTGGCGTCGGTGAAGGCCCTCCATCCCGAGAGATCGTTCGTGAACCCTCCGTTGGTCAGGAGCTCGGCGGCGAAGGCGGGGGTGACGGTCAGAGCGAGAGCGATCGCGCCCAGCACCAACGCCCGAGGCCCGAGCGCTTCGGGGCGGGCACCACCCCGCCCGCCCCGGTTCGCCCCGGCGGGGCCGCAAACCACGTTCGCTACGAGCTGCTTCCGTGCATCGTCCATCCGTCCACCTCCTCAGGTCCGTACCGCTCGTTCAACCGGGCGAGACCAGCCGCTCTCGCGGCGTCCAACGCTAGAAGGCGTTCGCGATGGCGGCGCGTTACACGCGGAAGCTCCTCGCTCAACGACGCCGGGATCGTCCGCGCCGCGGCGCGTCGCTACGCTGCAGCTCGCAAACGGGCTCCACGTGAGCGCCAGGATCCGCCTCGCCCGCGGCGGCCGTCCTACCCGCCGCCCGGATCGACGTTCTGGTTGAGGCGGAAGAGGTTGTCGGGGTCGTAGCGGCGCTTGACCTCGACGAGGCGGTTCCAGGTCCCGCCGAAGGCGGCCCGGACGAACCCGGGCTCGTCGCCGAGGCCGGGGAAGTTGAGGTTCGTCTTGCCGGTGCTGAAATCCTCGGCCGCGGCGAAGAGCTCGCGGGCCCAGCGGATGTTGGCGTCGGCCTCTCCCGGGTCGGCCCAGTTGGCGAGGACCTCGAGCAGGAAGGGAGCGTCGCGGGCGCCGGCCGCCGTCGCCGCCGGGGCGACGCGGCCGAGCGCGCCGCCGAGGGCCCAGAGGCCGATCATCGACAGGGAGGACGGCCGGGAAGCGGCCGCCGCCGCGATCGTCGACCCCACCTCCTCGTCGAGGCGCTCCAGGTAGATCGATTTCCAGTAGTACTGCAGGTCGCCGGCCGGGAAGAACGGGTCGAAGATCTGCTGCAGTGCCGAGTAGGGCAGCGTGGCGGAGAGGTCGAGGATGGGCGTGCCGAGCTCGCGCAGCGGCTGCAGCCGCGCTTGCCCCTCCTCGGGCGGGCCGACCCAGGTGCCGCCGGCGACGACGGCGGCGCGGCCGTGGAGCTCCTCGGGAAAGCCGGGAGCGGCGGGGATCGTCCACCAGGTCGCCGAGACGTTGAGCTCGTCCGGCGCGTCGGCGAGGAGACCGCGCAGGCCGGCGAGGACGGACGCGGACTCCTCGAGCGGGTAGACCGGGCCGGCGAAGGCGACGATCGGACCGACCGGGTGGAGGCGGAACTCGAACGACGTGACGACGCCGAAGTTGCCGCCGCCGCCGCGCAGGGCCCAGAAGAGGTCGGGGTGCTCGTCCTCGCTCGCCACGACGAGCTCACCGTCGGCGGTGACGACGTCGGCCGACAGCAGGTTGTCGCAGGTCATGCCGTGCGTCCGCCGCAGCCAGCCCTGACCGCCGCCGAGGGTGAGACCGGCGACGCCGGTGGTCGACACGATGCCGCCGGGTGCCGCGAGGCCGAAGACTTGGGTCTCGCGGTCGACGTCGGCCCAGGTGGCGCCGCCCGCGACCCGCGCCCGCCGCGCCTGCGGCTCGACGCGCACGCCGCGCAGCGGCGAGAGATCGACCACCAGTCCGCCGTCGCAGGTCCCGAAGCCCGCCACGTTGTGCCCACCGCCGCGCACCGCCAGGAGCAGCTCGTGCTCGCGCGCGAAGCCGACCGCCGCCGTCACGTCGGCGCCGCGGCGGCGGGCATCTCCCGCGCCACCGCGTACCGTTACTTCGCCAACCGAAGGGAGCTCCTCGTCGCCGCCCACCCCGAGGTCGAGAAGCGCTCGCTGCTCGGGCCGGAGCCACCCGACGACCCCGAGGCGCGTGTCGACCGCCTGGTCGTCTCGCTGGCGGAGATGTTCCTCGCCGCCGAGCCGGCCTACCGGGCGATGCTGCGCCTGGCCCTCGAGCCGGACCCCGCCGACCGCGGCGAGCTGCCGCTGCGCCAGGGGCTGCGCATCCCGTGGCTCGAGGAGGCTCTCGCGCCGCTGGCGGGGCGGCTCGCCCCGGCTGCGCTACGCCGCCTTCTCCACGCGCTCGCGGCGACGGTGGGAATCGAGGCCCTGGTCACCCTCACCGACCTCGTCGGCCTCTCCCCCGAGGGCGCCGTCGAGGTCATGCGCTGGTCCGCCCGCTCGCTGCTGCGCTCCGCCCTCGCCGAGGCGGAGCAAGCGAAGACTCGCGACCCGGGCCGAGGGCGGCACACGCCCACAGGATGAAGCGGCGGCCACCGTCACTTCCGGGCGCGGTCGCGAGCGCTCAGTCCGCTCGGGCCGATCGGAGGTGCCTCGGGCACGTTGTGCTGCAGGGGCGAGGGCCCGCCCCCCCCCAACCCCCAGCCGATAGACTCCCGATATGCCACCGGTCGCCGGCCACCGAGCTCTCTCGGTCGCCGCCGCTCCTGGAGGTCCGTCATGGTCCGAGGTTTTGTCCAGGTCGTCCGCGCTCTCGTCCGCGATCCCGCGCACGCGGTCGTGGCGATCCTCACGCTCGCGTTGGGGATCGGTGCGACGACCGCGGTCTTTTGCGTGCTCGACGGGGTGCTGCTCCGGCCGCTGCCGTATCCGCAGGCCGAGCGGTTGGTCCGGGTGTTCCACACGGCGCCCGGGCTGGACCTGGTGGACGACCTGGGGCTCTCGGACGCCACCTATTTCCGGCTGCGGGAGAGCGGGGTCTTCGATGGCCTCGCCCTCTATCGCACCGGCGCCGTGAACCTCTCCGGCGGAGACGCGCCCGAGCGGGTACCGGCCGCCTGGGTCTCGCCGTCGCTGACCACGACGTTGGGGGTCGCGCCGATCCTGGGGCGGCCACTCCGGACCGAGGACGCCCGGCCGGGAGCGGACCCGGTGGCGCTCGTCGGCGAGAAGCTGTGGCGGCGGCGGTTCGGGGGCATGCCGGGGGAGGTCGGAAAGCGGGTGCGGATCGACGGAGTCGAGCGAGAGATCGTCGGCGTCCTGCCGGAGGACCTGCACTTCCCGGAACCGGAGACCCGGGTCTGGCTGCCGCTCGAGCTCGACCCGACGGCCACGCAGTTCGGCCAGCTCGGCATCGACTCGATCGCGCGGCTGCCTCCGGGGACCACCGCCGAGGACGCGGCGGGTCGGGCGGACGCCGCCCTCGCGCCCCTCGCAGAGCGCTTCCCGGTCGACCAGGGGTCGAAGATGCTGGAGGACGCCGGCTTCACCACCCGGGTGGTGGCGCTCCGAGACCACGTGGTGGGTGACCTGGGGGCGAGCCTGTGGATCGTCATGAGCGCGGTCGGCTTCTTCCTGCTGCTGTCGTGCGCCAACGTGGCGAACCTCTTCCTGGTGCGTGCGGCCGGCCGCGAGCGGGAGCTCGCCGTCCGCACGGCGCTCGGGGCCACCCGGCGGGACCTGGTGGCCGGCTTCCTGGCGGAGGGCGCCGTGGTGGGGCTGGCCGGGGGCCTGGTCGGCTGGGTCCTGGCCGAGGCAGCGGTCGAGGCGTTGGTGGCCTTCGGGCCGCGCAATCTGCCGCGGCTCCATGAGTTGAGCGTCGGCCTCCGCGGGCTCGGTTTCGTGGTGCTCGTCGCCCTGGCGAGCGGCCTCGCGGTCGCGCTGGCGCCGGCGCTGCGCCTCAGCGGCCGGTGGCTGGCGGCGACGTTGAGGAGCGGTGGGCGCTCGGCCACCACCGGGCCGGCGGTCCGCCGGGCGCAGGATCTCCTGGTCGGGCTACAGGTGGCGATCACCCTGTTGCTGCTGGTCGGGGCGGGGTTGACGGTCCGGAGCTTCTGGCGCCTCTCGCAGACCGACCCGGGGTTCGACTCCCACGGGGTCCTGTCCTTCCGGTTCTACCTGCCGCCGGAGGAGTACCCGGGAGAGGAGGCGCCGGCGGCGTTCATCCAGCGGCTGCTCGACGCTCTCGGTCCCCTTCCCGGGGTCGCGTCGGCCGGCGCCGGAGGCACCTTGCCTCTCGAGGGGCGCCTCGACGGCGCCGGTGTGAGCATCGAGGACCATCCGGATCCGCCCGGGGCGATGGCCAAGAATCCACTTCGACACCCAGGCCGGGCCAGGCTATTTCGAGACCCTCGGCATCCCGCTGGTCGCGGGCCGGACCTTCACCCGCGCGGACTCCGAGCTACGGACCGGTGCGGTCGTGGTGAGCGAGTCCTTCGCCCGCCACTACTGGCCGGACGGGACGGCCCTCGGCAAGCGGCTCCAGCCGCGCTCGGGCGATCCGAGCCCGGACGATTGGTACACGATCGTCGGCGTGGTCGGCGACGTCCGGATGACCCGTCTCGAGGACCCGCCCCAGGAGCTGATCTACTGGCCCCTCGTCTCCCTGCCCGGGGATCGCGACTCGTTCGAGGCGCGGTCGATGCGGGTGGTGCTGCGCACGGACGGCGACCCGATGGATCTCGTGCCCGCGGTGCGAAGCCGGGTGCGCTTGCTCGACCCCCGCTTGCCGATCGCCGACGTCCAGACCGCAGGGTCCTTGGTGGCCCGGGCCAAGGCGCGCCGGGCGTTCGTCATGACGCTGCTCGCGATCGGCGCCCTGGCGGCCCTTCTGGTCGGCGCGGTCGGCGTCTACGCCGTGGTGTCCTACCTGGTCACTCTGCGCACGCGGGAGATCGGCGTCCGCATGGCCCTCGGGGCAACCCGGCGGCGGGTGGTCGCGCTGGTCGCCGGCCGGTCGATCGCCGTCGGCGCGGCGGGCGCCCTGTGCGGCGTGGCGGCGTCCTTCCTGCTCGGGCGGTTCATGGGAGCGGTGCTCTACCGGGTCGAGCCCCACGACCCGTGGACCCTCGCCGCCGCGGTGGTCGCGCTCGCGGCGGCCGTGACCCTGGCGAGCGTGCTGCCGGCCCGGCGGGCCGCGGGGATCGACCCGGCCGAGGTGATGCGGGCCGAGTAGGGACTGCAGGGATGCCCACCCCGCGCGGAGCGGGGGCTTCACCATCAGCGGACGGCGCGTTAGACGATGGCGAGTGGAGCGACGCGGCCGCCCTTCCGATCGACGGCGTCGAGCTGCTGGCCGAGTGCGACGAGCGCTTCCTCTACCTCGCGGCCTCCCGCCCCGCGGGCGTCGCCACCCACGATCCTTACGAATGCCCGAGCACCGGGTGCGGCACGTACGGCTCCTCGAGCCGCGCCATCTGCTCCTCCCCGAGCTCGATCCCCACCGCCCCGACCGCCTCCTCCAGGTGCTCCAGCTTCGTCGCCCCGACGATCGGCGCGGTCACGCCGGGCCGGTGGAGTAACCAGGCGAGCGCCACCTGGGCCGGCGACACGCCGAGCGCCCCCGCCACCTCGGCCGTCCGGTCGACCACCTCGAAGTCGGTGTCCCGCGTGTACATCCGGTGCGAGTAGTCGTCCTGCTTCGCGCGCTTCGTCCGCCCCTCGTCGTCGCGCCCCCGGTTGCCCGCCAGCAGCCCGCGAGCGAGCGGGCTCCAGGGGATCACGCCGATTCCCTCGGCGCGGCAGAGCGGGATCATCTCCCGCTCCTCCTCCCGGTAGACCAGGTTGTAATGGTTCTGCATCGAGACGAACCGGGTCCAGCCGAGGAGATCCGCCCGGTAGAGGGCGCTCGCGAACTGCCAGGCGTACATGCTCGAGGCGCCGACGTAGCGCGCCTTGCCCGCGCGCACCACGTCGTGGAGGGCCTCCAGGGTCTCGTCGATCGGCGTCTCCTCGTCCCAGCGATGGATCTGGTAGAGGTCGACGTAATCGGTCCCCAGGCGGCGCAGCGAGGCGTCGATCGAGGCCAGGACGTGCTTGCGCGAGAGCCCGCCGCCGTTGGGGTGCTTCTTGACCGGGAAGAAGACCTTGGTCGCGATCACCACCTCCTCGCGGCGCGCGAGCTCGCCCAACGCGCGGCCGGTCACCTCCTCGCTCGCTCCGAGCGAGTACATGTCGGCGGTGTCGAAGAAGTTGATCCCGTGCTCGAGGGCACGCTCGAAAAAAGGCCGCGCCTGCGCTTCGGGCAGGACCCAGTCGCGCCAGCCCGGATCGCCGTAGCTCATGCACCCGAGGCACAGGCGCGAGACCTTGAGCCCCGCCTTGCCGAGATTCACGTAGTCCATGCCGCGATCTTACCGGTCTGCCTCGCCGGCGGGCGGGGCCCCGAGCCTCTCCGGCCGACCTACTCCTTCTGCGGGCAGGTGCAGATCGGCTCGCCGGAGCAGAGGGTCGCGGGCGGGTTGCTCTCGTAGCCCTGGCTCGTCATCCAGTCGTAGTACTCGCAGTTCGCGAAGCAATCGGCTTTCGGCCAGGCCGCGGACCAGTACGGCGGGTGGCCGCACAGGTCGGCGTCGCACGAGCCGAGCACGTTGGCCGCCGTATGCTTGCCCGGGCAGTTGCACTGTGCCTTGGTCGGGTCCTTCGGGTCGACCACGCAGGTCGCGCCGTAGCACCACGCCCAGTCGATCGCCTCGTCGCACTGGGTGACGTGGTTGGCCCCCTCGTTGTAGAGGTTCGAGTAGGTCGAGACGAGGATCGTCTGGCCGTCCTGCTGCTTGGGTGCGCGATCCTCGCAGCTGTCGGGCCCCATCGACCAGGCCGGCGCGTCCGGCGAGTCCTCGATCACGTCGCAGGTGCACAGGTAGCGGCTCTCGGCCGCTCGGCCGTCGGCGGTAGTCGACGGCACCTGCTCGCAGGGCGCCGTGATGCACAAGGCGTAGGTCGTCCGGCAGAAGGTCGCCTGGCCGATCTCGGCCGGGGCGTCCGAGTCGGCTCGGGCCACCGAGGGCCCCGCGACCAGGGCGAGAGAGAGGGCCAGAAGGACCGGCGCGACGGCCGGGAAGTGCTCCACACGCACTGCTCGAAGACAGCTCATGTCGCCTCCTTGGGTCGGATTCGCTCCGACGTCGACGAAAGATTTGCGCAATTCTAGCGTCGCCGCGATCACCGTGTCCAGGAACTTCCTTCATGCAGAGGTGTAAATGCAACAGTCGCTGGTACACTCCGCCCGCCGGCGCCGACGGCCGCCGGTCACCTCCGAGCGCCCATGTCCTCCCCGCCCGATCCCATCGCGGAGCTCCGCGCCCACTTCGAAAAGGCCAAGGCGACCGAGAGCGGCGACGCCACCGCCATGGTCCTCGCCACGGCCGACGCCGACGGCCGGCCCTCGGCGCGGATGGTCCTGCTCAAGCAGGTCGACGAGCGCGGCTTCGTCTTCTTCACCAACTACACCAGCCGCAAGGCCGCGCAGATCGAAGCGAACCCGCATGCCGCGCTGTGCATCTACTGGCCGTCGCTCGCCCTCCAGGTGCGGGTCGAAGGGCCGGTGGCGCGGACCTCGGACGAGGAGTCGGACGCCTACTTCGCGAGCCGCGGCCGGGGCAGCCAGCTCGGTGCCTGGGCTTCGCGCCAGAGCTCCCCCTCGACACCCGCGCACGCCTGGTGGCGCGGGTCGCCAAGTACCAGGTCCGGTTCGCCGCCCACGCGGTGCCGCGGCCGCCGTTCTGGGGCGGGTACCGGCTGGCGCCGGAGCGGCTCGAGCTTCTGGTGGAACCGGGCCGATCGCCTCCACGAGCGCCGTCTCTACACGCGCCAGGGCGACGGCTGGGTCTCCACCCTGCTCTACCCCTGAATCTAACCTCGGGAGGCGTCGTCGCCCTCGCCGGCCGCGGCGCGGGCGACGACACCGCGCGCCACCACCGCGTCGAGCAGGGGGCGATCGGATTCGACGACCGACAGGAACTCCACCCCGACCTCGTACTCGCCACCGCCGTCGCGCCGGCAGTACGCCACCCGGCAGGCGGCGCGGATCACCCCGCCGGCGAGGCAGATCCGGACCTCCGCCCTGGAATCGGGCTCCATCGGCTCCGGGCAGCGCACCATGCACCCGCCGAGGCCGATCGTCTCGGTGCACACGAAGCGGCAGCCGATCGAGCGACCGCTCGGCGTGTCGAACACCGCCGGCCGTCTCGCCACCACCCGCGGAGATCGCCTCTCGGCCATGTCCCCCTGGATCCTCTCGGTCATTCGGATCGTTTGGCAGTTCTCCGCCCTGGTCGGCGAAGCGCACTGGCACGTTCGTTTCCTTCCAAGCAAGATCCGGACCGAGGCACCGGCGACCCCCGGAACGGTCCGCGAACGATAGACTCGCCGCCATGGCGAGCGAACGGATCGAGACCGCCACCCTGGCGGGAGGTTGTTTCTGGTGCCTCGAGGCCGTCTACCAGGAGGTTCCCGGCGTCGAGCAGGTGGTCTCGGGCTACGCCGGCGGCCAGGTCGAGGATCCGACCTATCGGCAGGTGTGCGGCGGCGACACCGGGCACGCCGAGGTGGTCCAGGTGAGCTTCGATCCCGCCGTCGTCTCCTACCGCCGCCTGCTCGAGATCTTCTTCACCATCCACGACCCGACCACCCGCGACCGGCAGGGAGCCGATACCGGCAGCCAGTACCGCTCGGCGATCTTCGTCGGCTCCCCGGAGCAGCGGGAGACGGCCGAGGCGCTGATCGCCGAGCTCGAGGCCGAGCAGCTGTTCGACGATCCGATCGTCACCGAGGTGAGCCCCCTCGAGACCTTCTACCCGGCCGAGCGCTACCACCAGGACTACTACCGCCAGAACAGCCGCCAGCCCTACTGCCAGGTGGTCATCCGCCCCAAGCTCGCGAAGTACCGGGCGAAGTTCGCGACGCCCGAGGCCTGACCCGGAAGCCCGTGCCGTATCCCACCGTCATCCTCGCCCGCGGGCGGGAGAAGTCCCTCCTGCGCCGCCACCCGTGGGTCTTCTCCGGCGCGATCGCCCGGGTGGACGGCGCGCTCGGCGCCGCGGAGGCCGTCGGGTCGACCGTCGACGTCCTCTCCTCCGACGGCTCCTTCCTCGCTCGCGGCGCCTTCTCGCCGGGCTCCCAGATCCGGGTGCGGGTCTGGACCTTCGATCCCGAGCAGGAGGTCGACGAGGGCTTCTTCCGAGGCCGGCTGGAGCGCGCGCTCGCCGCCCGCGAAGCGGTGCCGGCGGCCGCGGAGCCTGCCGGCCGGCGCCTGGTGTACGCCGAGTCCGATGGGCTCCCGGGCCTGGTGGTCGACCGCTACGGCGACCACCTCGTCGCCCAGTTCCTCACCGCCGGGGCCGAGCGCTGGAAGGCGGAGATCGTCCGCGCCTTGGGCGAGCTCCTCCCGGCGGCCGGCCTCTTCGAGCGCTCGGACGCCGACGCGCGCGGCAAGGAAGCCCTCGATCCGGCGGTCGGCGTGCTGGCGGGCGAGGCGCCGCCGGAGCTCGTCGAGATCCGCGAGGGGCCCTGCCGGCACCTGGTCGACGTCCGGCTCGGCCACAAGACCGGCTTCTACCTCGACCAGCGCGAGAACCGGCTGCGCCTGCCCGAGCTGATCGCCGGCGGGGCGCCGGGCGCCCGCGTGCTCAACGCCTTCGCCTACACCGGCGGCTTCGGCCACGTCGCCCTGGCGGCCGGCGCCGCGCACGTGACCCATCTCGAGTCCTCGCCGCCGCTCGTCCGCCTCCTCGCGCGGACCGCCGAGCTCAACGGCTTCGCGCCCGCGAGCTACGACGTCGAGGAGGGCAACGCCTTCTCGCTGCTGCGCGGCCTGCGCGCCGCCGGCCGGCACTTCGACCTGGTGGTCCTCGATCCGCCCAAGTTCGCCGACTCCCCCAGCCGGGTCGAGGCGGCGGCCCGCGGCTACAAAGACGTGAACCTCCTCGCCTTCCAGCTCCTCGAGCCGGGCGGGCACCTGGTCACCTTCTCTTGCTCCGGCGCCCTCAAGGCGGACCTGTTCCAGAAGATCGTCGCCGACGCCGCCCTCGACGCCGGCCGCGAGGCCCAGCTGGTCCACCGGCTGGAGCAGCCGCCCGACCACCCGACCGCCCTGCCCTTCCCCGAGGCGACCTACCTCAAGGGCCTCGTTTGCAGGGTGCAGTGAGCGGGCTCAGCGCTTCGGGGTGACGTCCTTCTCGACCCGCTCTCGTGTCGGCGGCCGGGGCTCGTGGCGCCGGAGCGAGCCGAGCAGGACCGTGAGCAGACCGAAGAGGATCTCGTCGGCGAACGGGATGGCGTCGGGAACCACGAGGTCGAGCACGAAGACGGCCAGGAAGAAGGCGAAGAGCTGGGGGAAGCGCAGGCGCGAGGCGAAGCGCCCGACGGCGCCCGAGATCGGTCCCTGGCGGGGGGCGGTCATGGCTCAGGCTACCACCGCCCGCCCTCCGGGGGGACGGCCAGCTCGCGCGCCCGGCGGGCGACCACGGTCAGGGCGTCGACCACCCTCCGCCGGACCGCCTCCTCGCCCCACCGCTCGGCCAGCGGACGGGCGAGCAGATGGAGCTCGGTGCAGCCGAAGACGAACCCCTCGGTCGCCGGATGGCGGCCGCCGAGCTCCTCGAGCCAGGCCACCGTGGCCGCCGGCGACTCCCCCCGCTTGAGCCGGTAGAGCCGCTCGTGGAGGGCCTCCTGGTCCTCCTCGCCCGGCAGGACGAGCGCGCCGGCCACCTCGCCCCAGCGCGGATGACTCGTGAACAGGCCGCTGCGGCGCGAGCCGGTGGTGGCGAGGACGAGGCGCGGCCGGGGATCGGCGCGGATCGCCTCGACGGTCAGGTCGACCAGCGAGACCACCCGCCGCCGCAGCTCCTCGGGCAGCTCGGGCAGCACGTGATGGATCGTGAAGCAGGCGACGACCACCCGCTCGGCGCCCATCCCCACCAGCGAGCGAATCGCCGCCGCCAGCCGCCGGGCGAGCTCGCCGGTCTCGCCGCGGAGGATCGCGGCGCTGCGGTCGGGCACCGAGGGATCGGAGAGCAGGACGACCGCCGGCGCCTCCTGTTCGCGCTCGGGGGGGTCGTGCCGATAGATCGTGGCCAGGAGCTCGGCCGAAGCCAGGGGGCCCATTCCCCCGACGACGCCCAGCGGCGCGTGATTTCGCTCGGGGGCCGGACCGGCGGCGCTCACCCCTCGTCCACCAGCAGGCCGAGGAGGTCCGAGGTGGTGATGATCCCCACCGCCTTGCCCTCGTCGATCACCAGGAGCCGGTGGATGTGGTTCGAGAGCAGGGTCATCGCGACCTCGGAAACCGAGGCGTCCTCGGGCACCGAGTAGACCTCGGGATTCATGATCTCGCCCACCAGGAGCTCGTCCTCGTCCTCGAACAAGCCCAGCTCCTCGCGCTCCCCCTCGCTCAGGCCCTCCTCCCAGCCGCGCCCGAAGTAGTCCGGCCCGTCGCCCGGAGAAGCCTCTTCGTCGCCGGCCGCGCTCTCGGCGATGTCCATCACCGAGACCACGCCCACCAGCCGTCCCTCGCGGTCGGTGACCGGCGCGCCGGTGATCTCGTTGTCCACGAGGAAGGCGGCGAGCTCGCGGACGCTCAGGTCCTCCGGGACGGTGAGGACGTCGGGGCTCATCAGGTCGCTGGCGGTGATCGGTCGCATGCGCGTCCTCCTCCTCCTCGCGGGCCCGCGCGTCGGCGCCCGAGGGCTCTTCCTACCACAACAGCCCCGGCGCCGAGAAGAACCGGCCGGAAGGGTTTCGGGCCTGGCGAGTGCGATACAGTCGGCGGCGGTTCCCCGATCCCGTTCATTCTTTCCCCGGAGCTGTCATCCATGCGCCATGCCCGCGTGCTGCTCGCCCTCGCCCTGCTCACCACCCCCGTCGCCCTCGTGGCGCCCCTCTCGGCCGACGAGCCGGTGAACCTGGACGCCATGAACCGGATCCGCGACGAGGGGTTGCACCACTCCCAGGTCATGGAGATCGCCCGCGACCTCACCACCCGGATCGGCGCCCGGCTGACCGGTTCGCCGGCGATGAAGCAGGCCAACGACTGGACCCGCGACCGGCTCGCCGGCTGGGGGCTCGCCAACGCCCACCTCGAGCCCTGGGGGCCGTTCGGCCGGGGCTGGTCGTTCAGCCGCGCTTCGCTGACCGAGATCGAGCCGTTCCAGATGCCCCTCATCGCCCTGCCCAAGGCCTGGACCCCGGGCACCGAGGGGCCGGTGCGGGGCCCGGCGATGCGGGTGACGATCGAGAGCGAGGACGACTTCGCCAAGTACGAGGGCAAGCTCTCCGGCAAGGTGCTGCTGCTCGACGACGCGCGGGAAGCTCGGGAGCTGGGACGACCCGATCGTCAAGCGCGAGGACGCCGACTCCCTGGCCGCCCTCGAGGCCCTGGAGATCCCCGGCGAGCACCGCGAGGGCTGGCGCGAGCGGGCGCGCAAGCGCTGGGCCCTGCGCCGCAAGATGAACGACTTCTTCGTCGCGCAGGGAGTGCTCGCGACCCTCGAGCCGAGCTCGCGCGATGCGGGGATCCTGACCGTCAGCGGCGGCGGCTCGCGCGAGCCCGGCGAGAACCCGGGCGTGCCGGCCCTGGTGGTCCAGGTCGAGCAGTACGACCGGCTGGTCCGGATCCTCGAAGCGACGGGCGGCGAGGCGGACGATGCCGCTGAGACCGGCCAAGCCGGCGAGACCGAGGAGGGGCCGGCCGACGGCATGGCGACCTCGCACCGATCGACCCCCGAGCCGGCGGACCAAGCCTCCGCCTCGCCCGAGCTGGCGCCTCTCGAGCTCGAGGTCGACGTCGCCTCCCGGTTCTACGACGACGACCTGATGGCCTACGACACGATCGCCGAGATCCCGGGCACCGACCTCGCCGACCAGGTGGTCATGGTCGGCGCGCACCTCGACTCCTGGCACACCGGGACCGGCGCCACCGACAACGGCGCCGGCTGCGCGGTGGTCATGGAGGCGGTGCGGATCCTGGAGGCCCTGGGCATCCACCCGCGGCGCACCATCCGGGTCGGCCTGTGGAGCGGCGAGGAGGAGGGCCTGCTCGGCTCGCACGCCTACGTCGAGCACCACTTCGCCGCGCGGCCCGCGCCCGAGGATCCCGAGCAGAAGGCGCTTCCCGAGTACCTGCGCGAGGAGCACGGCCCGCTCACCCTGAAGCCCGAGCACGCCAAGCTCGCCGCCTACTTCAACCTGGACAACGGCGGCGGCCGGATCCGCGGCATCTACACGCAGGAGAACGCCGCGGTGGTGCCGATCTTCGAGGCCTGGCTCGCGCCCTTCCACGACCTGGGGGCGACCACCGTGTCGACCCAGAACACGGGAGGCACCGACCACCTCTCGTTCGACCGGGTCGGCCTGCCCGGCTTCCAGTTCGTCCAGGACATGCGGGACTACTTCGCCCTCACCCACCACACCGCGGCGGACAGCTACGACCACCTGAACCGCGACGACATGGTGCAGGCCTCGGTGGTGATGGCGGGCTTCCTCTACGACGCCGCCATGCGCGACCAGCCGCTGCCGAGGAAGCCGCTGCCGCGCGACGAGTAGGCGAGCCTCCTACAGCGGAGCCGGCGCTCGCGCCGACCCGCGAACCGGACCGACCGCGATGGCGCCGGCCCGGCCGCCCCCCTTAGCCTGGGCGGGCGATGAACCAAGAGACCGACCGGTCGCGGGAGGAATCCGGCCACGCCGCCGATCGCGGCCGTGGCCACGCCTTCGTCCTCCTGCGCTTCACCCTGATCATCGCCACCTCCTACATGGTGCTCTCGGAGACCGGCTTCTCCGGGCTGTCGCCGGCGCTCACCACCCTGATCGCCCTCGCGATCGCCTCGAACGTCGCCGTCGCCAAGCTCTCTGCGCACTGGCTCGCGCGCCGCTCCTTCACCGCCGGCGTGCTGATCGCCGACACGGCGTGGATCACCACCGCCCTGGTGCTTACCGGCCACTTCGACACCGAGTTCTTCTATCTCTACTTCTTCGTCCTCTTCCTCGCCGCGATCGGCGAGAGCCTGGCGCTGATCGCGCTCGGCTCGGTCGTCGTCAGCTCGGCCTACCTCTACGGCCTGTCGGCGTCGGGCACGGCCAGCCTGTTCACCACCGCGACGCTGATCCGGATCCCCTTCCTCCTCGCCGTCGCCTCGTTCTACGGCTACCTGGTCGACCGGGTGCGCCGGGAGCAGAACCGGGCCCTCGCCGAGGCCGAGACCGTCCGCGGCCTGGAGGAGGTCCGCTCCGTCCTCGAGATCGCCAACCGGCGGCTGGAGCTGGAGGTCGAGGAGCGCCGCCGGGTCGAGGGCCGGCTGCAGCAGGCGAACCGGGATCTGGCCAAGCTCTCCGAGCTCAAGAGCGCCTTCGTGTCGACCGTCTCCCACGAGCTGCGCACCCCGCTGACCTCGATCAAGAACTCGATCGACCTGGTCCGGCGCGAGCAGACCGGAAGCCTCGCCGAGCCCCAGAAGCGCTTCCTCGACATGGCGCAGCGCAACGTCGGCCGGCTGGCGCTGATCATCGACGACCTGCTCGACCTGTCGAAGATCGAGGCCGGCAAGCTCGAGTACCGCTTCGAGCCGGTGGGCCTGGCCGAGCTCCTCGACGACCTGCGGGCGACCTTCGTTCCCCAGGCCGAGGCGGCAGGCGTCGGACTCGAGCTCGCGATCGACAGCCCGGCGCCGCCGGTGCTCGCCGACCCCCAGAGGCTGGGCCAGGTGGTCACCAACCTGGTGTCGAACGCCCTCAAGTTCACGCCGGCGGGCGGTCGGGTCGAGGTGGCCGTCGGGAGGCGCGGGCCGTGGACCGAGCTGAGCGTGGCGGACACCGGGCCCGGCATCGCGCCCGAGCACCGGGAACGGATCTTCGAGCCCTTCTACCAGGCCGAGGAGTGCCTCACCCGCACGGTCCAGGGAACCGGCCTCGGCCTGTCGATCGCCCGGGAGATGGTGCGGGCCCACGGCGGCGACCTCGCGCTCGCGAGCGCCGAGGGCCTGGGCAGCCGCTTCACCGTCCGCCTGCCCGCCGACCTCGGTCGGGCGCGCGAGGCGGTCGCCTTCGAGGCCGAGATCCGGGAGCACCGCAAGTACCCGTTCTTCGGCCTCCTGGTGATCGGCTGGAGCGAGGACGAGGAGCGGCACCCGGCGCTCGCCGACCCGGAGACCCTGCTCTCGGCGCTCCTCGCCGTGCGCGACGAGCTGCGCCGGGTCCTGCCCCGCGACTGCGACTTGTTCACCGTCCAGCCGGCCCATCGGCGCCTGGTGCTGGTGCTCCTCGCCACACCGCGCGAGGGGACGGAGATCGTCCGGCGGCGGCTCGAGCGGCACCTCGCCGAGGCCGGCCTCGAGAGCGGCGGCGCCGCGATCCCCGCCCCCCGACTGCTCGGGCCGGCGGTCTTCCCGGACGACGGCGAGTCGGGCCGGGAGCTCATCGAAACCTGTCTGCCGGCCGCGGCCACCGTCGCGGCGCACCGGGAGACGTACGAAGGAGAAGGCCATGAGCGGAGTCAAGATCTTGGTGGTGGACGACGAACGGGACGTCGTGGAGACGGTCCAGTACCGGCTGATGCAGGAGGGCTACGACGTCGTGACCGCGAGCGACGGGTTGGAGGCGCTGGGGATGGCCCGGGCGGCCCAGCCGGACCTGGTGATCCTCGACGTGATGATGCCGCGGGAGAACGGCTACCGGGTGTCGCGCATGCTGCGCGAGGATGAGTCGCGGGGGGTCTACCCGGCCGGTCTCCGGATCCTCCTCCTGACCGCCCGCAACCTCGGGTCGGAGGTCGACCGCGAGCAGATCTTCCTCGAGTTCTCCCAGGCCGACCGGATGCTCTACAAGCCCTTCGACCTCGAGGAGCTGGTGGCGGTGATCGACGAGCTGCTGTCGGGCTCGGAGCCCGCGGCCGTGGCCGAGCAGCAGCTCGCCTGCTGATCCAGGAGCTCGCGAGTGAATCGCCGGCCGGCTGCAGGCGTCACCGGCAGGCGGCCGTCACCACCCGGCCGAGGCGCTCCATGCCTTCGGCGATCTCCTCGGGCGTCGCGTCCGCGAAGCTCAGGCGCATGCCGTGGGCCGGCCGGCGCGCGCCCTCGACGGCGAAGGCGTCACCCGGGCAGAAGGCCACCCGGGCTTCGTCGACGGCGGTGCGCAGCAGGCGCCGGGTGTCGACTCGCCGGGGCAGCTCCACCCAGACGAACAGTCCGCTCGCCGGCGACTGCCAGCTCGCCTCGGCCGGGAAACAGCCTTCGAGGGCCGCGAGCATGGCGTCGCGGCGCTCGCGGTAGGTCGTCCGGAGGCGCGCCAGGTGGTCCGGCATCAGGCCCCGGTCGAGGAAACCGCAGAGGACGCGCTGGGTGAAGGTGCAGGTGTCCACGTCGCCCGCGTGCTTGGCGATCGAGAGCCGGGGGACCAGCTCCTCCGGCACCACCATCCAGCCGGCGCGGAGCCCCGGCGCCAGGATCTTCGAGAACGAGCCCAGGTAGATCACCCACTCCGGATCGAGGGCGCGGAGCGGCGGCGCCGGCTCTCCGTAGCTCAGGAAGCCGTAGACGTCGTCCTCGACGACCGGCATCCGGTGGCGCCGGGCGAGCGCCACCAGGCGCCGCCGGGCCGCTTCGGGCAGCGTCGAGCCGAGGGGGTTGTGGCCCACCGGGACGGTGTAGAAGAGGCGCGGCCGCAAGCCGCTCGCGAGGAGCGCCTCCAGCGCGTCGAGGTCGGCGCCGGCGCCGGCGGCGGTGGGCAGCGGCACCAGCTCAGGCGCGCGGCTCGCCAGGGCGAGCTGGATGCCGTCGTAGATGGTCTCCTCGAGCAGCACCGGGTCACCGGGGTCGAGGAGCAGGCGGGCGGCCAGGTCCATGCCCTGCTGGGCACCGGCGGTGAGGAACACCTGGTCCACGGTGCACGGCGCGCCGCGCCAGGCCATGAGCTCCACGACCCAGCGCTTGAGCGGGGCATACGGTTCCCCGTACTGGAGCGAGCGCGGGTCGGCGGCGAGCACGTCGGCCGCCACTTCCCGCAGCTCGGCCGCGGGCAGCAGGTCGGTCCCCGGCATGCCGATGGCGAACGAGCGCACCCCCGGGCGCACCGCCTCGGCCATGATCTGGCGCAGCCCGGAGCGCTCCAGGGCCCGGGTGGAGCGGGCGAGGGAAAAGCCCAGGCCGCCGGGCGTCTCGGTCTCCGCGGCGACCGCGATCGGCGGCGCCCAGCGCGGCATCGGGCTCACCTGGAGAAGCTCCGCCTCGAACCGGCGAGGCGTCTGGAACGTCCCCTTCTCGAAAAATCCTGCTCCTTCGTCGAAATTTCGCCCTCGTCACACATCTCGATGGGTCTCCCGGGCAGCGAGGTACTCAGTCCCCAGGTGCGCCCCGGGGCGGCAACGTGACAGAAGCGCCGGTCCCCACAGCGGGGGGTGAGAGACTGTCCCCATGCCCTCCGACTCTCCCTGGTCCGGCCGCGCCAACGCCGAGATCTACGACAGCTTCGCCCGCGAGCGTTCGATCTACCCGGCGCTCAACCGCCACCTGGCGGAGCTCGCCGATCTCGGCCGCGCCCACCGGGTGCTCGATCTGGCGTGCGGCGGCGGCGCGACCGCTCGGGCCTGCCTCGCGCTCCTGCCGGCCGACGCCGAGCTCCTCGGGGTGGACGGCTCGGCGGCGATGGTCGCGGTGGCCCGAGAGCGCGTGAGAGACCCCCGCGCCCGCTTCGTGGTCGCCGCCGCGGCGCGCGTCGAGCGGGTGGCCTCCGGCCCTTTCGACCGGGCGGTCTCGAACGCCGCCTTCTGGCAGTTCCCGGCCGGCCGGCCGGTGCTCGCCGCGCTCGCGCGGCTGCTCGAGCCGGGCGGTCTCTTCGTCTTCAACGTGCCCGCCGAGCGCCTCGCCGGCGAGCCGTCGGAGGTCCATCCCTACCAGGTCGCGCTGGCCCGCGCGGTGGCGCGGCGCGCGAGGCGTGGGGAGCCCGGCGCTCCGCACCGGATCGCGGCCGGCCGCCTCGAGCGCCAGCTCGCCGAGGCCGGCTTCTCGGTCGCTTCGCGCCGCCGCTACGTCCACCGCGGCCCCCAGTCCGAGCTCATGGAGCTGGCGGAGATTCCGGCGATGATCGTGCGGATCGCGCCCGGAGCGGACCCGGACGAGCGCGAGGAGATCCTCGCCGAAGCCCGCCGGCACGCCGATCCCGAGCAGCCGGTGGAGGTCGCCTGGGTCTACTTCGTCGCGCGGCGGGAGAGCTCGGGGAAGTACTTCGCGCAGAAGTAGCAGCCGGTCGTCGGCAGCCAGGCGGGGATTCGGTAGTAGCGCTCGAGGACCGGCCGCAGAACGCCGGCCCGGTACGCCGGGTAGTCGAATCCCTCGCCCCGGAGCAGGTGGATCGTCGCGCCCCGGAGCCCGGCCGACGCGACCTCGACCGTGCGGAAGTAGGGCCGGTAGCGGTCGAGCTCGAAGGGCCGCTTCGACACCACCAGCACGGGACGGCCGGCGAGCGTCCGCCAGTCGGTCAGGAGATCGTCCTCCCGGGCGTAGTGCGACCCCTCTCCGAACACGCTCACGGTCTCCCCGAGGCGGTAGGAGAGGATCGACGCCAGGGTGTAGCCGGGCGCCGCCAGGTGCGCGCCCCGGCGGTACGGGCGCAGCGCGCGGGCGAGCTCGGCGGGCGTCGCCTCCATGGTCGCCAGCGAGTCGTGGAAGCCCACCGCCCGGAGCCGGTCGAGGGGCAGGGCGAGCACGCCTCCGACCACCGCCAGCTGCAGGACGGTGAAGACCGCCATGAACCGGCACGCCGCCACCAGCTCGCGGCGCTCCAGCCAGCGCGGCAGGAGGAGGAAGAAGAACGGGTAGAAGGCGAGCACCCAGTAGGCGCCGAAGACCGCGAGCAACGCCATCGCCAGGAAGGCCGCCATCGGCACCGCGAACAGGAGCGCCGCCGGCCGCATCACCGGATCGGCGAGGAGCCCGGCGAGCCGGCGGCGCCGCCGCCAGAGGAAGAAGAGCACCGGCGGGGTCGCCATGTAGACGAAGGTGCCGGCGTAGAACAGGAGGTTCCTCGGGACCGAGTAGTTCTTCTCCTCGCCGACGTGGCGCGAGTACAGGTTGAAGATCACGTTCGCCCAGCAGTGGCCGGCGTTCCACCAGAGGTTGAAGGCGACGAACGGCAGGCTCGCCGCGACCAGGAGCGCGAAGCCCGCCACCCGCCGGCGGCGGGCCGGGGCGCCACCCCTTCCGAGGTCGGCCAGGAACCAGGCGGCGTAGCCCAGGGCGAGGAGCACGGCCAGGTACTTCGAGAGGAAGGCGAGGCCGAGGAGGAGCCCCGAGAGGGCGTACCACCCGAGGTGGTCCCCGCGCTGCCGGGCGCGCAGCAGCGCGGCCCCCGAGAGAAACGAGAAGAGGACGAGCGGCGTGTCGGTGAGCGTCAGGACGCCGAGCACGTTGACCGGCGCGAGCAAGAAGAGGGTGGCGCCCAGGTAGGCCTCCGCCGCGCCGTACGGCCGCAGCAGCCAGACCATCCCGAGGGCGATCAGGGCGGCGAGGAGGATCGACGGGAGGCGCAGCACCGGCAACGAGTCGCCGAGCGCCAGGAGGAGGTGCGCCATCCAGCCGGCGAGCGGCGGGTGGTCGTAGTAGCCGAGCGCCGGGTTGCGCCCCCAGAGGAAGACGTAGGCCTCGTCGCCCAGGACCGGCAGGCTCGCGGCCAGCGCCGCCTTGATCGCGAGGGTCGCCGCGAGCGCGGCCGCGAACCACGCCGCGGGCGGCCGGGAGTCGCGGGGACCTGGCGGGCGATCGGGGGGAGCCGGCATCGGCGAGGGCACGACGGGAGTGCGGATCGTAGCAGCTCGTCCCGCGGCGATCCTTGCCTGCAATTCTTACAAGCAGCCATCCAATTTCCGCCCGCGCCGGGACGCCCCACCCCCCGCACCGTGGCGCTTTCCGGGCCCCGAGCGACCCCGGGCGGCGCCCGGGAGGGATGCCGTTCGACTCGCCACGCCGGGGGGGGCCTTTGGAACGATTCCTGCAGCGCGTTCCGCAACTCGCCGACTCAGGCCAGTCTCGTCAATCGTCGGTGGCCAAGGGAACGGCATGTCTGACACAATCCCGGCCACACGACGCCCGATGGTGCCGGTGAGCGAGGTCCCGACAGATGGCTGGAGCGATGCAACCTACCTATCGTCAGACGAGCGGCCTGGTCGACGTCCTCGACCGGGTGCTCGACAAGGGGCTGGTGATCGCCGGCGACATCCGGGTTTCGCTCGCCGAGGTGGAGCTGCTGACCATCCGCATCCGGCTCCTGGTCTGCTCCATCGACAAGGCCGAAGAGATCGGGCTCGACTGGTGGCGCGACGATCCGAACCTCTCCGTGGCCGCCCGCAAGCTGTCCTCGGAGAACCGTGAGCTGCGCGAGCAGGTGAGCCTGCTCGAGCGGCGGCTCGGCATGCTGGAAGTAGCGGCCGGCGAGGGCGCCGGACGAGCCGCGGAGCCCGCGGCGAAGAAGCGCGCCGGGCGCCGGGCCAAACAGGGCAGCAAGGAAAGGACAGGAGACAAGGATGCCGGTTGAACGTGCTTCGGGTGGAACCAGTCTCATCGACGTACTCGATCGCGTCCTCGACAAGGGGATCGTGATCGACGCCTGGGTCCGGGTCTCCCTGGTGGGGATCGACCTGCTGACCGTCGAGGCCCGCGTGGTAGTCGCCTCGATCGACACGTATTTGAAGTACTCTGAGGCGGTGGGCCAGGTGCCGACCGTGTCCCGGCCGGCCATCGAGACGGCACCGAGAGAGGCGCTTCAGGCGGAGAACGCGGCCCTGCGCGCCGAGCTCGCCGCCGTGGAGAAGCGCGAGCAGGTCAAGGCAGGCGGCGGAGGCGGACGCAAGTAGCAGCCGCTCGCCATAGCGCCAGAGCAGAGCATGGAGGTCGCCCGAATCCAGGCCGAGGAGAGACCCGCCGACGATGCGCAGGCCCGGCTCGCCCTGATCGAGGAGCTCATGGGCGAGTCGGACCCGGCTCGTTGCGCCGGGCGGGCCCTCGACTGGCTCGCGCGCCACGGCGGGGTCTCCGCCGGACTGTGCGCCGTGGTCGACGCGGCGGGCGACACGCTCGAAGGGCTGGTGGCCCAAGGGCTGGACGACGGCGAGGCCGAGGGCCTGTCGGTCGAGCTCAGCGAGCGGACCCACCCCCTGGTGGTCGCCCTCGAGAGCCGCGAGCCGGTGCCCTTCGGCCGGCCCGAGCCGGGCAACCCGCGGCGCCCGCCGGCGACCCCTCTCGGCGAGGTCCCCTACTACGCCGTGGCCCTCGACGACGGCACCGGCGCGAAAGCTCCGGGCTTCGGCCTGCTCCTCGCCGCCGGGCGGCGCGGGTCGCTCCCCGACCCGGAGACCCTCGCCTGGGCGGCCTGCGCCCTCGGCACGCGGCTCGGCTCGCTCTGGTACCGGCGCGCGCGCGAGGACGACCGGCGGCACCGGCGCGAGGTCGAGTGGCTCCACGGGGTCATCGAGGCGGTCACCGACCCGATCCTCCTGACCGACGCCGACGGCCGCATCCTGATCGCCAACAGCGGGGCCGACAACCTGCTCTCGGCGGGCGACGAGATGGGCGAGGGCCGGCGCCGGGCGGTGGCGCTCAACAACATGCTCTTCTCGGCGTCGCTCTTCACCAACGCCGAGGAGGGCGGACCGAGCCGGCGCGAGCTCCTGCTGGTCGACCCTCTCGACGGCCAGGACCTGGTCTTCGAGCTGTTGACCACCCCCTTCACCCTCGGGCGCTCCGAGACCGCGATGGTTTCGGTCTTGCGCGACGTCACCGACCTGTCGCGCGCGACCGAGGAGATCGAGGAGAACTACCGGCGCCTGCGCGCCGCGGAGGCCGAGACCCGCGCCGAGCGGGATCGCCTCGACCTGATCCTGAACTCGGTGCTCGATCCGATCCTGGTGACCGACCCGGTGGGCAACATCGTGCTCATGAACCCGCCCGCCGAGCGGCTGTTCACCGTCGCCGGCGACGGCTCGGACCTCGAGGCCGAGCGCCGCGTGCGGGCCAACGACGCGGTCTTCACCTCGTTCGCCTCGAACATCTACGCCGGCCGCTCGCTCCGGTGGCGCAAAGAGCTCTCGCTGCTCGACCCGCAGAGCGGCGACGCGATCCCGATGGAGGCGATCTCGGCCAAGACCCTCTCCAAGCCGGGCCAGGACACGGCGGTCGTGACCATCCTCCACGACCAGAGCGAGGCGGTCGAGAAGGCTCGGCTCTACGAGCAGGTCAAGCGCCACTCCGAGGAGCTCCAGGAGAAGATTCGCGAGGCCACCCGCGAGCTCGCGGACCAGAACGAGCTGCTGCGCCGCCAGGCCCTCCAGCTCGAGCACGCCTCGGCGATGAAATCGCAGTTCCTGGCCAACGTCTCGCACGAGCTGCGCACGCCGCTCCACGCCATCGTCGGCTACACCTCGATCCTCCTCGAGGGGATCTCGGGAGAGCTGGCCGAGGCCCAGCAGGAGAAGCTCCGGCGCGTCGACTCGAACGCCAATCACCTGCTGACCATCATCAACGACCTGCTCGACCTGACCCGGATCGAGTCGGGAAAGATGCCGGTCCGCGCCGAGCGCTTCCGCCTCAAGGACCTCTTCAAGGAGGTCCGCATCGAGGCCGAGTCCCTGATCCAGGCGAGCCAGCTGGTGGTCGACTTCGACGGCGCCGAGGGCATGCCGGTGCTCACCAGCGACCGTCAGAAGGTCAAGCAGATCCTCTTGAACCTGCTGTCGAACGCCCTCAAGTTCACGCCCGCCGGCAAGGTCACGATCGAGACCGGCTACGACGCGGAGAGCGACCGGGTGGCGATCGCCGTGACCGACACTGGCATCGGCATCTCCGACGCGAACCAGACGAGCATCTTCGAGGCGTTCGGCCAGAGCGAGAGCTTCTACTCGCCGGGTCACACCGGTACCGGCCTCGGGCTTTCGATCTGCCGCCGCCTGGCGACGATCCTGGGAGGCGACATCACCCTGGAGAGCACGCTGGGCATCGGCTCGACCTTCACCCTGCTGCTCCCCCGCCGCATGGAGGCCTCGTGAGCACCGAAAAGCCGCTGGTCCTGGTCGTCGACGACTTCGCCGCCGGGCGCGAGCTCTGCGCCGAGTACCTGACGTACCGCGGCTACGACGTCGCGACCGCCGAGGACGGCGCCGAGGCGTTGTCGAAGGCGCGCGAGCTCCTGCCCGACGTGATCCTGATGGACCTGTCGCTGCCCGAGGTCGACGGCTGGGAGGCGACCCGCCGCCTGCGCGGCGACGAGCGCACCCGCCACATCCGGATCGTGGCCCTGACCGCCCACGCCCTGGCGAGCGAGCGGACACGAGCACTCGAGGCGGGCTGCGACGAGGTGGTCACCAAGCCGGTCGTGCCCAAGGAGCTCGAGCGCGAGGTGCGGCGCCAGCTCGGCAGGGAGACGGCGCCCGCCGACGAGGCGAAAGGAGAATCGTGAGCGAGTCGAACGAATTGGCGCGCACCGGATCGGCCGAGCCGGACCGGGAGGCGGATCCGCTGGAGCCCGGGACCGGCACCGGCCCCGAGAACCGGGAGAGCGCGGCGCCGGAGGAGAGCGGCAAGTACGTCTACTGCATCATCCAGACCCACGACCAGCTGAGCTTCGGCCACGCCGGGATCGGGGTCGAGCCCGCCGAGGTGCGAACGGTCAGCTACCGCGACATCGCGGCGGTCGCCTCCGACACGCCGCTCGAGGTCTACGACCCGACGCGCGAGAACGTGCTCGCCCACGAGCGGGTCAACGAGAGCGTCATGCAGCAGTTCACGGTCATCCCGATGTCCTTCGGCACGGTGTTCCGCACCCAGGAGGACATCATCGAGCTGCTGCGCAGCGCCTACGACGCCTTCAAGGACGTGCTGGTCAAGATGCAGGGCAAGCTCGAGTTCGGCCTCAAGGTGCTCTGGGAGCCCGACCTCATCATCCAGGAGATCGAGAAGGGCGACGAGAACCTCCGTCTCCTGCGCCAGGAGATCCAGTCCCAGAAGGGCTCCACCTACTTCGCCCGCATGCAGTACGGCCGCCTCGTCGACTCCCTGCTCCAGGAGCGCTCCGAGGAGCTCGCCACCGAGATCATGGTGTCGCTCGGCGACGTGTCGGTGGCCTCGCGCGCCAACAAGCCGATCGGCGAGAAGATGATCCTCAACGCCGCCTTCCTGGTCGGCCGCAACCGCGAGGAGGACTTCGACGCCCGGGTCAAAGAGGTCGCCGGCCGCTACGACCACCTGAACTTCAAGTACACCGGCCCCTGGCCGCCCTACAACTTCGTCAACATCCGGCTCAAGCTCGAGCGCGCCGTGGGGGACGAATGATCGTCGTCGACCGGCTGCTGACCGCGCCGCTGCGCTTCGTGCTCGAGAAGGTGGCGGCCGCCGTCGAGGCCGAGATGGACGACGAGGGCAACCTCAAGGAGGAGCTCCTGGCGGCACAGATGCGGCTCGAGCTGGACGAGATCGGCGAAGAGGAGTTCGCCGCGACCGAGCGCGACGTCCTGGCCCGGCTGCGTGCGATCCGCGAGGAGCGGGGCGAGGGGCAGGGCCTCTCGATGTCCTCGAAGGTGGTCGGCGCCGAGGTGAGCTTCGGGCCGGACGAGGCGCCGTGAGCTGACCCCCTCTCTCCCATCCACCCGTTACACCTTCTTCGCCGGCAAGGGTGGCGTCGGCAAGACCACGCTCGCCGCCGCGGCCGCCCTGGCCCACGCCGCGGCCGGCGAGGACGTGCTGGTGGTCTCGACCGATCCCGCCCACTCCCTGGGAGACGTGCTCGATCTGCCGCTCGGCTCCGAGCCGCGGCCGGTGCCGGGCGGCCCCCGGCTGCTGGCCGCCGAGCTCGCCGCCGAGCCGGCCTGGCGCCGTTGGCTGGGCGCGCGGCGCGCGGCGCTCCGGACCCTCGCCGAGCGGGGCACGGTCCTCGACGCCTCCGAGGTCGAGCGCCTCCTCGACCTGCGCCTGCCGGGGGTCGACGAGCTGGTCGGCCTGATCGAGCTGGTCCGCCTGGCCCGGGAATCGGGAAGCACCCGGGTGATCGTCGACACCGCGCCGACCGCCCACACCCTGCGCCTGCTCGAGATGCCCGAGGCCCTCGAGCGCTTCGCCGCCGTGCTCCTCGCCTTCGAGGCCCGGCACGAGGAGGTCGCCCGCAGCCTGACCGGCGGCTTCCGGCCCGACGAGGCCGATCGGCTGGCCGGGGCGGTGGGCGCCGAGGCGCGAGAGATCGGCCGGCTGATCCGCGACCCGGAGCGGGCGCGCTTCGTCTGGGTGCTCCTGCCCGAGACCCTGTCGCTCGCCGAGACGCGCGACGCCCTGGCCCGGCTGGCCGGGACCGGGGTCGCCGTCGAGCAGCTGGTGGTCAACCGGCTGGCTCCCGACTCGACCTCCGAGGACCCCGCCCGGACCCGGGAGGCGTGCGCCGAGTGCGCGGCCCGGCGGCGCTCCGAAGCGCAGGTCCTGGACGAGATCCGGCGGGAGCTCCCCGCGCTCCCGGTCCGCACCGTGGCCGAGCTCGATGCCGAGCCGCGGGGCCGGGAAGCCCTCCTCGCCCTCGGCGCTTCGCTCGTCGAACCGCAAAGGCCGTTGCCGAAGGCCCCGGGCGAGCCGGCGCCGGAGGCGTCCGGGACGGGCCGGAGACCGGTCCCGAGCGGCCGGGCACCGGGGCCGCCGACCTGGCTCGGCGAGCTCGCCCCGCCGGGCACGAGGCTCCTCCTCTTCGGCGGCAAGGGCGGCGTCGGCAAGACGACCTGCGCCGCGGCCGTCGCCCTGCTCCTCGCGCGCTTCGGCTCCGGCTCCGGCTCCGGGTCCGGGCCTGGATCCGGGCTCGGGCCCCCGCGCCCCGTCTCGGTCCTCTCGACCGATCCGGCCCACTCGCTGGGCGACGTGCTCGAGACGGAGCTGGGCGACGACGACGAGCGGCCGGTCCCCGGCGCGGTCGGAGGGCTCCGGGCCCGCGAGCTCGACGCCGGCCGCCGCTTCGCGGCCCACCACGAGCGGTTCCGCGACGCGCTCGAGCGGGGGTTCGGAGGCTTCGGCCGGGGCTCGTCGGGCTTCGATGCGCCGTTCGACCGGGAGGTCCTGGAGCGCCTCCTCGCGGCCACGCCGCCGGGCCTCGACGAGCTGGTGGCGATGAGCGAGCTGCTCGACGCCGTGCCCGGCTCGGAGGCGCCGGGCGAGCCCGCCGACCGCCTCCTGGTCGTCGACACCGCGCCCACCGGTCACGCCCTGCGCTTGCTCGAGATGCCCGAGCTGGCGCTCGAGTGGGACCACGCCCTGCTCTCGCTGCTCCTCGAGTACCGCCGGGCGGTCGGGCTGGGGGACCTGGCGCAGGACCTGCTGGCTCTCGCCGGCTCGCTCAAGCGGCTCCGCGCCCTGCTCGCCGATCCGGTGCGCTGCCGTTTCGTCGCCGTCACCCGGGCGGGCGAGCTCCCGACCCGCGAGACCGAGCGACTCCTGGCGCGGCTCGGGGAGCTCGGGATCCACGTGCCGGCGGTGGTGGTGAACGCGGTGCCGGGCGGCTCGTGCCGGCGCTGCCGGGAGGCCGCCCGGCACGCGCGGCCGGGTCGCGAGCGGCTCGAGCGCGGCGGCCGCTGCACTATACTGAGCGCCCCTGCCGAATACCCCCCGCCCCGGGGCGCGGCGGCCCTCGAGCGCTGGGCCCTGAGCTGGGGCGGAGCGAAGCCCACGTGAGCGCGGCGACCTACCTCTACTGCCTGGTCGAGAGCCCCGAGCCCCCCGGCCTCGGGGAGGCTCCCCCGGGGCTGCCCGACGCCTCGGCGCCGCGGCTCCTCGCGGTCGGAGACGGCCTCTGGCTGGTCGCGGCGAGCGTCCCGCTCGCCCTCTACGGACCGGGACGGATCGAAGGTCGCCTCGAGGACCTCTCCTGGGTCTCCGACCGGGCCCTCGCCCACGAGGCGCTGGTCGAGCACTTTTCGGGCGCGCGGGCGGTCCTGCCGATGAAGCTCTTCACCCTGTTCTCGAGCGACGAGCGGGCCCTCGAAGACGTGCGCGGCAGGAGCGGCGAGGTCCGGCGGTCGCTCGACCGGGTGGCCGGACGGCGCGAGTGGGGCGTGCGAGTGCGGTGGGACGCGGAGCGTGCCCGGGTCCTCTCGGAGGCGGGCAGAGCCACCCGACCGGCCACCTCCGGCCGGGCCTTCCTCGAGCGCAAGAAGCGCCTGCGCGACGCCGGGCGGGCGCCCTCGGCCGAGACGACGGAGACGGTCGAGAGCGTGTTCGCCAGGCTCGCCGCCGCGGCGGCCGAGTCCCGCCGCCAGGAGCCGGTGCCCGGCGGCGCCGTGCTCCTCGACGCCGCGTTCCTGGTGCCGAGCGACGGCGAGGAGTCCTTCCGCGAGGTGGCCGAGGCGGCGGCGCGCGCGCTCGACGGTGCCGGCTGCGAGCTGTTCCTGACCGGCCCCTGGCCGCCCTACAACTTCGCCGGCGGGGAGGCGTCGTGAGCCGCGAGGACGACCCGAACGGGACCCGCGAGCAGGTCGCGGGCGCCCTCCACACCCGGGAGGCCACGGCCCATGTCCTCGAGGACTCCGACACCCGCCTGGTGGAGGTCGTCGACTCGCTCCTCGAGCGCGGGGTCATGCTCACCGGCGACGTGGTCCTGGGCCTGGCCGACGTCGACCTGATCTACTTGAAGCTCTCGACCCTGCTCGCCGCCGCGGACCGGGTCTTCCGCCGCCGGGAGGGCGATGGGACCCGGCCGGCTTCGGGCGGACCGGGCGAGGCGCCGGACGCGGGAGACGCAGAGCCCGCCCCGTCGCCGTCACCGGGCGCCGCCCCGCCCGGCCCGGCCACTTCTTCGGCTCCTCCTGCCACGGGTGCCGCCCCGCGGGCCGGGGTGGCGCCGGTCGACACCGAGGCCCTGCGCACCGAGCTCGAGGCCCGCACCCGGGGCACAGAGGCCGAGGTTGCCCGCTGGAACCCGGAGCCGGGCGACGTGGAGCGTTCGGTCGCCCGCCTGGTCCTGACCCTGGTGGACTTCGTGCGCCAGCTCATGGAGCGCCAGGCGATCCGGCGGATGGAGGAGGAGACGCTGACGCCGGACGAGGTCGAGCGCCTGGGCCGGGCGCTGATGCGGCTCGAGGAGACCCTGGTCGAGATCGCTGCCCGCTTCGGCCTCGATCCGGGAGACCTCAACCTCGACCTCGGCCCCCTCGGCAAGCTCACGTAGGACGGGCCGGGGGCTGCCGCCCTTGCGAACGGCGCGCGCTTCTCGCGGGGGCTCGTCTCCGCTGGCGCGCTCGGTGCTGCCCCACGCCGTTCGCCCGGCCGAGGCGGAGCTCGGCCGCTTCATGCGTTCGGAGTCCTATGGCGGGTGAAGCGGCCGACCTCTGCGTCGGCCGGCCGAACCCTCCGGCGGGCACCGAACCCCGCCGGCCTGCAAGGTCCCGCCGCGCCCTCGCTGGGGCGCTCGGTGCTGCCCCACGCCGGTCGCCCGGCCGAGGCGGAGCTCGGCCCGGGCGCCGGCAGGAGGCGATGCTCCGGGACCGTCTCCGCTGGCGCGCTCGGTGCTTCCCTCACCGTTCGCCCGGCCGAGACGGAGCTCGGCCCGGGCGCCGGCAGGAGGCGATGCTCCGGGACCGTCTCCGCTGGGGCGCTCGGTGCTTCCCTCACCGTTCGCCCGGCCGAGGCGGAGCTCGGCCGCTTCATGCGTTCGGAGTCCTATGGCGGATGAAGCGGCCGACCTCTGCGTCGGCCGGCCGAACCCTCCGGCGGGCACCGAACCCCGCCGGCCTGAAAGGTCCCGCCACACCCTCGCTGGCGCGCTCGGTGCTGCCCCACGCCGATCGCCCGGCCGAGGCGGAGCTCGGCCGCTTCATGCGTTCGGAGTCCTATGGCGGATGAAGCGGCCGACCTCTGCGTCGGCCGGCCGAACCCTCCGGCGGGCACCGGACCCCGCCGGCCTGCAAGGTCCCGCCACACCCTCGCTGGCGCGCTCGGTGCTGCCCCACGCCGATCGCCCGGCCGAGGCGGAGCTCGGCCGCTTCATGCGTTCGGAGTCCTATGGCGGATGAAGCGGCCGACCTCTGCGTCGGCCGGCCGAACCTTCCGGCGGGCACCGAACGCCGCCGGCCTGCAAGGTCCCGCTGCGCTCTCGCGTCCTCAAGGATGAGATGACCCGCACACCCCCGCCCAGCGTGTACCACACGTGGCGCCGCAGCCGCGGCAACCGCCTGCCACGCGGCCTCTATCCCGCGGGGCGCCCGATCCACGCGACCCTGTGTACGGCGGACGACGGCGGGCCCTTCGCCCTTCCTCGCCTGGCGGAGCCGGTCTACGCCGCTCTCTCGGAGCATCCGTCGACCCTCGCCGCCTGCCTCATGCCCGACCACTTGCACTGGCTCCTGGACGACGCGGCCCGTGTCATGGAGACGATCCAGGCTTTCAAGTCCTACTCCACCAGGCTCGCCCGGCGGACCGGGTACAGGGGTCCGCTCTGGCAGCGCTCCTTCTGGGACCACGTCGTCCGCCGGAGAGAGAGCCTGGAGGCGGTGGTCGATTACCTCCTGGACAACCCGGTCCGGGCCGGCCTGGTGCGCAGCCGCGAGGAGTACCCGTACTCGGTGGTGAAGCCGGAACGGCTGGGACCGGCGTAGGGCGCGTTCGGTGCTGGCCCACGCCGGTCGCCCGGCCGAGGCGGAGCTCGGCCCGGGCGCCGGCAGGCGGCGATGCTCCGGGACCGTCTCCGCTGGCGCGCTCGGTGCTTCCCTCACCGTTCGCCCGGCCGAGGCGGAGCTCGGCCGCTTCATGCGTTCGGAGTCCTATGGCGGATGATAGGGGTAGGGAGGGCAGGTTGGATTCCCTGCCCCCCCTCCCTCCGAACCGGACGTGCGGATCTCCCGCATCCGGCTCTCCGGTTGGTGGTTCACCTACGAGAGGACTGCGAGTCCGAGGCATAGGCGGCTTCGAGGCTGAACAGCCCATGCTCGGCGAAGAAGGCGTTGGGCCAGCGCTGGTGGTCGCTACCGCGGCCCCGGCCTCGGCCTCGGCGACGCTTGCGTAAGATGCTGCGCAGGCGCATGCGGATCCACCGGTCGAGCGGCCGGAAGGTCGTCGGGTGGCTGTAGCGGTAGTACTCGTACCAGCCACGCAACGTCCGGCTGATGTCCCAGGTGATCCGATCGAGGCTGTGACCGTTGGTGCGCCGGGTCTTGCGGCGCAGGGTGTCCTTGAGCTTCCGGAGGCTCTTGTCGCGAGGCCATTGGTATCCCCGTTCGAAGTGGTACCCCAGGAAGTCGAAGCCACCCCGCTCGGTGGCATCCACCACCGCCGTCTTGTCCGGGTGAAGGCTCAGGCCCTCCTGGGCCGTCCACACCTCCACCAGGGCAAGCGCCCGGCGGGCCTCGGTCTCGCTCCGACACAGGATCACGAAGTCGTCGGCGTAGCGCACCATCTCGAAGCCCTCGCGGGCCAGAAGATGGTCCAGCGGGTCGAGGTAGATGTTGGCCAGTAGGGGGCTGATCACCGCGCCTTGCGGGGTTCCCCGCTCGGGCGTCCAGCTCTCCAGTCCGTCCAGTACCTCTTGCTCGAGAAAGGACTCGATCAGGGCGAGCACTCGCCCGTCCGATACCCTCTCACGCACCCGCGCCAGCAGGCGCTCCGGATCGATCGTGTCGAAGTACCGGCGCAGGTCGGCGTCCACCACCCAGGTGTGGCCCGAGTCGAGGAGCTCCTCGACCCGCTCCAGCGCTTCCCGGCACCCGCGCCCCGGGCGGAAGCCGTAGCTGTGCTCGGCGAAATCCCGCTCGAAGATCGGCTCCAGGACCAGGCGCAACGCGCCCTGCACCACCCGGTCGCGCACCGTCGGAATCCCCAGGGGCCGCTTCTCGCGGCTCCCCGGCTTGGGAATCCACCGCCGGCGAACCGCCTGCGGGCGGTAGCTACCGTCCCGCAAGGACGCCGACAGCGTCTCCACCTCCTCCTCCAGGCGCGATCCGTAGTGATCCACGGTGACGTGATCTACCCCCGCGGCGCCCCCGTTGCGCTCGACTCTCTCGAACGCGCGCAGGAGCGTCTGCTTCCGGTAGACCTTGTCGATCAGGCTGAACCACGTCCCTCCTCGGACCCCGGTCTCCAGGGCCCGCAGCATGCGCTCCGTCCAGACCGAGGGTTCGGCCCAGCCCCATCGGGACCGGGCCTCTCCGGCGGGATTAGGGGCTCGCCCCACTCGCGCCGGGGTCTCGTCTCTCGTCCTGTCCGTCACACATCCACCTTCCTGCTTCCCTTCGCTCCACGCCCATTACGGCGTTTCCTCGCTACTATGGAAGCTCTGACTCCTGCCGCCCTGCTTCTCCTCGTGGACGACAGGTCTCCCCGCTTACGGTGCCTGGCCCTCGCGGTCATTCCGTCCCCAACCACCTGTAGACCCCCCGCACACGCTTTCGCACGCTACCCCTCAGCGCGACGGGCACCCCGGCTCTCCCGGGTCCGGGCTTCGCCATTCGCTTGCAGGCTCGCCGAGTCCTACCGGCCGAATCGGGTTCGTTGCCTACGGACTGATCGCTCATCTCCTCCTACTCCCCACCCCGCCTCACGGCGACGCAGTCAGAGTCAATTACAGGCCGGAGAGCGTATGCCTGGAGAGGACTCGCACCTCTCTGACCATGCACCCTCGCGGGCGTACAAGCGGCCGACCTCTGCGTCGGCCGGCCGGACCCTCCGGCGGGCACCGAACGCCGCCGGCCTGCAAGCTCCCGCCGCGCTCTCGCTGGCGCGCTCGGTGCTGCCCCACGCCGTTCGCCCGGCCGAGGCGGAGCTCGGCCGCTTCATGCGTTCGGAGTCCTATGGCGGGTGAAGCGGCCGACCTCTGCGTCGGCCGGCCCGGCGTTCCGAGGAAGCACCGAGCCCTACCGACGACCCCTCTCGGAGGGCGGCCCGTCTCAGCGGTCTACGGCTCCCTCCGGCATCAGCCGCCGGGCCGTCTCCTCCCCTCCCGCCTCCCCGCACGGCTCCGCCGTCAGGCGCTCGAGCGAGACCGGCTTCGTGACGTAGGCGTCCTCCACCACCGGGCCGAGCGCGCTGGGCATGGCGCCCGTCGTCGCGAGCGTGAGGCTCCCCAGGCGATACGGGCCGGCCACCCCGCGGTCGCGGAGCGCCAGGCCGTTGAACGAGAGATCGATCCAGGGGCGCCCGGGGCCGAGCTCGACCGCGTCCTGCGCCCACGCCACGGGCTCCCCCGCCATCGCGTGGAGCGCTGCCTCGAGAGGGAACCGCCCCGCCTTCGCCTTGCCCGGGTTCGAGGCAAGCGAAAGTCGACGCTCCAGAAATCACTACTTCCGAATATGCCGCAAGGCGGTCGCATGCGCGCGCTGCGGCGGTCCCGTCGGTCTCGTAGGAGCACGGCCGACAGGGGATGCGCCGGAGTCCGACCGCAACTTGGTGGCCTGGGCGATGGCCGGCGGCCCGCCGGTGGCCTAGCCTCTCCCCATGGCCACTCTCGATCGTCTGCTGCGCGCCGTCGTCGACCACCGCATGGACGCCCTGGTGCTCGAGCCCGGACGGCTGCCCCTGCTGTGCCAGAACGGGAACCAGCGCGAGGTGACCCGAACGCGCCTCGACGACACGATCATCCGGCACCTGATCGCCGAGGTCAGCGACGAGCCGGTCCCCGATCCCACGGCCGGGACCGGGTGGGAGTTCGAGTACCGCCTGGACGGGATGCCCTTCCGGTTCCGCGGCGAGCCCGGTCCGGCGGGCTGGCGCCTGCGGGCCGAGCCGGTGGCCGCGGCCGCGGAGGCACCGGAGGCCGTGGCGCCGGCGCCGCCGACCGACCCCGAGCTGCCGGACATCTCCGCCTTCACCGTCGAGCTGCCGGCGCCGGCCGCCCCGGCCCCGGCCGCGAAGCCGCCGACGGTCGCCGGAGCCGGTCCGGCGGGGCCCGCCGCCATGGACGGGCTGCTGCGCCGAATGATCGAGCTCGGCGCCTCCGACCTCCACCTGTCGCCCGGCCAGCCGGTCCGGGTCCGTCTCGACGGCGACCTGACGCCCCTCGGCTCGGAGGTCCCCGACGCCGCCCGGGCGCGCGAGCTGGTCCTCTCGATCACCCCCGAGCGCAAGCGCGAGGAGTTCGAGCGCGACAGCGACGCCGACTTCGCCTACGAGATCCCGGGGCTCGCCCGCTTCCGGGTGAACCTGTTCCGCGATCGCAACGGAGCGGGCGCGGTGCTGCGCCAGATCCCGGAGCGGATCCCGTCGGCCGACGATCTCGGCCTGCCCCAGGCGGTCCGCCGCCTCGCGCACTTGCCCAAGGGGCTGGTGCTGGTCACCGGCCCGACCGGCTCGGGCAAGTCGACCACGCTCGCGGCCCTCGTCGACCTGGTCAACCGGAGCCGCCCGGACCACATCATCACCATCGAGGACCCGATCGAGTTCGTCCACCCGTCGAAGCGCTGCTTGATCAACCAGCGCGAGGTGGGAGAGCACACCGGCTCCTTCGCTCGCGCCCTGCGCGCGGCCCTGCGCGAGGACCCCGACGTGGTCCTGGTCGGCGAGATGCGCGACCTGGAGACCACCGCGATCGCCATCGAGACCGCCGAGACCGGCCACCTGGTCTTCGGCACCCTGCACACCACCTCGGCGGTGGGCACGATCGAGCGCCTGATCAACCAGTTCGCCGCCGACCGCCAGGAGCAGGTCCGCCTGATGCTCGCCGACAGCCTGCGCGCGGTCGTCTCGCAGACCCTCCTGAAGCGGCGGGGCGGCGGGCGCGTCGCCGCCCAGGAGATCCTGGTGGTCAACCGCGCGATCTCGAACCTGATCCGGGAGAACAAGGCTTTCCAGATCCCGTCGATCATGCAGACCACCAAGAAGCAAGGCAACGTGATGCTCAACGAGGCGCTCCTGCACCTCGTGACCGCGGAGACGGTCGAGGCCCGGGACGCCTATTACGAGGCGGTCGACAAGGACGACCTGCTGAATCGCTTCCGCTCCGAGGGGGTCGACCTCGCCTTCCTCGAGCACCTGGATTCGGAGGAGTGATGGACACCTCGACGAGCCCGTTCGGAATCGACGCCTCGCCGCTCGCCACCCGCCTCGCCCTGCGTACGGGGGCCTCGGTCGCGGGCGAGCTCCTGCTGCGCCGTACGACCACCGCCACCTACAGCGACGAGACCCTCGGAGCCCGGCTCAACGAGTCCGGCGACGCCTTCCTGCCCCTGGACGTCGGCTCCGGCGTCGAGCTCGTGCGGCTCTCCTCGGTGGTCTACTTCGAGTGTCCCCCCGGCCTGCCCGAGGTCGACTCCCTGCGGGGGATCGGCGCCCAGTCCGAGCTGGTCGAGATCGAGCTGGTCAACGGCGAGCACGCCCGCGGGGCCCTCCTCTGCCTGGCGCCGCCCAATCGCCGCCGGCTCTCGGACCTGCTCAACGCCTCGGACCCCTTCCTCCTCCTGGTCGACTCCACCCGCACCCTCTACGTCAACCGCGACGCCATCACCCGCGTGCGCTCGCTCGGCGAGCCCCACGCCGCCTCTTCGTAAACGCCGGAGCGTCGAGACGGCGATGGCGGTAGAGTCGGCACGGCGGCTCGCGGGCCGCCGTGGAAAGACGACCCGTTCCCCCTCCAAGACCGGAAAGGAGACGCTGTGCGGAAGAGCTCCGCTGGAATCCTGGCCCTCGCCTTGCTGGCCCTCGTGCCGGCCGCCGCGCGAGCCCAGGGCCCGCCCCAGGCCCCGTCCCGGGACCACGATCACGGTGCGGACGACGTCAAGGTCAAGCCGACCCAGTACGACGTGCGCAAGGAGCTGGTCGACGAGGTCAGCTCGGTCACCCACCACTCGGTCACCATCGCCGGGCAGAAGGTCGCCTACACCGCGACCGCGGGCAACATGGTGCTGCGCGCCGACGACGGCAAGCCGCTGGGCTCGATCTTCTACGTCGCCTACACCCGCGACGGCGTCGACGACCCCGCGAAGCGGCCTCTCACCTTCTCGTACAACGGCGGTCCCGGCGCCGCCTCGCTCTGGGTGCACCTGGGCGCCTTCGGGCCCAAGCGCGCGGCGCTCGGCCCGGAGGGGATGCCGGACGAGCCGCCGCCCGGCCACCTGGTGGACAACGAGGACTCGGTGCTCGACGCTACCGACCTGGTGTTCATCGATCCGGTGTCGACCGGCTACAGCCGCCCGGCGCCCGGCGAGAGCGCCGACGACTTCCACGGGTTCGAGAACGACGTCGAGTCGGTGGGCGAGTTCATCCGCCTCTACCTGACGCGCAACGAGCGCTGGAGCTCGCCCAAGTTCCTCGCCGGCGAGAGCTACGGCACCACCCGCTCGGCGGGTCTGGCCGGCTACCTCCAGGACCATTACGGGATGTACATCAACGGCATCGCGTTGATCTCCTCGGTCCTCGACTTCCAGACCATCATCTTCAGCGACGACAACGACCTGCCGTACGTGCTCTACCTGCCGAGCTACGCGGCGGCCGCCTGGTACCACCACAAGCTGCCCGAGCGGCTCGCGGGCGACCTGCCGACGACGCTCGGCGAGGTCGAGGCGTTCGCCCAGGGGGAGTACGCGACCGCCCTGCTCGAGGGACGCAATATCCCCGACGCCGAGCGTAGCGAGGTCGCCGAGAAGGTGGCCGAGTACACCGGCCTGTCCCAGGACTTCGTCGAGCAGAGCAACCTGCGCATCCGGGCCGACCGGTTCTTCAAGGAGCTGATGCGCGGCGAGCGCCAGACGGTGGGCCGGCTCGACTCCCGGTTCCTCGGCCGCGACCGCGACGCCGCCGGCGAGCGCCCCGAGTACGATCCGGCCGCGGCGGTGCTCGACTCCTACTTCGTGTCGCTGATCAACGACTACCTGCGCCGCGACCTGGGTCTCCAGATCGACCTGCCCTTCAACTACGAGGCGCAGGTCTTCCCCTGGAGCTTCTCGCGCGGCGGCCAGCGCGGCTGGGTGCCGGGCTACCTCGACGTCGCCGAGGTGCTGCGCGAGGCGATGAACAAGAATCCCAAGCTCCAGGTGCTGGTGCTCGCGGGCTACTACGACATGGCGACCCCGTACTTCGGCTCGGTCTACACGGTGGCCCACATGCCGCTCGATCCGGAGATCGCCAAGAACATCCGGCTCTCCTACTACCAGGCGGGTCACATGATGTACATCCGGCAGGAAGACCACGCCAAGATGCGCAAGGATTTCCTCGACCTGATCGCGCGGGCGACGGCTCCGTAGCCGCCGCCCCGGCGCCTCGCGGAAGCCGGGCCGCTCGGGCACGGGGCTTGCGTAAGCTCACTCCACTCGACAGCTCCGGTCGCCGTCTCCAGGCGAGCCGTTTCACATAGCGCCGCCGCCGGCCGAAGGGGCCGAGGCGGCGCAGTTTTTTTTGGCCTCCCGCGACCCGGCGCCCCGCGCTGCCGCTTGACGGACGCCGCTCGCCTGTGCTGGTATCGGTCGCGATCATGAAGGTCGCCTTTCTCAAGCCGCCCATCGGCGGCATCCTGGGTCTCGAGATGCTCACCTTCGTCGAGCCCCTGGGACCGGAGTGCGTCGCCGGGGCGCTCGAGCCGGACGGCCACGAGTGCCGGATCTTCGATCTCCGGATCGACGGCTCCGAGGCCGGTCTCGCGGCCTGCGTGGCCTTCGAGCCGGACGTCGTGGGGCTGCAGTGCAACTTCACGACCGAGCGCTACCGCTGCGTCTCGCTCGCCCACCGGGTGCGCCAGGCCCTGCCCGACGCCTTCGTGGTGGTGGGCGGACACGACGCCTCGCGCGAGCCCGGCTGGTTCACCGACCCGGCCTTCGACGCCGTGGCCCTGGGCGACGGCGAGGAGGTGATGCCGATCCTGGTCGACGCCCTCGAGCGGCGCGCCGACCTGGCGAAGGTGCCCGGCCTGGTGCTCGACCCCGGGGGCGAACGGCGCCACACCGGGGAGCCGCCCGCCCGCCGCGAGCTCGACGACCTGCCGCTGCCCGCCCGCCACCTGATCCGGCACTACGCGCCCCACTACTACATCAACTTCAGGAAGCCCCTGGCGCTCATGGAGACCGCCCGCGGCTGCCCCTTCAAGTGCAACTTCTGCTCGGTGTGGAAGTTCCACGAGAGCACCTTCCGCGAGAAGTCGCCCGAGCGCGTGGTCCGCGAGCTCGCCGCCATCGAGGCGCCGAACGTCTTCATCACCGACGACATCTTCTGGATGAACGTCAAGCGGGGCGAGGAGCTGGCGCGCCAGATCAAGGCGGCCGGAATCCGCAAGTACTTCACCGTCCAGACCCGCACCGACATCATCTGTCGCTTCCCCCACCTGATCGAGATGTGGAAGGACTGCGGCGACCTCTCGATCTTCCTGGGCCTCGAGGCGGTCACCGACGCGGGCCTCGACCTGGTCAACAAGAAGAACAACGCCGCCAACAACCTGCGGGCGATCGAGATCTTGAAGGAGCTGGGCGTCGGCTTCACCTCGAACTTCATCGTCGATCCGGCCTGGGACCGCGACGACTTCGCCCGGCTGCGCGAGTGGATCGCCGAGCACGGCACCTACAACAGCGGCTTCTCGGTGCTCACCCCGCTGCCCGGCACCGACCTGTGGGACGACGCGCGGGGGCGCGTGACCACCCACGACTGGGAGATGTACGACATCATCCACGCGGTGCTCCCCACCCGGCTGCCGCTCGAGGAGTTCTACGAGGAGTACGCGCGGCTCTGGCGCACGAGCCTCGAGGTCCGCTACCGCTACCGCGGCCGGGCCCGTACCTACCTGCAGCTCGGCGCCGCCCTCGCCACCGGCAAGGTGACGCTCGGGGCGGTCAAGAAGGGCATGCGCATCGCGAGCGTCTTCTCGAAGCCGGAGACCTTCCTCGAGGCCCACGAGAACCGCGACGCCGTGCCGCCGCCGGTCGAGCGCGCCGCCTCCTGAGACCCGGCCGGCCCCCCTGCGCCGGCGGACCGAACCGACGTGGCAGAGCCGGAAGGAACGGAGCTCCAGGGATCGACCGCGGGCGGCGGCGGCCTCGCCCTGGTGCTCTCGGGCGGCGGCGCGCGGGCGGCCTACCAGGTGGGCCTGCTGCGCTCGCTGGCCCGCCGCCATCCGGATCTGCGCGTGCCGATCCTGGTCGGCGTCTCCGCGGGAGCGATCAACGCCGCCTGCCTGGCCGCCCATCCGGGGAACTTCCGCGCCTCGGTCGACCGGCTCAGCCAGCTCTGGCACGGCCTCGAGGTCGACGCCGTCTTCCGGGTCGACGCCCCCTCGCTGCTCGCCAACGTCGGGCGCTGGGCGCTACGCCTGGTCTCGGGCGGCAGCCGGCTGGCTCCGGAGGTGCGCGGGCTGGTCGACACCGCTCCGCTGCGCTCGTTCCTGGCCGCGAGCCTCGACGCGGCCGGCGACGGCGAGATCACCGGCATCTCCCGCGCGGTCGACTCGGGCGAGCTGCGCAGCTTCGCGGTCATCACCAGCAACTTCGGCACCGGCCAGTCGGTGGTCTGGGTCGACGGCCGCCACGTCGAGGCCTGGGAGCGGCCGGACCGGCGCAGCCGCTCGAGCCGGATCACCGTCGACCACGTCATGGCCTCGGCCGCGCTGCCGATCTTCTTCCCCGCCGTACGCCTGGACGGGGCCTGGCACGGCGACGGCGGTATCCGCCTGACCACTCCGCTCTCCCCGGCGATCCACCTCGGCGCCGACCGGATCCTCGCGATCTCGACCCGCCACAAGAAGACCGTCGCCGAGGCCGACCGCCCGGCCACCCTCGGCTATCCCCCGCCGCTCCAGATCGTGAGCCAGTTGCTCAACGCCATCTTCCTCGACATGCTCGACCAGGACACCCTGCGGGTCGAGCGCCTCAACATGCTTCTCGCCGAGGTCCCCGGCGGGCGGCGCCACGGTCTGCGCCCGGTCGACGTCGGGGTGATCCGCCCGTCCCGCGACCTGGGCCGCCTGGCGGCCGAGTTCGAGCCCCGCCTGCCCCGGCTGTTCCGCTACTTGACCCGCAGCCTCGGTTCGCGCGAGACGGCGAGCCCGGACCTGCTGAGCCTGGTCATGTTCCAGGCCGACTACTGCCGGGCCCTGATCGAGATCGGCGAGGCCGACGCCGACGCCCAGAGCGACACGATCGACGCCCTGATCGCGGGTTGAGCGCCCCGGGCGGATGCCGGCCCGCCGGGCCGGACGCGCCGCGCCGCGCCGGCCGCCGGTCGTGCCGATTTGGCCGGCGCGCCACTCTGGCAGATGGAGCCCGCGATTCGCCCGCGCGGGCAGCAACC
Organism: uncultured Acidobacteriota bacterium; assembly: GCA_963837945.1. Taxonomy (GTDB): domain Bacteria; phylum Acidobacteriota; class Thermoanaerobaculia; order Multivoradales; family DATKCC01; genus CAVUBL01. Next base: position 261,698 of record CAWIQD010000004.1, read on the forward strand.
GCGGCGAATCCCGCCACCTCCGGCAGCCGGACCGGTCGGGACCGAACATTGCATGAGGTGGTGGTCGACTTTGAACGCCTTTCCACACCCACTCCAGAACCGAAGGATCCAGGAGAGACGACGATGCGATCGAAAGCCGAGATCTCGCGTGTCCTGGTAGCGGCGCTGTTCCTCGTGGTCGCCGCCTGCGGCCCCGCCCATCCGCGGGAGTCGCAGGCCGACCAGGGCGGCGCCAAGGCCAGCCAGCCTGCCACGCGCGCGGTGGCCAACCCCAACGACGACGCGGAGCCCAAGATCGACACGGCGGCGGCGGCCGCCCTGTCGAGCACCTTCCGGGCCGCCGCCCACCGGGCGCTTCCCGCCGTGGTCTTCATCGAGGTCCAGAAGCCCGCCGGGTCCGACCAGGAGCAGGGGCAGGTCCCCGATCCCTTCCGGTTCTTCTTCGGCAACCCCCAGAGCCCGGGCGGCCAGGCCCCGCCCGAGCAGGGTGCGGGCTCCGGCTTCATCTACGATGCCCAGGGACACGTGATCACCAACAACCACGTGGTCTCGGACGCGACGTGGGTGCAGGTCCGACTGGTCGACGGCCGCGAGTACCAGGCCAAGGTGGTCGGCTCCGATCCGATGAGCGACGTGGCGGTGATCCAGATCACCCCCAAGAAGGGCGAGAGCCTGCCGGTCGCCCACCTCGGCGAGTCGGACGACCTGCAGGTCGGCGACTGGGTCCTCGCCCTCGGCTCGCCGTTCGAGCTCGAGGCCACGGTGACCGCCGGCATCGTGAGCGCCAAGCGCCGCCAGCTCGGCGGCGGCCCGAGCGCCTTGCAGTCCTACATCCAGACCGACGCCGCCATCAACCCGGGCAACTCGGGCGGCCCGCTGGTCAACCTGGACGGTGAGGTCGTGGGCATCAACTCGGCGATCCTCGGCAGCCCCGCCTTCGTCGGCTACGGCTTCGCCATCCCGATCGACATCGCCAAGAAGGTCGCCTCGGACATCCTGAAGTACGGCCACGTCCGGCGGCCGCAGCTCGGCATCCAGGTCGCCCCCGTGACGGCCCCCGACGCCGAGGTCTACCATCTCAAGGAGGTCAAGGGCGCGCTGGTCAAGGGCGTCCAGGCGGACAGCCCCGCGGCCAAGGCCGGGCTCGAGCTCGGCGACGTGATCGTCGACGTCGACGACCAGCCGATCGAGGACGCGACGGAGCTCACCACCACCCTGGCGCAGCACCAGCCGGGCGACACGGTCAAGCTGAGCTACGTGCGCAACGGCGGGACCAAGACGGTCGACGTCAAGCTGGGCGAGTTCCAGGCCACCGAGGAGGACACCGGCAACGGCGGCTCGGGCCACGACGTGGCCGAGACCCTCGGCTTCCAGGTCCAGCCCCTGACCCCGGCAGTCGCCCAGCAGCTCGGCTACTCGCAGACCTCGGGGGTGGTGATCTCCCAGGTCAGCCCGTACAGCGCCGCGGCGGGCGCGGGGCTGCGCGCGGGCATGCTGGTGCTGCGGGTCGACGGCAAGGAGGTCAAGACGCCGGCGGACGTCGAGGCCGCGGCCAAGGACGTCTCGAGCGGCGACGTGGTGTCGCTGCGCCTGGTCGTCCCCAACATCGGGGAGACGATCGTCAACTACCGGGTGCATTGAGCCCGGCCGAGGGGGAGCCCGCCGTGGGCTCCCCCGTTCCACCCGGGCTCGAGAAGGGTCTGGGGGCCTACTTCCCCACCTTGGCCAGCAGGAGCATGCGCAGCGTGTCGTAGGTCTTCTGCTCTTCGGCGCGGCCCGCCGACTTGGCGATCCACTCGGCCTCCCGGAGGGGGTCTTCGGGTTCGGGCGCCGCGACGTCGGCGATGAGCCCGGGGCGGCTTTCCTCGCCCGCCGCGCCGTGGCTCCCCGTGTGCTTGCGGCGATGCCACTCGAGCCGGTCGAGAAAGTCCATGGTCTCGGCCCACGCCGCGTAGGGCAGGTGCATCGCGGCGAGCAGTTCTTCGAGGTGACCGGCCTCGAGCTGGCTGCTCCCCCGCTCGTAGGAGCCCACCCGCCGGTCGTTCACCTCCGTCCGGGCCGCGAGCTGCTTCTGGCCCAGGCCGCTGAACTCCCGCAGGATGCGCAAGCCGATCGCGGCGCGGCCCCGTTTCTTCTCCTGCCGCGGGCCGGCTCCGTCGTCCTCTGCCGCCGCGCGCCCCTTCCGTCGCTCCCGGTTCGCCATGAGCCCGAATCTAGACGGGAGCGCTCGGAGGCCTGCAAGTGCAACTCTTTGATGGAGAAGGACTTAGGAGAGACGAAAATACCTTGGGCGGCGAATTCATTACCGCTTTCTTGGTCTATGACGTCACAATCTACCGCTACCAGGAATCTTCGTTTCGATCGTCGATAACGGCGAGAAGATTCCGTAGATCGGCTTCGAAAGGACGTTGCGGCGAGCCGGCGGGGTCCTCCGATGCCGGCGGACACGCCGGACGCACCTTCGGAGAGAACCGCTCGGGGCTTTCAAGCGAGATCGGCGAGGAAACTCTCGATCGACTCGACCGTCGGCCCGAGCGCCTCGGCGAACGGGTAGTGGCCGGCGGCGGGAAGCTGGACCAGCCGTGCCCCGGAGAGGCTCGAGGCCACCCGCCCGGCCTGGTCGGGCGGCGTGGTGTGGTCCTCCTCGCCGCACAGGACGAGGACCGGGCAGCCCGGATCGAAGGGGCGCACCGGGCCGGTCAGCCGCCGGTGGAGATTCCTCAGCAGCGGCCCGTAGAGCCTCGGGTCGCGCACCCGGGCGCGGTGGATCGCCTCCAGGAAGTCGGGCGCGGCGGCGTTGCGGGTCTCGGCCTCGACATGGGCCCTGAGCTCGCGGCGGGCTCGGTGCTCGCCGCGGCCGCCGAGCACCGAGCCCGCCGAGGCCGAACCCCGCGCCATCAATCCGACGGCCCGCCGCAGCGACGTCTCCGCGCGCTTCTGGCCGGCCGCGGGCGGCGCCAGCAGGACCGCCGCGTAGGCCGCGACCCGGTGCCGGTGCAGGAGCTCGCGGACCAGCCAGGCACCCAGGGAATGACCGAGGAGCACCGGGCTCTCCTCGCCCTCGAAGCCGTTGAGCCACCGCCCCAGCCGGTCCTCGAGCGCGCGGAGGCCGGGCAGCTTGCCCGACGCCGCCGCCGACGAGCCGTGCCCCGGAAGATCCGGCAGCCACACCGGGCGGCGCTCTGCGAGGGCGAGGCCGAGGGTCAGGAGGGTGTGATGGTCGAGCCCGGGGCCACCGTGGAGAGCGACCAGGCGCCGGCCGGTCGCCGACGCCCCTCCCAGGCGCCGCACGGCGAGGGTCACGCCGCCCGAGCGCACCGGGACCAGCGGCGGCAGGTCGGGCAGACCTCTCGGCTCGGCAGGCATCGCGCGTCGCAGGAGAAAGGCGAATCCCCGGAACGAACGGCTACGGCTCCGAGCGGGCGAAATACAGCCGGATCTCCTGGCCGACCGCCTCGCTCTTGTCGAGGACGACTCCGGGATCGGCCAGGTCCACCACCAGGTGGAGCTCGCTCCCCCGCCGCCCGGGGTGGAACCCGATCCGGACCCGCTCGGCGAGGTCGCTCGAGACCGGCAGCTCCGAGCGGGCGAACGGCTGCCGGATCCCCTGGATCCGCACCAGCTCCCGGGGCGGCGAGGCCAGGCGGGCCACCGAGTACTGCCACTCCTCGACGCGGCCGTCGAGGAAGACGGTGACCAGCAGCTCGTCACCCTGCCGTTCCCAGATGACGTTGAGCACCCGGGAAGCGGTCGCGGCGGCCGCCGGCGGAGTGGCCGGCGCGGGCCCGGGCGCGGGCGCCGGCGACGCCGGGGCCGACTCCGGAGCGGCGGGCTCCGGCTCGGCCGGCGGCTCGATCGCGGACGGCACGGCCGCCTCGGTCTCGGAAGCCGGGCCGCCCGTCGGCGGTGGGGGCGCCCCGGCGCCGGTCCCCGGCTCGGCCGGTGCCGCTGCCGAGCCGGAGGGAATCTCCGGAGCGGGCGCCGGTGCCGCCGCTTTCGGCACCGCGGCCCGCCCGCCGTCCGCTCCGCGACCGCGCGTGCGCGCCTTCGCGTCGTGCCGCCGACCAGCCAGCGCACCGACGCCTCGGGGAAGAAGAGCACCATCACGGCGGCCGCCGAGACGAGGACGAGGAGCGCCAGCACCACGGCGACGAGGGTGCGGTGCCCCTTGTCCGTGGCGGCCACCCCGGCCCCCCGGTACGAGCGCGCGTAGGGCGAGCTCGCGACCGGCGACGGGGAGACGAACGGCCCGAGCACGGGCTCCTCCTCGGGCGGCTCCCGCCAGGCCGGCTCCGGCTCCGAGTCCAGGCCGGGCTCCGGCTCGGCCTCGGCCTCGGCTTCGGGCGGCGGCTCGATCCGGGCCGGGGGCCGGTGCGACTCCGGGAGGTCCAGCGGGCCGCTCTGGAGGCCCCAGTCCCCGGTCTCCGGGGCGCGGGCCGCGCCATCTGCGGGGGAGCCGAGCGGCCCCCGTCCGCCCTCGTCCTGCGCCGCCTCGATCTCCCGGCCCTCCGCCCGCGGCTCGCCCCAGCTCGGCTCGCTGCCGCCGAGCGCGAGCTGCCCGGCCCCCGGCTCCGGCCCGCCGGGCGAGAGGGCCTCGGGCTCGCTTCGGCGGACCGGCTGTCCCAGCGGCCGTTCCACCCAGGGCTCGCCCGGGATCATCTCCGGCGGCAGGGCCCCGGAGCGGCCCTCTCGCTCGAGGCGCGCGGCGACGATGCGGTGGATCAGCTTCTGGCTGTCGGGATCGAGGCTCAGGAACCGCACGCCCATGCCCGCCGGCCGGTCGAAGCCCTCGTCCACCGAGCGCACCCAGACCACCTCGCCGATGCCGTGGATCAGCCGGTAGTCGTCGCCGAGGGTGAACTCGAAGTCGAAGACCGTCCCCGGGGGCGGAGGTGTGAGGGCGCGGATGAACATCCCCCCGATCGAGAGGTTCTCCGAGTACTCCGTGATGAAACCCTGGAGCTCCTTGAACTTCAAGGAGATCTTGCGCTGCAGGTCGACCCGCTGAACGCGCTGGGGCTCCGGTCCGTCCGGCGATTCAGAGGTGGTCATGGAGGGGTCGATTATACGCGGGCGTCGGCAGCAGACCGGCGCCCTGCCCGGCCGCGGTTTGCCCCCGGAGGCGCCGCGCACTAACCTTACGGCCCGACATGAGCTCTCTTCAACCCATCACCGAGGTCGCCCGCCGTCTCGGCGTCGCCGACCCTCTCGTCGTCCCGTACGGCCGAGACAAGGCCAAGATCCGCCTGGAGGCCCGCGACGCGGGCCGCCGCCAGGGTCGCCTGGTCCTCGTCTCGGCCATCACCCCAACGAGCGCCGGAGAAGGCAAGACCACCACCTCGATCGGCCTGGCCCAGGGCCTGGCCCGCTGCGGAGAAAGCGTCTGCCTGGCCCTCCGGGAGCCCTCGCTCGGGCCCACTTTCGGAATCAAGGGAGGCGCGACCGGCGGCGGCAAGTCGACCGTCGAGCCCTCCGAAGAGATCAACCTCCACTTCACCGGCGATTTCCACGCCGTGACCGCCGCGCACAACCTGCTCGCCGCCCTGCTCGACAACCACCTGCACCAGGGCAACGAGCTCGGGATCGATCCGCGCCGCGTGCTCTGGCCGCGGGTGCAGGACGTCAACGACCGGGCGCTGCGCAACGTCGTCGTCGGCCTCGGCGGGCCCGCCCAGGGCGTGCCCCGAGAGAGCGGCTTCGACATCACCGCCGCCTCGGAGGTGATGGCGGCGCTCTGCCTGGCACGCGACGCCGACGACCTGCGCGAGCGGCTGGGCCGCCTGATCGTGGCCCTCACCTACCGCCAGGAGCCGGTCACCGCCGCCGACCTCCAGGCCGTCGGCGCCATGATGGTGCTGCTGCGCGATACCCTGATGCCGAACCTGGTCCAGAGCGTCGAGGGCGTGCCCGCGCTGATCCACGGCGGCCCCTTCGCCAACATCGCCCACGGCTGCAACTCGGTGATCGCCACCACCATGGGCCTGTCGCTCGCCGACTGGCTGGTGACCGAGGCCGGCTTCGCCTTCGACCTCGGCGGCGAGAAGTTCTTCGACATCAAGTGCGCCGGCGCCGGCCTCGCGCCCGCCGCGGTCGTCCTGGTGGCGACGGTGCGGGCGCTCAAGCGCCACGGCGGAGTCGCCCAGAAGGACCTCGAAACCCCGGATCCGGCGGCCGTCGAGCGGGGCCTCGACAACCTGGCGAAGCACGTCGAGAACGTCCGGCTCTTCCACCGCTCGCCGGTGGTCGCGCTGAACCGCTTCGGGACCGATTCCGGCGACGAGATCGAAGCCGTCCGCCGCGCCTGCGCCGAGATGGACACGCCGTTCGCCCTGGCCGACCACTTCGCCTGCGGCGGCGAGGGCGGCCGGGCGCTCGCCGAGACCGTCCTCGCCCACGCCCTCCCCGACCCGCCGCCGGTCGAGCGGCTCTACCAGCTCTCGGACCCGTTCGAGACCAAGATGGAGACGATCGCCAGGAAGGTCTACGGCGCCGCCGAGGTGGTCTACACCCAGGACGCCGAGAAGGACCTCGCGCAGATCCGCCGCCTCGGCTTCGAGGGGCTGCCGCTGTGCGTCGCCAAGACCCCGGCGTCGCTCTCCGACGACGCGTCCCGGATCAACCGCCCGCGGGACTTCACGGTCACCGTCCGCGGCGTGGTGCTGTCGGCGGCGGCCGGCTTCCTCGTGCCGCTGCTCGGTAGCGTCCTGCGCATGCCCGGCCTGCCCAAGTCGCCGCAGGCCCTGCGCATGGACCTGGTCGACGGCGAGATCGTCGGCATGCGCTGACGGACCCGGCCGCCTGAACCGAGCGGGCGCCGGCCGCGTATCATCGGCGACGGGACCGGGGAGCTCCCCGGCCCCGTCCCGAACCGACCCAATTCGAACCGATCCGGAGAGCCGAGCCATGATCCGACGCCAGCGCCCGCCCCTCGCCGTCGTCCTCGCCGTCGCCGCGGCCGCGGTCTGCGCCGTCCTCGCCTGCCGCCTCGACGCCCGGGCCGCCCAGAGGGATCCGGCGCCGGCCGCCGCCGGCGGACCGGTGGTGGTGGAGCTCTTCACCTCCCAGGGCTGCTCGAGCTGCCCGCCCGCCGACCGGCTCCTCTCGCGACTGGGCGAGGATCCGAAGCTCGCGACCCGCGTCTTCCCGCTCGCCTACCACGTCGACTACTGGAACTACATCGGCTGGACCGACCCCTACTCCTCGGCGCGCTGGTCGGAGCGCCAGCGCAGCTACGCCCGCGCCTTCGGCAGCAACCGGATCTACACGCCGCAGCTCGTCGTCGACGGGACGACCGACTGCGTCGGCTCCGAAACGGACGAGGTCTACGGCAAGATCCGCCAGGCCCTCGCCGCGCCGCAGGCCGGCCGGGTGGAGCTGCGCCTGGCGCCGGGCGACGGCCCCGGCGAGCTCCGAGCGATCGCCGACGCGAGCCTGGTGCGGGACGTCTCCGGCCGGCTCGAGCTCTGGGTGGCGCTCTACCAGAAGAACCTCATCACCTCGGTCGAGCGCGGCGAGAACGCCAGCCGGACCCTCCACGACGACTACGTGGTGCGCCGCCTGGTCAAGGCGCTCTCGCTCTCGGGAGGGGCCGGCGCCCACGGCTCCGGCACGGTGAGCCTGGCGCTCGAACCCTCGTGGAAGCGCTCCGACCTGGGCGTCGTCGCCTTCCTCCAGGACCCGGCGAGCCTGGCGATCGAGGGCGCCGCCCGCGCGACTCTCGAGATCATGGAGTAGGGCGCCGCACCCGGGCCCTCCGCGGTCCGGGTGCGATCCCGTCCCTTCGGGTAGGGCCTCGCGGCCCGGGGGGCGCTACAGTCGAGGGTGCCGGGGCGAGCGCCCGCCCCGGCCGAGCCTCCGGAGCCCTCGGCATGGACGTCCTGTTCCTCTCCCGCCTGCAGTTCGCCTTCACCATCATGTTCCACTATCTGTTCCCGCCCCTGACGATCGGGCTCTCGCTGGTGGTCGTCTACCTGCTGGCGATGAACCTCGCCACCGGCAAGGCGATCTACGAGACGGCGGCGAAGTTCTGGGTTCGGATCTTCGGCCTCAACTTCGCGATCGGCGTCGCCACCGGGATCGTGATGGAGTTCCAGTTCGGCACCAACTGGGCGGTCTACTCGCGCTACGTCGGCGACGTCTTCGGCTCCGCGCTCGCGGCCGAAGGGATCTTCGCCTTCTTTCTCGAGTCGGGCTTCCTGGCGGTCCTGCTCTTCGGCTGGAACCGGGTGTCGCCGAAGTTCCACTTCTTCGCCGCCCTGATGGTCTGCCTGGGCTCGATCTTCTCGTCGGTCTGGATCACGGTCGCCAACTCCTGGCAGCAGACGCCGGCCGGCTTCACGATCCGCGAGCACGTGGTGGGCGGCCAGGTCTTCCGGCGCGCCGAGATCACCGACTTCTGGGCCATGGTCTTCAGCCCGTCGTCGATGCACCGGCTGGTCCACGTCTGGTTCGGCGCGTTCCTGATGGGCGCCTTCTTCGTCATGTCGATCGCCGCCTGGTACCTGCTCCGGGGCCGCCACCGCGAGTTCGCCGAGCGCTCGTTCGCCGGCGCGCTGCTGCTCGCGGTCGTCTTCTCGCTCGCCCAGCTCGCCTCGGGCCACTTCCAGGCCGACACGGTGGCCCGCCACCAGCCGGCCAAGCTCGCCGCTTTCGAGGGCCTGTACCGCACCGAGAGCCACGCCCCGATGCACCTGTGGGGCTGGCCCGACGACGGGGCCGAGCGCGTGCGCTACGGGCTGGCGGTCCCCGGGCTGCTCTCCTGGTTGATCCACTACGACACCTCGGCCGCGGTGCCGGGCCTCGACGAGCTCGAGCCCGAGTGGGGCCGGCCGCCGGTCTGGATCTCGTTCGAGAGCTACCACTTGATGGCGGCAATCGGCGCGATCTTCATCGTCTCCACCCTCTACGCCGGCTGGCGCTTCCGGCGCGGCACGCTCTTCGAGGCCCGCTGGCTGCTCTGGTTCTTCGTCTTCGCGGTGCTCCTCGCCTACGCCGCCAACCAGCTCGGCTGGGTCGCCGCGGAGGTCGGGCGCCAGCCCTGGATCGTCTACCCCACGGTGGTCGACGGCCACGTCACCGGCGGCCTCAAGACCGGCGACGCGCTCTCCGAGGTGGTCACCGGCGGCCAGGTGCTCTCCTCGATCGTCATGTTCGGCCTCCTGTACCTCTTGCTCTTCGCCCTCTGGTTGCTGGTGCTCAATCACAAGATCCAGCAAGGCCCGGAGCCCGTGGGACCGGAGCCGGCCGGCACCTCGGTGGAGGACTATTTCGCCACCGCCGCGCGGCTGACGGGAAGACAGGGCTCGATGACCGAAGTGAAGGAGGAGCCCTGAGATGGACCTCCACATCCTCTGGTTCGCCCTGCTCGGGGTGCTGCTGACCGGCTACGCGATCCTCGACGGCTTCGACCTCGGCGTCGGGATCCTCCACCTGGGAGCCCGCAGCGACCGCGAGCGGCGGGTGATCCTCAACTCGATCGGCCCGATCTGGGACGGCAACGAGGTCTGGCTGGTGACCTTCGGCGGCGCCATGTTCGCGGCCTTCCCCGAGGCCTACGCCACGGTGTTCTCCGGCTTCTACGACGCCTTCATGCTGGTGCTCTTCGCGCTCATCCTGAGGGCGGTCTCGCTCGAGTTCCGGGGCAAGCTCGGCCCCTCGGCCTGGCGCAGCTTCTGGGACGGCGGCTTCTTCCTGGCGAGCCTCCTCGCGACGCTCCTCTTCGGGGTCGCCGTGGGGGCGATCCTGATCGGGGTGCCGCTCGACGCCCGGGGGATCTACGCCGGCTCCTTCCTCGACCTGCTGCTGCCCGCCCGGCTCCCCTTCTTCCCGGTCCTCGTGGGTCTGCTGACGGTCGCCCTGTTCGCTCTCCACGGCGCGCTCTACCTGAACTTGAAGACCGAAGGCGGCCTCCAGGCCCGGGTCCGCCGCTGGATGTGGCACGCCTTCGGCTGGTTCCTGGTGCTCTACCTGCTGACCACGATCGTCACCCTGACCGAGGTACCGAAGGCGACCGGCAACTTCGACCGGTTCCCGTGGGCGTGGGCCGGTGGTGGTCCTCTCGGTGCTGGCGATCGGCAACATCCCGCGCTCGATCTACCTCGGCCGGCACGGCCAGGCGTTCGTCTCCTCGTCGCTGGTGATCGCGACCCTGGTCGGCCTGGTCGGCGTCGCCCTCTTCCCCAACCTGGTGACCTCGAGCGTGGCGGCGGGCACCAGCCTGACGATCTACAACGCCGCCTCCTCCGAGCAGACGCTCGGGATCATGGCGGTGATCGCCGCCGTCGGCATGCCGTTCGTGCTCGCCTACACCGGGGTGATCTACTGGGCCTTTCGGGGGAAGGTCCGGCTCGACGACCACGGCTACTGACCGGCCCCCCGCCAAGCCCTCGATCCTTTTCCCGGCCGGGCGATCGCCGCCACCTCGATCCCTCTGCCGCCCGGCCGGATTCCTCCAAGTCTCGGTTTGCCTGGCGACGCGGTTTCGCCTATTATTTTCTCTGGCTCGAAAACCGTAAGAATATAGATCGGTTTCGATCTCCCCGAGACCCGCCGCACACGATGGGTTCGCCGGCCCCCAGCCTTCCCGACGCCGATCTCGGTGTCGTCCCCGCGGTCAAGACCCTCGTCGTCACCGACCTGGTCGACAGCACGCGGCTGCTGTCGTCGGTCGGCGACCGGCGCGCCGCGGAGCTCTCGGCCCTCCACGAGCGGCTCGCCCGCGACCTCCTGGTCGAGTGCGGGGGCCGCGAGATCGACAAGACCGACGGCTTCCTCCTCCTCTTCGACCGCACCGCCGACGCCGTGCGCTACGCCCTCGCGTACCACCGCGGGCTCGCCGCCCTCGCCGTCGCTCAGGGCGTGGACCTGGCAGCGCGGGTGGGCGTTCACCTGGGAGAGATCTTTCTGCGCTCCAACCCTCCCGAGGACGTGGCGCGCGGCGCCAAGCCGGTCGAGCTCGAGGGCTTCGCCAAGATGATCGCCGCCCGGGTGATGGGGCTCGCCAAGGAGCGCCAGACCCTGCTCACCCGCGCCGCCTTCGACCTCGCGCGCCAGAGCGCGGCGCACGAGAAGCTCGCCGACGATCCGCTGCGCTGGCTCGCCCACGGGCCCTACCTGCTCAAGGGCATCGCCGAGCCGGTCGAGGTCTTCGAGGTCGGGGTCTCGGGCTTCGCCCCCCTGGTCGTTCCCAAGAGCACCGCCAAGGCGCGCCGCGCGGTCTCGGCGGGCGATGAGATCACCCTCGGCTGGCGGCCGGCGCCGGGCCTCGAGGTCCCCCGCCGCGCCCACTGGATGCTGGTCGAGAAGCTGGGCGAGGGCGGGTTCGGCGAGGTCTGGCTCGCCCACCACGAGAAGACCGCCGAGGCGCGGGTCTTCAAGTTCTGCTACCAGGCCGACCGGCTCCGTTCGCTGCAGCGCGAGGTCACCCTGTTCCGCCTGCTCAAGGAGACTCTGGGCACGCGGGACGACATCGCGCGGATCCTGGAGTGGAACTTCGAGCGCGCGCCCTACTTCCTCGAGTGCGAGTACACCGAGGGCGGCAACCTCCTCGAGTGGGTCGCCGAGCAGGGCGGGCCGGGGACGGTGCCGCTCGCCACCAAGCTGGAGCTGATGGCCGAGGTGGCCGACGCGCTCGCCGCCGCCCACTCGGTCGGCGTGCTGCACAAGGACGTCAAGCCCTCGAACGTCCTCATCACGACCGACGGCCAGGGGACCCCGAAGGTCCGCCTCACCGACTTCGGCGTCGGCCTGATCACCGACCGCGAGCTCCTCTTCCGCCAGGGGATCACCGTCTTCGACCTGACCGAGATGGTGGCCGACAGCGCCACCTCGGCGGGAGGCACCCACCTCTACATGGCGCCCGAGCTCGTCGAGGGGCGTACGCCGACGGTGCAGGCCGACCTCTACGCGCTCGGCGTGATGCTCTACCAGTTCGTGACCGGCGACTTCACCCGCGCCCTCGCCCCCGGCTGGCACCGCGACGTCGAGGACGACCTGCTGCGCGAGGACCTGGCGCAGATGGTCGAAGGCCGGCCCGAGCGCCGCCTGCGCGACGCCCAGGAGGTGGCCGACCGGTTGCGGACGCTCGACCGCCGCCGCGCCCTGCGCCAGGCCGAGGAGAAGGCGCGCCGGGAGCGCGAGGCCGAGCGCGTGGCCCTCGAGCGCGCGCAGCGCCGGCGCCGGACCTCCCTGGCGATCGCCGGGGTCGCCGTCGTCGTCCTGGCGGTGGTCTCCTACCTCGCCGTCCAGGCGGTCCAGGCCCGGCGCGAGGCCGAGCGCCGGCGGGGGCAGGCGGAGAGCCTGATCGGCTTCATGGTCGGAGACCTGCGGAAGAAGCTCGAACCGATCGGCCGCCTCGACGTCCTCGACGACGTCGGCGACCACGCGCTCGAGTACTTCGACGCCGTCCCCGAGTCCGACCTCTCCGACGAGGAGGTCTTCCGGCGCTCGGAGACGCTGCGCCAGATCGGGCAGGTCCGGACCAGCCGCGGCGACCTGCCGGCGGCGCGCAAAGCCTACGTCGAGTCGCTCGGCCTGGCCGAGCGGCTCGTGCAGCGCGACCCGGACAACGGAGATTGGCAAAAGGGACTCGGAGCGAGCCACTTCTGGATCGGGTTCGTCGACTGGCGCCAGAACGACCTCGAGCGCGCGGAGGGCGAGTTCCGCCGCTACCAGGCGGTCGCCGAAGCGATGGCGGCGAAGCGCCCCGACGACCCGGAATGGCAGCTCGAGGTGGCCTACGCCCACAGCAACCTCGGCTCCGTGCTCCAGGCGCGCGGGCAGCTCGAGAGGGCCCTGGAAGAGTTCCAGCGGACTCTCGCCATCAAGGAGAAGCTGGTCGCGGGCCATCCGGCCGACACCGCCTATCGCCTCGACCTCGCGGTCAGCTACAACAGCGCCGGCTCGGCTCTCGAAGCGCTGGGGCGGCTCACCGACGCCCTGGCGCTCTACCGGAAGGACCTCGCGATCAAGCAAGCCCTGGTCGCGAGCGACCCGACGAACACCCAGTGGCGCCAGCGCCTGGCGGTGAGCCACAACTACGTCAGCAAGCTCGAGGAGTGGCTCGGCGATCCGGTCTCCGCCCGCCGCGACGGCCTGGCCGCCCGCCGGATCATGGCGGACCTGAGCGCCCTGGATCCCACCAACGGCCGGTGGCGCCGCGAGCTCGCCATCAACTACCTGCGCACCGCCGGCATCAGCCAGCGCTCGTTGGAGCTCGACGCCGCCCTGGCCGACGCCGGGACCGGCCTCGAGATCCTCCGCAAGCTCGTCGCGGACGACCCGAGCGACGCCCGTTGGCGCACCGACCTGGCCGACGCCAGCCAGGTCCTCGGCGGGGTTCTCCTCGCCCAGGGCAAGCTCGCGGCGGCGCGCGAAAGCCTGGAGAGGGCCCGCGGGATCCTCGCGAGCCAGCTCCAGAAGGAGCCGGACAACCGCGCGGTCCGCCGGCTCCTGGGGAGGGTCGATCTCGATCTCGGCGGCGTCGAGGAGCGCGACGGGCAGGCCCGGCGCGCCGGCGAGCTCCGACGCTTGGCCGTCGCGACCCTGGAGCCGCTCGCCCGGGGCTCGAAGGACCCGGCGGCGCTCGACCCGTGGGTCCGGAGCCTCCTTTCGATCGGGCAGGCCGAGGAGGCCCGCGAGCAGGCCCGGGCCCTCGTCGCCCTCGGCTACCGGGAACCCGACTTTCTGGAGTACTGCCGTCATTGGAATCTCCTGCCGAAGGAGCTTGGAGTCCCCGCACCGTCCCAGGGGACGGATCGCGATCCGTCCGCCGAGCCACCCTCGATTCGTCAAGGAGGAGAACGTCATGCCCGACATCCCCATCAACGTCGTCCCCTTCAACCAGAACAAGATCCAGGCCCAGCCGCCCCTCGCGGTGGCGCCGAAGCTCAGCCAGCCCACCTTGCGCTGGAAGCCGACCGGCGGCTTGACCATCACCTACATCGGGTTCAACCAGCCGGTGGGAACCGGCTGCGAGATCTCCGCTCCGCGTCCGGACGGCACCACCGGTGACTGGATCGCGGACGACGCGAACACGACGAAGGCCCTGTTCAGCTACACGATCTACGCCGAGGACGCGAACGGCATGGTGCTCTCGAGCGATCCGCAGATCGAGAACGAGGGTCAGGGCGGCATGGAGGTCGAAGGCGGCGGCTGAGCTGCTCGGCGGCGCAGCCGATAGACTGGCGGCGTGCCCCCCCGGGACCCGGCGCCCGTCCGTTATCGCTTCGGTGAGCTCGCCCTCTCTCCCGGCCGGCGCCTCCTCGTGAGCTCCGGCCGGGAGGTGGCGCCGGGGCGTGCGCTACGATGCCCTCCGGAGGCCCGAACGCCGACGCCATGCCGCGCATCCGCCGCACCCAGATCGTCGCCAGCTACATCCTTTCGCTCGTCGTGGTCATCTCGCTCCTCGTCCTCTGGGTGGTCTACGTCGTCCAGTCGGGCCACCGGATCAACGAGCTCGCCGACCGCGTCGGGGTGACCGCGGGCAAGGTCCACTGGGCGGTGCTCATCGTCGGCTGCGCCCTGGCGATCCTCCTCATCGTGGAGCTGACCTCGCAGCTCGCCAACACCTTCGCCGAGCGCCGGTACTCGCGCAAGCAGGAGGAGTTCATCTCGAACATCACCCACGAGATGAAGTCGCCGCTCGCCGCGATCAAGCTCCACGCCCAGACGCTCGAGCACGCCGACATCTCCCCGGCGGAGATGACACGCTCCATAGGCTTCATCCTGCAGCAAGCCGACCGGATGAGCGGCCTGGTCGACGACGTCCTCGAGTCGAGCCGGTTGGTGGCGCGCAAGAAGCTGCTCGAGCTCCGGCCGGTGCGCCTCGACATCTTTTTCGACGCCTATTTCGAGGAGGTCCGCCCGCGGCTCGAGCACCAGGGAGTCGACCTCGTCTCGCGGATCGGGACCGCGGCCACCGTCCTCGGCAGCGAGGACGCGCTGCGCCGGCTCATGGACAACCTGATCGAGAACGCCGCGCGCTTCTCCCGCACCGGCGGCGAGGTCCGCTCCACGGTGACGAGCTCCGAAGGCCGGGCGGTGATCGAGGTGGAGGACGACGGCGTGGGGATCCCCAAGACCGAGCTGGGGAAGATCTTCGATCGCTTCTACCAGGTGGGCCCCCCGGGCGACGGGCGGCGCAAGGGCACCGGCCTCGGCCTGTCCATCGTCTCCGGCCTGGTCCAGGAGATGGGGGGCTCGGTGCACGCCTTCTCCCAGGAGGGCCGGCCGGGCACCCGCTTCCGGATCGAGCTGCCCATCGCGGAGGCCACGGCATGAGCGACCACGAAGCGCCGCGGATCCTGATCGTCGAGGACGAGGAGGCGATCGCCCAGGGCCTGGTCCTGAACCTCGAGCGCAAGGGGTACCGGACCGACCTGGCGGGCGACGGGCGCGAGGCCCTGGCGCGCGCCGAGGCGGGACGCTACGACCTGATCCTCCTCGACGTCCGCCTGCCCGAGGTCGACGGCTTCGAGGTCTGCCAGACGCTGCGCCGGCTCGGCGACCTCACCCCCATCCTCGTCCTCACCGCGCGGGGCCAGCCGGACGACGTGGTCTACGGGCTGAAGCTCGGCGCCGACGACTACATGGTCAAGCCGTTCGACCTGGCCGAGCTCCTCGCCCGGGTCGAGGGTCTGCTGCGCCGCCAGGCGTGGGCACAGGAGCCGGGCGACGAAGGCGGCGCCGGTGAGCGTGAGTCGGAGGTGCCCGACCGCCTCGAGTTCGGCGAGTTCTGGGTCGACTTCAAGACCTGGCGGGCCAAGACGCGCGCCGGCGAGGTCGAGCTGTCGAAAAAGGAGCTCGCCGTGATGAAGGTCTTCGCCCGCCGGCCGAACCAGGTGATCAGCCGGCGCGAGCTCCTGGCCGAGGTCTGGGAGCTCCCCGACCACCCCAACACCCGGGTGGTCGACAACGTGATCCTCTCCCTGCGCCGGGCGTTCGAAGAGAGCTCCTGGCGCCCCCGTCACATCCACACCGTCCGCGGTGCCGGCTATCGCTTCGTGCCCTAGGCCGGGCCCTCGAGGAGATCCATCTCGATGCACGTCCATCTCGACTCCCGCTCCAGCCGCTCCGCAGGACCGGCCCGCCGCTTCCTCCGGACCCTCCTGGCCCTGCTCGTCCTGGCGGTCGCCGCCGTTCTCGCCCTCGCCTGGTTCCGCACCGGCGAGCCGAAGGTGGTGATCGAGGCGAGCAAGCCGGGGATCGGCCGCACGAGCTCGCCCGTGACGGTGCGGCTCGCCGAGCCTTCCCGCGGCCTGGCGGCGGTCAAGGTCGAGGTCGTCCAGGAGGGCAAGGAGCCGGCGGTGGTCGCGGAGAAGACCTACTCGCCGCGGCGGCCGTTCTGGGCCTTCTGGGGGCCGCGCACGACGAGCGACGAGCTCCAGGTCGAGATCGGCAAGGACACCGTGCCCGCCCTGGAGGAGGGCAAGGCGACGATCCGGGCGACCGCCGAGCGCCCCGGCACGCCGATCCACCAGGGCTCCCCGGTGGTCGCGGAGATCGAGCTGCCGGTGCGGCTCCGCCCGCCGGTCGTCTCGGTGGTCTCGGGCCAGAACTACGTCCGCCAGGGAGGCAGCGGCGTGGTCGTCTACCGGGTGGGCGAGAGCGCGCTCGAGGAGGGTGGCCGGGACGGCGTGCGCTCCGGCGACGACTTCTTCCCGGGCCAGGCTCTTCCCGGCGGTCAGGCGGGGGACCGCTTCGCCCTCTTCGCGGCGCCGTGGGACCTCGAGGATCCGGCGCGCATCCGGCTGGTGGCCGCCGACCCGGTCGGCAACGAGGCCGAAGCCTCGTTCGTCGACCAGTGGTTCCCGCACCCGCCCCGCACCGACACGATCCAGCTCTCCGACGCCTTCATGCAGAAGGTGGTGCCCGAGATCATGTCCCAGACGCCCGATCTCGAGGACAAGGGGGACCTCCTCCAGAACTACCTCCAGATCAACGGCGAGCTGCGCCAGGAGGACGCCCGCCAGCTCCGCGCGCTGGGCGCGACCTCCAAGCCCGCGTTCCTCTGGCACCAGGCGTTCCTGCCCATTCCCGGCGGCCAGGTGATGTCCCACTTCGCCGACCAGCGGACCTACCTGTACGACGGCCGGGCGGTCGACCACCAGACCCACCTGGGCTACGACCTGGCGACCACGCGGCAGGACGAGGTGCCGGCCGCCAACCACGGGCTCGTGGCCCTCGCCCACTACTTCGGGATCTACGGCAACACGGTGGTGATCGACCACGGCTACGGGCTGATGAGCCTCTACAGCCACCTCTCGTCGATCGCGGTCAAGGAGGGTCAGGAGGTCGAGCGCGGCCAGATCCTCGGCCACACCGGGGCGACCGGGCTGGCGGGCGGCGATCACCTCCACTTCACGCTGATGGTCCGCGGCGAGCCGGTGACCCCGGTCGAGTGGTGGGACCCGAAGTGGATCCGGGACCGGGTCGCCTCGAAGCTCGGCGACGCCCTGCCCTACCACCCCGAACCCTGAACGACCCGGAGCCTGGGGTGGGAAGGGGATCGAGGGGATGCGGGGGGGGCCTGTCGGGCGCTACTTCAGGATCTGCCGGTAGCGGTTCCAGCGCGAACGGATCTCGGCCATCTCGGCGTGGGTGAGGCCGAGCTCGCTCGCGATCTGGCGCACCTGGTTCTCCTCGGCGCTCGAGATCGATTCGTCGGCCGCCGAGACCGCGAACAGGCAATCGAGGAGCTCCTCGCGTTCGCTCCGGGTCGCCAGCTCGTTGAACTCGCGGGTGGCGAGGAAGTGCTCGGTCCCCCCCGCCTCCTGGCTCCGGGTGGCGGCGATCTCGGCCACCATCGACGCCTCGTCCTCGCTCAGGCCGCCGCGCTCGGTGAGGAGCCGGCGCATCGTCTCCCGCTCCCGGGCGCTGATCTCGAGGTCGGCGTTCGCCACCCGCGAGAGCACGATCGCGAAGGCGGCCAGGTAGCGCGCTCGGCGGGGCTCGAGGCGGTGGAGGCGGCTGACGATCTGGTGCACCGCGTCCGGCGCCTGGCCGACGCCCGCGGTGTCTTGCCGGATTCCCAGGAGCTCCAGGATCGAGGCCAGCATCGGCTGGGAATATACCAGGGCGATCGATCGGAGGAGAGGGGCGCTCCCAGCCGGCGCCTCACCTTCTCCTGCGCTCCGGCCTTGAACTCGCGGCCGCAATGAGGCACGCTCTGCCCGGCCATGGCCACCTACGCGATCGGCGACGTCCACGGCTGCGCCGCGACCCTCGCGGCGCTCCTCGCCCGGCTCCCCTTCCGGAGCGAGGAGGACCGCCTCTGGATGGTCGGCGACCTGGTCAACCGCGGGCCCGACTCGGTCGGGGTCCTGCGCTGGGCGCGGCGCACCTCCGAGGAGCTCGGCCGGCGCTTCGTCGCGGTGCTCGGCAACCACGACCTCCACCTGCTCGGCCTCGCCGCCGGCGTCGTTCCGGCCAAGCGCCGCGACACCCTGGAGCCGGTGCTGCGGGCGCCGGACCGCGACGAGCTCCTCGGATGGCTCGCCGCTCGGCCGCTCCTCCACCGCGACGGCGACACCCTGCTGGTCCACGGCGGGCTGCCGCCGTGCTGGGGGCCGGACGAGGCCGGGCGCCTCGCGCGCGACGCCCAAGGGGCGCTCGCCTCGCCCGAACGGCGGCGCCTGCTGGCCGCCTTCGACGACCCGCCCGCGCGCTGGGCGGATGACCTCGCGCCGCTCGAGCGCCGGGCCTTCGTCCTCGCCGCCCTCACCCTCATCCGGATGGTGGGCGCCGACGGCAGCCCGTGCCTCGGCTTCAGCGGCCCGCCCGAGGACGCGCCTCCGGGATGCGTCCCGTGGTACGACGCGCCGGGCCGGGCGAGCGCCGGCGCGACGGTGGTCTGCGGTCACTGGGCGGCCCTCGGCCTGCACCGGGCCCCGGGGGTCGTGGCGCTCGACAGCGGCTGCGCCTGGGGCGGCCCGCTCTCCGCCGTGCGGCTCGAGGACGGCCTGCTCTTCCAGATGGAGAACCGGGATCTCGCCGGGGGTCGCACCGCGCCGTGACCGAGCTCGCGCGCACCCTCGAGCTCCTCGCCGCGGGCGTCGAGGCGGGCCTCCATCCCGGCGCCCAGCTCTACGTGTCGCTCGCCGGCCGGAGGGTGGCCGACGCCGCGGTGGGCGAGGCGCGGCGCGGCGTCCCGATGACCACCGACGCCCTCACCCTCTGGCTCTCCTCGACCAAGCCGACCGCCGCGGTCGCCCTCGGGCGCTACTGGGAGCGCGGCGAGCTCGACCTCGACGACCCCGTCGCCCGCTACGTCCCCGAGTTCGCCGCCGGCGGCAAGGAAGGGGTCACGATCCGCCACCTCCTCACCCACACGAGCGGCATCCGGATGCTCGACGTCGGGTGGCCGCGCGAGGAGTGGGACGCGATCCTCGCGCGCATCGCGGCACGCAAGATCGAGCCGAGCTGGGACCCGGGGAAGAAGGCCGGCTACCACATGGCGTCGAGCTGGTTCGTGCTCGGCGAGATCCTCCACCGGATCGACGGCCGCCCCTACGAGCGCCTGATCCGCGAGGAGGTCCTCGAGCCGCTCGGGATGGCGGACTCCTGGGTCGGCATGGCGCCCGAGCGCTTCCAAGCTTACGGCGAGCGGATCGCGGTCACGTACAACACCGAGGCCCGGCCGCCCACCGAGCACCCCTGGCACAAGGAGCGCTACGTCACCCAACCCTCCCCCGGAGGCAACGGTCGGGGGCCGGTCCGCGAGCTCGGCCTGTTCTACGAGACGCTCCTGGCGGGCGGCGTCTCGCCCGCGACCGGCCGGCGCGTGCTGACCCCCCAGACCGTCGAGGCCCTGACCGCCCGCCACCGGGTCGGCCTCTACGACCACACCTTCCGCCACGTCATGGACTGGGGCCTCGGCTTCATCATCAACTCGGCGATCTACGACCAGCCCGACCTCCCCTACGCCTACGGCCCCCACGCCGGCCGCCGCACCTACGGCCACTCCGGCTACCGCTCCTCGACCGCCTTCGCCGACCCCGACCACCGGCTGGTGGTCGCCATCGCCACCAACGGCACCCCGGACGACCGCAAGCACCTCGAGCGCATGGAAGCGCTCTCGGCCGCGGTGTACGAAGACCTCGGGCTGGTCGAGGGGTAGCGGTAGGCCGAGGCTCGCGCGCCTACCGATCAGGGGCCGAGCTCGGCCGACCGAGCTCCGAGCTCGTGAGGATCCGGATGCCATGGCGCATGAGCGAGGTGAAGTGACGCCGGTCGTCGGTGACGACCGTCCGGGCACCGGCGGAGAGCGCGACCTCGCCGATGTGAGCGTCGTAGACGCGGCCCCCGCCGAGCCGCTCCCCGACCACGGCTTCGAGGAAGGCCTGGCGAGCGGCCGCGGGCAGGTCGTGCACCTCGAAGAACGGGAAGGTTGGTCAGTGCGAGATCCTCGCCGTCCTCGTAGGTGTGCGCCTCCCCCCTGAGCTTCGGAAGGCTCCAGCGTCCCGGGAAGAGCAGGGACTCCTCCCGACGCACGCCGAAAAGCGCCAGGTCGACGAGCAGCTCGTCGGAGTCCCCGAGGACCCGGCCAAGCCGGCTCCCGCGAGCCGGAGAAGCGACACCGGCAGGCCGATCAACACCTCGGGATTGATCACTCGATGCGTGCTCCCGCGGAGTGCTCGTAGAGGAGATCCAACGTTGCGTGGAAACGGATCCTTCCTTCAGTCTCGAGGGTCGTCTCCGGCTTGAGCCGCGAGTTCACGCGCTCGAAGCCTTCAACCGGACCCCGACCACGATTCGATCCTGCCGGACCTCCGGCTCGAACGGCACGTGGAAGCTCGGCGCTCCGGCGTCGATGCCGATGGCCTCCCGATCAGAGAGCAGAGCCGCGAGCTCCGGGTCTCCGGTGGCCAGGCTCACCTGGCGGAGCGGCTGGATCGCGAGCCAGATCTGACGTCTTCGTCCTGGGCCCGTCTAGCCGCTGTAAAGGCGCGCCTGAGGAAGTTCCTTGCGGACGGATCGCGAGCGTTCGTCGTCGCTCCCACGAACTGGCGGCCAGGTCCCACGCTCATCGTGAGCCATCGACTGAAGCGATACTCCTCGGGAAGGCGCGTGGCGACCGAGAAGAACCAGGCAACAGTGCCACGCGGTCAGAGGCTCTCGATCTCCCGGTCCGCGACGGCCTGAAAGAGCCGCTTCGGGCGGCCAGCCCAGGCGCACCGCGAGGTCGTCCACCAGACCCCGAGCGCAGTCCCGGGCTGGTGTCGAAGAAGGTGCGACCCCGTCAGAGGGGCCACCGCGCGCTCCCTCTCGATCAGGCCCGGAAGGTCCACCGGTGGACGCTCGTCCTTCGGCACCGTCGGGCTCGGCGATCAGCAGCTTGCCTCGCCGCACGAGCTTCGGGCCCGGGACAGGCCCGCACCAGGCGCACCCCCAGGTCGTCCACCAAGACCTCGAGCGCAGTCCCGGGCTCGAGGCGCAGCCGGTTGCGAACCTCCGCCGGAATGACCACGCGACCTGCCTTGTCGATGGTAGCCTTAGCAGAATACTTCATGGCAGAACTCTACCACGTGAAGGCCATGCGCTTCCGTGGTATTGACGAGTACAATCGGTCTTGCGAATCTCGAGCTTCAACGCCTGCCGAGCCGGCGGCCCGGAAACCTGCACCGGTAGAGCCGCCGCAACCACCTGCTAGCATCTCGCGGTGGACTACGACGCCCTGCCCGGCGGCGACTTGATCCGCCAGGGCCTGGCCGATCTCGAGCGCGGCGAGGAGACGGTGGCCGCCCTCCTCGTCTCGATCGGGGCGCCGCGCCTGCGCCGCGCCGGGGTCCCGGTGCCGTCGGGGACCTTGCCCGACCCCGAGCATCGTCTCTATCTCCGCCTCGCCCGAGAGGGCTCCGACAGCGCCCATTCACGCTACAACGCCTGGATCCGCCGACTGGTGAGCTTCGAGCGAGCGACCGGATGCGCGAGCTAGCGAGCTCCGAGCGGATCGAGGCCTTCTTCCGCGAGCTGGGGCGATCCGCCTCCTCGCCTGCGCGTGTTTACGTGACCGGCGGCGGCACCGCGGTCCTCCTCGGGATCCGCCCGAGCACGGTCGACATCGACCTCGAGATCCATCCCGAGAGCGACGAAGTCTTGCGGGCGATCCCGCGGCTCAAGGAGAAGCTACGGGTCAACGTCGAGCTCGCGGCTCCCCACCACTTCATCCCGGCGCTTCCCGACTGGCAGGAGCGCAGCCGCTTCATCCGGCAGGAAGGACCCCTCGCCTTCTTCCACTACGACTTTTACTCCCAGGCGCTCTCGAAGCTCGAGCGCGGACACGAGAAGGACCTCGCCGACGCCCGGGCGTTCGTCGAGCGCGGGCTCGTCGAGGCGCGGCGGCTCCTCGATTTCTTCGCGGCGATCGAGCCCGACCTCTACCGCTACCCCGCTGTCGACCCGACGGCATTTCGCCAGGCGGTCGAGGAGTTCGTGAGGGACCGCCGGGCATCCGGGTAGGCGAGTCTCGGCTCGGCTCCGCGCCGGCGCCGCCTTCGCCCTGCTGCTCGCGGGAACCTGTTTCGGACGCGCCCGCCGATCACCGGAGAGGACGGCGGGCCGGTTTCTGCGTCGCGGCGCCTCCTATCCGGCCTCCCGGCGGCGCAACGAACGACAAGGGATCCATGACTCGGACCACTGGCACGGCCTACCGCCGCTCGGCCTTCGTCTTCCGGCGGGACCTGCGCCTCGCGGACAACACCGGGCTCCGGCGGGCGCTGGAGATGTCGCGGGAGGTCGTGCCCTGCTTCGTGTTCGATCCGCGGCAGGCCGACCCGGGACGAAACGACTACTTCTCCGCCCACGCCTTCCAGTTCCTGATCGAGTCGCTCGCGGACCTCGATTCGCAGCTCTCGGCCGCCGGCGGGCGGCTCTACCGCTTCCGGGGCGAGCCGGCGGTGGTGGTCGCCCGGGTGATCGACGAGGCCGGAGTCGAGGCGGTGTTCGTCAACCGGGACTACACGCCGTTCGCCCGGGCGCGGGACGCCTCGATCGCCGAGGCCTGCGCCGCCCGGAACGTCCCCTTCCACCGCAGCCACGACGGCCTTCTCACCTACCCGGGCCAGGTGCTCACCGGCTCGGGCACGCCCTACCGCGTGTTCACGCCCTTCTGGAAGACGGCGCGGGAGATCGAGGTGCCGCGGCCGGCGTCGGACCCGGCGGACGGCGGCGCCTTCGCCCGCGCGGGGATCGCCGGCGCCTTCAGCCCCGAGGTCGACCTCGAGCTCCTGCCCGAGTCCGACCGCAACCCCGACCTCCGGCTCCGCGGCGGCAGAGCCCGCGGCCTCGCCCGGCTCGACCGCATCGGCGATCTCGCCACCTACGAGACGAGCCGCGACCTCCCCGCCGACGAGAACGGCACCTCCACCCTCTCGCCGCACCACAAGGCGGGCACCGTCTCGATCCGCGAGACCTACCACCGGATCGCCGCCGCCCTCGGGCCGGACCACGAGCTGCTGCGCCAGCTCTACTGGCGCGACTTCTTCACCCAGCTCGCCTGGTTCGAGCCCCGGGTCTTCGGCCACGCCTTCCACGCCGAGTACGACACGATCGTATGGGAGGACGACGACGCGCTCTTCACCGCCTGGTGCGCGGGCCGGACCGGCTTTCCCCTGGTCGACGCGGGCCAGCGCCAGCTCGCCGCCACCGGCTGGATGCCCAACCGGGTGCGCATGGTCGTGGCCTCCTTCCTGGTCAAGGACCTCCACGTCGACTGGCGCCGCGGCGAGCGCTGGTTCGCCCGCCACCTGGTCGACTACGACCCGGCGGTCAACAACGGCAACTGGCAGTGGGCCGCCTCGACCGGCGCCGACGCGCAGCCCTGGTTCCGGATCTTCAACCCCTGGCGCCAGCAGGAGCGCTTCGATCCGGAAGCGGCCTACGTGCGGCGCTGGGTGCCCGAGCTCGCCGGGCTGGACGCCGCGGCGATCCACGGCCTCGCCCGCCACCGCCCCGCGGGCCTCGGCTACCCCGAGCCGGTGGTCGACCACCCGGCCCGCGCCGCCCGCGCCAAGGAGCTCTTCGGGTGGGCGCGCGGACGCTGAAACCCGCGGCCCGCGCTGCCGAGTACAATCCGCGGGCCATGCGCCTGCGCCCCAAGCTCTACTGGATCGCGGTCCTCTACTTCGCGGAGGGCTTCCCGTTCGGCGTCGCCTACGACGTCTGGCCGGTCTACTTCCGGAAGCACGGCGTCTCGCTGGCCGAGATCGGCCTGATGAGCCTGCTCTTCCTGCCCTACACCCTGAAACCCGCCTGGGCGCCCTTCGTCGACCGCCTGGGCAGCCGCCAGACGTGGATCGCCATCTGCGAGCTGGTCCTGGCCGCGATCACCCTGGTGATCCTCGGCCTCGACCCGACCAACACCGGCTGGGTGCTCTGGACGGTGCTCTTGTCGTTCACCCTCTTCTCGGCCACCCAGGACATCGCGATCGACGCCTTCGCGGTCGACGTCTCGACGCCCAAGCACAGCGGCGCGATCAACGGCATGCGGGTGTCGGCCTACCGCGTGGGCCTCTTGGCGAGCGGTGGGCTGGTGCTGATCCTCGCCGACTGGCTCGGCTGGCGCGCCGCCTGGTTCGCCATGGCCGGCGTCATGGTGCTCATGGCCCTGGCGGTGCTCGCGAGCCCGCGGGTGCCCCGTGACCGGGCGGTCAAGGCGCCGGCGGCCTCGGCCGAGGTCTGGCGCATCCGCCTCGCGGCGGTGGCGATCGCCCTGGCGCTCATCGCCCTCGCCTGGTGGCGCGACTGGGGTGGGATCTGGGTCACCTTCGCGGTGATCGGCGGCGCCTTCGCCCTCGCCTCGTTCCTCGACGCGACGCTCCTCAAGTGGGCGTTCCGCCGGGAGATGCTGGTGGTCGTGGCGTTCATCCTGCTCTACAAGCTGCCGGACAGCACGATCGGCCGGATGATCAAGACCTTCTGGGTGGACCAGGGGCTCTCGACGGCGGAGATCGGCGTCGTCTCCTACGCCGTGGGCGCGGTCCTCACCGTCGCCGGCGCCCTGGTGGGCGGCGCGTTCACCACCCGCTGGGGGATCTTCAAGGCCCTGCTCTGGATGGGCATCATCCAGGCCTTCTCGAACGTCGGCTACGTGACGGTGGCGGCCGTCCACCTGCCGCACGACGTCCTGTTCCACCTGCCCAACGGCGCGCCCCTGACCTGGCACCGGATCGGGATCTACTCGGCCTCGATGTTCGAGTCGTTCGCCCAGGGCATGAGCACCGCCGCCTTCCTCGCCTTCCTCACCAACCTGTGCGACAAGAAGCACGGCGCCACCCAGTTCGCCATCCTGAGCGCGCTCTTCGCCCTGACCCGCGACCTGGCGGGCGCCGTCACCGGCTTCGGGGTGCAGGAGATGGGCTACGCCGTCTTCTTCGCCTTCACCGCGCTCTTGGCGATCCCGCCGCTGGCTCTCCTGCCCTGGGTCCGGCCCCGGATCCGGGTGGGCGACGGCGACGACGAGAACGACGCGGACGGGGGCGACGAGGAGTACGCCACATGACCCGAACGATCTCCGCCCTGCTCCTCGCCCTCACGCTACCGGCCGCGGCCGCCGCCGCCGCGCCGCCGCCGGCCGACCCGGTGGCCGCAGCCCGCGCCTGGCGCGAGGCCCACGCCGCCGAGATCCTCGACGGCTTCGCCCACCTGCTCTCGATGCCCAACGTGGCGCGCGACACGGCCGCCATCCGGGCCAATGCCGAGGCGATCCGCGACCTGCTCTCGGCGCGCGGCGTCCGGGCCGACCTGTGGACCCTGCCCGACGCGGCGGACGCCCCGCCGATCGTCCACGGCGTCCTCGACGTGCCCGGAGCCCAGCGCACCCTCGGCATCTACGTCCACTACGACGGCCAGCCAGTCGACCCCGCGCAGTGGACGAGCAGCGAGCCGTACGAGGCCACGCTCTATACCCGGGCGATCGAGGAGGGCGGCACGAAGCGGCCGCTTCCCTCCGCCGGCGAAGCGGTCGACCCCGAGTGGCGCCTCTACGCCCGCTCGGCCGGCGACGACAAGGCGCCGATCGCCGCCCTGCTCGCGGCGCTCGACGCCCTCCACGCCGCCGGCACGCCGCTCACCTCGAACCTCGTCTTCTTCCTCGAGGGCGAGGAGGAGGCCGGCTCGCCCCATCTCGGCGACTACATGCGCGCCCACCGGGACGCCCTCGCGGTCGACGCCTGGCTGATCTTCGACGGCCCGGTCCACGCGAGCCGCCGCCCGCAGCTGGTCTTCGGCGTGCGCGGGGTGACCGGCCTCGAGATCACCACCTACGGCGCCGTCCGCTACCTGCACAGCGGCCACTACGGCAACTGGGCGCCCAACCCGGCGCTCGAGCTGGCGAGCCTGCTGGCGAGCATGAGGACGCCCGACGGCAAGGTGCTGGTCGAAGGCTTCGAGGACTCGACGGTCGCCCCCGGGCCCGCCGAGCGCCAGGCGATCGCGGCGCTGCCCGACTTCGACGAGGAGCTTCGCCACGAGCTCGGCCTCGCCGCCACCGAGATGGACGACGCCCCGCTCGCCGAGCGCCTGCTCCACCCGTCGCTCAACATCCGGGGGATCGAGAGCGCCGCGGTGGGCGACAAGGCGAGGAACGTCATCCCGACCACCGCCACGGCCTCGATCGACGTCCGCCTGGCCGAAGGCAACGACCCCGAGCACATGCTCGATCTGGTGGAGCGCCACATCGAGCGGCAGGGCTATCACATCGTCCGGGAGGACCCGGACCTGGCGACGCGGTTGAAGTACCCGAAGATCGCCAAAGTCGTCCGCGAGACCGGGTACCCGGCGGCCCGGACCTCGATGGAGCTGCCGATCGCCCGCGAGGTGATCGCCGCGGCGGGGCGCGCGGCCGGCGAGCCGGTGATTCTCCTGCCGACCCTCGGCGGCTCGCTGCCGCTCTACCTGTTCAAGGACCTCTTGCAGGCGCCGGTGGTGATCGTGCCGATCGCCAACCACGACGACAACCAGCACGGCCCGGACGAGAACCTGCGCCTGGCGAACCTCTGGTACGGGGTGGACCTGATGGCGGCGCTCCTGACGATGCCGTAGGGCTCGAAGCCCACCGGAGCGATCGCCCGGCCGAGACGGGCTCGGCCGCTTCATTCGGGGTTGCCTTTCCGGAGCTCCTCGGACGAGTGCCGGAGCGATCGCCCGGCCGAGACAGCGGCCGCTTCATCCGGGGTTGCCTTTCCGGAGCTCCTCGAACGAGTGCCGGAGCGATCGCCCGGCCGAGACAAGCTGGCCGCTTCATTCGGGGTTGCCTTCCGGAGCTCCTCGGACGAGTGCCGGAGCGATCGCCCGGCCGAGGTGGTGCCTACTCGGCGCGGCTGAAGCGGAGCCTCGGGCCGGAGGCGAACACCGCCACCTCCCACCGGCAGTGGTAGGTGTTGCAGAGCGAGTCGAGAGCCTTGCTGGCCGGCACGTTCTCGAGCTGGATCGTGACCTTCCCGGCGAGGTCGTCCGGCACCTCCACGTCCAGGCCCAAGATCCGGCTGAAGGCCCGGAGCACCTGCTCGAGGTCCGCGCCCTCGAGCTTCAGGTCGACCGGCGCCGCCAGATGGGCGTGGGCCCGGTCGAGGGGCGGCAGGGTCGAGACGAAGGCGAGGTTGCCCTCCTCGAAGGTCCAGGTGCAGCCGACGCCCTTGCACACGGCGTCCATCGCCTGGCGCACGGGGACCCCCTTCATGTGCACGGTCACGGTCCCCGAGATCGCCGAGTCGACGTCGGTGAACCTGGCGCCGAGGATCTTGCCGAAGGACTCGAGCGTGTCGGCCACCGGGGCGTCGACCAGCTCGAGGTCGATCGGCCGGTCGAGAGGGCGAGGCGCCGCGGCGGCCGAGGCGGCCCGCGGGGCGAGGACGAGCAAGGCGGCGACGAGGACGAAGGCGAATCGACGGTCGGTCTTCATGGCGTCTCTCCGTGAGTCAGGATGAGGATCGAGGGACCGGTCCCGCCCCGGTGCCTGCGGGAGCGTTCGCTCGGCCGAGGCCGAGCTCGGCCGCTTCCTGCGTCCGAGGACCTCCGGAGAGGCAATCCCGGGTGAAGCGGCCGAGCTCCGTCTCGGCCGGCCAAGCGGCATGAGCAGCACCGGGCCGTACCGACAGATCTCCACCGGCCCACCCGCCGACCACGGGCGTCCCGCCGAGCTCCGCCTCGGCCGGGGTGGGCGGGGGCGTCCTACTCGATCCCGCGCCGGGTGACGAGGTAGGTCGCGAAGCTGCCGAGCCAGTGGCCGCCCTCGTAGTGCTCGCCGGTGACCGCCGCGAGGCCCGCTTCCCGGTGCGCCCGGGCGGCGGCCTCGAGCGCCGCGATCCGCGGGTCCCCCTCCGGCAGGCCGGAGGCCATCCCCTCGAGCATCCAGGCCCGCGACAGGTTCAGGCCGTCGAGGTGCGCGAGCTTGGGGTCCGAGGGGTCGGTCACCACCGCCGGCGCCAGCCATCCTCCCGCGCCCCCGCCCGAAGCGGAGACCGGCAACCCCGGCAGGAACGCCCCCAGCCAGGCCGCGTAGGTGGGCGGCGCAAGCACCCGGCGCATCAGGTCCGCCTCGGCCAGGCAGGGCGAGAGGAAGTCCTGCCCCGAGGGCTCGTAGGCGAGCGGGCAGTCCCGATCGCCCAGGTAGTAGTCCCGGATGCGCGAGTCGAGAAGCGTGAGCATCGGCCGGTCGCCGGCGGTCTCCGCCCAGTCCCGGATCAGCCCGAAGGCAAACGCCGTCTGGGCATGCTCGCCGATCCGGATCGGGTTCGTGAGCTTGGGCAGCCAATCCCGGATCCGGTTCGCCGCCAGGGTCTCGAGCGGCTCGAGGGCCTTCGACCACTCCTTGGCCTCGGGGTCGTCCCATTCGCGGAGCTCCGCCGCGAGCTGGAGGAGCCAGGCGAGCCCGTACGGCCGCTCGAAGGTCACCCTCCCCTCGCCCGAGACGTAGGCCACCTCGCCGGCGATGTGCTCCGGGGTCAGGCTCTCGGCGACCGCGCGGCGCGCTTCGGCGGCCCACGGCGCGTCGGGGAAGGTCCGCGCCAGGCGCACCAGCAGCCAGTGGCCGTGGACCGAGGAGTGCCAGTCGTAGCAGCCGTAGAAGGCGGGGGTGAGCTCGCGCGGCGGATGGACGTCGGCGTCGCTCTGGAGCACGTGGGCGATCTTGTTCGGGTACTCCTGGTGGACGCAGGCGAGGGCCAGCCGCGCGAAACGGCCGGCCGCGGCGGCGTCGAGCTCCGCGGCGCGGGCGGGCGCAGCGCGGGCGAAGACGCCGAGGGCCAAGACCAGGACGGGGAGGACGGCCGGGAGGAGGGCGGCGGGCGGGCCGGAGACCGGGAATCGCATGATGGCGCCGATCTTACCGGCAAGCCCGCCGGCCGGGAGTGTCACAATCGGCCACCATGAGCGAGCCCACGGCCGCAGCCGGACCCCCCGCCCGGCCCCTCGTGGTCCCGGCCGCCCGCCGGCTACGCTCCGGCCCGCGCCGGCTCGCCGCCCTCGCCGAGGTGACGGCGGTCGTCCTCCTGGGCAACGTCCTCTTGGTCTACACCGAGCGCTTCCTGGGGCTCGCCTCGTGGCGCGGCGCGCAGGCCCACATGATGGCGGCCGGCCGCGTCGACTGGCTCGCCCTCGCCCGGGTCGCCCTGGCCGAGCTCCTGGTCAAGTACGGCTGGATGTTCGCGCTCGCCTTCGCCATCGGCTGGTGGCATCGGCGCACCCGCCCCGCGGCCTACGGCCTGACCCGCGCCGGCTGGCCCCTCGGCCGCCTCCTCCTCGCGGGCGTCGTCCTAGCCGGCCCGGCGGGCCTCCTCCTCTACGGGCTCGATCTCGTCGGGCGGCTCGCCGCGGGCGGGGCCGCCTCCGCGGCGCCGGCCGGCGCGGAGCACCTGGCGCCGGCCTACCTGGTCTACATGGCGGTCGCGGCCTTCGTCGTGGCGCCGGCGCTCGAGGAGCTCCTCGCCCGCGGCTACATGCAGCGCCGCCTTACCCAGGAGCTCGGGCCCGGCGCCGGAATCCTCCTCGTCGCGGCCTTCTTCGCCCTGGCCCACGGCGACTTTCTGCAGCCGAGCCTGCGGGGAGCGGGCGACACCCTGGCGGTCTTCGTGGCCGCCCTGCTCTTCGGCTATGCCTTCCATCGCACCGGCTCGCTCCTGCCCTCGATCGTCGCCCACGGCCTGATCAACTTCCCGTTCCCGGACCGACGGCTCGCCGCGCTCGTCGTCCTGGTCGTCCTGATGATCCTCCTGCCCGTCGCCTTCTTCCGGCCGGTGGCGCGCTGGGCCCGGGGTCTCGGCCGGCTGCTCGCCGGCATCGACTCGCCGCAGGCCACCGCGGCCGGCGTCCTCTTCTTCACGCTCGTGCTGCTGGCGCTCTTCTACTACCGGCAGGCGGCGAACGCCGCGGCCGTCGGCTTCCTCGCCCTCGCCCTGGTCCTCGAGTCGCGCGACCGGTCGCCGGCACCCGCCCCGCCGGCGCCTCCGAGCGCGCCGGCGCCACCGGAGACGACCGGCGCCGCCGATTCGGGCCTCAGCGGCCCGCCCGAAGGCCCCACGGCCTGAGCGCCTGACGTATCCTTGGGCGCCATGACGTCCCGCCGCCTCGCCCTCGCCTTCCTCCTGCTCCCGCTCTTCTCGGCGGCCCTCGGCTGCTCCGGGAACCCGGCTCCGGCCCTGCCGCCGGCGGTCGCCCACGCCCCCGAGGCGCTCGACGCCCAGCTGCCGGTCGACCCCGCGATCACCTTGGGCCACCTGGCGAACGGCCTCACCTACTACGTGCGCCACAACCCGGCGCCGACCGACCGCGAAGAGCTCTGGCTGGTGGTCGACGCCGGCTCGATCCTCGAGGACGAGGACCAGCGCGGCCTCGCCCACTTCGTCGAGCACATGGCGTTCAACGGCACCCGCCACTTCAAGCCCCAGGAGCTGGTCGACTACCTCGAGTCGATCGGCATGCGCTTCGGCCCGGACGTCAACGCCTACACCTCCTTCGACCAGACGATCTACCAGCTCACCGTGCCCACCGACCGCAAGGACACCCTCGAGACCGGCGTCCAGATCCTGGAGGACTGGGCCGACGGCCTCACGTTCGACCCCGCAGGAGGTCGACCAGGAGCGGGGCGTGATCACCGAGGAGTGGCGCCTCGGCCGCGGCGCCGAGGCCCGCCAGCGCGACGCGCAGGTGCCGCTTCTCTTCGCCGGCTCGCGCTACGCCGAGCGCCTGCCGATCGGCTCGAAGAAGGTCATCGAGACCGCCTCGCCGGAGACCATCCGCCGCTTCTACCAGGACTGGTACCGGCCGAACCTGATGGCCGTGATCGCGGTCGGCGACGTGCCGAGCTCGAAGGTCGAGGCGCTGATCAAGGACCACTTCGCCGGCATCGCGGGCCCGGCCGACGGAGCGCGAGCGGCCGAGCTTCTCGGTGCCCGACCACGACAAGACCCTGTTCGGCACCTTCACCGATCCCGAGCTCACCGACACCTCGGTCTCGGTCTACACCAAGCTCCCGCCCAAGGCGCAGGGGACGGTGGACGACTACCGGCGCTCGCTGGTCGAGGGGGTCTACCACCGGATGCTCAACGACCGCCTCTACGAGGTCGGCCACCGGCCCGACCCGCCGTTCCTCTACGCCGTCTCCAGCTCGGACTCGCTGGTGCGCAACGCCGAGGTCGACGAGCAGGAGGCGGGGGTGCGGCCGGGCGAGGTGCTGCCGGGGCTCGAAGCGCTCCTGACCGAGATCGAGCGCGTCCGCCGCCACGGCTTCACCGCCACCGAGCTCGAGCGCACCAAGGCGCGACCTGCTGCGCGCCTACGAGCGCACCTACCTGCAGCGCGCGAACCGCGCCTCGCCCTCCTACGCCGCCGAGTACTCGCGGAACTTCCTCGAGGACGAGCCGATCCCGGGCATCCAGGTCGAGGTCGAGCTCGCCCGCCGCTTCGTCCCCGAGATCACCCTCGAGGAGGTCAACGCCCTGGCCGACCTCCACACCCAGCAGGCCAACCGGGTGATCCTGGTGAGCGGCCCCCGAAGCGACGCCGCCGAAGCTGCCCTCCGAGGGCGACCTGCTCGCCGTCTTCCAGAAGGTCCAGGGGCTCGATCTCGCGCCCTACGAGGACCAGCCGGCGGCCGACGACCCTGGTGCCCGACCCGCCCGAGCCGGGCACGATCGTCTCGCGGCGCGAGATCCCCGAGATCGGGGTCACGGAGTGGCACCTGTCGAACGGCGTCACCGTGGTGCTCAAGCCGACCGACTCTCCGGAAGGACCAGGTGCTGATCGAGGGCTTCAGCCCCGGCGGCACCTCCCTGGTGCCCGACGACGAGGCCCTCGACGCCGCCTACGCCGACCAGCTCGTCTCGCTCGGCGGCCTCGGCGACCTCGACGAGATCGCGCTCGCCAAGGCGATGGCCGGCAAGGTGGTCTCGGTCTCGCCGCACATCGACGAGCTCGAGGAGGGGGTGACCGCCTCCGGCTCGACCGACGACCTGCCGACCCTCTTCCAGCTCGTCTACCTGGCGCTCACCCGCCCGCGCCTCGACCCGGACGCGATCGAGTCCTACGAGTCGCGCCTGCGCCCGGGCCTCGAGAACCGGCTGGCCGATCCGGGCCAGGCCTTCGTCGAGCGGATGCTGCGCGAGCTCAACCAGAACCACCCCCGCCGCCAGCCCCTGACCGTGGAGCGTCTCGACCGGATCGACCCCGAGAAGGCGTTCGCGATCTACCGGGACCGCTTCGCCGACCTGGGCGACGCCACCTTCCTGATCGTCGGGAGCTTCGACCCGGTGGCGATCGAGCCCTCGGTCGCGACCTATCTCGCGACCCTGCCCGCCACCGGCCGCCAGGAGACCTGGCGCGACGTCGGCGTCGAGCGCCCGTCCGAGCCGGTCGAGTTCACCATGGAGCAGGGGGTCGAGCCCAAGGGACGGGTCTGGCTGGTGCTCCACGGCCAGGAGAGCTGGAGCCGCGAGCACTTCCACGCCTTGCGCTCGCTCGCCGACGCGCTCGAGATCCGCCTGCGCGAGGTGCTGCGCGAGGACCTGGGCGCGGTCTACAACGTGGGCGTCGACGCCGACCTCTCCTGGCGCCCGCAGCCGCGCTACTCGATCTCGATCCAGTTCGGCTGCGACCCGACCCAGGCGCGCGCCCTGGTCGACCGGGTCCACCAGGAGATCCTCGCCTTCCAGTCCGCCGGGCCGGACGCCGACCTGGTCGCCAAGGTCCGCGAGCTCGAGCGCCGCGAGCGGCAGGGGCTGATCCAGGACAACGGCTTCTGGATCGACGCCCTGGGCACCTACTACCGGCGCGGCGAGGATCCGCGCCAGATCCTGCGCTTCGACGAGCTGGTCCGCGGGCTCACCCCCGAGAGCGTCCAGCAGGCGGCGCGCAAATACCTCCACTGGGACCGGCGGGTGCTCGGCATCCTGGTGCCCGAAAACCAGGCGCCTGCGAGCCAGGCGCCGCCGCCGGCCGCGACCGGGCTCGCGCCGAGCCCCCGTCCCTGAGCCGAGCCGCCCGGTCATGGCCACCGAGAACCCGACCGTCCTCGAGCCCTCCGGCGAGGAGATGCGCCGCCTCGTCGCCGAGGCGATGGAGCGGATCGTCGCCTACGTCGAGAGCCTGCCGGAGCAGCCGGCGGCCGACGTCGAGGGCGCGGTCGAGCTCGCCCGCTCGCTGGTCGAGCCGCCGCCCGAGGGACCCCGGCCGCTGGACGAGCTGCTCGAGCTCCTCTTCGAGCGCGCCGTCCCGCGCTCGTTCAACGCCGCCGGCCCGGGGTACCTCGGCTACATCCCGGGCGGCGGGATCTTCGCCAGCGCCGTCGCCGACCTGATCGCCGGCGCGGTCAACCGCTACACCGGGGTGTTCGCGGCGGCGCCCGCCCTGGTGCAGCTCGAGGCGAACGTCCTCTCCTGGTTCGCCACGGCTCATGGGCTTTCCGCCGGAGGCCCGCGGCCTGTTGACGAGCGGCGGCTCGATGGCCCACCTGACCGCGCTGGTGACCGCCCGGCGCGACCGCCTGGGCGAGGACTTCCTGGGCGCCACCCTCTACCTCTCGGACCAGACCCACTACTCGGTCGCGAAGGCCGCGGCCCTCGCCGGCTTCCCGGCCGCCAACGTGCGCGAGGTGCCGGCGGACGAGGCCTTCCGGATCCGGCTCGACGCCCTGGCCGAGGCGGTGGCCGCGGACCGCCGCCGCGGGCTCACGCCGTTCCTGGTGGTGGGCAACGCCGGCACGGTCAACACCGGCGCCGTCGATCCCTTGCCCGAGCTTCTCCCGCTTCGCGCGCGACGAGGGGCTGTGGCTCCACGTGGATGGCGCGTACGGTGCCTTCTTCCGCCTGACCGAGCGCGGCCGCGAGGCCCTCGCCGGCCTCGAGCAGGCCGACTCGCTGGTGCTCGATCCGCACAAGGGCCTGTTCCTGCCCTACGGCACCGGCGCCCTGTTGGTGCGCGACGGCGAGGCGCTGCGCCGCGCCCACTCCTTCGGCGGCCACTACCTGCCCGCCGAGCAGGAGGACCCGGACCTGGTCGACTTCTTCCTCTACGGACCCGAGCTCTCGAAGCCCTACCGGGGCCTGCGGGTCTGGTTGCCGTTCGAGCTCTACGGCATCGCCGCCTTCCGCGCCGCGCTCGACGAGAAGCTCGACCTGGCGCGCTGGCTGGCGGCCGAGGTCGAGCGCCTCGAGCACGTCGCCATGGTCGCCGGCCCGGAGCTCTCGCTCTTCGCCTTCCGGGTCGAGCCGCCGGGCGCCGGCCGCGAGGCGGGCGACCGGGCGAGCCGGGAGGTGCTCGAGCGAGTCAACGCCGGGCAGCGGGTCTTCCTGACCGGCACCGTGCTCCCCGACGAGCGCTTCACGATCCGGGTGTGCGTGCTCTCCTTCCGCACCCACCGGGAGCGGATCGAGACCGCGCTCGCCGAGCTCCGCCGCGCGATCGCCGAGGTCGTCGGCTGAGCCGGGAGGGCCGCCGCCCTCTGGTAGACTGCTCGCCCGCGCCGACCCCCGGAACCGCCCTTCGAGGAGACCGCAGCATGCCCCGATTCGCTCCGACATCCCTTTGCCCGCTCTGCCTCGTGGCGGCGCTCGCGGCGACGGCCGTCGCGCTGCCCGGGCACGCCGCGCAGACGCTTCACTACCCCGACACCAAGAGGGTCGATCACGTGGACACCTATCACGGCGTCGAGGTCGCCGATCCCTACCGCTGGCTCGAGAAGGACGTCCGGGAGTCCGACGACGTCAAGAGCTGGGTCGACGCCGAGAACGAGGTGACCTTCGGGTACCTCGACTCGATCCCCGAGCGCCCGAAGATCCGCGAGCGCCTGACCGAGCTCTGGAACTACGAGCGCTACTCGGCGCCTTCGAAGGAAGGCGGGCACTACTTCTTCCTCAAGAACGACGGCCTTCAGAACCAGGCCGTGCTCTACGTCCAGGCCTCGCTCGCCGAGGAGCCGCACGTGCTGCTCGACCCCAACTCCTGGTCGAAGGACGGCACGGTCGCCCTGACCGGGCTCTCGGTGAGCCACGAGGGGCGCTACGCCGCCTACAGCCGCGCCGAGGCCGGCTCCGACTGGCAGGTGTGGCGGGTGCTCGAGATCGCGACCGGCAAGGAGCTGCCGGACGAGATCCACTGGACCAAGTTCACGGACGCCGCCTGGACCAAGGACGACCGGGGCTTCTTCTACGGCCGCTACCCGGAGCCCGCCGAGGCCGCCCAGTACCAGGCCCTGGCCCAGAACCAGAAGATCTACTACCACCGCCTGGGCACCGGCCAGGCCGACGACGTGCTGGTCTACGAACGGCCCCACGAGCCCGACCTGGCCTACGGCGAAGAGGTGACCGAGGACGGCCGCTACCTGGTGGTCTCGGCCTCGAAAGGGACGAACGGCAACATGGTCTTCGTCCGTGACCTCACCGAGCCCTACGCCGCGACCCGCGAGATCGTCGGCGACGAGGAGAACGACTTCTCGTTCGCCGGCAGCGACGGGGCGGTGCTCTACTTCCGGACCGACCTGGGCGCCCCGCGAGGACGGGTGATCGCGATCGACCTCGGCCGGCCCGGCCGCGACCACTGGCGCGAGGTCGTGCCCGAGGCCGAGGACACGCTCGAGAGCGTCAACCTGGTGGGCCACCGGTTCATCGCCGTCTATCTCCAGGACGCCAAGACCCGGGTGCGCCTCTTCGCGCTGGACGGCGAGCCGGCGGGCGAGGTGGAGCTGCCCGGGATCGGCTCGGCCGACGGCTTCGGCGGCCACGCCGACGACACCGAGACCTTCTACTCCTTCTCGAGCTTCGCGACCCCGCCGTCGATCTACCGCTACGACCTCGAAACCGGGACGAGCCGGCTCCTCCACCAGGCCAAGGTGGCCTTCGACCCGAGCGACTACGAGGTGACGCAGGTCTTCTACACCTCGAAGGACGGCACCCGCGTGCCGATGTTCCTGGCGCACAAGAAGGGGATCGCCCTCGACGGCTCGAACCCGACGCTGCTCTACGGCTACGGCGGCTTCAAGATCTCGCTCACCCCGTACTTCTCCGTCTCCCGGCTTGCCTGGATGGAGCTGGGCGGGGTCTACGCCCAGGCGAACCTGCGGGGCGGCGGCGAGTACGGCGAGGCCTGGCACGAGGCGGGCATCAAGCTCCACAAGCAGAACGTCTTCGACGACTTCATCGCCGCCGCCGAGTGGCTGATCGCGAACCGCTACACGCGGCCCGACAAGCTCGCCATCCAGGGGGGCTCGAACGGCGGCCTGCTGGTGGGCGCGACCATGACCCAGCGCCCGGAGCTCTTCGGGGCGGCGCTGCCGGCGGTGGGCGTGATGGACATGCTGCGCTACGACAAGTTCACCGCCGGCCGCTTCTGGGTGGACGACTACGGCTCCTCCGACGACCCGGACGAGTTCAAGGCGCTCTACGCCTACTCGCCGTACCACAACCTCGAGCCGGGCACGAAGTATCCCGCGACCCTGGTGACGACGGCCGATCACGACGACCGGGTGGTGCCGGGCCACAGCTTCAAGTTCGCCGCCCGTTTGCAGCGCGACCAGGCCGGCGACGCACCGGTGCTGATCCGCATCGAGACCCGCGCCGGCCACGGCGGCGGCCGCCCGACCTCGAAGATCATCGAGACGGTGGTCGACGAGTGGTCGTTCCTGGTCGAGAACCTGGGCATGAAGCTGCCGGCGGCCTACCCGTAGTCCGAAACCGAATGAACCGGCCGAGCTCCGTCTCGGCCGCGGTCCAGCGTCCGATCCCGCGTGAAGCGGCCGAGCTCTGCCTCGGCCGGCCCGACGCCGCGGCCGGCTCCGACCTCCGTCCCCGGGCCGGGGCCGCCACGGCACCCGGCCCGGGGACCGTCCTACCCGCCTTCGTCCACCGCCACCGCCTCCCCGACCGCCTCCCGCATCTCCCCCGCCACCCCCCGCACGGTCTCGGCCCACCCCGCCGCCGCCCGGCACACGCCGAGATCCTCCTTCCGCACCCCAAGCTCCGCCGGCTGGTCGGCGATCCTCTGGAGGTAGCCGGCCAGGTCCTCGAGATCGGCCGCCGCGGCGGTCGCGTCGCCCCGGGGCGAGCCGAGCCCGTGGCTCTCGCCCCAGTCCCAGTACGGGCTCTCCAGCGCGACGTCGTAGAGCATGACGCCGAGGCGGCGAAGAAGCTCGACGTGCATGGGCTCGCGGAGGCACCAGAGGAAGGTTTCGCGAAAGGCGGCCTCGGGCTCGCTCATCGCCCGGCCTCCGGGAGGAGCTCCATGAGGATCCGGCCGGAGCGCCGGAGCGTCTCGTCGGGGACCGAGAGGAGGTAGTGGGCGAAGGCCAAAGGCTGGACGCGGAGGTCGGCGAGGGCGCCGAGGACGAGCGGCAGGCTCTCGCCCCCTGGCCGGATCAGCCCCGGTGAGGTGCCGATCGGACGGCCGTGCCAGAGGAGATGGAGGCGCCGGTCGGCGGCTTCCTGGAAGCGGAAGGCCCCTGCCGTGTCAGCCCGCTCGACGACGGCGAGGGCGGCGGCCGCGAGGTAGGCGAGGTCGGGCGCCTCGAGGCTGAGGCGGGGCCGCGGTTCGCCGAGGGCGAGGCAGGCCCAGAGGGGATCACCGCCACCGTAGAGGGTGGTGACGCGCCACGGGCCGGCGAGGTCGGCCTCCGGGGTGGCGGGCGCGGGGTCGCGCCGGGAGAGCTCGGCCAGGAAGTCGGCCGAGAAGGCGGAGGGGGACCGATGGTTACCGGGGTTGGAGGGGTCGCCGGGGCCGGCGGAGCCGGAGTGGGCGGACGAAGAGTTGCTAGACTGCTCGTCAAGCTGGCGCATAGGGCGTGTTCCTTTGCGTTGGCCAGGGCACGGATCCGGGTGACAGCCCGACCGTGCCCGCCTTCGGGTTTCAGGTGCCGTCCGGCGGCCGTCGGGCCGCCCGGAGAGCGGGCGAAGCAAGTGTGTCGATTCAGCGGTTCAGGGCCTCTGTCGCGTTCCTCCTCTCTCCAGTTCGTCCAACAGAAGCTACGCTACACTACCGCCTCCACGTTGTCAAGCCCCTCCGCAAAGGCTGCATCCTCGCTCATCATCCCCTCCCTCTCGATCCGACCGCAGAACCCGAGCCAGCCCGACCCCTCCGCCCCTTGTCATTCCGACCGAAGGAGCAGGCGCAGCCTGATCCGCAGTGGAGGAATCTCAACACCGGTCTCTGGGAAGGCATCGCCTCCGCTCACCGCGGGCCGGGGCCTCTCCCGTCCGGGGAACGGCGCGCGCTACCCGGACCATGGCACGCAGGCGCGCGCCTCGGCTTCACCCCGGCCCTCCGCGCCTGCCGGACTCCCACCGCCCCAGCGCCGCCGAGGTTCAGACGTCCCCGGACGGGAGAGGCCCCGACCCGCTTCTGCTGCCCCTATCCCCGAGTTAAGTTAGCGTCCGGGCGCGCGTCCTCTCAGCCTATCTGAACAGATCATCGGATTCGAGCCAATCGCTGTCCACCACCATAAAGACTCATCTTCGAGGAACTCATGTTTTCACGATCGGACTATGCTTTGAATCTGCTAAGAGATGAACACCGAGGAGACGGCGCGCAAGCTTCTGCCCACCCTCTTGCCCAAGTGCGAAAGCTCGCGCGCGCCCGTATTGTCCAAGAAAGTTCCTGACTAGGATATCGATCTCTCCGTCAAGCTGACTCCAAAGGCGCGGGTCATTGCAGAAGGAATACTGGTTCCCCCATCCCTTCACTATGTTGCTCACCCTTCGCAGGGTGCTGACGAGGTTTCCTTCTACCAAGCCCTCAATATCCCCCGACCTAAGCGTTGCGGCGCTCTTTCGAAAGGCCTCCCTAACTTTGGTTAAGAGGCGCTTCCGCGCCCTTTTGTCCGGGCGGATCTGACCACCCTTGACCTCACAACCCAGGAAGTCGAAGCCCGCGCCAACCGGGCCCCGCTCAGCCTTCTCGTCTCCAGCCCAAGGGTCATAGGCAGACAGCCCATGAGCCCCCAGGAGTGTCAGAGCGCTCTCGAATCCCTTCCGAACGCTCCTCTCGCTCGGGCCCAAAAGGAGAAAGTCGTCAATATAGCGAAGACAATGCAGTCCACGACCGTTCAGGCGTACATCGAAATCATGCAAGAGTATGTTGCCCAAGAGGGGTGATAGGCAACAGCCCTGAGCTACGCCGATCTCATGCAGCGGGAAGAGCGCAGCGTCTCGGCCGAGTGGCCCGAGATTCTCGAGTTCGACGCTGATTGCTTGCGCGAGAAACTCGACAACCTCTCGATCTTTGATCCTCCTCTTGATCAATCCAAGTACCGTCTCCTTCGGAATGCACTGGAAGAAGTCTCGGATATCTGAGCGCGCGAAGTAGACTGCGCCGCTCTCGATCCGCTGAAAAGCCGTCCTCAGCGCTTCTCGCACTCCCTGTCCTTCGATCCCACCAAAGCTCGTAGGAATGCGAACAATGTCTTGGATCTCTGGGCGAGACTGGAGAACCGAGAGCACGCTGCGCTGGACAATGCGCTCGTCGAGATGGCTAACGACTATAGGCCGCGGGCGCTTTCCAACTCTTCGCTTGAGGACTCCCCTGGCAGGCCGGAATGTGAAGCTATGGTCTTTGAGCCTCGCCTGAATGCGCTTGATCCTGCGATCGGCTTCGAGATCATAAGCTTCCACTGCCTCCCTGATTTCAGCTGAGGAGGACTGAAGCCCTGCCTGTCTGACGTGACGCCAGGCACCCCAGAGATACTGTCGAGTGCGGACATTGTAGTAGAGGTCCTTGTTCATCTGCTGCTGGCCGAGTGCCCGCCGGCTAACCCCACCCGACTCTTCTCGAAGACCTTCTCACTCGTCGGTGGACCCTTCGATCGGGTCGACCGAACCGGCACCTGAAGTACGACCGGTTCCTGGCGTGCCCGCGGAAACGGGGAACACCCCGCACCCGGTCATCCAGGATACCGAGATCGCACCCGAAGTACCGGCGTCTCCTGACGTGGACCCGGCGCCCGCGAGAAACCCGGGCCCGGTCACACAGGAGGCCGAAATGGCGACGACCAGGATGATCCACGCTACGAGGATCAAGCTGGCATGTTTTTGCAGGGACAGAAACTGGCCATGAGGGCCTCCACAGGTAGGCTAGCTTTTTCGGCAATCCTGTCAAGATCGTCCCCACAACAGCCACCTCCACCCGACAAGAAAGCTCGGCGACCGTCCGGCGAGCGCTTGGCTGAAGCTGGGCTCCAGTCGTCTTCCGAGCAGCCGGGTGTTTCGGTTGTCCGTCGGTGGACCCTTCGATCGGGTCGACCGAACCGGCACCTGAAGTACGACCGGTTCCTGGCGTGCCAGCGGAAACGGGGAACACCCCGCACCCGGTCATCCAGGATACCGAGATCGCACCCGAAGTACCGGCGTCTCCTGACGTGGACCCGGCGCCCGCGACAAGCACGGACCCGGTCACACAGGAGGCCGAACGACGCAATTGTACCATGTCTTGATCCCGGAGCACAAGATCTCGTACGAATCGCTGGAGCTACCACAAGATCTGGCGCCCACACCGGCAATTCCGATCCGCGACAGGTGTCAACCGCGATGGCGGGAAGGTGTCCGGCGGGAAGGCGGGAAGGTGCCAGCCGAGTTGCGGCCCCGGGCAGGTGCCAGCCGAATCTCAACAGGCCAAGGACAGGAAGCCAGGCTGCGAGCTGGCCGCTCACGGGGAGCGGCGCGCTCTAACGCCCCGCGGCGTCACCGATGCCACTGTACCGGCGAGCGCCTCGAGTGGCCGATCGGCGAGTAGCTGATGCACCAGGTCTACCAGCGGGCGGATGCCGTCCTCGTCGGGCCGGAGAAGGAGGATGCCGTGGTGGGTTCCGGGAGGTTGTTCTCGCACGTTGGCGAATCCCTTGTCTGCGGTGATTAGAAGCCGACCTTCTTCCTGGACAGCCGGCCAGAGCTCGGGGTCCTTCCGGCCGCCCATGGCCTGGTCTCGAACCGACACGGCATCGTGGCCTTCTGCGCGTAAGAGGGTGGCCACCGCCGCCGGAAGATCCTCATCCACCTTGACCCGCATCGGGATCTCTACGCGCTCAGCGGAATCACGACCTCTTCCTTGAGGACCTCGGCCGCGTAGGCGAGCGCCGCGGAGACGTCCTCCGGCGTGAGCTGGGGGTACGCCTCGCGAATCTCTTCCACCGACATGCCGTCGGCCAGGCTGCCGACGATCGTGCGCACCGGAATCCGTGTACCTCGGATGCAGGGGGCGCCGTGGTGGAGGTCGTTCCGGACCTCGACGCGCTCTCGCCAATCGGTTCTCACGACGACCTCCTGCACCAGCCTTCGTTCACTCTCCAGCGGGCCGCAGGCTGACGACGCTCGGGCGCTCTCTTGGCTCGACGTGGCACTCGACGGCGTCGGGGGCCCTCTCTCGCAACCCTTCGAGGGTGTCGGCTTCCGTGAAGATCGCGGCAGACCGCGCCCTGGCCTCGAGCCCGCCCTCCGGGGACTCCTGGACCGTGAAGAGGATCTCGTCGGGCATGGTTGCTCCCTCCAGGAGCCGATTCTACCAGCGGCTGTGCCTCGGCCTGGGCGGCGGTCGTGCCCGCGAGGAGGTGTGGGCCGAGTTGTAGAGTCTGCGAATGTGCTAGCCGCACCTCAGGAGTTTGTGCCGCAAGTCCGTACCGGAGCTGCTACCATGAAGCCTGGAGAAGCGCCGTGATCGAGATCCTGGAAGCCAACCGAGATGCTATCGCCGAGCTCTGCCGCCGTCACGGCGTGGCTCGCATCGATGCCTTCGGCTCCGCTCTGCGCGAGGACTTCCCGCCGGCCGAGAGTGATGTCGACCTACTGGTGGAGCTGGAGCCGATGGAGGCTTACGCCAGGGTCGACGCCTACTTCGGGCTCCTCGAGGACCCTCGAGCCCTGCTAGGCTCGAGGATTGACCTTGTGATGGCCGGAGCCGTGAAGAACCCGTACATCGCTGGCGACATCGAGCGCACCAAGCGGATGCTATATGCCGCGTGATGCTCGCGCATACCTGGGCGATATTCCCTCGAGTCGTGCGAGGCCTTCACCCTGGCGGTCCGAGGGTTTGACTTCTCCGCATATCGGGGCAGCCGCCTCGTCCGCTCATCCGTCGAGCGCGAGTTCATCATAATTGGCGAAGCGATGGGACTCCGTAAAGTCTCACTGGAACTCTTCTCCTCCATCACGCACGCGCAGCGGATCGTGGACTTCCGGAACCGGCTCACGCACGCCTACGCAACGGTAGACGACGCACTGGTGTGGGCACTCGTCGAGCACGACGTGCCGGTGCTGCGCAGAGAGTGCGCCGAGATGATGTCGCGCAGAGGGGAAGCGCCCCTGGATTCAGACTCCTTCGGGGAGCCTCGAGTGGGCC
This sequence comes from uncultured Acidobacteriota bacterium, assembly GCA_963837945.1. Classification (GTDB taxonomy): domain Bacteria; phylum Acidobacteriota; class Thermoanaerobaculia; order Multivoradales; family DATKCC01; genus CAVUBL01. The sequence continues at coordinate 304,499 of CAWIQD010000004.1, forward strand.
AGGCCAGTGCGGGAAGGGCCAGCCGAGTTTCAGATCCCGGTGGGCTGTTGACGATGCATACGAAATATGCGACTCTATCTGCATGCGGACCACGATGGAGATCGACTCGGAGCTGGTCGCGGAGGCCATGCGGGTGAGTGGCGCTCCGACCAAGACGGCGGCGGTGCGGATGGGCTTGGAGGCCCTGGTGAAGCAGGCGGCGCGGCGGCGGTTGGCCGCGCTCCACGGGAAGCTGCCTGACGTCGCGGCTCCGCCGCGGCGGCGGCCTCCTTCGAAGGGCGGGGCTCCGTGATTCTCGTCGACACCTCGGTTTGGGTCGAGTTCTTCAAGGGACGGGCCCGTGCCGCGGTCCTCTCCGAGCTTCTCGAAGCCGACGAGGTGCTCCTCCACTTCTGGGTTCTGGGAGAGCTAGCCCTCGGCGGTCTGGGACGAGGCCACGATGCGGAAATCGCCGACCTCGATCAGCTCCCGGCTGCGCCCAGGGTCTCGGACTCGGAGGTTCTCGACCTGATTCGCTCCCGTGAGCTCTGGGGACGGGGGATCGGCTGGGTCGACGCCCAGCTCGCCGCCTCTGCCCTGGTGGCGGGGAGCGGCCTCTGGACGTTCGACGGAGATCTCTCGGAGACGGCCCGGGGCCTCGGTCTGGCCCGTGGCCCTGCTTCCTGAGAGCGAGCAAGAACGGCCGATGTACCCGAAGAAGGCAGGCCGCTGCCTCGCGTCCGGAATGACGCTGTGCGAGACCGGCTTGCAACCAACCGCGCCATGGTCTGGCCGAGATCGCCATGCAGAAAACTGCCATCCCTCAGTCGCCCTCGAAGCCTGCGGTCGATCCCGACGTCGAGTCCGCCTTCGAGTGGTACGAGAACCAGAAAACGGGGCTCGGGCTCGAGCTTCTCCACGAGCGCCGCGAGACGCATAACCGGATCGCCGGCACCAGGTCTTCGCAGTCAGGCCGCAGGGAGGTCTGGCCTCACGCGGAGCGAGGCCGGACGTCTCGTTCGATCTGCTGTGCCAACTGGCGCTGCGCGACGCGCAAGTCGTACTCGGCCTGGAGGCCGACCCATAGGTCGGCGCCGGTACCGAAGTACCTCGCGAGGCGAAGGGCAGTGTCCGGGGTGATCGATCGACGCCCACGAACGATCTCCCCGATCCGTGTCGCAGGCACCCGGAGAGCCATCGCCAGAGCGTGAGCCCTCAGACCGAGCGGCTCCATGAACTCTTCCTGGAGGATCTCCCCGGGGTGAATGGGTTCGAGTCTATCGGTAGACATGCTGGTCTCCAACTCTAGTGGTAGTCGACGATCTCGACATCGTAAGCATCGCCCTCGTGCCAGACGAAGCAGATCCTCCATTGCCGGTTGACCCTGATGCTGTGCTGACCCAGGCGGTCTCCCTTCAGCGACTCCAGACGGTTGCCCGGCAGCGCGGCGAGATCCTGGAGCGTCGTCGCACGGTGGATGAGAAGCAGCTTGCGTCGAGCAGATCGCTCGATCGACCGGAATCGGGCCACCTCGTGATCGTCGAAGAGCCTTGCGGTCTCTCTGGACCGAAAGGACTTGATCATGCGGCCAACGTACAACGTGGGGCGTTCAACGTCAAGACCGTCAGCCCCTGGCAATACGACCTCCGGAAGGCAAGCGACGTGGACCTCGGCGCCAAGCGCGGCAGTGCCCAGCAGGTGCGGAAGCATCCTCATACGACGATCCATTCGTCTCTAGATCTCGACGATCAGGAAACGGTTCCCGTCGACGTCTCGGAAGGAGAACTGAGGCGGCGCCGGGTCTCCTACCGTCACGTCCAGGGAAAACAGCCCCGGCCTTGCCGTCCCTTGACGACCGATTTCCGCGTCGGTCTCCACACCCCGCCACCGCGAAGAGGTGCCAGGCGAATCTCAGGCGGCGCCAGAGAGCCCGTGACCCGCGCCTGAGTCCGCCACCACCGATTCGTCGGACCTATCTCCGGGCGCCCCTCCGGTTTGGCGACGGCCCCTTACCCGCCGCTGCTGGCGAGCTGCCACCAGCTCCGGACCAGGTGCCGCCCCCGGGCGAAGCTCTCGGTGCCGCCGTAGACCAGGACGCCGGTCTCGTCGCCGGAAAGCGAGAGGTAGTGGTCGAGGGTGCGGAAGGCCTCCCGGAGGACCGTCTCCCCGGCCTTGGCTTCGATGGGCACGCGCCGCGTCCCGAAGTCGAGGAGCGCATCGACTTCCCGTCCCGTGGAATCCCGCCAGAAGTAGAGCCGCGGGCGCTGGCCGTGATGGAGGAAGCACTTCCGAAGCTCTGCGATCAGGTACGTCTCGAAGATCGGCCCACGCAGGGGGTGGACGGCGAGGTCGGCGCTCCGCCGCAGGCCCAGTAGGTAGCAGAGGAGCCCGGTATCGAGGAAGTGGAGCTTCGGGCTCTTGATGAGCCGCTTCGAGAAGTTCTCGTGGTGCGGCGGAAGCAGGTCGAGCACGTAGCTCGCCTGGAGGATCGAGATCCAGCGGCGCGCGGTCACGTGGCTCACTCCCGCGTCGGACGCCAGGCCGGAGGCGTTCAGGAGCTGACCGCTCCGGCCCGCGCAGAGAGCCAGGAAGCGAGCGAAGGTCTCGAGGTTTCCGACGTTCGAGAGCGATCGCACGTCGCGCTCCAGGTAGGTGCGCACGTAGCCGTCGAACCAGGTGGTGGGGTCGAGATCCCGGTCGTGGATCCGGGGGAACCCGCCGCGGAAGAGCATGTCGTCCAGGGTGACCGTGGGCGTGCCCCCTCCGAGGGCCGCGGGGTCGGCGATCTCTTCCGGCTGCAAGGCGGGCCGCCGGGTGGCCTCGGCCAGGGAGAGGGGCAGGAGCTCGAGGATCGCCGTTCTGCCGGCCAGGGACTGGCTGATGCTCTCCGAGAGGAGGAAGTGCTGTGATCCGGTCAAGAGGAACGGGCCTCCGCGCTCCTCGTCGAGGAAGCCCTGGAGGTAGGAGAAGAGGTCCGGGACGCGTTGCACCTCGTCGAGGATCACGCCGCCGGCGCCCTCCAGGCCGCGCAGGAAGCCTCGGGGATCGTCCGTGACCCGCTGCCGGTTTTGGAGGTCCTCGAGCGAGACGTAGCGGAAGTCCGGGAAGGTGGCCCGGGCGAGGGTGGTCTTGCCCGACTGGCGCGGGCCCGTCAGGAAGACCGCCGGGTACTGGCCGACCAGCGATTCGAGGCGCGGCCGGAGGGTACGCGGGATCATGCGGCCGGTGTACCACTTGCGTGGTGACCTTGTCAATTGAACATCAGACGTTCAATCCGCATGGCGCCTCCTGGAGCGTCGCCACTCGTCGAAAGAGGCCGGCTGTTCGCCTTGACCTTCACGCAACGTAAGGTCGCAGGATCTCCGAAGTGGCCGTTCTGCCGGCCAGGCACTTCTCGAGGCGCCTGGCAGCCCTACAGGCAGCCTCAGCTCGTCGCGGCTCGGGGGAAGCCGTGCTCGTGCACGAAGACGATCGCCTGCGCCCGGCTCCACACTCCCAACTTGTCGAACAGGTTCGAGAGGTGGTTGCGGACCGTCTTGTCGCTGATCGACAGCCGCTGCCCGATCTGGGCGTTCGAGAGGCCCTCGCACAGCAGAGCTAGCACCTCCCGCTCGCGGCCGGTGAGCGCCGCGAAGGCCGCGTCCTCTGCCACCGGGGGCTGCGCGCGGCCGGTGAACTCGGCCACCGCCTCCTGGAATCGCTCCCACGCCGGCTCGTGCTCGAGCAGGATGTGGTTGCGCGAGTCGAGCTCGACGAAGCGCGCGTCGGGGATCTCGGTGGCGATCTTACGGCCCTCGGAGATCGGGATGACCGCGTCGTCCCGGCCGTGCAACACGAGGGTGGGGACCCGCACCTGCGGCAGGAGTGGAGCGACGTCGACCGGGCCGCGCGACTCGAGCAGCTCCGCCGCCATCTCGGGTGACGTGCTCTTGCGGCACAGCTCGTTGAACCAGGCGAGCTGCTCGGGGGTGCCGTCGGGCACGAAGCGGGTGGTGAAGGCCTGCACGAACGCCGGGTTGTCCTTGCCCCAGCCCAGGCGGATCAGCTCGACGAGGGCGCGATACTGGCGCACCTCGAGCGGGTCGGCGCGGCTCGACCAGCCGGTCGCGTAACCGCCATAGATGACCAGGCGCGACACCATCTCCGGATGGCGCACTGCGAAGGCGACGGCCACCGAGGCACCCTGGGAGATCCCCAGCAAGACGAACGGCTCGCTCGGCGAGACGGCCGCCACCAGCTCTTCGAGATCGGCCACCCGGCGCTCGAAGGTCAGGTCCGCAACGTCCCGGTCGGTCATGCCGCAGCCGCGTTCGTCGTGGCGAACGAAGCGGAAGTGTCGGGCGAAGAAGCGCAGCCAGTGCTTCCAGCACGGGCTGTCCCACTCGTACTCGAGGTGCGTGAGCCAGTGGGTCGCCTTGATCAGCAGGGGGCCCTTGCCGACCTCTGCCCAGGCGAGCTGTACGCCGTCGGAGGTGCGCAGGTAGCGGACCCGCTGCTGGATTCTCGGCTCCATCGGATCATCCCGTCTCCGGTCCGATCGGGACATTGGTCGCAGGCCGGACTAGCTCGATTCTAGCGAACCGGGACAGCTGTCCCATGGCGAGGGCGGCCGCGCCGGGCTAGCGTCGGTCCGAGGCATTCGAGCCTCCACCAAACCGCAGGAGGTTTTCCATGGGCCGGCGCATCGGTTTCTTCGCCTACGGGCTCGCGTCCTACGTCGTCTTCTTGGCGACCTTCCTCTACGCCATCGGCTTCGTGGGCGGCATCCTGGTCCCCGGGGCCCTCGACGGACCCGCGGTGGCGCCGTTCTGGCCTTCGCTCGCCGTCGACGCGCTGTTGCTCGGGCTCTTCGCCGTGCAGCACAGCGTCATGGCCCGGCCGTGGTTCAAGAAGCGCTGGACCCGCCTCGTGCCGGGGACGATCGAGCGCTCGACCTTCGTGCTGTTCGCGAGCGCGGCGCTGGCGCTCTTGTTCTGGCAGTGGCGTCCGCTCGGGCACGAGGTGTGGACGGTCGGCCCCGGCCCGCTGCGCGTCGCGCTGCTGGCCGTGTTCGCGGCGGGTTGGGCACTGGTGCTCTACGCCACCTTCCTGATCAACCACTTCGACCTCTTCGGCCTGCGCCAGGTGTGGCTGGCGCTGACCGGCAAGCCCTACTCCCGTCCGCGCTTCGGCACACCCGGCCCCTACCGCCTCGTGCGCCACCCGCTGTACTGCGGCTTCCTTCTCGCCTTCTGGGCGACGCCCCGGATGACCGTCAGTCACCTGATCTTCGCGGTCGCCACCAGCGCCTACATCCTGGTTGCGATCCAGCTCGAGGAGCGCGACCTGGTGCGCGAGCACGGGGAGGCCTACGCGGCCTACCGCCGCGCCGTCCCGATGCTGCTGCCCCTGGGTCGCCGCCGCAGGAGCGCAGAAGCGAAGCCCGCGAAACAGGCCATGATGTTCAATCCACCCCACGCGGGAGAGCTCCTCCGTGAGGATCACCTGGAGCCCCGGGGCTGAGCGTGCTGTCAGGCCAAGCCCGACCGTGCGGCGGGCCGTGCGCGAGGTCGTCCGCCGATCCCGACGTCGAGTCCTTCAGAAGTCGCTCCCATCGCCCCGGGTCGCCTCCCCGAGGACCACCACCCGGACGCCGGCCAGCACCTGCTTCAAGGGCGCCAGGTCGGCGAAGTCCGTGAGCGCGGGATCGATCGACGCGAGGGGGACGGCGTGCTGGCGCAACCAGGTCACCCGCGGGTCGGGTGCCTCGGCGGCGCGGCCGACCACGGGGACGAGGCACAGCGCGAGGCCGAGGAGGGTCGGGATGCCGGAAGGCCTCATCGGCTGCCAGCGTAGCAAGCTGCGGAGAAGGGCGGGGAAGGCCGGGGAAGTGCCAGCCAAGTCTTGGCTGCGGCATCCGATGAATCGACCGGTCTGGAGAAGCCGGTCCGGTGAGCGTAGGCTCGATCGACCGACGTGGGCGGGGGACCTGCGACTCACGAAGCCCAAGACGCTCAAGATGCCTCGTCGGTTTGAGGCGGAGCTTCGTTAGATCCCGCAGGCGCAGTGTTGGCCGCGGCAGAACCCGTAGTCCCACCCGATGCTGACGCAGTACTCCATGCACACGGCGTCTTCGCAGGTCTTGGCGGCGGGCTGGATCGACTGCAGGATGTCCGGCGTCGCCCAGAGGAAGGCCGGAGACGAGGCGAAGCAGGCCGGCGTGGCACTGACGGTCGCGGCGGAGACCGTGGGAGCGTGGGCGGTGGCCACGGACAGCAGGAGGACGGCGAAGAGGGCGGCCAGGGCGAGCGAGGAGAGGGACTTCTTCATCATGGCGTCCTTTCAGGTTCGGGCAACAGGTTTCGGATTGACTCCTTGCCTGATGAAGTGTCCGCCACCCGCCGAAAGAGGACGGCTCTTCCCCTTGACCCTCACGCACCGTAAGGTCGTAGGGTCTCCGAAGTGGCCGCGGGAAGCATCGGCTTTCCTCCGCTCGACTTGGCCGCCCGCCTCTGCGTGAAGAGTGCCAGGCTCTCCGGCGTCAGGGTCCAGAGCAGGCAGGTGCGCGAGCTCGTCCGCCGATCCCGACGTCGAGTCCTTCAGAGGCCGAGGTAGAGCCGGAGCCCCTCGTCGATCCTCGTGAGCTCCGAGGCGGTGATCTCTCCGAACCGCCGGCGCACCCTGCGCTTGTCGATCGATCGCACTTGATCGACGAGGGCATACGAGGTCTTGCGAAGACCGCTCTCGCCGGCTTCGAGCTGCGGATAGAGCGCGCCCGTTCCAGGAGTGCCCGTGACGGGAACGACGCCCAGAAGCGGGAAGCGCTGGTCCTCGACGACGAGAGGATCGCTGACGATGACGGCCGGGCGCGACCCTCGTTGCTCGTGGCCCAGGGTCGGGTCGAGATCGACGAGCACGACCGTACCTCGAGCCAGGCTCATGACCGTCTCTCGCTCCAACCTTCGCCGGGGCTCCATCGGACCTCGGTTCCTTCGGAAGGGTCGACGAGCCCGGCGGCTTCGTCGTCCTGAACCCTGGAGGCCCAGTCGCCGAGACCTGCTTCGGCGAGACCTTCACTCTCCGGGTGCGGTACCGCCAGCGAGCGCTCGAGCTCCTCTCGGCGCAGACGGACGAGCTCGTTCCGCACGGCCTCCTGGATGAAGTGGCTCCGGTTCGGAGCGCGGCGGTCGAGATCCCGCAACAGCTCCGGTGGCAGAGTGACCGTGACACGTTCGGCAGGCATGGCGGTATGATCATACCCCGGTCGCGAGACTCTTGCCTCCTATGGGACCGCCAGCCGACGGCGATCTTTCCATCTTTCCCCTTGACCCTCACGCAACGTAAGGTTGTACGGTCTCCGAAGTGGCCGTGGGAAGGCCCGTGGAAGGAGGACCGATTTGGACCTGCTCAAGGTTGGAGAGCTCGCTCGGCGGACCGGGCTGACCGTCCGGACGCTGCATCACTACGATGCCGTCGGGCTCCTGCGGCCGGCGCGCCGTACCGAGGCGGGCTACCGCCTGTACGACCGCGACGACGTGGAGCGGCTGACGCGGATTCTCCTCCTGCGCAGGCTCGGGCTTTCCCTCGACGAGATCAGGAGCAGCCTCGACGACCCTCGGCTCTCGCTCGCCCGGACCCTGGAGATCCAGGTCGGCCGGTTGCGCGAGGAGATCGAGGGCTCGACGCGGTTGCTCCGTCGGCTGAAGGCGCTCGCCGTGCGCGTTCACGGCGCCGACGGCGCCCCCGCCGAGGACCTGATGGAGACCTTGGAGATGATCGCCATGTACGAGAAACACTTCACGCCGGAGCAGCTCCGGCAGATCGAGCAGCGCGGACAGGAACTCGGTGCGGGGCGGATCGCGGAGGTCGAGGCCGAGTGGCCGAAGCTCATCGCCGAGGTGCGCTCGGCGATGGAGCGAGGCGTCGAGGCGACGAGCGCGGAGGGCCAGGCGCTCGCCGCCCGCTGGATGGGCCTCGTGGCGGAGTTCACCGGCGGAGACGCCGGCATCGCACGGTCGGTGTCGGAGCTCTACCGGGACGAGCCGGCGGTGCGCCAGCGCTCCGGCCTCGACCCGGCGATCATGGAGTGGATCGGCAAGGCCCGTCCAGGCGCTTGACCGAGGGCGCGCCCCCTCGTTGCCCCCTCGCTTCGTAGGCGCTAGACTCGGCGCACCGCTTCGAAACTGCAGGGGGGAATCGTCATGTCGCGGAAGCCTTGGGCGAAGCTCGCCCTGATCGTCGTCGCTGGCGGCCTGCTCGCCGCGGGCGCCCAAGCCCAGGCGGCAGCGCCGGCCTGCCTCACCGGGACGTTCCAAGCCTTCGCCGCCGACGGCACGATTCAGTCCTACACGGTTCCGGCGGCGGCCACCAAGGTCCTGATCCGGGCCTTCGGCGCCTCCGGCGGGGATGTGGCGCCCAGCGCGGGCCCGGCCCACTCCGGCGGCTTCGGGGCGTCGATCGTCGCCGAGGTACCGGTCGCCGGCGGCAGCATGCTCCACGTTCTGGCCGGTTCGATCGGAGCGAGCGTCATCGACGCATCCGGCGGCGCTGGAGGCGGCGGTGGCTCCTTCGTCTACACCCTGGCCGATGAGCTCCTGGTCGCCGCGGGCGGCGGCGGCGGCGCGGGCTTTACCGAGGACGGCCACGACGCGGAGCTCGGCGAGGACGGCGGGACCGCCGACGCCCCGGACGGCGGGGCCGGCGGCACGGCCGGCTCGGGTGGGGCGGGCGGCAACTTGAATGGGTCGGGCGGCGGCGGCGGCGGGTTCCTGGGCGCGGGCTCGAGCGTCGGCGGCATGACCTCGGGGGAGGGAGGGCACCGGATCTCGAGCCCCGGGGATGGCGCAGGAGGCGGAGGGGTCGTCGCCGGCGGCGATGGAGGGTTCGGCGGCGGGGGCGGGGGCGGTAACGTGGGCGGCGGGGGCGGTGGAGGCTACAGCGGGGGAGGCGGCGGCTTCGGTGAGTTCGTGGACGGGGGCGGCGGCGGCGGCTCCTTCGTCGCCGCCTCGGCGACGACCTTCGGCAGCGAGATCTTCACGGACGCGGGCAACGGCGCGGTCTCGATCTGCGCCACCGAGCTGGCGCCGGCGGTCCTCGAGGTGCCCACCCTGAACCGGTGGGGCCTGCTGCTCCTGGCCCTGGCCCTGGCCGGCGCCGCGCCGCTTCTCCTCCGGCGCTCGGTCTGACAAACGGGGGAAGCGGCGCGCCCGGGTCGAGACGGCGCGGCGACTGATGACGCAGGCCAAGCTCGACGCGCTCGTGCTCACGCCGGGCACCTCGCTGCGCTACTTCACCGGCATCCGCTGGTATGGGGGTGAGCGGCTCTTCGCCTGCGTCGTGCCGCGGCGAGGCGAGCCCTTCTTCGTCTGCCCCGCCTTCGAGGAGGATCGCGCGCACGAGCAGATCGCCCTCGGCCCGTTCGCCGGCGCCGGCGCGGACGTTCGCACCTGGCAGGAGGACGAGAGCCCCTACGCCCTCGTCGCGGGGGGCCTCCAGGACCGCGGCGCCGCGACCGGCGCGATCGGCATCGACGAGACCGCCAAGTTCGTGCTCTCCGACGGCATCGCCGCCGCCCGGCCCGGGGCACCGCTCGAGTCGGTCGACGCCGCGGCGCGCAAGGTGATTGTCGACGCCGGCTTTGGGCCCGGCTTCAAGTACTTCAGCCACCGCCTCGGCCACGGCATCGGGATGGACGGCCACGAGTGGCCCTACCTGGTCGAGAACGACATGTTCGGCTGGAAGACGAGCCTGGCCGCGCAGCCGGGCATGACCTTCAGCGACGAGCCGGGGATCTACATCCGGGGCGAGTTCGGAGTCCGCCTCGAAGACGACATGGTGATCACCGCCGAGGGCGCACGCCTCTTCACCCCGCAGTCGGAGTCGCTCGAGAAGCCGTTCTGAGGCGGCGCCGAGGCGGCCTTCGCCGACTTGCGACGCCGCGGGCGGCCCTACGGCAGGAGGGTGATTCGACTCAGGGGGACGAGGGCGAAGTCGGCCGCGAGGCCGAGGGCGACGGTCGCTGCGGTGGCCAGGGCAAGGGCCCAGGCGGGCCACCTTCCGAGGGTGGCCACCGGTCCCGTCGCCTCGCTGTCCTGGAAGTACATCGGGCCGAGCACCCGGAGGTAGTAGAAGAGCGACGCCACGGTGTTGGCGACGGCCACCACGGCCAGCCAGGCGTAGCCCCCTTCGATGGCCGCGGCGAAGATCGTCAGCTTGCCCACGAAGCCCGCGAGCGGGGGCACGCCCACCAGCGACAGGAAGGCGACCACGAGGGCCGCGGCGGCGCCGGGCCGCCGGTGGCCGAGGCCCCGGAAGTCGTCGAGGTCGGTGCGGCCCCGCAGGTGGACGACGACCGCGAACGCGGCGAGGGTGGCGACGCCGTAGCCCAACAGGAAGAAGAGGAGCCCCGGGAGGGCCAGCTCGCTTCGCCCCAGCACCACGACCGCGACGAGGGCGTATCCGGACTGGGAGACGGACGACCAGCCGATCAGGCGGCGGACGTCGGTCTGCCAGAGCGCTCCCAGGTTGCCGAGCGTCATGGTGGCGACCGCGAGCGCCGCGATCAGCACCCGCCAGGCCACGAACCCCTCGGGCAGGAGCGTCGCCAGCCGGGCCAGGGCCACCAGCGCGCCGATCTTCGGCACTACCGCCAGGAAGGCGGCGGAGGGCGCGGGCGCGCCCTCCGCCACGTCCGGCAGCCAAGCGTACGCCGGAAAGGCCGCCAGCTCGTAGGTCAGCCCGACCACGACGAACGCCACCGCGACCAGCGCGCCCCAGCGCAGGCCGGCGCCCCCGCCCGCGGCGAGGGCCTCGGCCGTCGCCCGGTAGCGCGTGTCGCCGACCAGCCCGAAGAGCAACACCACCCCGGTCGCGAGGAGGGCGTTGGCCAGCGCGCCGATCAGGAAATACTTCATGCCCGCCTCCACCGAGAGCGCCCAGCCGCGGTGGTAGGCGGCGAGGGTGAAGCCGGTCACCGAGGAGAGGAGCACCGCCACCACCAGCTCCATGGTGTCGGCGGCGCCGGCCATGAGGATGGCGCCCAGGGCCGACAGGAGGAGGACGGCGTAGTACTCGCCGTGGCGGCGGTCCTCGCGCAACCAGGCGGGGGCGAGCGCGGTGACGAGGGCGGCGAAGGCGAGGATCGCGAGCCGCGCCGCGGCGGTGGCGCCGTCGAGCGCCCAGCTTCCGCGGAAGGTCAGGCGGGCGCCCGCGCCCGCCTGGAGCCCCGTCGCCGCCGCCGCCACCGCCAGCCCCACGAGGGCCACGAGCGCGCACCACCCGTGGCGGCGCTGCCCGACGAAGGACGCCAGCAGGAGGGCGGCCACGGCCGCCACGACCAGCGCGATCTCCGGGATCACGTCGCCGACGGGCACTCAGGGGCTCCCCACCAGGATTCCGGCGGCGCCGTCGACCACGGCGAGGAGGAACCGGGGATAGACCCCGAGGATCACCACCGCGCCCAGGAGCACCCCCAGGACCAGCCGCTCGGCGGTCCCCAGGTCCGGAAAGTCGGACCAGCGCGCCGGCAGCTCGCCGAAAAACAGGCTGCGGAGCATGAGCAGGAAGAGCGCGGCCGTCACCAGCACGCCGAGGAGCGCCAGCCCCGCCAGCCAGGGGAAGACGCCGAAGGCGCCGAGGAACACCTGGATCTCGGCCACGAAACCGGCCAGCCCCGGCAGGCCCAGGCTGGCGAAGGCGGCGACCGTGGTGGCGACGGCGAGGGCGGGCGCGGGCCCGGCGAGGCCGCCGTAAGCGTCGAGATCGTACTCCCGGGTGCGCTGCCAGAAGGAGCCGGCGAGGAGAAAGAGCGCGCCGGTGATCAGGCCGTGGGCGACCATCTCCACCGTCGCCCCGGTCAGGGCCAGCCGGCGCGCCGCCTCCGCCCCCGGCATCGCGGCGCCCGCCGCGGCGATCCCCAGCACGACGTACCCCATGTGGTTGATCGAGGTGTAGGCGATGCGCCGCTTCAGGTTCCCCTGGGCGAGGGCCACGAGAGCGCCGTAGAGGATCGAGACCAGTCCCACGACGCCGATCGCCGGCGCCCACTGCGCGAAGGTCTCTCGCATCATGGAGAACGGGATCCGGATCAGGCCGTAGGTCCCCATCTTCAGGAGCACACCGGCCAGGATCGTCGAGACCGGCCCCGGGGCGTCGACGTGGGCCGGCGGCAGCCAGGTGTGGAACGGGACCACGGGGGTCTTGATCCCGAGCCCGACCCCGAAGGCCAGGAGCACCCAACCCGCCAGGGCGTGCCCCGCCAGCGGCTGCCGCGCGATGAGCGTCCTCATGTCGAAGGTGTGGGGCTCGACGGCCAGGTAGAGGGCCAGGATCCCGAGCAGCATGGTCAGCGAGCCGGCCAGCGTGTAGAGGAAGAACTCGAGCGCCGAGCGGCGGGCGTCGCCGTGGCCCCAGCGGCCGATCAGGAAGAACATGCCGACCAGGCCGAGGTCGAAGAAGACGTAGAAGAGCAGCAGGTCGAGGGCGAGGAAGACGCCCAGCGAGACACCCTCGAGGAAGAGCACCCAGGCGTAGTACTGGCGCGGCCGGCCCTGGGTGTCCACCGGGTAGGCGGCGGCGCCGGCGAAGAGGAGCGCGCTCATGGCGGCTACGGCGAGCGCGATACCGTCGACGCCGACGCGGTAGCCCACGCCCAGCGACGGGATCCACGGCGCCGACTCGACGAGCTGGAACCGAGCGCCGCCGGGGTCGAACCGGAGCCAGGCGGTCACCAGGAGCGCCAGGGGCACCGCCGCCGCGACCGTCGCGAACGTCCGGGCCGCGGCCGCCGTCCAGCGGCGGGAGAGCGCCAGCGCCGCGGCGGCCAGCACGGGAAGCAACCAGGAGAGGGTCAGCATCCGTTCACCGTCCCAGGATCAGCAAGAGGATCAGCGCGCCGAGCCCGGCGACGATCACCCGGTAGTAGTGGTGGGACATGCCCGTCTGGAGCCGGCGGGTCGCCGTCCCGCCGCGGCCGACCAGGCGCGAGAGGCCCTCGGGCACGCCGTCGAGGAGGGTTTCGACCAGACGGCGGCCGAGCCGGGCCAGGCCCACGCCGAACGCCGCGCACGCGCGCACGCCGCCGTCCACCACCCGGTCGTCGAAGAGCGCCAGGGCGTGGGCCAGCCGGCGGACCGGCCGCGCGACGGCGACCCGGGCGAGCGCGGGCAGCCCCAGCCAGGCGGCCGCGGCGGCCGCCCGTCCCTCTTCCCCGAGGCTCGGCCGCCGGCGCGCCACCTCGCGGCCCGCGGCGAGCCCGGCGGCCACCAGCGCCAGCGACAGGGCCAGCTCCCCCGCCGAGCCCGACGGCACCTCCCCGGGCAGGAGCCGCCCGACCGCCTCGTGGAGCGGCGTGAGCCAGAGGAGGCCGAGCAGCACTGTCGCCGCCACCAGCAGGTAGAGCGGCCACCGCTCCCCCGCCGCGGGCGCCCGGGCCTCGCACCTCTCCCGGCCCGCCGCGAACGCCTGGAGCTGGAACCGCGCCATGTAGGCCGCCGAGAGCGCGCCCGCCAGCGCCACCAGCCACCCGAGCGACGGCGCGACGTGCCCGGCGGCGCTCACCACCTCCTCTTTGGTCCAGGCGGCGCCCAAGGGCGGCACTCCGGCGAGGCCCGCCGCGGCGAGGCCCGAGGCCACGGCCACCGCCGGCAGCGCGCGCCCGAGGGCCAGGCGCGACAGACGGTAGGTCCCGGCGCAGCCGTGGGCGACGCCCGCGGTCAGGAACAGCGACGCCTTGGTGACGGCGTGGGCCACCAGGTGGAGCGTCGCCACCGCCGGGTAGCCGGCGCCGACCGCGACGAACATCAGGCCGTAGTGCGCCGAGGTGGAGCCCGCCAGGAGGCGCTTGGCGTGCGGCTGGAGAAGCGCCACCAGGCCGCCCGCCAGGGCCGTCGCGAGCCCCACCCCGAGCGCCGCCGGACCGAACCAGGGCACCGCGCGGAGGACCGGCTCGAGCCGGAGGAGCAGGAAGGCCCCCGACGCCACCATGGTCGAGGAGTGGAGCAGCGTCGAGACCGTGACCGGACCGTCCATCGCCGCGAAGAGCCAGGGCGCGAACGGGAGCTGCGCCGACTTCGCCGCCGCCGCCGTCAGCACCCCCGCGACGACGAGCCCGAGCGAGATCCCGTGGAGGCCGCGGAGCGCCTCGTAGCTCGGAGAGCCGGCGCCCGCCCAGGCCGCCATGAGCGCCAGGAACAGGCCCAGGTCCCCGGCCCGGGTGGTGAGGAAGACGACGGTCCCGGAGCGTGTCTTTCCCGGCAGCCACCACTCGTGGGCCACCAGCACCGCCGAGCAGGCACCGATCAGCTCCCACCCCACGAGCAGCGTCAAGAGGTCCGCCGCGCCCGCCACCAGCTCCATGGCCGCCACGAAGAAGGCGAGGATCGCGAGCAGCCGGGCGAGGCCGCGGGAGCCCTCGTGGTACGCCGCGTAGGCCAGCACCGGCGCCGCCACCGCCGGCACCAGCACCGCGAAAAGAGCCGCGACCGGGGCGCCCGCGAACCCGAAGCCGAGGTGCAGGCCCAGCCCTTCCGCGGTTGCCGGCACCGTCCAGGCGAGCGACGCGGTCCACCCGCGCGCGCCGGCGACCGCCGCCAGGGCCGCGGTCGCCGCCAGGGCGCCGGCTCCCCCCACCGCCAGGAGGGCACGGCGCGCCGTCTCCGCCCGCGCCCGGCCCAGCCACGCCAGCGCCGGCGCGGTGAGGAGCGGAAGGAGCACGACGAGCCAGCCCATCCCTCAGCCCTCCAGGGTTCCCAGGCCCTCGGTCGTGTCCACCTGGCGCTGGCGGTAGACCGCGATCACCAGGGCGAAGCCCATGGTCATCTCCACCGCCATCACCGCCATCACCACGATCGCCAGGAGCTGCCCCCTCGGCGAGTGCTCCGCCGCGAGGGCCCAGAACCCGCCCACCGCCAGGATCAGCCCGTTGAGGATCAGCTCCAGCCCCATCATGAGCATCACGAACGACCGCTGCGAAAGCGCGCCCCAGACCCCCAGGCCCACCAGCGCCGCCGCCACCAGGAGCACTGCGGCAAGCGTCATCCCGCCTCCTCCTGCCGGTGGCCCGCGTGACCGCCGTGCCCATCGTGGCCGCTCTCCTTCGCCGGCGGCCGCCTCCCCGCCGGCTCGCCGCCCGGGGTCAGCCCGGGCGGGCGCGATCCAGCGTCCGCCGCCCCGTAGCGCCCGCGGCGGCTCGAGAGGACGACCGACCCGATCATGGCGGCGAGCAGGGTGACGCCGGCGGACTCGAAGACGAACATCGATCCTCCCAGGAGCTCCCGGCCGAGAGCGACGAGGGGATCTCCGACGCTCGGGCCGGCGGCCGCGGCGGGGAACTCGACCCCGATCGCCACGGCGCCGAGCACCGCGGCCACGCCCACGCCGGCCGCCACGGCGCTGCGCGGCTGGTGGACCATGTTCATGGGATTGAGCCCCGCGGGGTTCATCATGAACATGACCATGAAGAGGGCCATGACCATCATCTCCACCGCCATCATGAAGACCAGGGCGAAGCCGAGGTAGGAGGCGGTCAGCAGGAGCAGGATGCCCGCGACGGCGAGGAACGAGGTGAGGAGGAAGAAGGACGCCCGCACCATCGAATCGGTGCGGAACACCCGCCAGCCGCTCGCCACGGCGAGCGCGGCGAAGCTCCAGAAGAAGACGGCCTCTCCGCTCACGGGAGCGCCTCGATTCCGGCCGCCAGCAGGCCCAGGAAGGAGAGCGGCAGGAGCCCCACCCAGACCAGGGTGACCACCCGCTCGGTGGCGATCCGGGCGCTCGCGTGCCCGAGGAGCGCCAGCGCGGCGAGCACCGCCAGGGTCTTGATCGCGAGCCATGCCGGGCCGGGCAGCCAGGGCCCCAGCCAGCCGCCCAGGTAGACCGTCGCGGCCATCGCCGCGAAGGCCACCAGCATGGCGCGCCGGGCGAGCTCCCAGAGCAGCCGCGAGGGGCCGGAGACCTCCGCCGCAGTGCCGCCCGCCAGGTCCGCCGCATCCGCGAAGTCGAGCGGGCCCCAGAACGCCAGCCCCAGGCCCACGAACAGGAAGAGCGGCAGCCCGAGCGGTTGCCGGACGACGTTCCACAGCCCCCGCTGCGACGCGACGATCGCCGACAGCCGGAGCGACTCCGCCGGCAGCGCCGCGGCGATGAGGACGAACATGCTCACCAGCATCATCGCCAGCCCCAGCGCCACGTAGCGGTAGCCGCCGATCAGCGCCAGCGGCGCGTTGGCCGACCAGCCGTGAAGGAAGATCGCCACCACTGCCAGGGCCTCCACCGCGCCCCAGAGCACGATCCCCGGCGGCACGTCCGCGGGCGCGAGGCGCGATGACCAGGGCACCACCGCCAGCCCCACCGCCGCCAGCCCCAGGTAGAGGGCGGGGGCGAGCACCCACGCCGGAGCGTCGGGACGCTCCGTGCGGTTGCGCTGCCGGACCAGTAGCAGGGCCGCCCAGCGCAGCGGCGCCAGCGGCTCCGGCACCGGCCGCCGGCCCGCCACCACCGCGGCCGCCACCCCGTCGAGCACCGCGAACGCCCAGACGCCCGCCGCCAGGGCCGCGCCGACGACCGCCAGCGCCAGCGGCGGAGCCACCGCCGCCGGGCTCACGGCGGGTCCTCCGCGCCGTCGGGCACGGGGTCGAGCGCAGCGACCAGGAGCATGGCGTCGCCCCACTCGAGACCGGGGAGCAGATCCGGCAACCGCGCGAGCTCGTCGTCCCCGGGGCCCTCCTCGCCCGCCCCGCGGCCGCGCTCCGCGGCGTCGAGCCAGCCGCGGAGCCGCGCCCGCACGTCCACGCCCGCCGTCTCCTCGGCCGGCGGCAGGGCCCGGAGGGTGCCGCCACGGCGCAGCAGGTCCCGGAGGCGCCGGACCCCGCCCACGGAGAGGTCCGGCGCGATGGCCAGGCGGATGGCGCGCTCCGCGGCGGCGCCGGCCCCGGCGACCCGCAGCAGGCGCGCCGCCCGGTGCAGGTACCGCCGCGCCCGGTCCGCGTCGGGCTCCGACTGCGGGAACGGGGGCTCGACGACCTCGGCGCTCTGGATCACGTCCCCCTGGAGCGCGACCCGGAGGACGAGGCCCGGCGGCAAGGGTGGGAAGAACGGGCCGGCGGTGAACGTCAGGCGGTCGAGGGCGAGACCGTCCCGAAGGTCGTCGGCGGTCCTGGCCATCGGCCGGCCGTACGGCACGCCGCCCATCATCCCCTCCCCGCCCTGGCCGTGCTCGCCTCGCCCGCGCCACGGTGCCGGCGGCTCGTCCGGGAGGCGGGGCTCCTCGCTCGCTCGCTCCCCCCGGAGGAGCGCCCGGTGGAGCGTCACCAGCGCCGGCACGGGATCGGCGTCCGCCGCGACGGACGCCTCCTCGGCCCCCCGGCCATCGTCGCCCCTCCGGAGAGCCGCCGCCGGCACCTCCGCACCCCAGCGGAGCGTCGCCCGGGGGTGCGCCAGCTGGTCGTGCACCCGGTCGAGCGCCGGACCGGACCGGCGCGGAACCGACCCCGCCACCAGCAGCACCGCCGCATGGCGAGGCGAGCCGACCCGGCGGAGCTCCGAGCGCAGCGCGAGGGCTTCGACCCGGTCACGCGCGCCCGCGCCCACCGCCGCGAACACGGGCACCGGCGCGGAGCTCGCCAACCGCACGGCCAGGCGGCGCACCGCCGAGGTCACTGCCACCGGAAGATCCCCTCGCGCCAGCCGTAGAGGATGCCCACCGACAGGATCGCCAGGAACATCCCCATCTCGATCAACGCCTTCACTCCTTCCTGCACGAAGACCACCGCCCACGGGTACATGAACATCATCTCCATCTCGAAGGCGATGAAGAGGAGGGTCATCGAGTAGTAGCGGACGTGGTAGCGGCTCCAGGCGTGGGTCTCCGGCGCCCCGCCGCCCAGGAAGGGGGCCCTTTGCGGCGCGCTGACGGGCCGCTCGTCGGCCCGCGCCAGGAGGACCTGCGCCAGCAGCGCCAAGCACACCGGCGTGACGAACAGGACGAAGACGGTGACGAGCGACGTCATGAGCATCGCGACGCTTTGCAGGAAGTGCGCCAACCGGCCGGGGTCTTTCGCCCGGAGCGGGGAATCCGGTGGATCGGTCCGTCTCTCCAGCCGAGTCCCATCCCGAACCTGTTCACCTAGGAGGAGAACGACGTGAAGACCAGTGTCCTGATCGCCGTCACTTTGTTGCTCGGCCTCGCCTCGGCCCCGCTCGCCGCCCAGGCGGCGGGCCCCACCGGCCCGACCCTGGCCGGCCGCGGCCTCACCAGCGCGCCGCTCGCATCCCTGCCGGCCGCGGTGAAAGCCGCGCCGGAGGAGATCGAAGCCATCGCCCAGTACAACGCGATCGATGCCTCGATGGCCAAGAACGGCTTCGCTCGCAAGCTCTCCCTGGCCCGCGAGGTGCGGCTGTCGGTGGCCGATCTTTCGCGGCCGACGCCGTTCGCTCTCGCCGGCGGCACCGTCACCCGCTCGCCCCACGGTGACCTGGTGTGGACCGGCGAGATCCTGGTGACGGACGCCTTCGGGCTCCGCTTCCACCTCGACTCGGTGGCGCTCCCCCCGGGGAGCCGCGCATGGACCTATGGCGAGGCGGGCAAGCCGGTGGAGGTCAGCCGGCGTCTCCTGGCGAAGGGCGGCGCGCTGTGGGCCGGCGTCACCGACGGCTCGCGGGCTTGGCTCGAGTTGGACGTGCCCGCGGCCGCCCTGGGCCCCGGGACCGAGGCCCGGTTCGCGCTCGATCGCGTCCTCGAGATCGTCGAGCTCGACGGCCGCGGGCAGCCGGTGGCCGGCTCGGCGACCCCGAAGGTCGAGGCCTGCCTGGTCGACGCCACGTGCGCCCAGGCCGACTTCCCGAACGAGATCACCAACTACCGCCGCGCCGTCGCGGTCATCACGTTCGTCACGGACGAAGGCGGATTCCTCTGCAGCGGCGCCCTGCTGGCCGACGCCGACACCCTGCAGCCGAGCCAGCGCGCCTTCTTCCAGACCGCCCGCCACTGCGTCTCCAACGAGACGGTCGCTGAAACCGTGACCGCGATCTTCAACTACCAGACGAAGACTTGCGACGGCGAGGTAGGAACCACAGACAGCGTGAGCGGCGCCAAGTTCCTGGCCACCGTCGAGGAGAGCGACTCGACGCTCATCGAGCTCGACGGCCTGCCGCCCAACCCCTACTTCCTGCCCTGGAACCCGGACCCCGATTCCATCGTGGACGAAGACATCCTGCACGACCTCTCGCATCCCCACGGCAAGCCGCAAGTCTTCACTCGCGTCAGGGCGGTCCCGGACTGCGTCCACAACGACGGGTTCTTCAGCACCAAGTCGGTCCTCGGCGCCGTCGCCCCCGGCTCGTCCGGCTCGGTGCTCGTGAACGCGCACGGCGAGGCGGTCGCGCAGCTCGGCGGCTCCTGTGCCTACGTTGCGATCGACGATGCCTGCGACCCGAACGCCTACTTCTACTTCGGCCGCTTCTCGCGGGCCTACAGCGCCTTCGCCCCCTTCCTCGAGGAACCGCCGCCGCCGCCGGAGAACGAGTACTTCACCGACCCGGAGTACCCGGACTGGAAGTTCCGGGTGGTGATCTCGGGCGGCGCCCAGCCGATCCTCGGGACCCACGAGGACACCTGTCTCCCCGAGACCGTCTGCGTCTCCGGCGCGATCGCGGGCCGCTCGGAGGTGTTCATCCGGGTGGTCGGTCCGAAGCCGAACGGCAAGCTCTGGCCGACCCTGGTCAAGTTCACGACCTCGCAGGTCGACGTCTGGATTCGCCAGCTCTCGAGCGGCGACGAGAAGCATTACACGCTCGCCGGGGCGAGCCAGGGCGTCGACGAGCTCCCCGGTCTGTTCGACCGCATGGGCTTCGATCCGTAGGGCGCCGAGCTCCCGGTCTCTCCTCCTGCGGCCCCTCCCTCGCCCCTCGGGCGAGGGAGGGGCTTCTCGTTACGCACCCCGCCCGTTCGCGTAGACTCGATCAAGGATCGATTGCTTTCTCGTGCGCACACTGAACGCGGACGAGCGCCGACATGTCGGAATCGAGCACTTCAGCAGCTCCTCGCAGTCCCACCGGAGCAGCCGCCCGGTGGCGCGGCCTCCTGGGCGATCCCTGGCTCGTCGCCCTGGCCGCCCTGGCGGCGGCACAGTACCTTCTGCTCGCGCCCCATCTCGTTTATCCCGACCTCGGCCTGTCCTACCCGTTCCAGGGTGGCGACACCTTCGACTGGCTCCTCAACGCCCTCGCGCTCTCGGGAGAGCGGGTCCGCAACTCCGTCCGGCCGCCCGCCCTGCCCGTGGTCCTGGCCCTGCTCCGGCATCTCGGCCTGCTCTCCCTCTTCCCGCTCCTCGACCTCGCGTTCCACCATGCGGCGGCGATGGGGGCACACCTCGTCCTGCGCCGCCGCTTCGGACGGCCGGTGGCCTTCGTCGCCGGCCTCCTGGTGCTCTTCGGCGCCAGCGTCTCGATTTTCGCCCTCGAGGTGATGGCCGACCTGCCGGCGGCGATCCTCCTCGGCGCCGCCTGCGCCGCCTTCCTCGCTGCCGGGACGAATCCCCGCCGCTACGAGCTGGCGGGCCTCTTGGGCGGCTTGAGCGCGGTCACCCAGCAGGCGGCGCTTCTGTTGCCGCTGCCGGCGGCGATCACCGTCCTCCTGTTCCGCCGGGGCGACCTCCGGCGGGCGCATCTCTGGCTCGGCGGCGCGCTCTACGCCCTCTTCCCGGTCCTGTGGTTCACCGCCAAGCGCATCGTGTTCGGCACCTTCGGAGACGTGGGCATCAAGCAGTGGCAGCTGCTCGGGTTCCAGCCCGAAAACGTCCCTCACTACCTGCTCGCCGCCCTGTCGCTGTGGGGCTGGCCCTGCCTGGTCCTCGCCGTCGCCGGCGCGGTGCTCTCGGTCCGCGACCTGGCCCGGGCGACGGGGGACTCCGACGACCGGGCCTGGGCGCTCTTCCCGCTCTTGACCGCCGGGACCGTCCTCGTCTTCTTCTCCCTGTTCTACGACGTCCTGGCCAAGCGGTTTCTGATCTATGCCTTCTTCCCTTCCCTGCCTCTCATCGCCCGGGCCCTCGCCGCGCTCCGGGGCCGCCGGGCCTTCGTGCCGGTCGCCGTTCTGGCCCTGGCCCTGGCCGCCTGGCCGCTGCGCAACGCGGCGCTCTCCAACCAGTCGGCGCTCTGGCCGCTCCCGCCGAGCTACCTGGTCGTGCCGCAGGGCAGCTCGCGTCATCACCCCCTGCCTTACTTCGAGCGGGCGCACTTCGAGGTCACCGATCTCGCCGCGGCGGGCCGCTGGAGCCTGTGGAGCGAGGTTCTGCGCGCGGATCGCAAGGCTCGCGAGCCCCTGCGCCTGGCCGCGGTGCCCGACGGCGTCGCCGTGGCGGTCTACGTCGGGCCCTCGGGACCGCGGAGGCCCTCCCTGTGGACGACGCTCACCCGCCTCGGCTACGTCGTGCGGCGCAGGGTCGCGCTGGTCCCGCCGGACCTCTACCCGAAGGACTGGTGGGGGTGGCGGCAGCTCGAGCCTCTGGGGATCTCGGACCGCTACCGGCTCTTCCGGCTCGCGCTTCCCGACTTGCCCCAGGCGGTCTTCGCCTTCGAGCGGTCCGATGCCCGCGGGCAGGCCATCGACCGGCGAGCTCGGAGCGGCGCCGTTCCGAAGTGGGCCGCCGCGTCGGCTCCGCCTCGCTACCGACTCCGCGCCGGCGCCGATCTCGCCAGGCGTGTGGGCGCGCTGCTTCGGGGCGACCACGGCGCCGTCGTGGTGCTCCCGGAGGCGAGGGGCGAGTGGACGGCCTTCCTTCCCCTGTTCAGGGCCGGCGTGATCGAGCTCGCCGGCGACCGAGCCGCGCGTTTGCGCCGCGTCGCGGCGGAGCCGGGCTCGGAGAGGCGGACCGTCGGCCCCCTCGAGCTCGCGTCCTTCACCCGGGGGAGGTACTCCACGGTCGTCGTCCTCCGTCGCGGGCCGGGAGTGAGGAACGACCCCGGACCATCTCGCTCCCGCAGGAGAGCGCGCCGAGGCCGCGGCCCGGCCTCGGCGTCAGCTCGGCTTGTAGAGGGCCAGGTAGGCGGCCGCCGCGCCGAAGAAGGGCAGCAGCCACCAGAACAGGCCGGCCAGCCGGGGCGCCTTGCGCAGGATGAAGGGGCTGGCGCCGAGGAGCACCCAGATCGCGAGCTTGCCCCACGCCCAGCCGGGCATGCCGGTCTGCATCACGCCGAGGCTCGACAGGGCGCCGAAGCCGGCGATCAGGATCAGCAGGAGGGCGATGCCGTGGGTCATGCCGGCGAGCTTGCGGACCTTCTCCGCGCCCGCGCCGGTCATCTGGGCGGCGGCCGCCCCTCCGAGGGCGGTGAACAGGAAGAAGATTCCGAGCAGATGGAGGACCTTGAAGGCGGCTAGACTCATGGCGGTCGCGGGCTCCTCGAAGCGGGTGGGAAGGGGACTCGGTGAAGCGAGCCTACCACCCCCGCCGGCGGCCGGCCCTGGTGCAAGGCTTGCACCGGCTCCCCGGCGATCGCCCACCCCCCCTTTCGAGACCTCCTGCCCGTGCACGACATCCCGACCTGGACCTGGCTCGTCTTCGGGGCGGTCCTCGGCGCGTTCCTCGCGCTCGACCTCTACGTCCACCGCGGCGAGCGCCACGATTCGAAGAAGACGGCCATGGTGTGGGCGGCCATCTGGCTGGCCGTCGGGCTCTCTTTCGCCGGGTTCGTCTGGCTCGAGGCCGGCGGCCGCGCAACCGTCCACTACCTCGGGGCCTACCTGATCGAGGAGAGCCTCTCGGTCGACAACCTGTTCGTGTTCCTGATCATCTTCCGGATGCTCGAGATCCCGATGGCGAACCAGCGGGCGGTCCTCTCCTGGGGGATCTTCGGCGCCCTCTTCCTGCGCGGCCTCTTCATCTTCGCCGGGGCCGCGGCCATCGAGCGCTACGATGCGGTGCTCTACGTCTTCGCGGCGGTGCTCTTCTGGGCGGCGTGGCGGACGCTGCGCGAGAATCCCGCCGAGCAGAAGGAGAACCGGTTCGTCCGCTGGCTGGCCGGCCGCCTTCCGGTGACCCGCCGGATCCACGACGACCACTTCGTCGCCCGAGAGGACGGCCGCCGGGTCGCGACGCCGCTCCTGGTGGCGCTCCTCGGCCTCGAGCTGAGCGACGTCGTGTTCGCCGTCGACTCGGTCCCGGCGGCCTTCTCCATCACCCACGTGCCGTTCATCGTCTACACCTCGAACGCCTTCGCGATCCTCGGCCTGCGCTCGCTCTACCTGGTCCTCGCCCACACCCTGCCGCGCATGAGGTACCTTCACTACGGCCTGTCGGCGGTGCTCACCTTCGCCGCTCTCAAGCTGGCCCTCTCGGACTGGCTGCGGATCCCGGCGTGGCTTTCGATCGCCTTCACCGTCTCCGCCCTCGGGGTGGCGATCGCCGCCAGCCTGCACCACGACCGCCGCGCCGGGGCCGAGGCCCGGCCGAGGCCCGACTGAAGCGCCCCGGAGAAGCCGACTCCGGGCGGGGGAACGAGGGGATGCGGGGGGCCGGTGAGACATCCGGCCGCGCTCCGCGGGCCGTACACTGCGGGTGGAACAGCCGAGCACGAACCACGACACGAGGAGACCCACAGGTGACGAAACGATCGGCGATCTGGATCATTCTCTCGGTGCTGGGCCTGGCCGGCTGCGGATTCGCCCAGGGCGGTGACGCGAAGGCGGTGCAGAGCGGGCCGGCGGCGGGTGGCACCTCGCGCCCTACCGCGGGCGAGATGGCGGCGTCGGGCGCGGGCGGCGGCCAGGGGACGGCCAAGGCGGCCTTCGCCGGGGGCTGCTTCTGGTGCATGGAGGCGGCTTTCGACGAGGTGCCCGGCGTGGTCTCCACCACCTCGGGCTACACCGGCGGCGAGAAGAAGAACCCCACCTACGAGGAGGTCGGCTCGGGGACGACCGGTCACGCCGAATCCGTCGAGGTGGCCTACGACTCTTCCAAAGTGAGCTACCAGCAGCTTCTCGACGCCTACTGGCACAACGTCGATCCGACCGACGGCGGGGGCCAGTTCTGCGACCGGGGCAACCAGTACCGGACGGCGATCTTCTACGAGAACGAGGACCAGAAGCGCCTGGCCGAGGCGTCGAAGCAGCAGATCGAGAAGGAGCTGGGGAAGAAGGTGGTGACCCAGATCGTGCCCGCGGGCCCCTTCTGGCCGGCCGAGGACTACCACCAGGACTTCTACGAGAAGAACCCGCTACGCTACAAGTTCTACCGCGCCGGCTGCGGGCGCGACAACCGGCTGCACGAGCTCTGGGGCGCCAAGGCGGGCGGCCACTGAGCCGCCTCGCCGGCGCGCCCGGAACCATCGCTCGCGCCGTGCGTATCTAGGAGTCTGCGCGGCAGAAACACGTAGCCGCGCGCAAGGGTCTTACGGGGCGGATCCAAGGCGCGAGGAGGACTCGATGCGGGGACATCGTCGACGACGAGCAACGGCGGAGACGCCCCGGAACCCCCTTGCGCCCTTCGGGTTGCGGCGGCGTGCGGCCGTCTACTTCGTTCCCGCTCCTCGACGATGCCACCGCATCGCCTGCGTCGCGGTGCCTCGTATCCGGGCCCACGGCGCGTGCAACGCGACTGCGCGTTTCTGCCGCGCAGGCTCCTAGACGCGATGGGCACCGCGGGCTCCAGGTTCCGGCGGGCTCGCACCTTCGTCCGGGAGTACACCGCGGGGGTCCGGTCCCGCGATCTCCAGCGCCTGTTCCGGCAGGACGCGACGGAGGCCTATCGGGTCCTCACCCGCGACCAGCCGGCGGTGTCGCCCGAGGCCGAGGGCCTGCGCGCGTTCTTCCGGCGGGCGAAGATCCTCTTCCTCGGCCTCTCCTACACCCTCACGCCGCCCCGGCGCCTGCTCTTCGCCCTCGCGATCCTGCTGACCCTCCTGGGGTCGTGCCAGCTCGACTTCCGGGTCCGCGGCCACGACGTCCGGCTCGGCGCCGGCAATGGCGTGCTCTACCTGAGCGTCGCGCTCCTCGTCTTCCTGCTCGCTCTCGAGCTGGTCGACCGGATCCGGGTGCGCGACGAGCTCGAGGTCGCCCGCGAGCTCCAGAGCCAGATCCTCCCGCGCGAGGCGCCGGCGCTCCCGGGCTACCGGTTCGCCCACTCCTACCGCACCGCCAACGAGGTGGGGGGCGACTACTACGGCTTCCACCCGCTTGCCGACGGCCGGCTGGTGCTGGCGGCGGGGGACGCGAGCGGCCACGGCATCGCCGCCGGGCTGCTCATGGTCATCGCCCACGCCACCCTCGATCTCGCCACCGGCCTCGATCCGCGGCCCGAGAAGGTGGCGCCGCTGGTCAACAAGGCGATCGCCTCGGCGGGCGGCCGCCGCGCCTTCTTCACTCTCTTCTACGGCCTTCTCGACCCGGCGAGCGGCCGGCTCGATTACCTGTGCGCCGGCCACCCCTTCCCGCTGCTGCGCCGCGCGGACGGCGCGGTGATCGAGCTCGGCGAGGGCGCCCTGCCGCTCGGCATCCGGTCGTCGATCGACCCGCGGCCCGCGGTCGTGACCCTCGAGCCCGGAGACCTGCTGCTCCTCTACAGCGACGGTCTCCCAGAGCAGGTCCGGGGCGGCAGCGGCGAGGCGTTCGGATTCGACCGGGTGCGCCGCCTGGTCGCGGCCGGCGGGCCGGCGGCGGAGCTCCACCGGCGCGTGGTCGAGGCCTTCGATGCGTTCGTCGGCGACGGCCCGCTGGCGGACGACGTCAGCCTGGTGGTCGTCGAGCGGGAGGCGGCGGCTCTCGGGTAGGCTGGGGCCCATGAGGCTGGTCGAGATCGACGCCGCACGCGGCCGCCTGCTGCCGGTCTACGCCCGGAGGGTGGTCGCGGAGGCCCTCGGCGCGGGACCGGCAAAGCGCCCCGCGGGCGCCTGGCTGGAGCGCCCCGCGGCGACCTTCGTCACCCTGCGCCTGGCGGGCGCGCTGCGCGGCTGCATCGGCTCGATCCACCCGCGCCGGCGCCTGATCGACGACCTGCGGAGCAACGCCCTGGCGGCCGCCTTCGGAGACCCCCGCTTCCCGGCCCTCGAGGCCCGCGAGCTCGAGCGCGAGCCGCTCGAGGTCTCGGTCTCGCTCCTCTCGCCCCTGAGGCGCAGCGAGGTCGCCTCGGAGGGCGAGCTCCTGGCGAGCCTCGTGCCCGGCGCCGTCGGCCTGCTGCTCGAGTGGCGCGAGGCGTCCGGGGTGTTCCTGCCGGAGGTCTGGGAGCACCTCCCCGAGCCCGAACGCTTCGTGCGCGAGCTCAAGCGCAAGGCCGGCCTCGCCGCGGACTTCTGGGCGCCCGACCTCGTGGCCTCGACCTTCAGCACTCGCTCCTGGTGCGATCCCTGATCCAGCTCGCCCCGGACGGCGCCGCGCCTCAGGCGGCCTGATCGCCGACCGCGCGGCGGCCGACGGCCCAGCGGACCGCGAGGACCACCGCGAGCACGATCGCCGCCAGGAGGGCGGCGACGAGGCCGACCTCGCCCCAGGCCACATGGCCCGGCAGCGCGAAGGGGTGCGATGCGGGATCCAGGTAGAGGATTTGCACCTCGTGGCGGGTGACTGCCATGGCGGCGATCGCCGCCACCACCGCGACCAGGCTGCCGGTTACCAGGCCGGGCCGCTCGGCGGGGTTCTCCGCGCGGGCGAGGAGCACCAACGGGCCGATTCCCAGGGCGAGAGCGAGGCCCAGGGGCAGGAGCGCCGCCGGCCCCGCGCCCATCAGTCCATCGAGCACCCGGCTCGGGAGCACCGTCAACAGGACCACCCCGTCGAGGACCAGGAGGCCGACCGACGCCATCGCCCACACCCAGGCGGCGTGCGCGACCTCGGCGTTGAGCACCGCCAGCCGGCCCTTGCGCACCTCGCGCACCGCCAGCCAGGTGACGACCACGGCGCTGAAGGCGACCGCGCCGAGCAGGAAGTGGAGGAGGCGCGGCACGTAGGTGGGTTCGGCGAGGACGGTCCAGGGGGCCCGGACCAGCTCCGGCCAGAGCAGCGGTTGGGAGTGGACCAGGTTCTCGGCGACGTGCAGCATCGCGAGCACCAGGAACAGGACCGCCGAGAGGACGAGCCAGGCCGTGCCGCCGAAGCCGCGAGCCGGCGCGCCCCGCCGCCGGTAGACGTAGGCCGTCGCGTACCCGGCGGCGAGCAGGGCGAGCATCACCAGCCAGCCCCAGGCGAACAACAGGCTCGCCGAGTGCAGGTACCGGCGGTAGAGGACCTGGACGAGGAGCAGCGGCGCCACCCCGGTGGTGACGGCGAAGAAGATCGCCCAGGCGTTGACGCTCATCAGGCGGGTCGCGAGGATCGTGCGCACGTCGGCCGACCGACCGCCGGAGCGGAGCTGGAGCACGGCGGCCATCAGCGTGCCGCCGAGCGTCAGGTTCATGAACAGCGCGTGGAGAAAGAAGGTGAAGACGAGCAGCGAGTGGAAGAGCCAATCCGGGCCGGGAATGGCCGCCGCATCCACCGCGGGTGCCAGGAGTGCGTTCATGCGGGAGTCCTTTCTTTCGGCGCGAGCCACCCTCTGCCCGCTCGGACGGCGCGCCCCGGGACCCCAGCTTCTCAAGCGTTGCCGCGCGGCACGACACCCCGCGGGGCGGTTCCTCCCCGCCCGCTCGGGCGGCCCTCGCCTCAGCGGCTCTCGGGCTCGCCCTGCTCGATCACCTGCCGGGCGAGCCGGGCGAGGCCGTCGTAGATCCGGTCGAAGCCGGTCTGGGCCGCGCCGTGGCTGGCGCGGGTCATGTGCGCGAACTGCCGCGCCTGGACCTCCGCGTGCTGGTCGAGCAGGTCGACGGTGAGGTCGGTGTAGTGCTCGGCGTAGAGGTTCGCCGGCAGCGTGCCCAGGCCGTTGCCGGCGAGCAGGTTCGCGAGCCGTGAGACCTGCTCGCGGTCGAGCACCAGGACGGCCGGATCGCCGTAGCCCCGGGTCCCGAGGAAGGGCCGGACGGTGACGCGCTCGCCCCGGAGGCGCATCAGGAAGGCCGGCTCGCCGCGCTCGATCGCCGCCTCCGCCGGCTTGTGATGGAGCAGGAGGCTCAGGGTCTCGGGGGCGAGGCGCCCCTCCGCGACCTTCTTCAAGCCGTCGGCCATGTCGAGCGCCCGCAGCCCGCCCTCGCCCGCCTCGCGGCAGAGGTCGAGAATCCCCTCGGCGAGGCGGTGCAACGCCTCGGACTGCGGCCCGTCGGAGAGCTGGTTGCTCTGCTTGGTCACCCTGTCGAGGGTGAGGAGGACCCGGCAGGTGACGCGCAGGACGGCGTCCGGGCCGGGCTCCGGCTCGCCAGCCCCGCCGGGGCCCCCGCTCGGCCCGGGGCGCTGGGGCACGGGGATCTCGTCCTCCTCGCTGCCGAACATCTCGGGCATGCCGGCGAAGCCCGCGGCGCGGAAGAGGTCGAGGACGGCGGCGAGGCGGTCGCGGTCGAGCTCGAACTGGCGCCGGCCCTGCCAGATCCCGACCCCGTTGCCGAACAGCTCGACCCGCTCGTAGGACGCGTCGTCGGCGCACTCGGTCGCGACGTGGAGCTCGTGCCAGGTCCCGCCCGGAGCCCGCGCGCGGTCGAGGGCCTCCTCCATCGCCCGGACGAGCGCCGGGTCGGCCTCGCGCTCGACCTCGCGCTGGGCCTCGCGCTCGGCGTCGAGGTCGTCCTCGGGCCCGGAGCGGCCCTCCCGGGCGATGAGCCCACCGTCCTGCTCGCCCGAGCCCGCCGGCGTCGAAACGCTCCGCGGCCCGCCGCCCGAGCACGCCAGGCAGAGAATGAGCACGAGGGCTGGAACGCTGGCACTGAGCTTCGGGCGCACGGGGCGGCCTCCTTCCGAGCGGTCGTCGATCGATCCTACCGGACCGGGCCCCGGGCGACGGCTCGCCGCCCCTCTCGGCCTCTTTCTCGGGATCCGCGCCGTGCGGTCCCCGGCGAGCTCGGCCGGAGGGGCTGTCCCGGTTTGTCCCCACCCGGGCACGGAAAGAGGTGCTAGCCGTACTGTCAGAATCGTGAGACCGCCTGCCCACCTCCCTTGGCCGCGGGACGCCGCGCGCGACGTCCCGGGTCGCCCCCTGCCCCACCGACCTGTCCCTCGCGCCCATCCTTTCCCTGCAGCATCGATCTCCCTGAGGAAGGAGAAGACCATGCGCTCCAAGCACACCCTCCGCCGGATCCCTTGGATCCTCTGCCTCGCGCTCACGGTGGCCGCAGTGCCGGCCTGGGCCGCGGGGCCGCCCGCCGGCACCCCGGCCTACGGCCACGCCGCCGCCCACGACGTCTCCCAGCCGCTCGCCGACGTCGACCTCCCCGCCCAGTTCCCACAGGGCTTCCGGGTCGAGGTGCCGTTGCACGTGCCGCCGGGCCAGGGCCGCTCGAACGCCTCGCACGGGCCGGACCGAGCCCGCCAGACCGACGCGACCCCGATCCCCGGCGCCGCCAGCACCCAGCAGCCGCTGGTCAACTTCGCCGGCATGTCGGACGCCGACAACTCGGCGATCGTCGGCGGGCGCGTGGTGCCGCCGGACACCGAGGGCGACATCGGGCCGAACCACTACGTGCAGTGGGTGAACCTGGTGGTCGCGGTCTACGACGTCACGCGCGACGGCAGCGGGCTGCCGACCGGCGCCTCCCTGGCTTCCGGCTTCCCCAAGGCGGGCAACGCCTTCTGGGCCGGCTTCAGCGGCAGCACCGCGGCCGACGCCTGCCGCACCACCAACAACGGCGACCCGATCGTCCTCTACGACCACCTCGCCAACCGCTGGCTGGTGAGCCAGTTCGCCATCAACTCGGGCGTCCAGTGCCTGGCGCTCTCCCAGACCGGCGACCCCACCGGCACCTACGACCGCTGGGCCTTCACGGTCTCGCCCGGCGAGCAGAACGACTATCCGAAGATCGGCCTGATGCCCGACGCCTATTACCTCTCGGTCCGCGACTTCCCGTCGACCGACGGCACCTTCGCCGACGCCGTAGCCTTCGACCGCCAGGCGATGCTCGCGGGCAGCGCGAGCGCCGGCTTCATCAAGTTCACCATGCCTTGCCTCACCGCCAACTGCCCCGACGGCATCCAGCCGCCGCACCTCGAAGGCCCGGCGCCGGCCGC
This sequence comes from uncultured Acidobacteriota bacterium, assembly GCA_963837945.1. Taxonomy (GTDB): domain Bacteria; phylum Acidobacteriota; class Thermoanaerobaculia; order Multivoradales; family DATKCC01; genus CAVUBL01. Next base: position 334,524 of record CAWIQD010000004.1, read on the forward strand.
CGGCGCGCCGGGCATCTTCAGTCGCGCCTGGGACGACGACTTCGACGGGCCGCTCAAGGGGGCCGACGGTTACCGCCTCTGGCAGTTCAGCCCGAACTTCGCGAGCCCGGGGAGCTCCACCTTCAGCGAGCTGCCCTTCGTCGTCAGCCCCTCCGGTTTCGACGACTCGGAATGCGGCTTCTTCCAGCGCAACTGCATCCCGCAGCCGAACCCGGGCGAGCGGCTCGACGCCGTCGACGAGCTCCAGATGTACCGCGCCCAGTACCGCCACTTCTCGGACCACGACTCGCTGCTGATCAACACCACGGTCGACTCGAACGGCGCCGACCTGGCGGGCGTGCGCTGGGCCGAGCTGCGCAACTCGGGCTCCGGCTGGGGTCTCTACCAGGAGGGAACCTATGCGCCGGCCGACGGCCTGCACCGCTGGCTGGGCTCGATCGCGATGAATGGCCAGGGGGACATCGCCCTGGGCTACAGCGTGTCGAACGGCAGCACCTTCCCGTCGGTCCGCTACACCACCCGCACGGCCACCGATCCCCTGGGCGTCCTGCCCGGCGGTGAGGTCGAGCTGGTCGCCGGCACCGGCGCTCAGACCGCGTCGAGCAACCGCTGGGGCGACTACTCGGCGATGAGCGTCGACCCGGTGGACGACTGTACGTTCTGGTACACCCAGGAGTACTACACCACCACCACCAGCTTCGACTTCAAGACCCGGATCGGCGCCTTCCAGGGGCCGTCGTGCGCCGGCGGCGGCGGTTGTACGCCGACCGAGACCAACGAGGTCAGCTGCACCGACGGTCTCGACAACGATTGCGATGGCGCGATCGACTGCACCGACTCCGACTGCTCCGGCGACCCGTCTTGCGGCGGAGGTTGCACGCCGACCGAGACCTTCGAGCTGACCTGCAACGACAGTCTCGACAACGACTGCGACGGCGCGATCGATTGCGCCGACTCCGATTGCGCGACCGCCCCGGCCTGCGTGCCCGTGTGCAGCCCGAAGGGCGCGTCGTGCACCGTCGATGCCGACTGCTGCTCGAACAAGTGCAAGGGCAAGCCCGGCAGCAAGAGCTGTAAGTAGGACCGCGCGCGCCGCGCCACCACGGGCTGCGCCGAGCGACACCCCCGGGCCGGGGTCCTCAGGGATCCCGGCCCTTCCCGTCTGCCCCCTCCCCCGCCGCGGCTTTCGGATAGAGTCCTCTCGGTTCACTGTCGCCAGACCGGACGAAACGGAACGGAGTGCCAGCGCACTCCGGTTCGGAAACCGCTCGAATGCCGAAACGCCCCCGCGACCCGGGAGCGTCCGAGGCCAGACCTCTACCTGGGAGACCCCGATGCGACCCTCGCAGCTCCGCTCGACCTTCACCCCCCTCGCTCTCGCCGTGCTGCTCTCGGCGGCGTCGCCGGCCGTCGCCGCCGAACGCACCGAGATGCCGCCCGCCCAGCTCTCGATCCTCCACGCGCGGAGCGAGCAGGCGCCGCCGCCGCTCCGCCTCGCGGAGCGCTTCGGCGTCGCGCCGCTCGCCTCCCTGGCCGAGGCCTCGGCGGGCGCCGGCGACCAGCTCGAGGCCCTGCGGTCCTGGAACCGTTCCGGGCACCTGCCCCTGCGGACCGGCTTCGTCCGCCCCCTGCCGTTGCCGAGCGAGGTCCGCTTCACCGCCGGCTCCCTCTCCGACGCGGCCGGGCTCTTCGCCGGCGGCGCGCTCGTGCGCACGTCGCCGGACACGGTGGTCTGGGGGGCGGAGGTCGACGTCGCGAACGCCTACCGGCTGAAGCTCCACCTGGGCGCGGCCGACCTGCCCGAGGGCGCGCGCCTCTGGGTGTACGACGAGAGCGGCGACGCCAAGGGTCCCTTCGGCCGCGAGCTGGTGGCGGAGGGCGGCCTCTGGACCCCGGCGGTCCGCGGCCCGGAGATCCGCCTCGAGGTCGAATTGCCCGCGGGCCACACCGCCTCGTTCACGGTCGACTCGGTCGCCGAGAGCTTCGAGCTCGGCCCGGACGGCGATCCGCTGGCGGCCTCGCTCGTGCCCAGGGTCGACTCCAGCTGCGTGGTCAACGCCGCCTGCGTCACGACTGGTGCCGTGCCCGCGATCCGGGCCATCCAGGCGGCGATCGCGGCCGTCTACTTCATCGACGGCAACTTCGTCTTCCAGTGCACCGGCGGTCTGCTCAACAGCGATTCGGGCGACCTCTTCTTCCTGACCTCCGACCACTGCATCGACACCCAGGCCTCGGCGGCGTCGACCGACCTCTTCTGGGATCTCATCAAGGCGTGCAGCGGCGCCGTGCAGGCGCCGCTCGAGAGCTACGGCGCGGAGTTGCTCGCGGCGCAACCCTCGAGCGACTTCAGCCTCCTGCGCCTCGATTTCGTGCCCCCGGACCGGGTGCTCCTGGGCTGGAACGGCAACACGGGGGTCGTCGTCCCCGGGGCGGTCTTCCACCGCGTCTCGCACCCGGCCGACGACGTCGGCATCTTCCCCCAGGCCTACTCCGAGCACCGCGTGCTCGCGCACCCGTCCCTGTGCAGCCCGGGCGGCCTGCCCACGCCGCTCGACGACCTCACCAAGTTCAGCTACTCCGAGACCCTCGTCGGCGGCGTGCTGGCCGGCAGCTCCGGCGCCCCGCTGGTGACCGGCAGCGGGCAGGTGGTCGGGCAGCTCCTGGGCGGCTGCGGCCCGATGTCCACCGAGGGCTGCCGCGCCGACACGCAGGTCATCGACGGCCGCTTCTCCGAGACCTTCAAATCGATCGGCTCCTGGCTCAACGACCCGCAGGGCGACGGCTTCCTGCCACCTCCCGCCGGCGCCTGGCTCCGTTCGCCGAGCCTGCCCGGCTTCGAGGCGAAGGTGCGGATCACCGCCGGCTCGGCGATCGCCGGCAACCGGGAGACCGACTGCATCCCGGAGACCCTGTGCGTGAGCGGCGCCCTCGCCGGCCGGCCCGAGATCTTCGTCAAGGTCATCGGCCCGCGGCCGAACGGCTTCCTGTGGGCCCAGATCAGCCGCTTCACTCCTTCCAAGGTCGAGGTCTGGCTGCACCAGCTCTCGCGCGACGAGATCAACTACTACATCCTCGACGCGCTCGGCTCGACCGAGGACAACGTGTCGGGCCTCCAGGACCGGACGGCGTTCTTGCCCTAGTGACGCGTCAACCGTCAAGTGACGTGTCCTGGCGGTCCTTCACGCCGCTGGCGGCGTTGCTCCTCCTCGACGTAGGCCGCGCTACGCCTGCGTCGGAGCGCCTGGCCAGTGACGCGAAATCCTCGCCGGATACCCTGTCACTTGACGGTTGACGCGTCACTAGTGGTCCTCCCTTTTCTCGGTGCTTTCGGGGGCGAGCCCGCCGCTCGCCCCCGAAGAGCCGCGCCCGCCCTTTCGCGATGCCTCCCGGCGTCCTACAATAGCTCTCGGCGTCAAAGCTCCTCGCCCCGGCGGGGGACCTACAGATCGCACGAGACGGGAGACGCAGGATGGTTGTACCTACGACGAGGAGGGCCCCTGTGCGGGCCCTGGCTCTCGCCGCGACGAGCGGTGCCTTGCTCTTGATCCTGGCCTGCAGCGGCCACCGCCCGGCGGCCACGGAGGCGACGGCCCCCGAGGCGCCGCCGGGCACCTACGGCCGGGAGCTGGCCGCGGCGGTGGCGCCGCCGGCCGAGGCCCAGACCGGAAGCACGCCCGCGGCGGAGGCCGCCGCCGAAGCGGACCTCGACGAGCCGGGCGCCCAGGAGCTCCAGCCCGGCGACGAGGCGGACGACGAGAGTGTCGACGCCGAGGCCGCCGACGATCCCGAGACCCTCCTCCACAACGCCATGGACGCCTACGAGTCGGCCGAGGTCTTCTGGGGCCAGGGCGCCTTCGACGACGCCTTCGCCGCCCTCGACCAGGCCTACGAGCTGATGGCCGACGTGCCGCAGGAGGGCGACGCGGTCCTCGGCCAGGAGAAGGAGAACCTGCGCAACCTGATCTCGCGCCGGATCCTCGAGATCTACGCCTCGCGCCAGACCGCCGTCGGAAATCCGGACCGCTCGATCCCGCTCGAGATGAACGACGACGTCAAGCGGGAGATCGCGAGCTTTCAAGGGCCCGAGCGCGAGTTCTTCCTCGAGTCCTACCGCCGCTCCGGCCTCTACCGGCCGATGATCGTCGCGCAGCTCCAGGAGGCGGGCCTGCCCGAGCAGCTGAGCTGGCTGCCGCTGGTCGAGAGCGGCTTCAAGGACCGCGCCCTGTCGCGCGCTCGCGCCCTCGGGCTCTGGCAGTTCATCGCCTCGACCGGCTACCGCTACGGCCTCGACCGCTCCTCGTGGATCGACGAGCGGATGGACCCGGAGAAATCGACCAAGGCGGCGCTCACCTACCTGACCGCGCTGCACAACCTGTTCGGAGACTGGCTGACCGCGCTCGCCGCCTACAACTGCGGGGAGCGGGCGGTGCTGCACCAGATCCACAACCAGACGGTCTCCTACTTCGACCAGTTCTGGGACCTGTACGCCCGGCTCCCGCGGGAGACCCGGCGCTACGTGCCCCGGTTCCTGGCGGTGCTGGCCATCCTCCAGGATCCCGAAAGCTACGGCTTCGAGCTGCCCGAGCCCGTGGCGCCCGTCGAGTACGACACGGTGGAGATCGCGCGGGCCGCCCGCCTCGAGACCCTCGACCAGGCCCTGTCGCTCGATCCGGGCACGCTCACCAAGCTCAACCCCGAGCTGCGCCGCAACGCCAGCCCCGACGCGCCCTACGAGCTCAAGGTGCCGCCGGGCACCGGCCCGGTGCTGGTCGCCTCCCTGCCGGACATCCCGGCTTGGGACCCGCCCAGCGTCAGCTTCGGCGTCCACCGGGTGCGCAGAGGCGAGACGCTCTCCGGCATCGCCTCGCGCTACGACACCAACGTCCACGAGCTGATGGCCCTCAATCACCTGCACAGCGCGAACCGGCTCTGGCCCGGCCAGCAGCTGCAGGTTCCGGGAGGCGGCGGCAGCGGCGGGTCGAGCGTCTCGCGGGCGACCGAGGTGCACCACCGAGTGACCACCGGCGACAGCCTCTGGCTCCTCGCCTCGCGCTACGGCACGACCGTCGACCGCATCCGGCGGGACAACGGCCTCTCGGGCAGCGTGCTGCACCCGGGCCAGGTCCTCACGATCCACGCCGGCAGCTCCGGCCGCGGCGGAACCTACGTCGTGCGCAAGGGCGACACCCTGGCGGGCATCGCCCACGACCAGGGGGTCTCGCTCGGGAGCCTGCTCGCGGCGAACCGCCTGAGCCGGGCGAGCACCATCTTCCCGGGACAGCAGCTCACGATTCCGGACTGAGGTGACTGGTCCCCCCCGCAACCCCTCGGCCCCCTTCCCTCCCGCGTTGCTGCCAGACGCAACGAGCCCCCGCTCCGTCGGGAGCGGGGGCTCGTGGTAAACCTCTCTACGCTACGACTCAGTAGCTGACGGCGCAGAAGCCGCCGCCGGCATTGACCCAGTTCTGCTGGATCAGCCAGTCGCGGCCACCGAAGGTCATGTTCCAGAGCGCGCCGCTCGAACCGTGGGTGGTGCCGAAGGTCCAGGCGCACTTGTCGGCGTTCTCGTAGCCGCGGCGGTCGTACCAGGCGTTGAGGTCCGGGTCGGTCGTCGCCTCTTCGAGCTCATGGGAGATGATCGACGCCATGCCGTCGGCGCCGGCGTTGCCGTTCGGCGCCTCGCCGACCGAGCAGGCCGACGGGCAGCGGTCGGGGTTGCCGATGAAGGCGTACTTGATGTCCGTGCCGCCGATCGTGCCGTGGGTGTGCCAGCCGCAGTACGAGGTGCAGAAGCCGGAGCTGGCGGTCACGTCGGCCGAGGTGAGGACGAAGTAGACGCCGTTCGCGTCCTTCGGCAGGCCGGCGCTGATCGCGCCCGACACCACCGCCTGGATCGCGCTGTCGCTCAGGCTGGTGCCGTGGGAGTAGGAGTCGTTCCGGCTCCCCGAGTAGGTCACGGAGTTGAGCACCGGGACGCTGCTGCCGTTGGTGTAGGTGGTGTTGATGTTGAAGTAGGGGCTGCCGCCGATGCCGTTGGCGAGGTCGGTCAGGATCGTGACCGCACTGTTGCCGCTCCAGTTGCCGTACCAGATGTAGTACATGTGCACGCCACTGGTCATCACCGGGCCGCCGTGGTAGAAGATCCCGTTGTTGCCACCGCCGCCGCCGCCGCCGTGGCCGCCGCCCTTGGCCTGGCCCTGGGCGTGATGCACGCCGTAGCCCTTGCCGGTCGGCACCAGGTCGTTGCCGTTGCCACGGACCGTCTGGGCCTGGGCCGCGATGGCCAGGAAACAGCAGACGAGAATCAACAGTGCGGTCCATCCTTTTCGGTTCATCACTTCGCGTCCTCCTCGGATCGTTCCGCTGGAACAGGTCAGGGAAAGGGTGGTTCCCTCGCTTCGGGAGATCCACCACGAGAGCGCAGACCCCGACCAGCGGAGCCGTGGGTCCACGCTTGTGTTCTCGAGCGAGCTGGTCAACGATCGGTCTTTGAGCAACCGCCGTGCCAGGAACGGAGGACGCGCGGAACCCTTAGGAATAAAAGACTTGCGGGATCGAGGCGGCGGCGGGCCACCGACGTGGATCAATTTCTATACCGACAAAGGGACGAGGCCGGGGTCAATAACTGATCTAAGGGTCAATTTCTGATCCGCCCGACGGGTCGGACGACGGCTCGACACCCTGCGGTATATTCCCGGAGCTTCGGGAGGCCCATCATGAAACCGATCCGTGCCTTGCTCGCCCTCGCCCCGGCCCTGGCCGCCCTCGCCCATCCGGCCGCCGCGGCGGGCGTTCCGGAGGCCGCCTACGGAGCCCTCCACTGGCGCCTCGTCGGCCCCTTCCGGGCCGGGTGGTCGACCTGCGCCGAGGGGATCCCCGGCCGGCCCGGCACGTTCTACTTCGGGGCCGCCGACGGCGGCGTGTGGAAGACGGTCGACGACGGGCGGACCTGGACGTCGCTGTTCGACCACCAGGCGGTCGCCTCGGTCGGGGCCCTGGCGCTCGCGCCGAGCGATCCGTCGGTGATCTACGTCGGCACCGGGCAGGTGGCGCCGCGCTGGGACCTCGCCGCCGGCGACGGCGTGTACCGCAGCGACGACGGCGGTTCCCGGTGGCGGCACGTGGGGCTCGACGACAGCCGCCACATCGGCCGCATCCTGGTCGACCCGCGCGATCCGGACACCGTCCTGGTGGCGGCGCAGGGGCACTTCTTCGGGCCGAACGAGGAGCGCGGGGTCTTCCGGTCCACAGACGGCGGCGCCACCTGGGCGAAGGTCCTCTACCGCGACGCCGACACCGGCGCCGTCGACCTGGCGCGCGCGCCGGACCGTCCGGACACGGTCTACGCCGCTCTCTGGCAGGTGCGACGCTACCCCTGGCAGGCCTACTTCATCCCCGCCGACGGGCCGGGCAGCGGCATCTACGCCTCGAGCGACGGCGGCGCCAGCTGGGCTCGGGTCGGCGGCGCCGGGCTGCCCGCGGGTCCGCTCGGCCGGATCGGCCTGGCCGTCTCGCCCGGTACCGGCGGCCGGCGAGTCTGGGCGGTGGTCGCCGCCCGCCAGGGGGGCGGCCTCTACCGCAGCGACGACGGCGGCGCCACCTGGCGCCGGACGGTCGGCGGGGACGTCGGCGACTGGTACTTCGCACGGGTGACCGCCGACCCCGAGGACCCGGACACGGTGTGGGTCATGGGACGTTCGCTCGCGCGCTCGACCGACGGCGGCGCCACGCTCAGGATCTTCCGGGGCTCGCCGGGCGGCGACGACTACCACTTCCTGTGGATCGACCCGCGGGCTCCCGAGCGGATGATCCTCGCCACCGACCAGGGCACGACGGTGAGCGTCGACGGCGGCCTTACCTGGAGCAGCTGGTACAACCAGCCGACCGGGCAGTTCTACCACCTGGCGACCGACGACCGCTTCCCGTACTGGATCTACTCCGGCCAGCAGGACAGCGGTACGGTGGCGACCGCGAGCCGCAGCGACTACGGCCAGCTCTCTTTTCGCGACTGGCACCCGGTCGGTGGCGACGAGCGCGACTACGACATCCCCTTCCCGGGCGACCCGGACCTGGTCTACGGCAGCGGCCTCGGCGGCCGTCTCTCGCGCTGGGACGCACGGACGGGCCAGGTGCAGAACGTTTCGCCGTGGCCGATCTCGACGTACGGCGCGCGGCCCAACGGCGTGCGCTACCGCTACACCTGGATCACGCCGATCGCGATCTCGCCCCTCCCGCCTCACCCCATCTACCAGGGCGCGCAGCTCCTCTTCCGTTCGACCGACGGCGGCCAGAGCTGGCAGGAGGCGAGCCCGGACCTGACCGGCGCGGTCGCCGCGCAGGCGGCTTCGCCGGCCTGCCGGGGCGACGTGCCGGTCGAACGGGCGACGGCTTGCGGCTTCGGCGTGATCATGACCATCGCGCCCTCGCCGGTCGCAGCCGGCGTCGTCTGGGTGGGGACCGACAACGGGCGGATCCAGGTCACGCGCGACGATGGCGGCCACTGGCGGGAGGTCACGCCCGAGGGGATCTCCGACTGGAGCCGGATCTCGCAGATCGACGCCTCCCCCACCGACCCGGCCACCGCCTACGCCGCCGTCGACCGCCACCGCCTGGACGACGAGGCGCCTTACGCCTACCGGACGCACGACTTCGGCGCCACGTGGCAGCGGGTGACCAACGGACTGCCGGCGGCGGGATGGGTGAGCGTCGTGCGCCAGGACCCGGCCGTGCCGGGCCTCCTCTACGCCGGCACCAGCCGCGGGGTCTTCGTGTCGTTCGACGACGGCGGCCGGTGGCAACCGCTCCAGCTCGACCTGCCGACCAGCGGGGTCAACGACCTGACGGTCCACGACCGGGACCTGGTGGCGGCCACCGAGGGGCGGGCGATCTGGGTGCTCGACGACGTGACGCCGCTGCGCCACCTGGCGCGCCGGCCCGACGCCCCGGCGGCGGGCGCCTTCCTGGTGCCGCCCGCTCCGGCGGTGCGCCTGCGCGCCAACGAGAACAAGGACACGCCGCTGCCGATCGAGGAGCCGACCACCCCCGACCCGCCCGCGGGCGCGGTGATCGACTACTACCTCCCCGCCTCCCCCGGGACCCCGGTGGCGCTCGACGTCGTCGACGCGGAGGGCCGGGTGATCCGGAGCTTCCGGAGCGACCGGGTCCCGGAGCGCACCAACGCCGAGCAGTACTTCACCGACGAATGGCTCGAGCCGCTCGCCGCGCTGCCGGCGCACGCCGGCCACGACCGCTTCGTCTGGGACCTGCGCTACCCGCGGCCGCCGGCGATCCAGTACGACTACTCGATCGCCGCGGTGCCGGACGTCGGCAGCCCGGCGCTGCCGCAAGGGGCCTTCGTCCTCCCCGGGCGCTACCAGGTGCGGCTCACCGTCGGCGACACGACGCTCACCCAGCCGCTCGAGGTCCGCCTCGATCCCCGGGTCGAGACGTCCGACGCCGATCTCGAGTCCCTCCTCGCCTTCGAGCAGCGGGTGGTCGACGCCCTCGGGCGGGTGACGGAGGCCTACCGGCGCGCCGAGAAGGAAGCGGCCGGGGGGCCCGACGCCGTCGCCCGCCTGGGCCGGCTGCGCGCGATCGGCGGCGCCCTCGCCACCCTCGAGACCGATCTCGAGGGCGCCGACCGGCCACCGACCGAGCCGCAGAAAGCGGTCCTGGAGGAGTACGTCGGGAAGCTGGACGCCGCGTTGGGAAGTCGCTAGGCCGGGGCTAAGTGCCGCCCACCAGCAGGCCCCGCCACAGGCCCTCGGGATCGTCGCGGACGATGTCGACCAGGCGCCCGCCGGCGATGTAGAGGGAGGGCTCGTCCGGATCGGGGTCCGGTTGCCGGAAGCACCAGCGCAGCTCGATCTCGACGCTCACCGCCTGATGCCGGTAGCGGATCTCGACGAAGTAGGGCTCGCCGATCGTCAGGCGGTGGAAGGTGGCGAAGGCGATGCCGCTGCGGCTCAGGTTGATGACCCGCAGGTCTCCCGGCCGCTCGAGGCTGCCCTGGATCCCGTCGACCGGGAACCGGGTCTCGCGGCGCAGGTTGCTCGGGCGTGAAGGCACGATCGGCGTTTCCGAGGAATCTCGCGCCGATCCTACAGGAATCGGCCCGCCCGCGGATCGCGCCTCACGGCTCCGGCGGGAAGCCCTGGCGGTCGAACCGGCCGGGGAGCTCGTCGACGCCCGGCCGGGCACCCGGCAGGTCGTAGTAGCGCGTCAGCCCGCCGTCGACCTGCTCGATCCAGACCTCGGCCTCCGAGGTCGAGCTCTTCACCAGCGTCGGCCAGAGCCGGCCGTTGGGCTTCGGCCCGACGATGCGCACGAAGACCTCCGAACGGCCGGGCACGCGGCCCACGATGCAGAGGGTCCCGGCGATGCACGGCTCGTAGGCGGTGCCGAGGACCGACTCCCCGCCGCCCGTGCTGAGCCGCACCCACACCCGGAACCCGGACAGGGCGTCCGAGGTCAGGGGCGGGGCGTCCGGCGGTGCCGGGGGCTCGGGGGCCGGAGGGGGATCCGGAGGCGGAGGGGGCTCGCTGCCGGCCTCGAGGAATCGCCGGGCCCGGCTCGTCCAGGCGGCGTCCACCGGGCTCGAGCTGGAACCGAGGTTGATGCCGACACCCCAGCCGAAGACCAGGCGGCCGGCCGCGTCCCGGTCGGCGTCCAGGCCGTTGACGTACGGAGCGTGCGCGGCGGAGTCGCCGAGGATCTCGGGAGCCACGATGAAGGGATCGCTCCGTGGTTGCCCGTCGGCGTCGATCAGGCGGCCGTGGAGGACCTCGTCGAGGCGCGACACGGCCTCGGACCAGGTGACGACGCCCCGGCCGTCGGAGGCAACCGCGAGGCTCACTCGAGCGACGAATCCCCCGGGCGAGCTATCCGTGTTCAGCGCCACGGGCGAGCCGAGGTCGCTCCCCGCGACGTCGAAGGTCCGCACGAGGACCTGGCTCGGGAGGGAAGCCACGGGCCGGGGGCCGCTCCAGGCGGCGAGGAACCGCCCCGGACCGACCGCCGCGAGCTCCACTCCCTCGGTTCCGGCCCCCTGCGTCGACGGCTCGAGCTCGAAGGCCGGCCCCAGGGGGGCGCCCGAGGCGTCGAAACCGCGGGCCGAGATCGAGGTCGTCGTAGGCGGGAACAGCAAGATAAGGCTCCAGGAGACCACCACCTCGCCCTCGACGTCGGCCGCCACCGTCACCCCGGTGGATCCGAAGCCCCCCGGCATCCCCGCCGCCCGGTGCGCCGGCCCGGCGGGCACGCCCTCCGGATCGAGCAGGCGGAAGAAGATCCCATCCCCGAACCAGGCGATCACGAAGCCTCCGGGATACTTCGCCAGGGCGAAGGGAACGCTGGCGCGGTCGACCGCGATCTGGTCCGCGCCGAGGGGCTCGCCCCGGCCGTCGATGGGCCGGGTCATCAAGTGGCCACCGGGATAGGCCGTCCATGCCGCGAGGTAGGTGTCCCCGTCGCCCCGGGCGAACGCCAGAAAGCTCGAGGACTGCTCGCCCGAAAGGGAAAACGTGCCGCTCTCGCCGGACCCCGTCGCCGTCGGTGGCTCGAACCAACGCCCCACCGCCTGCTTCCTCTGGACGTCGTTCCACACCGCCACGTAGCCTCCGTCCGAGCGCAACGCCACCTGCGGCGAAGCGACGTCGTGGGTGTAGGCGGGAACCGGCAGCGTGACCGGGCCCTCCAGGGCGACGACCGGCTCGTCGGCCCGTATCGGAACGGCCGGAGCCGTGGCGAGCACCAGGAGCGCGACGAACCCTTCGAATCTCGGCATGGCCTCGTCCCCTCGTCCCTTCGGATCTCAGTCCTTCGATATGCGACGACAGCATACCACGGATCGGAGCGCGGAGAAGGCTTGGTCTACGGAGCCCCGCCGGCCGAAGACGGAAAGGCCCCGGGGGGACTCGCTCGAGTCTCCCGGGGCCTTGGGGCCTGCGAGTCCTCGCCGGTTCAGGCGGACCGGCTCACAGGTAGCGCAGCCGCGGGAAGCGGCGGCTGAGCTTCTCGGCCGCCTGCTCTTTCAGGACGCGGTCGATCTCCATGTTCAGCGTCCGGCCGCTCCGGCGCGACGACTTCTGGCCGACCGTCGGCAGCGGCAGGCTGTCCATGAACTGCGGCGTGATGCGGGCCTGAGTGGCCGCCTCGAAACCGGAGGCGATCTTGATCAGCATCGGCTCGCTCCAGGCCCCGGCGAAGAAGTTGATCCCCACCGGCAGGCCGAAGGCGTTGCCGGCGGGAACGGTGACGTTCGGATAGCCGGCCACCGCTGGATAGGGCGAGCTCGAGGTCAGGAAGTGGTCGCCGGTGACCAGGTCGGTCGTCCAGGCCGGCGAGCCGGTCACCGCGACCAGCGCGTCGAGGTCGTTCAAGGCGAGAGCCGCGTCGATCCCGTCCGGACCCGCGAGGCGCGGGCCGGTGGCGAGAGCGGCCGCGTAGTCGGCGTCGGTGAAGATGTCGGCCTCGGCCAGCAGGAAGAACTCCTGGCCGAAGTACTGGAGCTCCTCGTCGGCGTGGTCCAGGTTGAACTGGATGGCATCGGCCAGGGTGCTGATCGGAACGCCGTGCCGGGTCGCGAGGTAGGCGTTCAGGTCGCGCTTGAAGTCGTAGATCAGGACCACCGTCTCCGACGGGTCGTTGGCGAAGTCGGCCGCGCTCGGGATGGGCGCAGGATCGATCACGGTCGCCCCGGCGGCCTCGAGAGCCTGGAGCGCCTGCTCGAAGATCTCGTTGGCCTCGTCGCTCGAGCCGAAGATCGCATCGCGCGCCACCCCGATCCGGGCGCCCTGGAGGCCGTCCGGGTCGAGGAACTGCGTGTAGTCCTCGAAGAAGTTCCCGGCGCTGGCGAAGGTGGCCGGATCGCGCGGGTCGCCGCCGGTCATCGCGCCCAGCACCGCCGCCGCGTCGGCCACGGTACGACCGTGGACGCCGATCGTGTCCTGGTTGTGGGAGATCGGGACCACGCCGCTGCGGGTGACCAGCCCGAGGGTCGGCTTGATGCCCACGACGCCGCAGGTCGAGGCCGGGCAGACGACCGAGCCGTCGGTCTCGGTGCCGAGCGCGAAGGCGCACAGGCTGGCCGAGGTCGCGGCCGCGGAGCCCGAGCTCGAGCCGCAGGGGTTGCGGTCGAGGACGTAGGGGTTCCTCACCTGCCCGCCTCGCCCGCTCCAGCCGCTCGAGGACTCGAAGCCGCGGAAGTTGGCCCACTCGGAGAGGCCGGCCTTGCCGAGCAGGACGGCGCCCGCCCTCCGCAGCTTCCAGATCGCCCGCGCGTCGCGCGCCGGCGCCACACCCAGCAAGGCGAGCGAGCCCGCGGCGGTCTCCATCCGGTCGTGGGTGTCGATGTTGTCCTTGATGACGAAGGGGATACCGTGCAACGGGCCGCGGACATGCCCGTTCTGGCGCTCCATGTCGAGATGCATCGCGATCTTGCGGGCGTCGGGGTTGACCTCGATGATCGAGTTGAGGTGCGGACCGCCCTGGTCCAGGGCCTCGATGCGCTGGAGGTACATGTCGACCAGCTCCGCCGAGGAGAGCTGGCCGCCGGCCATCGCCGCCTGGAGATCGGCGATGGTGGCCTCCTCGACCTCGGGTGCGGGACCGACGCGGGGCAGGGCGGCGGCTCGCGCCTCGGAGCCCCCGACGAAGGGGGCGAGCGACGCGCCGGCGCCGGCCAGCGCGCCCCAGCGCAGGAAAGACCTCCGGCTCACGCCGGGAGCCGGGGCCTCCTCGTCGTTCGAAACGGGTGGGAATTCGGGGTGACGATCGTCGGCCATGGGTCTACGCTCTCCTTTCCGGAACTGCGAAGACCCTCGACGCGGTGTTGCCCCGCTACGTCTGGGTGGCTTGGACCCGCTCGAGGAAATCCCCCCGCCGAGGGCGATTCGCGTGCTGTTCGGGCGCCAGGATTCCAGCCGCCAGTTTAGCACGCAACCGTCTCGCGGCGGGCCGGCCTCAGCGGAAGATCCGTCGGAACCAGGGCACCCCTTCCTGCTTGAGGTGCTCCTTGTGCTCGCGGCGCTTCTCCTTGTCCTGCCGGCGGGCGAGCTTCATCAAGAAGCGCTCGCCCTCCTTCTCGTGGCAGTCCTTGTACTTCTTGCCGCTACCGCAGGGGCAGGGCGCGTTGCGGCCGATCTTCGCCACCTGGCGCGGCAGCGGACCGGAAGAGCTCGAGGGCCAAACGACTTTCGACAGATTTCTACCCTTCTTCACCACGATCGTCTTCCTCCGGGCCGATCCTACCGCCCCGGCCGCTCGGGGGTGAAGTGCGCCCGGCCGGCGAAATGGTGCTCGCTCGGTCTACACTCATGAAGGGGAACAGGCTTCCGCCCAGAAACCGAGGGGACACCGATGGCCACGAAGGGCCGGCTGGACGAGATCTCGCTTCCCAACCTGCTCCAGATCCTCGCCGAGGGCGGACGGACCGGGAAGCTCACGCTCAGCCACCGGGACGGCTTCGGTGTCGTGCTGTTCCGCAACGGACGGGTGATCTACGCCGCCTCGAACCACCCGCGGGAGGCCTTCGGGAGCATCCTGGTGAGCCGCGGCCTGGTCGCGCCGGAGAACCTCAGGCAGGCGCTCGAGATCCAGAACCACTCCGCCGTCGAGCGCCGGCTGGGGGCGATCCTGGTCGAGCTCGGAGTGCTCGGCGAGGACGAGCTCCGGGAGGTCATGCGCGAACAGGTCGGCGAGGTGATCCGCGATCTCATCTCCTGGCGCGACGCTTACTTCAAGTTCCAGAACGTCGGGATTCCCGACCGCGGAGAGGTCGAGGTGGACTACCAGGACCTCGTCCTCGATCCCGGCCTGAGCCCCGATGGGGTGTTGATCGACGCGATGCGCCCGGCGGACGACGAGGGCGCCGGGGGCGCGGCGGCGGAGCGCTCCGCGCCGGCGGCTTCGATTCCGCCGCGCGGCGAGCCCCTCTCCCTGCGCCAGGTCATGGCCGAGGTCCGCAGCCCGGCCTTCACCGGCGAGATCTCGCTCCAGATCTTGCGGTTCGCCGCGCAGAGCCTGCGCCGCGGCGTGCTCTTCAGCCTCGGCCCGGATCACGCGCGGGGGCTCGG
Source organism: uncultured Acidobacteriota bacterium (assembly GCA_963837945.1). Lineage (GTDB taxonomy): Bacteria > Acidobacteriota > Thermoanaerobaculia > Multivoradales > DATKCC01 > CAVUBL01. The sequence continues at coordinate 349,598 of CAWIQD010000004.1, forward strand.
CCAGTTCGGGGTCGAGGGCGGCGGCGAGTTGTCGGGCGACGACCTGGTGCGCCACCTCGAGGTACCGCTCGGCACTCCCTCGGTGCTCTCCGAGGTCGCCGACTCCCAGGAGCCCTTCCGCGGCCGGCCGGAGCGCACGGAGGGCAACGACCGGCTGGCCGAGGCGCTCGGCGGAGTGCTGCCCTCCGACGTGGTGGTGATCCCGATCATCGTCAACGGCACGACCGCCTTCGCCCTCTACGGCGACAACGTCCCCGAGCGCCGGCCGATCGGGCCCACCGAGAACCTCGAGCTGCTCCTGATCGAGGCCGGCCTGGCGATCGAGAAGGCGGTGCTCGAGGCGCGGCTGGGACAGATCGAAAACCAGCTCGCCTAGCCCGCAGAGCTCACGAGCCTCGGTCGCGCCAGGTCGCCGGTCGATGAAGTCTCGCGAGGCACTTGACGACACGTGTCGTCAGGGGTAGCATGACTACAGTTGTCGCCATTCGGGCGGCGGCGGACGCGGAGCTCGGAACATGCCAGGCAAGTCGATCGGTGACCAGGAGCTGGCGCTTCTGCGCTGGGTGGCAGGGCGCGGCGGAGCGACCGTGGGCGAGGCGGCGGAGGGGTTCGGTCAGCCCCGCGAGCTGGCGCGCTCGACCGTGCTGACCATGATGGAGCGCCTGCGCAAGAAGGGGCGCCTCCGCCGGGCCAAGGTCGAGGGGGTCTATCGCTACTCTTCGCCCGCCACGTCCCGGGAGGTCCTCCGCGGCGTGGTCGAGACCTTCGTCGAACAGACGCTCGGCGGCTCCGTATCTCCCTTCGTCGCCTACCTCGCAGAGAGCGGCGAGGTGAGCGACGAGGAGCTCCAGGAGCTCGAAGCGACGGTCGCCCGCCTCCAATCCCGGGGCCGGACGCCCCCCGAGACCGAGTGATGAGCCTCGCCGAGCCGATCGCAAGCCTCGCCCCCGCCGCCGCCGGCCTCCTCGCGCGCCTCGCCTGGGCCTCGCTCGGCGGCTCCCTGCTCGCGGCCGCCGCCTGGCTCGCCGGGCGCTACGTCCGGAGCCTGCCGCCGGCGCTCGCCGGCGCTCTGTGGTGGCTGGTCTGTCTGAAGCTCGTGGTCGGGCTGGTCTGGCTCGCCCCGCTGGAGCTGCCGCTGCTGCCGGCGGCGACGGCGGCGCCCGTTGCGCCTTCCGCCCGGGTCGCCCCGGCCGAGACGGCCGTGCCGGCCCCCCTCCCCGAACCGTGGCCCGCGCCACCGGCCGCTCCCGCCCCTGCCCTGCCCTGGCGCCAGGCCCTCGCCGGCCTCTGGCTCGCCGGGCTGGCCGCCGGCCTCGCCCGTTCGGCCCGCGAGATCCGCACCCTCGGCCGGCTCCGTCGCGAGGCCGAGCCGGCGACCGGCGCCGCCGCCCGGCTCTTCGCCCAGCTCCGCCGGCGGCTGGGCGTGGATGAGCGGGTCGAGCTCCGGTTCTCGGACGAGATCGCCACTCCCTGCACCGTGGGGCTCCGGCTCCCGGTCGTCCTCCTGCCCCGGCGCCGCCCGGATCCGGATCCGGCGAACGATGAGCTTGCCATGCTGTTGTGCCATGAACTGCTCCACGTGCGGCGCCGCGACCTGTGGCTCGGCTGGGTTCCGATCCTCGCCCGGCGGGCGTTCTTCTTCCTGCCGACGGCCGTCCTCGCCGAGCGCGAATACGGCCTGGCGCGCGAGGCGGCGTGCGACGCCGCGGTCCTGCGCTGGCTCGACGCCCCTCCCCGGGCCTACGGCCGCCTGCTCCTGCGCTGGGGGACGAGCCTGCACGCCTCCGGCTCGCTCGCCGCAGCCCCGATGTCCACCCGGTTTCTCGACCTCAAACGGAGACTCGTGATGCTCGAACGCTCGTCCCAACCCTCGTCGCGTACTTCCCGCTGGTGGTGGCTGGCCGCCGCCGTCCTGGTGGCCGGGCTCGTGCCGCTGCGCATCGTGGCCCAGCCGCCCGCCCCTCCCGCCCCGCCGGCGCCCGCGGTGGTCGCGGCTCCGCCGGCGGTGCCGGCTCGCGTCCCGGCTCCGCCGGCCGCCGTCCCGCCCCTCGCTCCGGCGCCACCCGCCGAGCCCGCACCCGCCATCTCGGCGGCTCCCGCGCCGCCGGCTCCGCCGGCTCCACCGCCACCGCCGAGCTCCTGGACCTGGCAGGACGACGAGGCGGGCGACGGCATGGCATGGGCGCTGCTCGAAGGAAACTCGCACGCCTGGATGAGCGGCTCCTCGCGGAACGTCGCTCGCGCCAGGCAGCTCCGGTCCGCGGCCGGTGAGCCGCTGCTCTGGTTCCGCCGCGCCGGCACCGAGTACGTGATCCGCGACCGGCAGACGATCGCGCAGGCTCGCGAGATCCTCCAGCCGCAGACCGACCTCGGCAAGCAGCAGGGCGAGCTCGGCGGCCAACAGGGGAAGCTGGGCGCCCAGCAAGGCGAGCTGGGGGCCCAGCAGGGGCGGCTCGGAGCCGAGCAGGCCCAGCTCGGCGCTCAGGCCGCGGCGCTGGCCGCCGAGCAGGTCTCGCAAACCGCCACGAGCCTCGGCGGCGGGCCGGCCGGCGAGGACCGGAGTCGACGGCACGACGAGCTCGAGCGCCAGATGCGCGAGCTCTCGCGGAGGATGGAGGAGCTCGGCCGGCGCCAGCAGGAGCTCGGTGCCCGGCAGGCGGCCCTGGGGTCCCAGCAGGCGGAGCTGGGCGAACGCCAGAAGGAGCTCGGCCAGCGCCAGCAAGAAGCGGCCGGCAAGGCCCGAGCCGAGATGAAGGCGCTCTTCGACCGCGCGATCTCCGCCGGGATCGCCCAGCCCGTCTCCTGAGCGGCGCCGTGCGCCGGGGGTCCCCGGGCGGGTCCTCCGGCGCGGTTTCGAAGCGGGTTAGAGTAGGCGCCACAGCGCCGCGGGTTCGAATCCGTCCGCGGGCTCCCGATGGCCTGTGCTCGCTCTCTCCCATCCCGTCGCGCGCTCCTCGCCCCGTCCTCGGTGCCGCGCCCTCGCCCTGCTCCTGGCACTCCTGGCGGCCGCCTCGGCGGGCGCGGCCCACGGCCAGCGTTTCCTGATCCGGACCTACACCGAGCGCGACGGGCTGCGCAGCTCCTCGGTCCACGACCTGGCGCAGGACGGCGCCGGCCGGATCTGGTTCCTCACCCGCACCGGGGCCACGGTCTACGATGGAGCCTCCTGGTCCGCGCCGGCCGGCGCCGGACCCCGCGACCTGCGCGGCTACGACCGGATCGCAGCCGGCGGCGACGGCCTCTGGGCCTCGAGCCCCTGGCCCGGCTGGCCCCTGGTCCACCTGAGCGGGGGGCGCCCCGAGGAGGTGCCGACGCCGGGCGGCGACGAGGCGCCGGACGACGACAGCGAGCTCAAGACCGCGCTCGCCGTCGTTTCGCACGGCGCCACCCGGCGGATCGCGCTCGGTACCCGGGGCCGCGGGGTCGAGATCTGGGACGGCAGGACCTGGCGCCGGGTGAGCACCGGCGAAGGGCTGCCGGACGCCAGGGTGCTGTCGCTCGCCGCCGCCGGTGACCGGCTGGCGGTCGGTACACCGGGGGGCCTCGCGCTGCTCTCGTCCGACGGCCGGGTCATCCGCTCGTGGAGCGCCGAGCTGCCGGCTGGAGACCGGGGGGTCTACGCCCTGGCCTACGAGCCGGCTCCCGGCCCGCAAGGCCGCCTCTGGGTGATCGGCCGCGAGTGGGTCGGACGGATCGTCGACGGCGGCTTCCAGCTCGTGGCCGAGAGCCCGGGGATCCCTCTCGATCCGTCCACCTTGCGGGCCAGCGCCGAGACCGACGGCCAGGGCGGCCTCTACTTCGGCTCGTCGATGGTCCTCTTCCACCTCGACGCCTCGAGCCTCCGGGTCTCGCGGCTCGGCCGGCGCGACGGCCTCGCCGGCGAGGGTGCCAACGGCCTGATGCGCGATCGCGAGGACGACGTCTGGGTGGCTTGCGACCGCGGGGCGACCAAGATCTCGAGCACCCGCTTCGCTTCCTACGGCGAGAGCCACGGCCTGCTCGAAGACGAGGTCACCGCGATCGTCGAGCGCCGCTCGGGAGAGATGGTCTTCGGGCACAACCACGGCCTCAGCTTCTTCGCCGCCGGACGGGTGACGGCGACGCGGGAGCTCGCCCGCCCGGACCTCCCCCCCCTGACGGTGGGCCGGGTGCTCGATCTCGCCGAGGGACCCGACGGGTCGCTGTGGGTGGCGGCGGGGCATCTGGGCCTGGGCCGCATCCGGCCGAACGGCACCCTCGACTGGCTCGACGCCCGGCCCGGGATCAGCCGGCGGGTCGACGGGGTGGCGGTCGACCACCGGGGCCAGGTGCTGGCGGCGACCTTTTCGGGCCTCGACCGGGTCGAGGACGGACGGCTGAGGCCGGCCGACGACCTCGAGGCCTCGCACGTTCCGCTGCGCCGCGTCGTTGTGGGCCCCGACGAGACCCTGTATCTGGCGAGCGCCCGGGACGGGCTGCTGGTCGGACGGCCCGGCCACTGGCAGCCCGCCACCAGCTCCGAGGGGCAGGCCGCCAACGACCTCTACACGGTGGCGCTCGATCGCTCGGGCCGGGTATGGGCGGGCTCGGCGGCCGGCCTCCTGGTGCTCGACGGCGGGCGCCTCGAACGGCCCGCGGAGGGCGCGCTGCGCATCGATCGGCCGGTCTTCCTCCTCGTCACCGACGCTCGCGGCCGGCTCTGGATCGGCACCGACTACGGCGTCTACCGCTGGGACGGCCGGTCGCTCCACCACTTCACGGCCCGCGACGGCCTCGCCGGCAACGAGACCAACCGCGGGGCCGGGCGGCTCGATCGCGAGGGCCGGCTCTGGATCGGCACCGACGGCGGGGTCTCCCTGGTACGGGGCAAGGAGCCCGCGCGCCGACTCCCCGCCCCCGAGGTGGAGCTGACCGGTCTCGAAGCCGGCGGCCGCCGGCACGGGCTCGCCGAGGCTCTCCGGCTGGGCTACGGGGAGCGCAGCCTGACCCTCACCGCGCGCGCCGTCACCTTCGTCGACGAGGACGCCGTGCGCTACCGGAGCCGGCTGGCAGGCTTCGACAAGGAGTGGCTGGAGAGCACCGGCTCGACCCATTTCGAGGCCCGCTACAGCGCCCTTCCCCCTGGCTCCTACCGTTTCGAGCTCCAGGCCGCGAGCGCGGCCGGCACCTGGAGCCCGGTCCTCTCCTCGGCGCCGATCACCGTCGCCTCGCCCGTCTGGCTCCACTGGTGGTTCTTGACCCTGGTCGGCCTCGCCGCCGCCGCCCTCGCCCTGTGGGCCCACGCCTACGTCGACCAGCGGCGCGCGGCGCTGCGTCTCGGCGAGAAGCTCGACTCGCTGGGAGTGCTGGCGGGCGGCATCGCGCACGACTTCAACAACCTGCTGACCGTGGTCGTGGGCTACGTCTCGCTGGTCCAGCTCGAGGGCGGTCTCGGGCCCGGCGGGCAGAGCCATCTGCAGCACGCCCGACGCGCCCTCGGCCGCGCCCAGCAGCTCTCCCGCAGACTCCTCACCTTCTCCCGGGGCGGCTCGCCGGTCACCGCGCCGACTTCGGTCCGCGAGCTGGTCCGCGAGTCGGCCGACTTCGCGAGCCGGGGCACGAACCTGCGCTGCGAGCTCGACTTCGCCGCCGACCTCTGGCTCGCCGAGGTCGACGAGGGCCAGATCGGCCAGGTCCTGGGGAACCTCCTGATCAACGCCCGCCAGGCGATGCCGGAGGGCGGCACGGTCACCATTCGGGCCGAGAACGCCGCGATCGGCCGGCGCGCAGGACACGGCCTCGAACCCGGGCGCTACCTCCACCTGAGCGTCGCGGACCGCGGCTGCGGCATCCCTCCGGGCGACGTCGGGCGCATCTTCGATCCCTTCTTCACCACCAAGCAGGACGGCACCGGCCTGGGCCTGGCGACCGCCTATTCGATCGTGCGCCAGCACGGCGGCGCGATCGAGGTGGACTCCGAGCCGGGACGCGGGACCCGGTTCGACCTCTACCTGCCGGCCTCGGACGCGACCGAGCCGGCGGCTCGCGGGAGGCGGGGCGCGGCCGCGGCGCTCCGCGCTACTGGAGCACCAGGTCCGTCGTCGCGCCCGGCTGCGCGACCACCGTCCCCGACCAGGCACGTCCGTCGGGGGCGGTGACGGTCACCGTCCAGTTCCCGGGCGGCAGGCTCGAGGACGATCGCGGGCAGCTCGACGTCGCCCGGTCCGACGACGGCCGACACGGTCTTCTCCGCGAAGCCTTCGCGCTCGATCGCGAGCCGCCACTCCCCTTCGTCGAGGTCGCCGAGGACGAAGCGGCCGTCACCGCCGGTCACCGTCTGGTTCCCCGCTCCGCCGACGAAGCCGTCGTGGGATCGCAGCCTGGCCTCCACCCGGGCCGCCTCGACCGGTCCCGAGCCGTCGGCGGCCACCACCGTGCCTGCGAGCCGGTGTCCCGCGAGCTCGAAGACGACGTCCCGGTCGCCGTCCAGGTCCACCTCCCGCACCGCGCTCTCGGAGTGGCCCACCGTCTGGATCTGGACGACGTTGCGCCCGGCGCCCAGCGAGGTCACCCGGAACCGGCCGTCGCCGTCGGTCACCCCCGAGTTGCTCATCGCCCGGGCGAGGGAGTTGACCAAAACGGTCGCCCCCACCACCGGCTCGCCGGCGCGCACGACCCTACCGGTGAGCGTCAAGCCCGGCTCGAAGCGCAGATCGGCCTCCGCCTCCGGCTCTTCCGGGTCGATCGTGACCCGAGCGGTGGCCACCGGGCCGCCGTCGGCGACCGCGGCCCGGACTTGCCAGTCGCCCGGCAGGAGATCGGTGATCTCGTAGCCGCCACCGTCGAGCACCCGGCCGGGATGGGGCGCGCCGGGATTGGAGGAGGAGGAAGCGGTGATCGTCAGGCCGGCGGCCTGGTCGGGCTCGAGACCGAGCAGGCGCCCGCGGACCGCGGCGCGCCCCGGCAGGCGCACCTCGACGCCGCGGACCGCGGCGCCCTCGACCACGACCGGGCCCGGGCTCGTGTACCGCAACCGCCACCGGTCGAGCACGCCGATCCGGTACTCGCCGTCGGCGACCCCGGACAGCGTGAAGGTCCCGTCGGAGCGGGTCGTCGCCCGGGGTTCGTCGGGGGTCGCGAAGGAAACGGCGGACGGCACGAGCGTCACCTCGCCCCCGGCCACGGGCTCGCCTCCTTCGTCCACCAGGCGGCCCGAGACCTCGACCCCACGGCCCAGGACCAGCTCGACGGAAGCGCCGTCCTGCCCGGCCTCCGCCTCGACTTCGGCGGCGGTGAAGCCCTCCTTCGCCGCCCGGATCGTCACCCGGCCGGGGGCGAGCCGATCGAAGGCGAAGTGACCGTCACCGTCGGAGGTGGCCGAGTCCTGCCGGCTCTGGCGGATCGCCTGCCGGCGCGCCGTGATCGTGGCCCCGGCGACCGGCAGCCCGTCCGCCGTCAGGACCCGGCCCGCCAGGACCGCCGCCGTCTCGAGGACGATCTCGACCGGCGGAGTCTCCCGTCCGGCGACGACCTCGACGCTATGCGGAGACGAGGTCACGTAGCCGTCGGCCGAAGCCTCGATCACCCGGACGCCGGGCGCGACCGGCGAGAGGCTGAACTCCCCGTCCTCATCGGCCTTCGCCGTGGTCCGCAACCCTCCCGACCAGACCTGGGACGAGGGTCCGACGAAGGCGCCGGCGACCGGCCGGCCCCGGACGTCGACCACCCGGCCCTCGATCGTCGCCGCCGGCGCGAGGCGGAGCTCGAGGGGCCCGGCGGCCGGAAGCCTCAGCCCGGGTCGCGACAGCGGCAGGTACCCCTGGGCCGAGACGTCCACCGAGACCCGCTCGCCGGCGCCGAACCCTCCGAGCCGGAACCGCCCGTCGGAGGCGGTCGTCGCCGGCTCGGGGCTCGGGCTCCAGGATCGGCCGGGCCCGAAGCCGGATCGGTTCGAGGCGGGTCGCGCCGACACCCTGGCTCCTCGGATCGGCCGGCCGTCGGGGTCCACGACCCGCCCCTCGATCGGCACCTCGGGCTCGAGGGTGAGCACTCCCACGTCCACGCGGCCGGGCCCACCGGGCACGTCGAGGTCTCGGAGCTCGCCGGAGGCCCAGCCGGAGGCCACGACCACCGCCTCGGCCTTGCCAGCCGGAACGTCGGCGATCTCGAAGGCGCCTTCCCCGTCGGTGGTCGCGCTGAGCTCCGGTGTCTCGGCCGTCTGAAAGGGGCCGGAGCGGTAGGCCTCCGGCCGGAGGCCGACCCGCGCCCCCGCCACCGGCTCGCCCGCCGGCCCGGCCACCCGGCCCACGACGCGGGGGCCCCGCGCCATCACCAGCGCCATCGACACGTCGTCTCTCGACCCCGCGTCCGGCGCCGGAACGTCCCGGACGAGTCGCGGGAAGCCCTCGAGGGCGGCCTCGAGGCGGTACCTCGCCTGCGGGTGGAGCCCGGCGATCCGGAACCGCCCGGCCGCGTCCGAGCGCGCGAACCCTTCGGTCCTCATGATCCGCAGGCCGCTCGCGTGGCTCCGAGCGTCGGGAACGACCCGGATCGCGACCTCCGAGAGCGGTTTGCCCGCGCCGTCCACCACCGTCCCCCCGAGGGCGAACGCGGGGGTGAGCGCCACGGTGGGCAGGGCCTCCTGGGACGACGGGTCGGCGAGGTCCATCCAGGTCGGGACGTAGCCGGTCGCCGCGACCTCGAGCGCGCTCGTCTTGCGGCCCGGCAGGATCGCCAGGCGGTAGCTCCCGGACCGGTCGGTCCGCGCCGCCTGAGCCGGGCTGGCGGGTACCCAGACCCAGGCGCCCGCCACCGCCCGTCGCGTTCCCTCCTCCACGACCAGCCCCGAGCGCTCGGGAGTCGGCTCGAGGACGGCGACCACGGGCGGTGGCTCGCCGTCGCTGCCGTCCGCCGGCGGTGGCTCGCCGTCGCTGCCGTCCGCCGGCGGCGGCTCGACCTCGGCCTCGGCCTGGAGCCCGTCCGGGCCGTCGAGCTGCACGCCGACCGCCTCGCCGCCGGCCAAGGCGAGCCTCGCCTCGCCCGCGGCGTCGGTGCGCGCCATCGGCAGCGGGCCGGCCGACCAGACGATCGCACCCGCCACCGGCGTGCCGCCCGCGGTCACGGCCCGGAGCGTGCGGCCGGGCACCGGCGCCAGGACCACTCCGACCTCGCTCGCGCCGGGCGGAACGTCCTGGTTCCAGACCCCGATCCCGAGCGCCGGGTCGACCCCGTCGAGACGTAGCGGCTCGCCGGCGAACCGGGGCAGGCGGGCCGTGCCCGCCTCGTCGCTCCTGGCCAGACGCCGCGGGATCGGCCGCCAGCGGCCGCCTTCCGCCGGCGGCGTGCCGGGGCCCGGTCCGAGGGCCGAGACGACGGCCCCGGCCAGCGGCCCGCCGCCGGCGCCGGTCACGTGCACGGTGAGCGTCGTCGCGGGCGGGAGGTGGACCGGCTCGAGGTGGGCCCCCTCGATCAGGGGCCAGAGCGGGTACTCCATGGGCGCGCGGCCCGCGGAGCGGACGACAAGGCTCCAGAAGCCGCTCTCGGGTGCCTCGATCCGGAAGGAGCCGTCCGGGCCGCTGCGGGTCTCGGCAGCCGGCTCGGGGTAGGCGCGCCCCGCGAGGAGCAGCTCGCCTCGCTCCAGGTAGGAAGGGAGCCGCGTGAGGGCGATCCGGGCCCCGGCGAGCGGCCGGCCGGACTCGTCGAGCACCCGCCCGGTGAGCGGCAGCCCGGCGGCACGAACCGGCCCGGAGACCGCCTGGAACGCCAGGAGGGCGGCGAGGAGCCACCGGGCGGACCTCGCGGCCCGCTCCGGCCGGACGTCCTGACAGGCGGCGAAGAGCATCGCTTGCAACCAAGGATATACGAGATCTCCGCGCCGCCGGCTCAGTGGGCACGGCCCTTGCTACTCGATCCCGCCGACACTCGGCCCAGAGAGGGCCGGCGTTTCCGAGGGAGGTGATCCATGAGCTGGCTCGTCCTGATCGTCCTGATCCTGATCCTCCTCGCCGTCCTCCCCTCCTGGCCCTACAGCCGGTCCTGGGGGTACTGGCCGAGCGGGACCATCACCCTGATCGTCGTCATCGTCCTGGTCCTCTTCCTGCTCGGGTATCTGTAGAGCGGCGCTCCGCGCGGACACCGGAGCCTCCTGGTGAGCCCAGTGGTCCGTCGACCTTCAATTGACGGGTCCCGACGGTCCTTCACGCTGCTGGCGGCGTTGCTCCTCCTCGACGTAGGCCCTGCTACGCCTGCGTCGGAGCGCCTGGCCAGCGACCCGAAATCCTCGCCGGATACCTCTGTCAAATGAAGATCGACGGACCACTAGCGCTCCTCGTCTTCGGTGTCCTCGCGGCCGCCCTGGTGCTCTTCGTCTTCGAGCGCTGGCGCTACGACCTGGTGGCGCTGGCCGCGCTGCTCACCCTCACCGCCGCCGGCGTGATCCCGGCCCGCGAAGCCTTCTCCGGGTTCGGCAACCCGGCGGTGGTGACGGTCGCCGCCGTGCTGGTGGTCAGCCGGGGGCTGGCGGGCTCTGGGCTGGCGGACGCCCTGTCCCTCCTCCTCGCCCGGGTGGGCTCCGGCAAGACCCTCCAGATCGCCGCCCTCACCGGCCTGGTCACCGTCTGCTCGGCCTCCATGAACAACGTCGGGGCGCTCGCCCCGACCCGTTTCTGATGGCGGTGGCGGTGGGCGCGTCGTGCGCCTTCCTGACCCCGATCGGGCACCAGTCGAACACCCTGGTGATGGGTCCCGGGGGCTACCGTTTCGGCGACTACTGGCGCATGGGCCTGCCGCTCGAGCTGCTGATCGCGGTCGTGGCGGTGCCGGCCATCCTCTGGGCCTGGCCGCCCTGGCGCGGGCGTGGTGGCGCCCTGCTAGAGTGGCCCCGAGTCGAGGAACCACGGAGCGTGGACCAGATCGAAGAAGCCTCCGCCGAACCGGTCAGGGCCGCCGGCGAGGAGCCCAGGGACCTGGGCTTCGGCTCGGTCGTCGCGAGCGAGAGCCGGCTGCGCCTGCTCAACCGCGACGGCACCTTCAACGTCGAGCGCCGGGGCCTCGGCCTGCGCGCCTCGCTCAGCCTCTACTATTCGCTCCTCACCCTCACCTGGCCGCGGTTTCTCGGCCTCCTGGCGCTCCACTACCTGGTGGCCAACGCGCTCTTCGCCGCCGCTTTCTACGCCTGCGGCCCGGGCGCCCTCGCGGGCAGCGCCATGGCCGCCGGCTGGGCTCGCTACATGGAGGACTTCTTCTTCAGCGTCCAGACCCTGTCGACCATCGGCTACGGCGAGATGGTGCCGGCCGGCATGCCTGCGAATCTCCTCGTCACGCTGGAGTCGATGGTCGGGCTGCTCTTCTTCGCGGTCGCGACCGGCCTCGTCTTCGCCCGCTTCTCACGTCCGATGGCCGACATCGCGTTCAGCGAACGGGCGGTCGTCGCGCCCTACCGCGGCGGCTCGGGCTTCATGTTCCGGATCGCAAACCGCCGGCGCAACGAGCTGGTCGAGGTGAGCGCGAAGGTGATCTTCGCGCGCATGGAGGGGCGGGACGGCCGCCCGATGAGGCGCTTCGACGAGCTGCCCCTCGAGCGCAACCGCGTGACGATTTTTCCCTTGAGCTGGACGATCGTACACCCGATCGACGAGCACAGCCCGCTCGCGGGAATGGGCCCGCGGGACCTCGAAGCGGTCGACGGCGAGTTCCTGGTGCTGCTCACCGGGATCGACGAGAGCTACTTCCAGCGCGTCTATGCCCGCTCGTCGTACAAGGCGGCGGAGGTGGTGTGGAACGCCCGCTTCGCCGACATCCTGCACCATCCGCGGGCCGGTGAGCCGGTGACCGTCGACGTCCGGCGCCTCCACGACGTCGAGGAGCTCGGCGCCCCCGGCGAGTGAGCACGTCCCGCGCCGCGCGGCCGAGCGTCACAGGAACTGCCCGACGATCGCGAGGTCGCTCGCCCGCTGCAGCTCCCGGCCGCCATCGGGCGTCTCGACCAGGATCGCCGGGTTCTCCCGGGAACCCCGGAGAGTGACCGTGTGGCCGCCGATCTGCTTGGTCACCTCGTCCTCGTAGACGCCCACGATCCGATGGGCCGCTCGCCAGCGGTCGAACGCCGCCGCGTCGGAGATCGGGGCATCGAAGCTCGGCCGCACCTCGAGGTCTGGAAGCATCGTGTCTCCTCTCGGCCGGGCAGGGGAATCACGAATCGTGCCAGCGCCGGTGGGCCGTGGTAGGCTCGCCGGCCTCCGAACGCCCATGGATCAGCGCCTCGAGATCGCCCGAAACTGGCTCCCCCGCTACACCGGGATGCCGCTCGACCGGTTCGGCGACTACATCCTGCTGACCAACTTCCACCTCTATCTCGAAAACTTCGCCGAGCGCTTCGGCTGCGACCTCTACGGCGAGGGCCGCCCGATGCAGGCGGCGACCAACACCGCCGGTCTCTCGATCGTCAACTTCGGCATCGGCTCGCCGAACGCCGCGACCATCATGGACCTGCTGACCGCGCGCCAGCCCAAGGGGGTGCTGTTCCTGGGCAAGTGCGGCGGGCTCAAGCACTCGACCGAGATCGGCCACTTCATCCTGCCGATCGCGGCGATCCGGGGCGAGGGCACCAGCGCCGACTATTTCCCGCCCGAGGTGCCGGCGCTGCCCTCGTTCAAGCTCCACAAGTTCGTCTCGGAGAAGATCGTGGCGCACGGCCACGAGTACCGGACCGGGGTGGTCTACACCACCAACCGCCGGCTCTGGGAGCACGACACCCCGTTTCTCGAACGGCTGAGGCAGCTCACCTGCATCGCGATCGACATGGAGACCGCGACCCTGTTCATCGTCGGGCACCACAACTCGATCTCCCGCGGAGCGCTGCTGCTGGTCTCCGACCTGCCGATGGCGCCCGAGGGGGTCAAGACCGAGGAATCCGACCGCTGGGTGACCGAGCGCTGGTCCGAGGTACACCTCGAGATCGGCATCGAGGCCATGACCGAGATCGGCGAGCAGGGCGAGCAGATCAAGCACTTCACGTACTGAGAGCCGGAGGCACGCCATGAGCGGCCTGCTGCTGGGCGCGATGGCCACGCGGTGAGGGAAGGTGGGGAACCCGGCCAGTTCCCCTCCGAACCGGGCCCCGGAAGGATAGTTGCCGCACGCGCCGAAACCAGGACAACTCCGCTCGGGACGCTCGCCGGGGCCGGGATAGGATGATCCCCGGAGGGAGCGAAGAGACGCCATGAGCTCGACGGAACCGCTCGACGCGGTGGTCGTCGGCAGCGGCCAGGCCGGCACACCGCTCGCCGAGGCGCTGGCCAAGGCCGGCCGCAGGACCGCTCTCGTGGAGCGCGCACAGGTGGGCGGCAGCTGCATCAATTTCGGCTGCACCCCCACCAAGACGATGGTCGCGAGCGCCCGCGTCGCCCACCTCGCCCGGCGGGCGGCGGACTACGGCGTCGACACCGGGCCGGTGTCGGTCGATCTCGGGCGGGTGCGGGAGCGCAAGCGCTCGATCGTCGAGAGCTTCCGCGGCGGCGTTCTCGAGGGGATCGAGGAGACCGACGGCCTGGAGCTCGTCCGCGGGCACGCCCGGCTCGCGGGGTCCGGCAGGGTCGAGGTCGACCTCGCCGAGGGCGGCCGGCGCACGCTCGCCGCCGAGCGGATCTTCCTCGACCCGGGTACCCGCACCCGGCGGCCGCCGATCGACGGGCTCGACGACGTCGCCTGGCTCGACGAAGCCTCGATCCAGGAGCTCGGCGAGACGCCCGAGCACCTGCTGGTCGTCGGCGGCGGCTACGTGGGCCTCGAGCTGGCCCAGATGTTCCGGCGCTTCGGCAGCCGGGTCACGGTCGTCCAGCTCCTGGACCAGCTCCTGCCCCGGGAGGACGAGGACGTGGCCCGCGCGGTCCTCGAGATCCTCCGCGAGGACGGAATCGACGTCCTGGTCTCGACCGAGCCCGAGCGGGTCTCCGCGGGCGACGGCGGCCGGATCCGCCTCCAGGTCTCCGGCCCGGACGGCGAGCGCGAGCTCGCGGGCTCCCACCTCCTCCTGGCCGCCGGCCGCCGGCCGAACACCGACGATCTCGGGCTCGATGCGGCAGGGGTCGCGACCGACGACAAGGGGTTCATCCGGGTCAACGACCGCCTGGAGACGAGCGCCGACGGGATCTGGGCGATGGGCGACGCCAAGGGCGGCCCGGCCTTCACCCACGTCTCCTTCGACGACTTCCGGGTGCTGCGCACGAACCTCCTCGAAGGGGGCGACGCGACGATCGCCGGCCGCCTGGTGCCCTACACGGTCTTCATCGACCCGCAGCTCGGCCGGGTCGGGCTCACCGAACGCGAGGCCCGGGAGCGGGGACTCGACGTCAAGGTGGCGAAGCTCGAGATGGCGCACGTCGCGCGCGCCCGGGAGGTGGACGAGACCCGCGGCTTCATGAAGGCGCTGGTCGACGGTGAGAGCGGGCGGATCCTGGGCTGCGCGATCCTCGGCATCGAAGGCGGCGAGGTGATGGCCGTGATCGAGACGGCGATGGTGGGCGGGCTCCCGTTCACCGCGCTCCGCGACGGGATCTACGCCCACCCGACTCTCGCCGAGTCGCTCAACAACCTCTTCGACGAGCTGGAGGACTGAGCAGCGTTGCGCCTCCTCGACGAAGGCCCCGCGCCGCCGGATCCTCAAGGCCTGCGGGGTCGAGGTCTGACTCACAGCGGCCAGACGAACGGCAGCACCAGCATCACCACCACGAACAGGATGAGCGCCAGCGGCCACCCGAGGCGCCAGTAGTCCTTGAAGCGATAGCCGCCCGAGCCCATGACCAGCAGGTTCACCGGGTGGCCGAGCGGGGTGAGCAGCGCCATCGAGGTGGCGAGCGCCACGCCCATCACCAGGCTCCGCGGGTCGGTGCCGGTCTCCTCCGCCGCGGTGATCGCGATCGGCACCATGACCGCGGCCACCGCCGGCCCGTTCATCACCTGCACCAGCAGCATGGTGACGAGGTAGAACGCGCCGAGCAGGACGAGCGGGCCGTAGCTCCCCGTCACCGTCACCAGCCCCTCGGCCATGAGCGCCGCGGCCCCGGACTTCGAGAGCGCGATGCCCAGCGGCAGCATTCCGGCGACCAGGAAGACCGTCCGCCATTCGATCGCCTTGTAGGCGTCCTCCATGGTGAGCAGGCCCATCAGCACCATGGCCAGCGCCCCGGCGAGCATCACCTCGCCGATCGCGAGCGGCGTGACCAGGGCGAGGCCGAGGGTGACGGCGAGCACCGCCACCGCCTGCCAGTGCTTGCGCGGCTGGCGTGGCGCGAGCTCCTCCTCGCTCGTCAGCAGGATGAAGTCCTCCGCGTCGTGCAGCACCGCCAGGCGCTCGCGCGGTCCCTGGAGGAGCAGCGCGTCGCCGAAGAACAGCGGCTCGTCGCCCACGTCGGCCACGATCGGCTGGTCACCCCGCCAGATCGCCAGCACGGTCATGCCGTAGCGCAGGCGGAAGCGGGCCTCGCGCAACGTCGTGCCCACCAGGCTCGAGCGCGGCGCGAGCACCGCTTCGACCACCACCGTCTCGCCCGACTCGAGGTCGGCCTCGTGCCAGGAGCGCTCGGGAAGGATCTCGAGGTAAGGCTCGACGTCGCGCCGCCGGAAGTCCTCGATGTCGCCCTGGAAGTGGAGCACGTCCCCCTCGCGGAGCTCCATCGTGGGCGGCGGCGAGTGGACCACCCGGCCGTCGCGCTCGACGGCCAGCAGGTTCACCCGGTAGAGCTCGCGCAGGGTGCTCTCGGCGACCGGCGTGCCGATCAGGACCGAGCCCGGGGGCACCCGGGCCCGGAAGAGCCGGCTGCCGAGCTGGTAGATCTCGATCAGGTCGCCGCCGGCCGAGACCCGGAGCCGCTCCTGCGGCGCCTGGGCGGGCAGCAGCCGTCGGCCCCACAGGGCCACGTAGCCGATGCCGCAGACCACCAGGATCAGCCCCACGGGCGCGAAGTCGAGGAGGCCGAAGGCTCTCAAACCATGGTCCAGGAGCAGGCTCGACGAGACGATGTTGGTCGTGGTCAGGAGGGTCGCCATGCCCCCCAGGAGAGTCGAGAAGGCGAGCGGCATGAGCAGCCGGGACGGGCTCACCCCCGCCCGCCGGCCGGCCGCCGAGACCGCGGGCAGGAGCACCGCGGCGGCCGCGATGTTGTTCATCACCAGCGAGAGCAGGCTGCCGGCGATCATCACCACCACGATCAACCGGCGCTCGCTGCGCCCCGCCACCCGGGTGATCAGCGCCCCCACCCGCTCGGTCACGCCGGCCCGGGTCAGGCCCTCGGCGAGGATGAAGATCGCGAGGATGGTGATGACCGCCGAGCGGCTGAGCCCGGAGAAGGTCTCCTGGGGGGTCAGCACGCCGGTCACCCCGAGGACCACCACCACCAGGAGGGCCACCAGGTCGGCCGACAGGCGCTCCGTCAGGAGCCCCACCATGGCCGCCCCGAGGACCGCCAGGGTGATGATCATGTCTCTGGGCATGGAATCGCCTCGCCGGCGGCCGGTCCCCGGGGGACCTCCCGCGGCCCCACGGCCCGCCGCACCCGCGATCGCTCATCCTACCCCGCGAGGCGCGGGGCGAGATCGAGCCCGACGCACCGCCCGGATCGGATTTCGTGACGGGAAGGAACCACGGCGGGGGAGCGGTACCGGCGTCGCCTGGCTGCCTGGGGGGCCCTGTTCGAGGCAACATCATCAAGCCGGCTCTAAACGGTCCCCGCGACTCCGGAGCCGAAGCGGGATCCTCCCCGACCGGCCGCCGGCCGGATCGACCGGCTGACGGCTTGAAGGCTCCGGGAGCTCCGGGAGCCGCCTTCTTGACCCCGGATGCCGATTCAGCATAGAATGAGGTGCCTCCTCCCCTGGGCGCCCGCGGCGCTCGGAGGAAGGTATGTCCTCTCGTCTCGCAGCTCCGTTCCTGCTGGTTCTCGTCGCCGTCTTCCTTCCCACCCTCCTTCCCGCGGCCGGGCTCGAAGCCGGGCCGCCGGAGCGGGTGTCCGGTCTCGCCGCAGGGCCGGTCGACCAGGGCTCGGCGCCCGCCGCCCTGGGCGAGATCGCCGGCACCCTCCTGCTGGCGGCGAGAAACCCCGCCGGCGGGCTCACCCTGTGGGCCACCGACGGCACCGCCGCCGGCACCGAACCGCTGGCGGAGCTGAGCCCCGGCTCGACACGCCTGGAGCCGGCCGGCGGACGGCGGGTCGGCGGGCGGCTGCTCTTCTTTCTCCGCGATCCCGCTCCCGACGCCGCGACCGGCGCCGACCTGTGGGCCACCGACGGCACCGCCGCCGGCACCCTGCTGCTCGCCCACCTGCCGGCCGGTACGGCGCCCCCCGGGGTCGCCTTCGGCGATCGCCTCTACTTCACGGCGCCGGACCCGGACCTCGGCGACGAGCTCTGGGCGAGCGACGGCAC
Source organism: uncultured Acidobacteriota bacterium (assembly GCA_963837945.1). Classification (GTDB taxonomy): domain Bacteria; phylum Acidobacteriota; class Thermoanaerobaculia; order Multivoradales; family DATKCC01; genus CAVUBL01. The sequence goes on from CAWIQD010000004.1 coordinate 366,974, forward strand.
CGCCGCCGGCACCCGGGTGGCCGTCGACCTCTGCCCCGGACCCTGCTCCTCGCGCGCGACCGGTCTTACGGCCGTGGGCGACCGGCTCCAGCTCGCCGCGACCGGGCCCGGCTCGGACCGTGAGCTCTGGACGAGCGACGGCACGCCCGGCGGCACGGCGCAGATCGACGTCTGCCCCGGTCCGTGCTCCTCGGACCCCGACCAGCTGGTGGCGCTGGGCGACCGGCTCCTGTTCTCGGCCGACGACGGCGTCCACGGCCGGGAGCTCTGGACGAGCGACGGCACGGCCGGCGGCACCCGGCTGGTCGTGGACCTCGATCCGGCGGGGAGCTCCGCCTGCGGCTCGACGCCTACTTCGCGCTCGGTGGAGTGCTCTACTTCGACGCCTCGACCGGGGCGCCCGGCGGGCCGACGATCTGGCGGACCGACGGCACCGCCGCCGGCACCGCGCCGGCCCTCGAGCTGCTCGACGGCGGCCGCGAGGGCCTGCCCCGGGGGAGCGCGGCGGTGGGTGGTGAGGTCTACTTCGCCGTCGACGGCCCGCTCCCTGCGGGCGGCGCCTACTCCCGCGATCTCTGGCTCCTGGAACAGCCCGCGGGCAGCCCGCGGCGGGTCGCGGGCGGGTGGATCCACCCGCAGCCGTCGGGCTTCCTGGCGGCGCCCCTCCCCGACGGCCGCCTGCTGTTCGTCAACGAGACTCCCTCGGCCGGCGCCGAACCCTGGGTCAGCGACGGCACCGCCGCCGGCACCGCCTTGCTCCGCGACCTCCGCCCCGGGGCGCCCGCCTCGGCGCCGGCGCCGCTCGCCGCCCTCGGCCCGGTCTTCCTCCTCGCCGCCGACGACGGCGTGCACGGAGAGGAGCTCTGGAGGACCGACGGCACCGGGGCCGGCACGCGGCTCGTCCGGGACCTCCTCCCGGAGCGCTCCTCGCCCGATCCCACCCGGCTCACGCCCCACGCGGGCGAGCTCTACTTGATGACCGGCGCGGACCCGGCGAGCCCGGTGCCCGACCCGCGGCCGGCCGAGCTCTGGCACGTGGTGCCCGGCAACTTCGCCGAGCCGGTGGCGACCGCGCCCGCGGCCGGGTACGAGCGAGTCCTCTCGGCGGGCGGCACGCTCTACCTCCTCGCGGCGGGGGGCTCCGCCCTCGACAGCTTCCACGAGGGCCCCGGTCCGCACGTCGACCGCCTGCTCCCGGGAGACGGGCGCCTGCCCGGCGGATGGATCGGCGAGCTCACCCCGGCCGCCGGCGGGACGCTCTTCTTCGCCACCGGCGGCCGGGGCCAGGAGCTCTGGGCGAGCGACGGGCTGCCGCGGACCACCCGGCTCGTCACCGACCTCGACCCCGACTGGCGCGACACCTGCACGGCTCCGCCCTGCGCGGCGGGAGAGACCTACTCCCCGCGCCAGCTCACCGCGGTGCGCGGCAGCCTCTTCTTCGTGGCCGACGGCGCCGGCGGCCCGGCGCTCTGGCGCAGCGACGGCACGCGGGCCGGCACCCGGACGGTGCCGGCGCCGGTCGCCGGCTTCGGGAGCCTGGCGGCCGCGGGCGGGCGGCTGGTCTTCGCCGGCCTCGTCCCGTCGGGCCGCTGGCAGCTCTGGGGGGCGGACGGAACCGCTGCCGGCACCCGCGCTCTGGCGGCGCTCGCCGCCGGCGAGGTCCCCGGCCCGGCCGCCTCGGTCGGCGAGAGGGCCTTCCTGGTGACCCGGCTCGCCGGGGGCGGCCTCCGCCTGTGGCGAAGCGACGGCACCCCCGCCGGCACGCGCCCGGTCGCGGAGCTCGCCGGCACCCGGCGATTCGAGGACCTGGGGGCCCTGGCCGCCGCCGGCGGCCGGCTCTACCTCTCGCTCTTCACCCCGGCCGCCGGCCAGGAGCTCTGGACGAGCGACGGCACCGCCGCCGGCACCCGGAGAGTCGCGGACCTCGCGCCCGGTCCGGCGAGCTCGTGGCCCTCCGCCCTCACCCCGCTCGGGTCGTTTCTCGTCTTCGCCGTCGGCGATCCGGGCGCCGGCCGCGAGCCCTGGATCACCGACGGCACCGCCGCCGGGACGGTTCGCCTGGCCGATCTCGTGCCCGGTCCCGGCTCCTCCGACCCGGCGGCCTTCGCCTGGGCCGGGGAGCGGCTCTACCTCGCCGCCTCCGGAGACGAGATCGGCCGCGACCTCTGGGAGGTGCCGCTGGCCGTGGCCGGCGACGGCGCCGGCCTGCCGCCCCCGGCCGACGCCACCGAGATCCTGGGCACCGAGTACCCGGGCTTCCGGTTCTGGGTCCGGATCACCGCCGGCGGCGCCGTGCAGCCGGTCCGGCGCGAGGCGCTCTCGATCCCGGAGACGATCTGCGTGAGCGGCGCCGTCCCCGGCCGCTCGGAGCTCCTCCTGCGCATCGTCGGCCCGAAGCCCAACGGCTACCTGTGGCCGACGCTGGTACGCTTCTCCACCTCCGCGATCGACGTCTGGATCGAACAGGTTTCGACCGGCGCGCTGCGGCACTACCGGCTTGCGGGAGCCGCGCCGGGAAGCTCGGCCTTGGACGGGCGGTTCGACCGCCTCGGCTTCCTGCCGTAGGAAGCGCCGCGACCCGCTCGCTCCGGCGAGCCGCACTCAGGGAGGGAGCCGGGCGCGCGAACGGATCGCGGCGGCCCGGAGGGGAGAGCCAGGCGATGAGCCGAGGAGAATTCGAGGTCACCGAACGCACCCGGGTCGACCGCAGCGCCAAGCGGGCGACCTACGACCGGGAGACCGTCCACCGCATCCTCGACGAGGGCCTCGTGTGCCACGTCGGCCTGGTGCTCGACGGCCAGCCCTACGTCCTGCCGATGGCCTACGGCCGCGACGGCGACCGGCTCTTCCTCCACGGCTCGGTGGCGAGCCGGCTCGCCCGCCACCTGGCGGAGGGCGCGCCGGTGTGCGTGACCGTGACCCACGTCGACGGCCTGGTCTTCGCCCGCAGCGGCTTCTCCTCGTCGATGAACTATCGCTCCGTGGTGGTGCTGGGCAGGCCGCGGCCGGTGACCGAGCCGGCCGCCAAGGCGCGAGCCCTCGACGTGATCGCCGATCACCTGGCGCCCGGCCGCTCGCGGGAGCAGCGCCCGCTCCGGCCGAAGGAGCTGGCCGCCACCGAGGTGCTGGAGCTGGCGCTCTCGGAAGTCTCGGCCAAGGTCCGCTCCGGCCCGCCCGACGACCCGCCGCAGGACGTCGGCCTGCCGGTGTGGGCCGGGGTGCTCCCCCTACGCCTGGTGCCGGGGGACCCCGAGCCCGCGCCGGACCTGCCCACGGGTGTCGAGGTCTCTCCCTCGGTCGGGCGCTGGCGCCGGCCGCTCCAGGACTGACGGGCCCGCACCGGAGGAGCCTCAGCGGCGCTCGAGGCGCCGCTGGACCCGGATCATCAGCCAGACCAGCACGGCGGTCAGTGGCACGGCGAGGAGCAGCCGGAGCCCGCCGTGCTCCACCCAGCGCAGCAGCGGCCACCCCACCAGGTACCCCACCCCCACCAGCAGGGCGACCCACGAGCCCGCGCCCAGGAAGTCGGCGATCACGAACCGGCGCCAGCGCATGCGCAGCGCCCCGGCGAAGAAGTAGCCCACCGTCCGCAGCCCGAAGGCGTAGCGCAAGAAAAAGACGGTCTTCGAGCCGTGCTCCTCGAAGAAGCGCTCGATCTCGCTCCGGCGCTCCGGCGAGAGCAACGGCCGCCGGCGAAACCGGAAGGTGGTCGGATCCTTGGTGAGCCGCCCGATCCAGTAGACCGTCTGGTCGCCCACCATCGTGCCGGCGAGCCCGATCAGCGCCACGGCGAGAGGCGGAAGTGGAAAGCGCGGCGCCGAGGCGAGCACCGCGAAGCCCAGGATGGCGACCTCGCCCTCGAGCAACGAGCCGGCGAAGAGGACGAGGAGCAGAGCCGCCTGGGCTTGGGACATGGGCGCGCAGTCTAGCAGTCCCTCCCCGACGCTTCGCGCCGGCGGGCGCCCTCCCGCGCCGGCCTCCCGGCTCCGCGTCCGGCTTCGAAGCCCCCCGCTGTAGGACCGACCGCGACACCCCCGCAGCCGAAGCGCGACAGCGCTTTCGACGGCACGCCGATACCGGCCGCCCGGCCCCCTCCCTAGTCTGGACTCAACGCACCGGGAACGCCATGAAGCACTCCACTCCAACCTCAGAAAGAGCTCGCGCTCGGGGGGATTTCCGTGAAACTGACCGCTTCCACCCTCGCCGTCGTCTTCCTCCTCACCGCCGGCACGCTCTACGCGGCCGGTCCTCATCGCCCGGGCGATCGGGTCCCGGGCCGCTACCTGGTCCTGCTCGCGAACGGCACGGCCCGGCCGGCCGGCGCCGGAGTCACCGCAGGCCCGAGCGTCCCCGAGGTCGCCCGCGCCCTCGGCCTGCGCCACGGCGCCGCGGTCCGGCGCACCTTCGAGCACGCGCTCGAGGGCTTCGTGGTGGACACCGACGCCGCCGGCGCCGCGGCCCTCGCCCGCGACCCCGAGGTCGCCCGCGTGGAGCCCGACGTCTGGGTCTCGGTGGCTGCGGTCCAGGCGAGCCCGCCCTCCTGGGGGCTCGACCGGATCGACCAGCGCACGACGCTGCTCGACCACTCCTTCCGCTACGGCACCGCCGCCGCCGGCATCCGAGTGTTCGTCATCGACACGGGCATCCTCAGCTCCCACGCCGACTTCGGCGGCCGGGTCGACACCGCGGACGGCTTCAGCACCATCGCCGACGGGCTGGGCACCGAGGACTGCAACGGCCACGGCACGCACGTCGCCGGGATCATCGGCGGCGCGACCTTCGGCGCCGCCAAGGCGGTCACGCTGCACCCGGTCCGGGTGCTCGACTGCAACGGCCAGGGCACCCTCTCCGACGCCATCGCCGGGCTCGACTGGGTCACCGCCGCCGTCGCCGACCACCAGAAGGGCAAGGCGTCGAGCCACTGGCGCGGGGTGATCAACATGAGCATCGAGGCGCCCGCCTCCATGGTCCTCGACCGGGCGGTGATCCAGGCGACCCTGGCCGGCATCCCGGTGGTGGTGGCGGCGGGCAACGAGGGCGGCGACGCCTGCGCCGGCTCGCCGGGCCGCGTGCCCGAGGCGATCACCGTCGGCGCCACCGACAGCAGCGACCAGATCCCCGCGTGGTCGAACACCGGCTCGTGCGTCGACCTCTACGCCCCCGGCGTGGGGATCGTCTCGAGCTGGATCCGGAGCGACACCGACTCCGCCTCCCTCTCCGGGACCTCGATGGCCGCGCCCCACGTCACGGCGGTCGTCGCCATGATCCTCTCCCAGCTCGACTGGGCCGGCCCCGAGGACGTCGCCCGCCTGCTCGTCGAGGACTCGACGCCGATGGGCGCGAGCGGCGCGACCGGATCGGCGCCGCTTCTCTACTCCTCTTTCATGAGCGACGGCGTGGACAACCCGCCCTACGCGACCTTCACCGCCTCGTGCCGGACCCAGCAGCGCGACTGCGTCCTCGACACCTCGAACACCTACGACGACCAGGGCATCGCCTCGTACTCCTGGGACTTCGGCGACGGCACCTACGGGGACCGGGCCCGCGCACGCCACAGCTACGACAAGGGCCTGCCCGGCCCGTACACGGTGACCCTGACGGTCACCGACACCGCGGGCCAGGCCAGTACCTACACCCGCCAGATCGGCGAGTACTGGTACTGAGGCCGCACGACCTCCTCCCCTCTCCACGGAGAGGTTCCCAACCGGCCGCTCCGGCGGCCGGTCCTTTTTTTCTCGAGAACGCTACCGAGACTCGGGCCGGAGGTCCTCCACGCGGTGGACGACGCCGCCACGGACGACCAGCTCGACGCTCCGGAAGGCCTTGGCGGATCGGGTCGGGTCGGCGCCCAGGACCAGGAGATCGGCGGCCTTGCCCTTCTCGATCGTGCCCAGCTCGTCGCCGCGCCCGAGGGCCCGGGCGCCGCCGCGCGTGGCGGCCTCCAGCACCTCCATCGGTGAGAGGCCGGCGGCCTCCATGGCCTCGAGCTCGGCGTAGACCGCGGGCCCGTGGAGGGTCAACGGGTTGCCGGCGTCGGTGCCCATCGCGATCGGAATGCCGGCCCGGTGGACGGCCACGAGGTTCTCGGCCATCTGGCGTTCGCGGCGCGACAGCGCGGCCTCGTCGCCGGCGATCTCGGCGGCGCCGAGGCCCTGCGCCCGCGCCAGCTCGCTCAGCCCGGCCGTCGACGCGACCTTGGCGAGCGTCTCGGGATCGACACAGCCGTTCGGGTCGTCGACCGCCGGCGCCCGCCCCTCGATCGCCGCCCGGTCGAGGCGCAGGTAGCCGCGGCCGACGGTCAGGGTCGGGCAGTAGACCGTGCCGTTCGCCCGTGCGCGGTCGAGAAACTCCCGGTCGAGCGGGGCATCGTCGACGCTGTGGACGAGCATCGACGCCCCGGCTTCGAGCGCCACCTTCGCCTCGCGCAGACCGGTGGCGTGGACGATCAGGGGCAGCCCGGCGGCCCGCGCGGCCCGGCCGGCGGCCCGGACGACCCGCGCCATCTCCTCGAACGGCCGCTCCCGGACCGGGATGAACCAGACCTTGACCGCGTGGGCGCCGCGGGCCGCGAGATAGGCCACGCCGGCCGCGGCCGCCGCCTCGTCGGCGAGGTAGACGAACTGGCGCTCCGCCGGCAGGTTGAGCCAGAAATCCCAGGTCGACAGCAGCGGTCCCGCGGCGCTGACCCGCGGGGCGTCCGGATCGTCCTCCGTGCGTCCCGGCAGGTCGAGGGTCCACGGGTAGCCGCCGACGTCGAACACCGCCGTCACGCCGGAGCACAGGTCGGCGCGCAAGAAGCGCTCAGGGTGCCGGGCCAGGCCGTCGACGACCCGCGGGTACGGGTAGCGCGCACGCAGGTCGAGCGCGTCGGGCCGGCCGTCGGCCCAGCCGGTCTGGGAGAAGTGGACGTGGGCGTCGACCAAGCCCGGCGTGAGCCACTTGCCCGAGGCATCGACGATCCGGGCGCCGGACGGCACCGGACAGGACTCGGGCGCTCCCGCGCAAGCGATCCGACCGTCCTCGACGACGACCACCGCGCCCGGCACCGGGGGGCCGCCGGTGCCGTCGACCAGGGTGGCGCCGACCAGCGCCAGGGGCCGAGCCGGTTCGGAGGCGGCGGCAAACGCCGCGGCCCCTCCGCCGAGCGCTCCGGAGAGCAGGCAGACCACGAGGGCGCCCCGCAGGGACCCCGTGAGCCGGAGTCCGCAAGCGGTACCCGACAGGTAGAGAATCTTGCGATCACCGGTCGCGAGGCGGTGGTGCACGCCGCTGCTCCTTTCTGTGCGCTCTGGCCGTCGCCGACCACGTTTCTCGGGGGCGCGACGGCCGGGCCAGCCTACCGCAGGCCCTCCGGGGCTCGCTCTGGCGTGGCGGTTGCATACGAGGGGCGATGGAGAGATGTCATGGCACCCAACGCCACCATCACCGACCCCAGAGCCTCTACCTCGCTCGCCCGCGTGCTGCTCGTGGAGGATCACCCGGCCCTGCGCGACGCGGTCGCGGAGCTGATCTCGGCCGACGAGGGGCTCGTCGTCCCGGTGGCGGTCCAGAGCGCGGAGGAGGCCCTCGCCCGCTTCCGGGAGGCCGATCCCGACCTGGCGGTGGTCGACATCTCGCTCCCGGGCATGGACGGCATCGAGCTCATCAGGCGCCTGCGCCGTCTCGAGCCCGACCTGCCGATCGTCGTGCTCTCGAGCCACTCGGTGGAACGCTGGGAGGGTCCGGCGCTCGAAGCCGGAGCGCGCGCCTACCTGATCAAGAGCCGGGCACCCCGCGACCTGGTGGCGGTGATCCGGGAGACCCTGTCGCACGACGGCCACCGGCATCACCACGTCTCTGCCACCCCCGAGCACCTGCACGTGCGTTGACGGAGCGCTCGCTCTCGTCATGCTAGATTGCCGGCCATGATGGGCCGGGTCCTTTCCGCGCGCGAGCGGGAGCTCGTGGCTCGCGAGCGGCGGGCCCTCGCCGCGCTGCGCGACACGCTCACCGGTCTCGAGACGACCGGCGAGGACCTCGCGGCCCTCGATCGCTCGATCGAGCGCCTCGACGAGCTCTTCCTGCTCGTCGTGGTCGGCGAGTTCAACGCCGGCAAGAGCGCCTTCATCAACGCGCTGCTGGGGCGCCGGGTGCTCGCGGAGGGAGTGACCCCGACCACCGCGGGGATTCACCTGCTGCGCCACGGCGAGGAGGGCGAGGCGCCGGCCGAGAGCGACGGCCTGGCGGTCGTCCACGCCCCGGTCGAGCTGCTGGCCGACGTCGAGATCGTCGACACGCCCGGCACCAACGCGATCCAGCGCGCGCACGAGGCCCTCACCCGCGAGTTCATTCCGCGCAGCGACCTGGTCCTGTTCGTCACCTCGGCCGACCGGCCCTTCACCGAGAGCGAGCGCTCGTTTCTCGAAGCGATCCGCCAGTGGGGCAAGAAGGTCGTGGTGGTGATCAACAAGATCGACATCCTGGAGACGAGCGAGGAGGTCGACCGGGTGGTGGAGTTCGTGGAGCGTGGGGCGCGCGATCTGCTCGGCGCCACCCCCGAGGTCTTTCCGCTCTCGGCCCGCCAGGCGCTGCGCGCCAAGCTCGACGGCAGACCGGACGGCGCCGACGCCCGGGCGCTCTTCGCCGCCAGCCGCTTCGCCGCGCTCGAGCGCTTCATCGCCGAGAGCCTCGACGAGCGCACCCGGGTGCGGCTCAAGCTCCTCAACCCGCTGGGGGTGGGACAACGGCTCGAGCAGGCGGCCGGCGCCCTGCTCGAAGCCCGCCTCGGCCTGCTCGCCGACGACGTCGCGGCGATCGAGGACATCGAGCGCCAGCTCGGCGCCTACCGCGAGGACATGGAGCGCGAGTTCCGCTTCCGCCTGGCGGACGTCGACAACCTGCTCCACGAGTTCGAGGCCCGGGGCATCGCCTTCTTCGAGGAGACCCTGCGCATCGGGCGGGTTTTCGACCTGATCAACAAGGCGCGGGTCAAGGCGGCGTTCGAGCGCCAGGTGGTCGGCGACATCTCGCAGCAGATCGAGGCGCGGGTCGCCGAGCTCATCGACTGGCTGGTGGCGGCGGAGCTGCGCCAGTGGCAGGCGGTCACGCGCCATGTCGAGCGCCGGCGCGAACACCACGCGGACCGGATCGTGGGCGAGGTCGGCGGTGGCTTCGAGTACGACCGGGACCGCCTCCTCGCGACCGTCGGGCGGACCTCGCAGCGCACCCTCGAGACCTACGACCGCGCCGGCGAGGCCGAGCGCATGGCGAGCTCGGTCCAGCTCGCCGTCGCCCAGGCCGCCCTGATCGAGGTCGGCGCCGTCGGCCTGGGGGCGACGGTCACGCTGATCGCCACCAGCGCGGCGATGGACATGACCGGGATCGTGGCGGCGAGCGCCGTCGCCGTGCTCGGCCTGTTCGTCATCCCCAACCGCCGCCGCGCGGCCAAGCGAGAGCTGGCGGTGCGTATCGCGGAAATGCGCAGCGGGCTGATGGACGGGCTCGACAGCCAGTTCGAGCGCGAGATGGAGCGCAGCCTCGCCCGCCTGCGCGACGCGATCGCGCCCTACACCCGGTTCGTCCGCACCGAGAGCGAGCACCTCGAAAAGGCCCGGGGCCGGCTCGCCGCCGCGCACGAGGTCCTCGACGCCCTCAAGGCCGAGATCGCGCGGCTCTGAGCCGCGAGGCGGGCGGCCCTCGCCGCCGGCCCGGTGAATCTCCGGTACCGCCTTTGCGTAGGGAAGGGTGGAGAGAGAACGACCCGAGGAGAGACATCGCCATGGCCCACCTGTACCGCTCCACCCGACACAAGATGATCGCCGGAGTCTGCGGCGGAATCGCCGAATGGCTCGGCTGGGAACCGACGGCCGTCCGCGTGCTCTACGTGATCCTGTCGATCTTCCCGGGCGCCGGCATTCCCGGCATCCTCGTGTACATCGTGCTCTGGTTCGTGATGCCCAAGGCGCCCTAAGGGTCAGCGCGCCGCGACCTGCTCGGGGGCCTTCTCGTCCTCGGCCACGGGCTCGACCGGCTGCGGCTCGCGCCAGATCTCCTCGTTGTCGTCGAAGACCGGCAGCTCGGGCTCGCGGCCCCGGCGGGCGTTGACCCCCCAGCCCCAGAGGATCGACCACTTCATGTAGGTGCCGAAGGCCTGGAGCATGCAGAACACCAGCCCGTGCATGCCGTCGAGGACGCCGAGCTGCAGCCCGTAGGTGCGAAAGAAGCGCCACACCGTGCGGCCGAAGACCTCCAAGAAGCCGGCTCGCCGCCCTTCCCGCCACGCCTGGGCGGCCCCCCAGACGCTGTACTTCATGATCCGGGGGATGTACTCGTTGAGCGAGTCGACCATGTAGTGCTCCATCGGATTCTTGAGCACTGGGGCCGGCCCGAGGGTGTCCATGTCGGCGTGGACCCGGCGGTTCGGGTAGCGGGCGGTGCCGCGCCGGACCAGACGGACCACGCGGTCGTTCTGCCAGCCCGAGAAGCGGATCCGCCGATCGAGGAAGTAGGCCCGGCGGTCGATCGTGTAGGCGTCGTAGGCCGGCCCGCGGGCGAGGAGGTCCTCGATCTCGCGCTGGAGCGGCGGCGTGCAGCGCTCGTCGGCGTCGAAGATCAGGATCCAGTCGTTGGCGACCTGGTCCATCGCCCAGTTCTTCTGCGAGGCCGAGCCGTAGTAGATGCGCTGGAGAACGGTCACCCGGTCGTAGGCGGCGGCGATCGCCGGCGTCCGGTCGGACGAAAAGGAGTCCACCACGAGGATCTCGTCGCACCAGAGGAGCGATTCGATGCAGCCGGCGATGTTCGCCTCCTCGTTGAACGTGGTGACGATCGCCGAGACCCTGGGACGGTCGGTTCGAGATGCGGTTCGCGGCATGACTCCTCCGACCCTCGATCCTACCCTGTCCCGCCCGTCCGGCGAAGCGCGGAGGCCGCCGGAGAACGACCACGGTAAGATCCGGGCCGCATGAAGACGTACGTCAGCTACCTCCTGCTCCTCGCGATCAAGGCCATCAGCCGCAGCCTCTTCACTCTCGAGGTCGGCTGGGTCGGCGAGCGGGTCGAGGACCCCTGGGACCAGGACGTCCGGATCTGCGCGATCCTCCACCACACGAGCCTCTACGAGCCGATCTTCGCCTCCGTGGCGCCCAACCGGTTCCTACGCCGAATCGCCCGGCGCGGCGTCGTCCCGGTGGCGGAGAAGACCCTCCAGAGGCCCTTCGTCGGGCGCTTCTTCCGCCTCGTGGCCAACCAGGTGGTGGGGGTCACCCGCCAGCGCGACGAGACCTGGCGCGAGGTGGTCAAGACCGCGGGCCCGCACTCGATGATCTGCATCCTGCCCGAAGGCCGGATGAAGCGCACCACCGGCCTCGACGCCGAGGGCAAGCCGATGACCGTGCGCGGCGGGATCGCCGACCTGATCGACGCGGTGGGCGGCGGCTACATGCTCGTCGCCTACAGCGGCGGGCTGCACCACGTCCAGGCGCCGGGCGAGCGCCTGCCGCGGCTGTTCAAGACCGTGCGGATGAACCTCGAGCTGGTCGACATCGCCGCCTACAAGGCCGAGATGGTGGCGCGCGGGCGGGGCCGCACCGGCGGCTATCGGCGCGCGGTGGTCGACGACCTCGAGCGCCGCCGCGACCGGCTCTGCCCGACCGACGAGTCGCTGCTCGGCGCGCCCGAGACGACCCGCGAGGCGGCCGGCGGCCGCGCGCGATGAGCGCGGTATAAGCTAACCCCTCATGTTCGGGCGCCGCATCCACCTGTTCAACCTGTTCGGTTTCCCCGTGCGAGCCGACGTCTCCTGGTTCGTGGTGGCGGTGCTCCTCGCCTGGTCCTACGCCACGCTCTTCCTGCCCCCCCAGTACCCCGACGCGGCCCCTTCCACCCTCTGGGCGATGGCCGTCACCCTGACCCTGGGGCTGTTCGCCTCGGTCGTCCTGCACGAGGTCGCGCACGCGCTCGCGGGCCGCCACTACCGCCTGCCGATCAAGGGGATCACCCTCTTCATCTTCGGCGGCGTCGCCGAGATGAGCGACGAGCCGCCTCATCCCCGGGCGGAGTTCGTGGTGGCGGTGGCGGGCCCGCTGGCGAGCCTGGCGATCGGCGCCGCCCTGGCCGCCGGCTGGCTGCTCGGCTCGGGGGCCGGGCTGGCGCCCCCGGCGCGGGCGGTGGCCGGCTACCTGGCGGCGATGAACTTCCTGCTCGCCCTGTTCAACATGATCCCCGCCTTCCCGCTCGACGGGGGGCGGGTGCTCCGGTCGGTGCTCTGGGACTGGCAGAAGAGCTTCGCCCGTGCGACCCGCATCACCGCCGCCATCGGCTCGGCGTTCGGCCTCGGGCTGATCGTCCTGGGCGGCGTGCTGTTCCTCGAGCGGGCCTTCGTCGCCGGGGTCTGGATGGTGCTGATCGGCTTCTTCCTGCGCAATGCCGCCCGCATGTCCTACCGCCAGGTCCTGTTGCGCCGCGTGCTCGAGGGCGAGCCGGTCAGCCGCTTCATGCACGCCCACCCGGTGGCGGTGCCGCGCGCGATCTCGGTCGAGGACCTGGTCCAGGAGTTCGTCCTGCGCCACCACCACAAGATGTTCCCGGTGGTCGACGGCGACCGGCTGGTCGGCTGCGTGACGACGCTCAGGATCAAGGGCCTGCCGCGCGAGGAGTGGCCGCGCCAGAGCGTCGGGTCGATCACCGAGAGCTGCGACCCCGACAACACGGTCTCGCCCGAGACCGACGCCATGACCGCGCTCGCCAAGATGAGCCGCAACCGCTCCGCGCGCCTGATCGTGGCCGAAGGCGACCGCCTGGTCGGCATCCTCTCGCTCAAGGACCTCCTGAAGTTCTTCAGCCTGAAGATGGAGCTCGAGTCGGGGCACTGACCCGGACCGGCGCCGCCCCGCCCCAGTTTCGGGGACTCGCGGGACGAGTGCCGGCGCCGGCCCGGCGTCAGAGCCTCAGTTACAGATGCACTCGCACTCGCAGGTGATCGTGCTGATGCAATTGGGGAAGCACCCGATGTCTCGGCAGTAGCTGCAGCCTTGCCGGCACTGGAAGAACGTACAGCTCTGGGGACAGGTCGCGCAGTACGTGTAGTTGCCGTCGCACTGCACGTAACCGGTCTGCCCGCTGCTGCAGTCCTGGTTGACCGCGGTGCACGAGCTGCCGCTGCACATCACGTTCGAGCCCTCGGTACAGATCGCAGTGCAGGTCGCCTGCTGCGAGGGCGGTGGGATCTCGCCCCCCCTGGCAGCCGGCGCCGGCGCCAGCCGGTAGACCGGTGCCACCGCGCCCAGGGCGACCATCGGGCCGGGCGCCGCCACCGGCGCCGACGGCGCGAGGGCGGTTCCCAGGGTCAGGACCAGCACGTTCAACAAGGCGTTCATGACGATCTCTCCTCGAACCGCGATGCCGCAATTGGCATCGGGAACTCCAGATGCGATGTCGCGAGCCTTGACATGATCATCCTAAATTGCGCATGACCGAATTCTAGCTTCTGATCGCATTTTGTGTCAACGGCTGCGAGCGACGCCGGAGAGAACCCTGAGCGCGACGGCCCGTATGAGAGCCTGAGGATCGACCAGGAGGTGCCGCGATGTCCGGACGGATTCACCATTTCTTCGGGGGGCTGGGGGCCGGGGTCGGAAACGACCTGCGCTACGGAGTGCGCACGCTCCTCCACTCGCCGGGCTACTCGCTCACGGCGGTGCTGATCCTGGCGCTCGGGATCGGCGCCAACACCGCGATGTTCTCGGTGATCCACGGCGTGCTCCTCGCGCCGCTTCCGTTCCGCGACGGCGAGGAGCTGGTGCTCCTTCACCAGCGGGCCGTGACGTCGGGGCGACAGGACGCCGGGGTCTCGATCCCGGAGCTCCAGGAGTACCGCGCCCGCCTCGAGAGCGTCCGCGACCTGGTCGAGTACCACCGGATGTCGTTCACCCTCCTCGACCAGGGCGAGCCGGACCGCGTCGACACCGGCGTCGTCTCGGCCAACTTCTTCGACGTCCTGGGCGTCCATCCCCGGCTCGGGCGCTCGTTCGTCGATGGCGACGACGACCTCGGAGCCGAGGCCGTGCTGATCCTGAGCAACGAGTACTGGACGCGGAAGTTCGGCGCCGACCCGCACGTCGTCGGCCGGGTGCTCGAAATGAACAACCGACCCCACACGGTGGTCGGGGTGCTGCCCCCCTTCCCCCAGTACCCGCAGGCGAACGACGTCTACATGCCGACCTCCGCCTGTCCGTTCCGGGCCGCCGCCGAGGCGTCGCCGAGCTCCCATCGCGCGTTCGCCGGCCTCCAGGTCTTCGGGCGCCTGGCGCCGGGGGCCACGGCCGAGCAGGCGTCGGGCGAGATCGCGGCCATCGCCGGCTCGTTCGAGAAGGACCATCCCCAGGACTACCAGGCGGCGCGCGCCGAGGGATTGACCGGCGAGGCGGACCCGCTCGGCGACGCGCTGGTGTCGAACGCGCGCTCGACCCTCTACGTGCTGGTCGCGGTGACCCTCCTGGTCCTGATCATCGCCTCGGCGAACGTCGCCAACCTGTCTCTCGCGCGCACCCTGCGGCGCAGCCGGGAGCTGGCGGTGCGCACGGCGCTCGGGTCGAGCCGTGGCCGCCTGGCGCGCCAGCTGGTCGCCGAGAGCCTGGTGCTGTCCCTCGCCGGCGGGCTCGTCGGGGTGGCGCTCGCGGCGCTCTCCAAGGGGCTGTTGATCGGCTTCGTGGGACGCTTCACGCCGCGCACGGGACAGATCGGCATCGACGGATCGGTGCTCGCCTTCGCGCTCCTGGTGTCGGTCGCGACCGGCACGCTCTTCGGCGTCGTGCCGGCGCTCGCGGTCCGGCGGAACCTGGCCCTCGGGATGCGGGACGGCGGCGCCCGGGGCGGCGACGGCCGGCAGCGGCACCGCCTGCGCTCGGGGCTGGTCGTCGCCCAGGTCGCGGTGTCGTTCGCCCTGGTCGTGGCCGCCGCGCTGCTGCTCGAGAGCTTCTACCACCTGGCGACCAAGCCGCTCGGCTTCGAGACCGAACGGGTGATGACCGCCGCGATCTACGGCAACTTCACCAGCCAGCCGACGCCGGCCGACCAGGAGCGCTTCGAATCGCAGGTGCTCGACGAGCTGCGGGCCGCGCCGGGCGTCGAGGCCGCGGCGCTGACCGGTGGGGTGCCGCAGTCGGCGATCGTGCCCGGGAACATTCCGGTGACGCTCGAGGGCTTCGACGACGGGGTGCGCAGCGACTTCGAGGCGGACCGGAACTTCGCGAGCGACGAGTACTTCGACACCCTCGGCGTGCCGCTTTTAGCCGGCCGGGACTTCCGCTCGAGCGACACCGTGGACGCCCCGCCGGTCGCGATCATCAACCAGTCGATGGCCAAGCTCTGGAACGGCGCCGATCCGGTGGGCCGGCGGTTCACGGCGGCCGGGTTCCAGGGCCCCGTCACCTACACGGTCGTCGGGGTCGCCGCCGACTACCGGCTCTACGACGTCGCGCAGGAGAACCCGGCCCAGTACTATCTGCCCGTGCGCCAGGCTCCCGGCACCGGGAGCCGCGTGCTGGTGCGGGTGGCCGGCGATCCCGCCGCCGCCGTGCCGGCGATCAAGGCGGCCGTCCACCACGCCGACCCCAAGACGCCGGTCGAGGACCTGGCGACCATCGCCGAGATCCGCGGCGCGACCCAGCTCGCGGCACCCCGGCTGACCGCGATGCTGCTCTCGATCTTCGCCCTGGTCGCCCTCGCGATCACCCTGGCGGGAATCGGCGGCGTCATCGGCACGAGCGTCAGCCAGCGGACGCGCGAGCTCGGGGTCCGCATGGCGCTCGGTGCGAGCCGGCGCTCGGTCCTGCGCGGGGTGTTGCGCCAGGGCCTGGTCCTGGCGGCGGCGGGCATCGCGCTCGGCGCCGTCGGCGCGATCGCCTTCGGCCGGCTGCTCTCGAGCTTCCTCTTCGAGACCCCGGCGGCGGACCCGCGGGCGCTCGCCGCGGTCGCGGTCCTCTTCCTGGCGGCGACCGCCCTGGCCGCGGCCGGCCCTGCCCGGCGCGCGACCACGATCGACCCGCTCGAGGCCCTGCGGGCCGAGTAAGGGCTGGTCGCTCAGCGGGCCAGCTTGTCGGCGCGCTTCTTGGCGTCGTCGGCGTGGGGCGAGGTGGCCGGGACGCGCCGGTAGGCCGCCACCGCCTTGTCCTCCTCGTGCAGCCGGCGGTCGAAGAGCTGGGCCGCGCGCCACCAGGCGTCGTAGCGGGTGGCGGGGAACTTCGTCCCGAGGTCCGAGAAGGCCGCCGCGGCGAGGTCGTAGCGGTGCGTGTCGTCGTAGATCCCGCCCAGCTCCCACAGGGCCTTCTCCGCTTCCGGCGCTCGCGGGTAGGTCTCGACGAGCTGACGCAGGGTCACCAGGGCCGCCGGCACCGAGGTGTCGAGCCGCTCGTCGAGGCGGAAGATCTTCATCTCCTCCTCGACCTGAGCCTGGGCGGCGAGCGCCTTCGGAGCCCACGGGCTCGACGGGGCGCCGCTCGCCACCTCGCGGAAGGTCTGGCGCGCCAGGTCCAGCCGGGTGCGGTCGCCGGTCGCCACGATCAGCTTGCCGAGCAGATAGCCGGCCTCGGCCGCCTGCGGCGCCCGGGGGAACCGGCTTCGCACGTCCGCGTAGGCGGCCATCGCCTCCTCGGGGCGCCCGGCGCCGGCCAGCGCCACGCCGGTGAGGAGGTAGGCGTCGGGCAGCGCCGGGCTGTCCGGGTGGGCCGCGATCAGCGCGCGGAGGGAGGTGAGCGCCGGAGCGTAGAGCTTCGCGTCGACCTGGTCCCGGGCCGCCTTCAGCTCCTGGGCGGCGGGATCGGCCCTGGGGGCCGCCGGGGCCGGCCGGGGAGCGGGCTTGGGCGGCGCGGGAACGGGCACCGGAGCGGCCGGCTTCGGCTTGACCTTCTCCGGCGCAACGGCCGCGGGAGCGGTCGCCGAACCCTCCGCCGCCGGCGGCGCCTCCTCGGCGGCTCCGGCGGCCGGCGCGCCGGCTCCGGCCTGGGCGGCGTCCGCCGCGCCTGGCGCCGGAGGCGCGGGAGCCACCTCGGGCAGGGCGGCGACCTCGGTCTCCGGCGCGGCGGGCGGCGGCTCGGGAGACCGCGAGCCCAACACCAGGTAGGCGCCGGCGGCGGCCAGGGCGAGCACCAGCACCGCCGCCCCGGCGATCCAGGGCGCGCGGTTGGGCTTGCCGGCCCGCGTCGTGCGGCTGAACATCCGGGTGGTCGAGCGGGAGATCCCGCGCAGCTCCGCCACCAGCCCGAGCCGCAGCTGGTCTTCGAGCCGACCGAGGTCCGCCAGCAGGCGGGTGACGGTCGGGTAGCGGTCCTCCGGGTTGGTCGCCAGGCACTTGAGGACGATCGGGTCGAGCTCCGGCGGCACCTCGCTGTTGAGCTGGCTCGGCAGGCTGAAGCGCCCCACCGGCAGGCGGCCGGTGAGCATCTCGTAGAGCACGACCCCGAGCGAGTAGATGTCGCTTCGCTGGTCGACGGCCATCATGTCGCGCGCCTGCTCGGGCGCCATGTAATGGAGCGATCCGAGGCTCAGCTGGGAGGTCGAGAGGGTGCCCTCGGCGAGGGAGATCGAGTCGACCCGGCTGATCCCGAAATCGGCGAGCTTGACCGTCGAGAGGTCCTCGGAGACCAGGATGTTGCGCGGGTTGAGGTCGCGGTGGGTGATGTTCTTCGCGTGCGCCGCCTCGAGGCCCTGGCACACCGCGCGGAACACCCGCAGGGTCTCGGGCAGCGAGAGCCGCCGGTGCTTGAGGACCACGTCGAGCGACGAGCCGGGCACGTACTCCATGACGAAGAACAGCAGGTCCCCGTCCTGGTCCTTGTCGATGATGTGGACGACGTTCGGGTGGTTGAGCAAGGCCACGGCCTGGGCCTCGCGGTTGAACCGCTCCACCCGCTCCGGGTCCTTGCTGAACTCCGGCGGCAGCACCTTGATGGCGACCACCCGGTTGAGCGAGGGCTGGATGGCCTTGTAGATCTGGCCCATGCCGCCCTTGCCGATGCGCCCCGTGATCTCGTAGGGGCCGATGGCGCGCGGAAGCTCTTCAGGCATGTCGGGGCTCGCATTCGAAGATGATCACGGTGTCACCGATGTTCAGGTGGTCGAGGTGGGAGAGCGTGTGCTCGGAGAGCGGCTGACCGTTGATCCGGGTGCCGTGGTGGCTGCCGAGATCCGTGGCCCGGTAGGCGCCGTTCTCCCACTCGACGCGGAAATGGAGCTTGCTGGCCTGGGGCTCCTGGAGGGTCAGGCTGCAGGTGCTCGAGCGCCCGACGGTCACCGCGCCGCCGTCGACCGGACAGGAGCGGCCGCGGTCCGGGCCCCGGTAGACGTAGAGCCGCGCGCTCGGCGGCGCGGAGCTCTCCTCCTCCTCGGCGGAGGCGCGCGGCCGCGGCCGGGCGAGCTCCAGGGTGCTCGCGCGCGGCTCGATCTCGAGGGTGCGGATCGGGAACGGGATCGTCATGTCGCGCCGCTGGAGCTCCTCCCAGATCTCGCTCCGGACGTGGCTCGCGATCCGAGGCCGGTTGGCGATGTCCTCGATCCAGATGCGCAGCTCGTAGCTGATCGAGCTCTCGTCGAAGGAGTGCAGGTAGACCGCCGGGGAGGGCTTCTTGAGGATCGAGTCGACACGCTCGGCGACGTCGAGCAGCGCCTGCTTCACGCGGTAGGGCGGCGTGCGGTAGTGGATGCCGACGTAGATCCGCTCCAGGTGGAGCGGGTGGGGCAGGAAGTAATTGAGGATCTCGGTGTCCGCGATCTTCGAGTTGGGGACCACCACGGTGTCGTTGTCGCGGGTCCGCAGGTGGGTCGTGCGCCAGGTGACCCTCGAGACCCGGCCTTCGATCTCCTGGTACTTGATCCAGTCGTTGATCCGGAAGGGCTGCTCGAGGGTGATGACCAGGCCGGAGAAGAAGTTGCCGAGGATCGGCTGCAGCGCCAGGCCGAGGACCAGCGAGGTGACGGCGCTGGTGGTCAGGAGCGGCAGCAGCGACAGGTGCTCGAAGGTCAGCCGCAGGGTGACCAGGGCGGCGACGAAGTAGGCCAGCCCCATGGCCACGGCCGGCAGGAGCGGCGGCAGCCGGACCCCGCGGTGGCTGTAGAGGTAGACGTCGAAGACGTAGAGCCCCAGGATCCGCAGGACCAGGATCGAGACCAGGAAGACCAGGATCCACGCCAGCGTCAGGCCGAGGTTGCCGGAGGTCTCGCCGACCAGCACGAGGTACGCCTTCAGGCCGCCGGCCAGGGCGCCGACGTAGAGCGGGAAGGCGAGCCGCCGCACGAGCCGCAGGCGGCGGCTGGCGAGGACGACGACGACCACCGCGACGAGGGTGGCCGCCACGCTGGTGGCGACGGCGAGCGCTGGGGTCACGGTCAAGGTTCCTGCCGCGAGGCGAAAAGCGACCTTCCGGGAACTGGCGTACTCTACTGAGGGCGCGATCCCGAGGCAATCAGGAGCGTCTCGAGCGCTGAAGGACGAACCCGCCGCCCCGACGTTCAGGGTGACATGAGAGACCAGAATCTTTCACTCTCCCGAGCCGGATCGCTCGCCGGCCTGCTGGTCTTCGCGCTCATCGGCCCGGCAGGCGCCCGGGCCGCCCAGCCCCCTCCGCCGCCTCCCGACCCGCCGCCGGACGCCGTGCCGCCTCTCGAGCTCCTCGTCCCGGGCGAGCTGCCGGTCTGGATTTCCCGCGCGGCGGCCGTGGACGACGCCGGCCAGGTCCGATGGGACCTCTTCCCGCCGGGTTTCCCCGACGAGCTCCGGCGGCAGCTGGACCGGCCGGACGCGAACCCCTGGAGCTCGTCCGAGTCGGGCTGCCTCAGGACCGTCGTGAGCGACGGCACGCCGCCCGCAGGCTCGATGGACGAGGTCGTCGGCTCTGCCTCGGCGATCCTCCGCGGCCGCGTGAGCGCCCGGGTGGAAGGCTTCGCAGGGGACTTGCCGGCAAACCTGCTCACCATCACGGTGGAGGAGACGATCCGCGACAGCTCCGCGCTCTCGACAGGCCCCGAGCTCTACGTGATCTACCCCCGCGGACGCTTCACTTTCGCCGGGGTCCCGCTGTGCAACGGGCTCGCCGGCTTCGGCCCGGTCCCGGCGGTCGGCGACCGGATGCTCCTCCTGCCTCGTGAAGGGCCGGTCGACCGGAACCGTCGCGTCCTCTCGCCCCTCGGCGAGGAGGTCTTCGTGGAGAGCCGGGACGGGCTCTGGGCGTCCGAGCAGCTCTGGGACCGGGACGAGATCCGCGCCCTGCCCAGCCTGGAGGCCCTGGAGGCCCTGGTCCGCGCGAAGATCTCCGGCGACCCGGCGGGCCGGCCGTTCGACCGCGCGGCCTGCACGCCCGACGCGCTGGTCGCTGCGGACCCGTTCGGCGCGCTCGGCCCGACCACGACGGGGTGGTCGACGGCGGCCAGGAGCTGTTCAGCGTCCACAGCCTGATGCCGGACGGCAGCCGCGGTCCGACCGCGCTCGAGGCTCTCGCCGCCTACGACCGGCCGGCGCTGGGCGGCGACGGTGACGGGGCGATCACCGACCGGGACCTCGTCTGGCGGAGCCTCCTGCTCTGGGTCGATCTCGACCGCGACGGCCACTCCCGTCCGAGCGAGATCTTCCGGCCGGAGGACGTCTGTCTCCGGCGCCTGTCCCTCGACGCCGAGCGCCGGCCACGAACGGACGGCGACGGGAACTGGATCTGGTCGACCGCTCGGGTCGTACGCCGGGACGCGCGGGGCAAGCCGCTTCTGGGGGTGATGTTCGAGGTCTCGACCAAGCGCGAGGTGCGATAGGCCGCCGGCCTCGCGAGCCTACCGAGGGTTGCCCGAGGGCGCCGGCCCGCTGCGCCGCAGGATGTCGGCGAACTCGCTGGCGTCGTCGTCGGACTTGCCGCCCACCGAGGCGCCGCAGACGGCGCACCGGTACTCGTAGCGGTTGCCGGTGGGAAGCACCAGGAGGAGGTGGCGGCGCACCGGCCGGGCCGTCTTGCACCGGGGGCAGAAGAGCTCCGTGGCGTCGAAGGAGTCGTACTGGTCGTGGCTCGCCATGACGGCCCCAGTTTCCGCCGTGCGGCCCGGAGCGTCAAGGCGGGAAGCCGTCGGTGGCACGGGAAAGCGCCGGCGACCGAGGATTCATGGCAGAATCCGCCCGATGCGCGTTGCATACTTCGTGCAGACGCATCGCGCGCCACGGCAGATCCTGAGACTCCTCGCCACGCTGCGGCGGGGTAGCCCGGGGGCGCTTCTGGTGGTCGGGCACGACCCCGCGGGCGAGGCTCTCGATCGGCGGGCGATCGAGGCACTCGAGGCACGACTCTTCCGGCCGGCCCGGCCGCCGCAGCGCGGCTATTGGTCGATGTTCACGCCCTATGTCGAGGCGGTCGAGCTGCTCGATCGCGTGGGCGAGCCCTACGACTGGCTGGTCTACCTCTCCGGTCAGGACTACCCGGTGCAGCCCCTCGAGGCGAGCGAGGCGTTCCTCGCGGCGAGCCGCTACGACGGCTACCTCACCTGGACCGAGGCGACCGCCGGCCCCTCCGGCGGGCGGCGCCGCCAGGGCGAGCTGCGCTACCTCTACCGGTATCGCGACGTCCCCTACGGCATCCCGCTCCTCTGGCTCTTGCACAAGCTCGACGGCGTCCAGCCCTGGTGGCACTGTCACCGTACCTACGGCCCGCGCTTCGGCCGGCGGGCCGAGCGGACCCCGTTCGGGCCCCACCTGCGCCTCTACTGGGGCTCTCAGTGGACCACGCTGCGCCGGGCCTGCGCCGAGCGGGTCGCGGAAGAGGCGCGTTCCGCGACCGCGCTGGTCGAGCACTTCGCGCTCACGATCTGTCCCGACGAAGCGTTCGCCCAGACCGTCCTGGTCAACGACCCGCGCTTCCGCCTGGTCCCGGACAATCTCCGCTTCATCGACATGGGCGCCACGCGCAAGGGTCGCCCCCGCATCCTGCGCCTCGCCGACGGCCCGGCCCTGCTCGCCGGGGGCCACGCCTTCGCCCGCAAGTTCGACGCGACCGTCGATGGGGCGATCCTCGACTGGCTCGACGAACGGCTGGCGCCGTCCGGCTCGCTCGGCGTCGCCTGAGGCACCCCCACCGGCCGGCGAGCCCGCCGGGCCCCTGTGCTAGCTTTTCCCGCGATGAGCACCAGCCGCCAGAGGACCGAGAGCTCGACTGAGAGCAGGGCCGCCCGCCGGATCGCCGAGCTCCGATCCGAGATCCGCCACCACGACCACCTCTACTACGTCCGCGATGCCCCCGAGGTCTCCGACGAGACCTACGACCGCCTGTACCACGAGCTCCTCGACCTCGAGGAGCGCTTCCCGGACCTCCGGAGCCCCGACTCCCCCACCCAGCGAGTCGGCGGCCAGGCCCTCGACGAGTTCCCGACCGTCGAGCACGCGGCCCCCTTGCTGAGCCTCGACTCCTCGGCCGACGAGGCGCAGCTGCGCCGCTTCGACGAGCGCGTGAGGAAGGCGCTGGGCGAGGACGGCCCCGTGCGCTACGTCCTCGAGCCCAAGCTCGACGGCGCCTCGGTCGAGCTGGTCTACGAGGACGGTCGCCTGGCGCGCGGCTCGACCCGCGGCGACGGCCGGCGCGGCGAGGGCATCACCGAGAACCTCCGCACCGTCCCGTCGGTCCCTCTCGAGCTGCGCCTCGACCGCCGGCCGGCACCGCCGTCGCTCGCCGTCCGCGGCGAGGTCTTCATGCCCATCGAGGGCTTCGACCGGCTCAACGAGCGCTTGATGGAGGCGGGCAAGGAGCCCTACGCCAACCCGCGCAACTCGGCCGCCGGATCGCTGCGCCAGCTCGATCCGCAGCTCACCGCTTCGCGCCCCCTCGACCTCTTCGTCTACGACGTCCTGGCCGCCGAGTGGGGCGACCAGGAGCCGGTGGCGACCCAGGGCGAGGTGCTCTCGGCGCTCGACGAGTGGGGCTTCAAGGTCAACTCCCTGATCCGCCGCGACGCCGAGTCGCTGGACGACGTCCTCGACTACCACGCGGACATGCTGGCCAGGCGCGACGACCTCGGCTACGAGATCGACGGCGTGGTCATCAAGCTCGACGACCTGGGCGAGCGCGGGCACCTCGGGACGACCTCGCACCATCCGCGCTGGGCCTTCGCCTTCAAGTTCCCGCCGCGCAAGGAGATCACCCGCGTGCTCTCGATCCTCCCGAGCGTCGGACGCACCGGCGTGGTGACCCCGGTGGCGATGCTCCGCCCGGTCGAGCTGGGCGGAGTCACCGTCTCCCGGGCCACCCTCCACAACCGCGAGGAGGTCGCGAGGAAGGACATCCGGGAGGGCGACAAGGTGCGCGTCCAGCGTGCCGGCGACGTGATCCCGCAGGTGATCGAGCGCATCGAGGAGCCGGACCGGGAGCGCGGCCCGGAGTTCCGGATGCCCGAGGTCTGCCCGTCGTGCGCCACGCCGCTCGTCGAGCGCGGCCCGTTCACGGTCTGCCCGAACAGCTTCGAGTGCCCGGCGCAGCTCGCCGGGCGCCTCGCCCACTTCGGCTCGCGCACCGCTCTCGACATCGAGGGGCTGGGCGAGAAGACGGCGAAGCTCCTGGTCTCCGAGGGGCTGGTCCACGGCCTCCCCGACCTCTTCGACCTCACCGCGCCGGTCCTCGAGCCGCTGGAGGGCTTCGCCGAGCTCTCGGCCGCCAAACTGGTCCAGGGGATCGCACGCGCCTCGAAGGTCGATCTCGATCGCTTCCTCTACGGCCTGGGCATCCCGGAGGTGGGCGCGACGACCGCCCGTGACCTGGCGAGCCACTTCCGCTCCTTCCAGGCGATTCGCGACGCCTCGGCCGAGGCCCTCCAGGAGGTCTCGGGCGTCGGCCCCCGGATGGCCGAGCAGATCACCGGCTTCTTCGCCGAGGAGCACAACCGGGACGTCCTCGACCGCCTGCTCGATGGCCGCGTGGATCTCCTGGAGCCGGCGCCCGCCGAGGCGGCGGGCGAGCGCCCGCTCGAGGGCCTCACCCTGGTCTTCACCGGCTCGCTCGAGCGCTTCACCCGCGACGATGCCAAGGAGCTCGCGGCCCGGCTGGGCGCCAAGGTGACCGGCTCGGTGTCGGGCAAGACCGATTACGTGGTGGCCGGCGAGGAGGCGGGCTCGAAGCTCGACAAGGCCGAGAAGCTCGGCGTCACGGTGCTCGACGAAGACGGCTTCGTGAAGCTGGTCGAGGAGCGCGGCGGCTCGATCGAGAGCTGAGGGGAGAGCTCGATCGTGGACAACGCCGAAATCGCCAGCCGGCTCTCCGAGCTCGCCGACCTCCTGGAGATCCAGGCCGCCAACCCGTTCCGGGTGCGCGCCTACCGCAACGCCGTGCGCACCGTCGAGGCCCAGACCACGCCGCTCGCGCGCTTCGCCGAGGAGGGCCGCGCGCTCACCGAGCTGCCCGGCGTCGGCAAGGAGATGGCGGGTCACATCGAGGAGCTGTGCGCGACGGGCAAGCTCTCGGTTCTCGAGGAGATGCTCCAGCACGTCCCGGCCTCCCTGATCGAGCTCATGCACCTGCCCGGCGTCGGCCCCAAGAAGGCCCAGAAGCTCTGGGACGAGCTCGGGGTCGAGTCGGTGGAGACGCTCGAGCAGGCCGCGAAGGAGGGCCTGGTGGCCGAGCTCGCGGGCTTCGGCGAGAAGAGCCAGCAGAAGATCCTCGCCGGCATCGAGGAGTACCGCCAGCACCGCAGCCGCGTGCCCCTCGTCGAGGCGGACCGCCACGTCCAGCCGCTGGTCGCCTACCTCGCGGCCTGCCCCGGGGTCTCCCGCCTGGAGGTGGCGGGCAGCTACCGCCGCCGGCGCGAGACGGTGGGCGACATCGACCTGCTCGCCGTCGCCACCGAGCCCGAGCCGGTGATGGCCTGCTTTCTCGCCTACCCGCAGGTCGCGACGGTCCTGATGAGTGGCACCACCCGCTCGTCGATCGCCCTGCGCTCCGGCCTCCAGATCGATCTCCGGGTGGTGCCGCCCGCGAGCTACGGCGCCGCCCTGGTCTACTTCACCGGCTCGAAGGAGCACAACATCAAGCTGCGCCAGCGCGGCCTCGAGCGCGGTCTCCGGGTCTCCGAGTACGGGGTGTTCCGCGAGGCGGACAGGAAGGCCCGCCCCGAGAAGGCCCACGAGCGCGATCCGCTCGCCGGCGAGCGGGTCGCCGGCGCCGAGGAGGTGGACGTCTACGGCTCGCTCGACCTGCCCTGGATCGCACCGGAGCTGCGCGAGGACCGGGGCGAGGTCGAGGCCGCGGCCGCCGGCCGGCTGCCCCGGCTGATCGAGCTCGGCGACCTGCGGGGCGACCTCCAGATGCACTCCACCTGGTCCGACGGCAAGAGCTCGATCGAGGAGATGCTCGAAGCCTGCGCCGCGCGGGGCTACGAGTACTTCGCCCTGACCGACCATTCGAAGGCACTCGCCATGACCGGCGGGCTCGACGCCGCCCGCCTGCGCGAGCAGTGGCTGGAGATCGACGAGGTCGCCTCCCGCCACCCCGAGATCCGCTTCCTGAAGAGCCAGGAGGTCGACATCCTGGCCGACGGCAGCCTCGACACCGAGGACGAGGCCCTGGCCGGCCTCGACCTCGTGGTGGTGTCGGTCCACTCCCGCTTCGAGCTCCCCGAGGCGGCGCAGACCGAGCGCATCCTGCGCGCGGTCTCGAACCCGCGGGTCCACGTCCTCGCCCATCCGACCGGCCGCATCCTGGGGCGGAGAAAGCCCTACGCCTTCGACGTCGAGAGGGTCCTCCGGGCCTGCCGGGACCACAACGTGGCGGTCGAGCTCAACGCCCATCCCGAGCGGCTCGACTTGAAGGACACCCACCTGATCCGCGCCCGCGAGCTCGGCATCCCGGTGGTGATCTCGACCGACGCCCACCGCGCCGCCGAGCTCGACCTGATCCGTTACGGCGTGGAGCAGGCCCGCCGCGCCTGGCTCGAGCCGGCGCACGTGCTCAACACGCGGCCCCTGGGCGACTTCCTGGCGGCCCTCGAGAAGTGACGGGGGAGGCGGCCCGCCCGAGCGTTCGGCCCGGCCGCCTCGCGCTGCCGCCCCGGGCGGCGGGCGGTCTCTTCGCCCTGCTCGCGGCGGCCGCCGCCGGAGCGCGCGTCGCGGCACAGATCGCGGCCGTCTCGCTCGCCGGCCGGCGCCTGCCGCAGTGGGACATGGCCAAGTACGGCCTCGACGGCGTCCGCCTCGCCCGGGCGGTGCGCCACCTCGACGCGCCGGGGTTCCTCGTCGCGCTCGACCGGATGAGCCTCTGGCCGCCGGTCTTTCCGCTCCTCGAGCTTCCCGCCTTCCTCGCGTTCGGCGACGACTACCGCGTGCCGGCGGGTCTGGTGGCGGTGCTCTTCGCCCTGGCCGTACCCGCCGCCCTCTGGGCCGGGCGGGGTCTCGGGGGGGCCGAAGGCTGGATCGCCGGAGGCGCGGCGGCCGCTCTGTTCGCCGCCGGCCCGCTCCTCCAGGTCCATGGAGCGGTGGTGCTGCTCGAGGTGCCGTGCGCCCTCCTGCTGTTGCTCGCCGTGGGGGCCTATCTGCGCTCGCTGGCCGCGCCGGACGAGCCGCGGCGCTTCCGGTGGGCCTGCCTGCTTGCCACTGTCCTCTTCTTCACCAAGTACAACTCCGGCCTCCTCTGGCTCGCGCCACTCCTCGCGAACGAGGCGTGGATGCACTGGGGAGGCGTGGCCGCCGTCGTCCGGCGGGCGGCCCAGGCGGCCCGGCGGCTCGACCCGCGGCGGCCCTGGCACCTCGCGCTCGCGCTCTACGCTCTCGGCCTCCTCGCGATCGCGGTGAGCGGCGGCTGGACGATCGACCTCGGCTCCCACCGCTTCCCGGTCCGCTCGCTCGGCAACCCGGTCTACTTCCTCTACCTGCTGCTCGCCCTCCGGCTCGCCGTCACACCCCGGCGCTCGACTCGCCGGATTCGTGACTGGCTCGCCGGCCTGCCGCCGCGGGGGCGGGCGCTCGCCCTATGGGTGGGGGCTCCCGTCGCGCTCTGGATGCTCCTTCCGGGCCACGTCAAGGGCTTCTTGGACTTCGTCGAGAACCGGTCCTCGGGCCTGGCGCCCTGGAGCGCCGAGAGCCTGCTCTTCTACCCGCGGGCGCTGGTCCACGAGCTCTCGCCGCTGCCCGCGATCGGGGTGGCGGCCCTCGTCGCCGGCCTCGCCCCGTTGGCGGTCCTGCCCCGCCTCGGGCCCCGCCGCCGAGTCCTCGCGCTGGCGGTGGCGACGGCCTCGCTCGCCCTCCTCGCGCACCCCTACAAGCTCTCGCGCTTCGTCACGGTCCTGGCGCCGGTGCTCTGGCTCTCGGGCGGTGCCTGGCTCGGCTCCCTGGGCGCCGCGCTCGGCCGGCGCCTGCCGGTGCGCTCCCGGCTCGCCGCCCGGACGGCCGCGCTCGCCGCGCCGCTCCTCGCCCTCGCGGCGGTCTCCGCCGCGGGCCTCGCCGGGGTCGACCACGCCTACCTCGCCGCCCAGTACCGGATCCGCAGTGAGCCGGCCGCCGTCCGCGCGCTCCTCGACCGGGTGACCGACCGGGCGGCGGCGGTCCCGTCGAGCGTTCTCGCCGGGTACTGGAACGGCTTCAGCCCGGCCCTCGTCGAGTGGCACCTCGACCTGCGCCATCCGGAGGCGCCCGCGAGCCGGGTGCCGCGCGACCTGCGCCGCGCCGCCCGGACGGCCTCGCCGCGCCGCGCCCTCGACCGGCTGGCGGGCTCGCCCGGAGTCGGGCCGCTGCTGGTCGTCCTCCGCGGCGTCGGACCTGCCGCGCCCGCGAGCTACGTCGAGGAGACCCGCTGGGTCCGCCCTCTGCGCCAGGCGCTCGCGGCCGACCGGCGGTTCGCCCTGGTCTCCCGGGGGCGGGCCGGACACTCGGGCTATCGCCTCTGGATCTACCGCCGCCGGCCGCCGAGCCGAGCGCTCCGGTAACATGGGGCTCCGTTCCAGCCCGTTCGAGCCACCACCTGCAGAGGTCCCGCCCATGACGCCGAACCGATCCGCGCCTTCCCGCCTCGCCGTTCTCGCTCCGTCCCTGCTCCTGGCCCTGGCCGCGATCGGCGGCCCGACCCTGGCGCCGCCGCCGGCCCGGGCCCAGGACCTGGCCTCGTTCGAGGCGAAGACGACGGTCCACACCCTGGACAACGGCTGGACCTTCATCATCGTCGAGCGGCCGGTCGCTCCGGTCTTCTCCTTCGTGACCCTGGTGAACGTGGGGGGCGCCCAGGAGGTGCCCGGGATCACCGGCATCGCCCACATGTTCGAGCACATGGCGTTCAAGGGCACGCCGGAGATCGGGACCACCGACTACCCGGCGGAGAAGAAGGCGCTGGCCGCCGAGGAGGCCGCCTACCAGTCGTACCAGGCCGAGCGGCTCTCGAGGCACCCGGACGAGGCCCGGCTCGCGGAGCTCGAAAAGACCTTCCGCGAGCGCCAGCAGGAGGCCTCGAAGTACGTCGTCCAGAACGAATTCGACGACGTCATCGAGCGCAACGGCGGGGTCGGCATCAACGCCTTCACCGCCGGCGACCTGACCGGCTTCTTCTACTCGCTGCCGGCCAACAAGGTCGAGCTCTTCGCCTACCTCGAGTCGGAGCGCTTCCTGCACCCGGTCTTCCGCGAGTTCTACAAGGAGCGCTCGGTGGTCCAGGAGGAGCGGCGCCTGCGCACCGACTCGAACCCGATCGGACGGCTGGTCGAGCAGTTCCTGACCACCGCGTACGAGGCCCATCCCTACGGCCAGCCGGTGGTCGGCTATCCGAGCGACCTCGCCTCGATCACCATCACCGACGCCCAGAATTTCTTCGACGAGTACTACACGCCGTCGAACATGACCACCGCGATCGTGGGCGACGTCCACGCCAAGGACGTGATCCCGCTCGTCGACGAGTACTTCGGGCGCATCCCGGCGCGGCCCGACCCGCCGCCGCTGCGCACGGTCGAGCCGCCGCAGATCGCCGAGAAGACCGCGACCCTCCAGGAGGCCTCCCAGCCCTTCTACCTCGAGGGCTACCACAAGGGCGCCATCACCGCGCCGGACGAGGCCGTCTGGACGGCGATCGACGACGTCATGACCAACGGCCGCACCTCGCGGCTCTACCGCACCCTGGTGCGCGACAAGAAGATCGCGATCAACGTCCAGTCGTTCACCGGCTTTCCCGGTGACAAGTACCCGAACCTCTGGTCGGTGCTGGCCGTGCCCGCGCCCGGCTCGAGCGACGACGCGGTGGCCTCGGTGATCCACGACGAGATCGAGCGCCTGAAGAGCGAGGACGTGACGGACGCCGAGCTCGCCCGGTTCAAGACCCGCGCCAAGGCCGGCCTGATCCGCCAGCTCGGCTCGAACCAGGGTCTCGCCCAACAGCTCGCCGACTACCAGCGCCTGTTCGGCGACTGGCGCGAGCTCTTCCGCTCGATCGACCGGCTCGAATCGGTGACCAAGGCGGACATCCGCCGCGTCGCCGCCGCCACCCTGACCCCCGAGAACCGGACCGTCTCGGAGATCGTCTTCGCCCCGCCCCGGGCGGCGCCCGAGCCGGCCGGCGCCGGGGATCAAGGCCCTCGAGGCGGACAGGGGGTGGTCCGATGACTCCCGAGACGACCCGGCGTCGGCGATCCACCACCCTCGCCCTCCTCGTGGCCGGCCTCGCCCTGGCCGCCGCCACCGTCTCGCCCGCCCCGGTTCCGGCCCAGGTCGAGCGCCCGGAGCAGATCCAGTACCCGCCGCTCCCCGAGCTCCACATCCCCCAGCCGCGGCGGGTCGAGCTGCCCAACGGCATGGTGGTCATGCTGGTGGAGGACCACGAGCTGCCGCTGGTGCGCGCCACCGCCCTGGTCCACACCGGCGACCGGCTGGAGCCCGCGGACAAGGTCGGCCTGGCGGAGGTCACCGGCACGGTGCTGCGCACCGGCGGCACCGAGGCGATGGGCCCCGACGACCTCGACGACTACCTCGAGAGCAAGGCCGCGGTGATCGAGAGCAGCATCGGCGAGGACCAGGGCGAGGTCACCCTGAGCTGCCTGGCGGAGGACTTCTCCGACGTCCTGAAGGTCTTCGCCGACGTGCTGCGCCACCCGGCGTTCGACCCGAACCGGATCGAGGTCGCCCTCAACGCGTCGCGCTCGCAGGTCGCGCGCCAGAACGACAACCCGCAGTCGATCGTCTTCCGGGAGCTGCGCAAGGAGGTCTGGGGGGCCGACTCGCCGTACGGCCGCACCGCCACCTTCGCCACCCTCGCCACCATCGAGCGCGACGACCTCGTCGCCTGGCACCGGCGCGACTACCACCCGAACCGGATCGTCCTCGGCCTGGTGGGCGACTTCGACTCCGACAAGGCGCTCGAGCTGGTGCGCCGGGCGTTCGGCGACTGGCCGCGGGGGCCGGCGGTCGAGCCGGTCGAGAGCCACCGGCCGGAGCACGCGAACCCCGGCGTCTTCGTCGCCGAGAAGAGCGACGTCAACCAGTCGAACATCGCCATGGGGCACCTCGGGATCCTGCGCTCCAACCCGGACTTCTACGCCGTCGAGGTGATGAACGAGATCCTGGGCGGCGGCGGCACCTCGCGCCTCTTCCGGGAGGTCCGGACCAAGAAGGGCCTGGCCTACGCCGTCTTCGGCCGCGCCGGAAGCGACTGGGACCACCCGGGCCTGACCCTGCTCTTCACCACCACCAAGGTGAGCACCACCGGGGAAGCGATCGCCGCCCTGCTCGAGGAGGCCAAGGGCATGACCTCCCGGCCGCCGACCGACGACGAGGTCGCCCGGGCCAAGCAGACCATCCTCTCGTCGTTCGTCTTCCAGGTCGACTCGACCGCCGAGCTGCTCGAGCGGTTCCTCACCTTCGAGTACTTCGGCTACCCGCTCGACCGCCTGGCCGAGTACCGGGCGAAGATCGAGGCGGTGACCGCCGACGACGTGCGCCGGGTGGCGGCCACCTACCTCCAGCCGCAGGACTTCTCGATCGTGGTGGTCGGCCCCGCGGAGGGCCGGGACTCCGACCTCTCGGCCTTCGGCCCGGTCAAGCCGCTCGACATCTCGATCGCGCCGCCGCCCCAGCCGGCGCCGGCCGCTCCGGGCGCCCCCTCGGAGTAGCCGGCCGCGGCCCGGCGGGCGGGAAGTTCTTACAGGCCGCGCCGCCGCCTTTACCCGAGTCTGCCCGCGTCGAGCGCGCCGGTGGCCCGGCCGCCGGCGCACTACCGGCCGCCGGCGCTGCGCGTGGCCGGTGGCACATCTCTTGCCATCCTGCCAGGTGGTCTACAGCTCGCGGCCCGCAGTCGCGCGGGTCCGCTCCGATCTCGCGGGGTCCCCTGCGCGCGCCTTCCACCGGCCGCGAGCTCTTCTGGAGGATTGAATCGATGCTTTCAAGTCCCGCTCCCGCTCGTCGAGTGCGCACCGAGGACCCCGGCCGGCTCGCCGGCGTCCTCGAGCGTCCGATGTCCCTCGACGAGCACCTCCGCCCGGCGCCGGTCCTCGGCCCCCGCCTCCGGACCCGCGCGGTGCCGCGCAGGATCCTGATGACCACCAGCCGCGACGAGGCCTCGTGGGTCCACTGCCTCGAGCTCACCAGCGCCCTCGGACGGTGCGGCATCGAGGTCGCGCTCGCGACCCTGGGCGATCCCCCGGCGCCCGAGCAGCTCGAAGAGTCGCTGCGCCTGCCCAACCTCCAGGTCTTCCCCAGCCGCTTCTCCGAGCAGTGGGAGACCTGCCCCTGGGACGAGGTCGAGCGGGCGAGCCAGTGGTTGCTCCAGCTCGAGCGGTTCGTCGAGCCCGACCTCGTCCACCTCCACCACCCGATCTACGGCGCGACCCTGTTCCGCGCCCCGAAGCTGGTCTCGGGCACCACCTGCCCTTTGTGCCTGTGGCGCGCGCTCCACGTCGAAGACGGGAGCGACCGCTGGCTCGAGTACCGCGCCGCCGTCGAGCGCGGCGTCTCCGGCGCCGACATGCTGGTGACCCCGACGACCGCGACCCTCGTCGACCTCACCAGCCACCTCGGGCCGCCGCGCATGGCGCGCGTCATCCCGGACGGCCGCAGCCCGCGGCAAGTCGCGCCCGGCACCAAGGAGGAGATCGTGCTGTCGCGCGCCCGGCCCGGCGACCGGGTGGTCAACGTCGAGGCGCTCGATGACCTGGCCCGCGGCCTTCCCTGGCAGGTGGTGGTCGCCGGCGACGATGAGGCCGCCGAGAGCGGCGAGCCTCGCGCCGCAGCGCCCGCGAAGAGCGGCGCCCTGCGCTGGCTGCCCGGTCTCCGGCGCGAGCAACGCCTGGGCTGGCTCGGCCGCGCCTCGGTCTTCGCCCTGCCGTCGCGCCACGCGCCGTCGGGCCTGCCGGTGCTCGAGGCCGCCCTGGCGGGCTGCGCCTTGGTCCTGGGCGACATCCCGTCGCTACGCGAGACCTGGGAGGGGGCGGCGCTCTTCGTCGATCCCGATTCGGCCAAGGACCTGCGCCGCGGGCTCGAGCTCTTGATCGGCGAGCCCAAGGGCCTCCACGGCCTCGCGCGGCGGGCGCGCAGCCGGGCGCTCGCCCTGTCGCCGGAGCGGCGCGCGGCGGCCTTTCTCGAGGCGTACTCCGACCTGCTGGCCGGCGCCGACACCGCTACCGAGATCTCCTGAGGCAGCGCCCCGTGGCCGAGCCCGAGCGCGAGGAGGAGCGGGGCGCGGAGAGCGACGACCCGGGGCCGGCCGACCGCAAGTCGTACCAGCGGATCCTCGGCGGCGTCATCGCCCACCGGGTGACCGACCACCCGGCCTGGGTGATCGCGCTGTCCGCCGTCCTCGCCGGCTGGCTCATGGGGCTGCTCTCGTGGCTGGTGACCGCCGGGAAGGACACGACCAGCAAGATCTTCATCATCGTGATGGTGACCGCCACCATCGGCCTCGCCGGGCTCCATCACTCGATCGTCGGCTCGGTCGAGGTCGCGGCCGGCCTGTTCGCCGGGCAGGGGATCTCGCCCGCGAGCGCCCTGCTCTTCCTGGCCGTAGCGATCGCCGGCAACGCCATCGGTGGGGTGGTGTTCGTCGCCGTCATCAAGTACGGTCACGCCAGCCAGGGGCGCTGAGCCCGCACCGGGTGCCACCGGCAACCTATTTGCACTTCGCTCCGGGGGTTCCGGAGATTCCTGACCGACACGAGGAGGTGCCTGTGGACACGACGAAGTACGCGATTCTCGGAGGCGGCATGGTGGCCGGCTTCGCCGCCCGGGAGATGGTCGAGGCCGGCCTCCCCCGCGGCGAGCTGACCCTGGTCTCGGCCGACCAGGATCCCCCGTACCACCGCCCGCCGCTCTCCAAGGGCTTCCTCGCCGGCAAGGAGGACACCGACGACATCCTGATCGACAAGGCCGGGTTCTACGACGAGCACGGGATCGCCTTGCGCCTCGAGACCCGGGTCGAGGCGGTCGACCTCCGGCACCGCACGCTCGCCCTGGCGGGCGGCGGCGAGCTCGGCTTCGAGCGCCTGCTGCTCGCGACCGGCTGCGAGCCGCGCCGCCTGGGCGTTCCGGGAGAGGACCTCGCGGGCGTCCACACCCTGCGCTCGATGAGCGACTCTCGGCGCATCCGGGAGGCCGCCGCCGAGAGCTCGCGGGCGGTGGTCGTCGGCGGCGGGTTCATCGGAACCGAGGTCGCCTCGGTGCTCGCCGGCCAGGGGCTCGAGACCACGCTCGTCTACCACTCGGGCCGCCTGCTCGAGGGCCTCTTCACGCCCGACATGTCGCACCATCTCGAGAGCGTCTACCGGGAGCACGAGGTCGGGCTCCTGCCCGGCTCCGAGGTCGCCCGCTTCCGCGGCGACGGGACCGTCGCCGAGGTCGAGCTCGCCTCGGGAGACGTCCTCCCCGCCGACCTCGTCGTCGTCGGGATCGGCGCCCGGCCGGTCACCGGCCTGCTCCGCGAGACCGGCCTCACGCTCGACGACGGCGTGGTGGTCGACGAGCGCTTGGCGACCTGCGTGCCCGGCGTCTGGGCCGCGGGCGACATCGCCCGCTACCGCGATCTCGTCTTCGGGGGGCGCCGCCGGGTCGAGCACTGGGACAACGCCGTCGAGCAGGGAAAGCTCGCCGGCCGGAACCTCCTCGGTGCCGAAGAGGCCTACGAGCGGGTGCCCTACTTCTTCTCCGACGTCTTCGACCTGTCCTGGGAGCTGTGGGGAGATCCCCGCGGGGCCGAGGAGGTCGCGGTCCGGGGAGCGCTCGAAGGCGGCAGCTTCAGCGTCTGGTGGCTGCGCGACTCGCGCGTCGCGGCGGCGTTCGTGATGGCTCGCCCGGACGACGAGCGCGCGGCGGCCGAGCCGCTCATCCACTCCCGGACCCCGGTCAAGGCGGAGGAGCTCGAGAACCTCGATCGGCCGCTCCAGCCGCCGGCCGGAAACTGAGCCCCTGCGCTGGGCGAGCGCACCAACATGCCGATCGTTGTAAGATTTACTTCCGCGGCGCTCCGCTCGGCGGCTCCGATGCCGGCCTCCTGACTCCGGCGCCCGCTGGGCGGCGTTTTTGCGGGCATGGCACGTGCCTTGCTCTCAAGCCCGGCCGGAGGGAGCCGACGCGATACCGAAGGCGAGTGTACGAGTCAGCTCCAAGTATCGGGACTTGAATTTGACCGGGCGGCCCATCGAGCCGCCCCACTTCTTTCTCTCCGCGGACCGGCGGCGCCCCGGCGCTCCGCTTCCGCGATTCCGGCCCAC
This sequence comes from uncultured Acidobacteriota bacterium, assembly GCA_963837945.1. GTDB lineage: Bacteria > Acidobacteriota > Thermoanaerobaculia > Multivoradales > DATKCC01 > CAVUBL01. Next base: position 401,621 of record CAWIQD010000004.1, read on the forward strand.
ACCGACGGCCGGGGGCTCGACTCGACCGAGCGCAGGGGACTGATGACCGACACGACATATGCAGAGGCTCAGCTGGACGACCGCTTCGCCGCCTGTCTGCGGCTGGCGTCCCAGATGAGCTCGCTGGCGGGTCTGTACCCGGGCGTGGTCCACGACCTCAAGTCGCCCTTGAACGCCCTGGTCGTGAACCTCGAGCTGCTCAAGTCCTCGGTCTCCGAGAGCCCGGACGTCGAGCGGCAGAGGCGGTACGTCCGGATCCTCGACGAGGAGCTCATGCGGCTCAACGGCGCGATCGAGCGGCTGCTCCCGGCCGCCGCGCCGCCCAGCGAGGCGCGCGGGCGCTTCGACCTCGGCCAGGTGGTGCGCGAGGTCCAGGCGTTGCTCGCGCCGCGGGCGCGACAGCAGCGAGTGACTCTCGAGATCGCCCTGCAGGACGCCCCCTTGTGGCTCGAGGGCTGGCGCGACCGCGTCAAGCAGGCCCTGCTCTCGATCGCGGTCAACGGTCTCGAGGCGATGCCGGAGGGCGGCACCCTGGAGATCCGGGCGACCCCGACCGGCGAGGGAGCGACTCTCTCGATCTCCGACAGCGGCCCCGGAATGGCGGAGGGGCTCGACGACCGGGCGTTCGATCTCTACACCACGACCAAGGAGGGCCACCGGGGAGTCGGCCTGTTCGTCGCCCGCCAGGTGATAGAATCTTCCTCTGGAACCCTCACGCACTCCGCCGCCCAACCCCGCGGCTGCCGTTTCGACCTCGCCCTACCCTTCGCCGCGGCGACGATCCAGGAGCGCTGAATTGCCCATGCCCCACGCACTCGCAGTCGACGACGACAAGAACTTCCTCTCGGCCCTCGAGGAGCTCGCCGCCCAGGTCGGATTCGAGACGACCACGGTGACCAGCCTCGAGGAAGCCAAGAAGGAGCTCTCCAGGAGCATCCCGGACGTCGTCCTGATGGACCTGGTGCTGCCCGACGGCAGCGGCTTCGAGCTGCTCAGGGACCTCGACAGCGCGGCCGCCTCGACCGAGGTGATCCTGATCACCGGCCACGCCAGCGTCGACAGCGCCGTCGAGGCCCTGCGCCTCGGGGTCACCGACTTCCTGCCCAAGCCGATCGACGTCGACCGGTTGCGCGGCATCCTGATCGAGATCGCCCGCTCCCGCGAGTCGCGCCAGCAGATCTACGAGATCGAAGAGGAGGTCAAGCGCCTGGGCCGTTTCGGACCGCTCCTCGGGTCCTCGCCCGCCATGCAGCGGGTCTACCGCCTGGTCTCCCGCGTCGCGCCGACCGACGCCACCGTCCTGATCACCGGCGAGAGCGGCACCGGCAAGGATCTGGTGGCCCAGACGATCCACCAGCTCAGCCGCCGCAGCAAGAACGAGTTCTTGCCGCTCAACTGCGGCGCCATCTCGCCGACGCTCATCGAGAGCGAGCTCTTCGGCCACGAGCGGGGCAGCTTCACGGGCGCCCAGAAGCGCCATCGCGGCTTCTTCGAGCGGGCGAGCGGCGGCACCCTCTTCCTCGACGAGATCAGCGAGATGCCGCTCGAGCTCCAGGTCAAGCTCCTGCGGGTGCTCGAGACCGGCGAGATCATGCGCATCGGTGGCGACAAGCCGGTCGCGACCGACGTCCGGGTGCTGACCGCCACCAACCGCAGCCCGGAAGAGGCGGTGCGCGACGGCCGCCTGCGCGAGGACCTGCTCTACCGGCTGGAGGTCTTCCCCATCCACCTGCCGCCGCTGCGCCTGCGCGGCCGCGACCTCGAGAACCTGGCCGAGCACTTCCTCCAGGTCCTCAACAAGAGCCAGGCCACCGACAAGGCCTTCAGCGCCGAGGCCCTCGAGCGCCTGCGCAACCACAACTGGCCGGGCAACGTGCGCGAGCTCAAGAACGTCGTCCACCGGGCCTTCATCATGGCCGACGACGCGATCGGCCCCGAGGAGATCCCGCTGGGCGCCATGACCAACGAGCCGACGCCCTCGGGGCCGGTGATCCACGTCGCCGTGGGCTCATCGATCGCCGACGCCGAGAAGGCGCTGATCATGGCGACGCTGGAGCAGTACGAAGGCAACAAGAAAGAGACCGCCGACGTCTTGGGGATCAGCCTCAAGACCCTGTACAACCGCCTCAACGCCTACAAAGAGGAGGAGGACGAGCAGAAGCTCGAAGCCGCCAGCTGAGGCTTCGGACGAGGCCCTCTTGAGGAGGTCTGAGAACCGAGGGTATACTGGCGCGGCGAACGATCCCTGACGAGCCCATCGCCCGGTCGCCGGACGGCTTCGCCAACGCGTGTCGGCACTCCGACCCCGGGCCCCCAACCGCGCTCCCGAATCCCTCGCGGCGGGAGTCCCTGGGTTTCTGGCGCCGGGCCGTCGAGGAGGGGAGGACGAGGAGTCACGATGGATTGGAGTGGTTGATCGCTGAGCTGACGCCAGGCGGTCGAACGTTTAACCTCACAAGGGGGAACAACGACAATGAAGAAAACAATGATTTATCTGTCGCTTCTGTGCATGCTTGCCGCGGTGGCCCTGCCGATGGTGGCCTGCGCTCCGAAGTCCAACGACACCGGCATGGAAGAAGCCCAGCAGGGCGAGATGATGCAGGAAGGCGCCCAGGAAGAGATGGGCGAGGGGATGCAGGAGGGCATGGAAGACATGCAGCAGGGCATGGACGAGGGCATGGAAGACATGCAGCAGGGCATGGAGGAGGCTCAGCAGCCTCCGCCGCCGTCCCAGATGTAGGGCGGGCCTGCCTCGTAGCCCGAACCGCACCCCGAACCCGCCGCTGCCTCCCTGGTGGCGGCGGTTTCGCTTTGTAGGGCGGGCCCGGCGGCTACCCTACGGGCCGGCGAGACCCTCGAGGAAGTCGCCGGCCGCGCGGTAGAAGCGGTCGGTCCACTCGTGGCCGCCGTCGAAGACGCAGGTCTCGACCGGCGTCCCGGCGCCTTCCAGGCGGTCGAGGTCGGCCGCCATCTTCGCCTGGTCGTACCAGGCGTCCTCCCGGCCGCGGCCGATGAGAACCGGCGGCAGGCGCTCGGCGTCGATCTCCGGCGGCACGTCGCCGGCGAGCGCCAGCAGCCCGCGGCAGGGCATCGCCGCCGCCGCCCGGTAGGCCATCGCCACCCCCTGGGAAAAGCCGGCGAAGACCGGCTCCCCGGCGACCGGGATCTCGCTCCGCAGCGCCTCGACCGCCGCCGCCGCGTAGGCGGTGTTGTCGGCGATCGCGTGCTCGCGGTCGAAGCGGGTCATCCAGCCCGCGACCACCTCTCCCCGCCGCGTGTAGAAGGGATGGAGGGCCTGGACCGAGGCCAGGTGCCACGCTGCCGTGCCCGGGATGCTCTCCATCGCCTCGAGCAGGCGCTCGGCGTTCTCCCCGTACCCGTGGAAGCCGACGAGCCAGGGTGCCGCGCCGGAGCCGGCCGCCCGGCGGGCCCAGTAGTGGCCGTGAACCGTGGCCGGGAGCGCGCGGTCGAAGCGGGACTGGACCTTGCTCGGGACCCCACCCGGATTCGTGGCCGGCGTCACGCCCGGCGCCTCGAGCGCCGGTCGCCGCCGAGCGGAGCCGAGAGCTCGCGCACCCGCGCCTCGAGACGCGCCGCGAGGTCGCCGCCCCCCTCCTCCACCATCCGCACCAGGGCGCTGCCCACCACCACGCCTTCGGCCAGCGCGCCCACCGTCTCGACCTGCTCCGGGCTCGAGATGCCGAAGCCCACCGCCACCGGCAGGTCGAGACGCTTGCGCACGCGCTTGACCTCCTTGGCCAGGCTCTTGGTCAGGAGCTCCCGCTCGCCCGTCACCCCGGTGCGCGAGACGTAGTAGACGAAGCCGCTCGAGGCCTCGCCCACCCTCCGGATCCGCTCGCTGGTGCTGGTCGGAGCGAGCAGGAAGATCGTGTCGAGGCCCCGCTTGCGCAGCGCCGGCAGGTAGCTCTCCTCGGCCTCCTCGGGCGGCAGGTCGACGCACAGCACGCCGTCCACGCCGGAGGCCGCGGCCTGCTCGGCGAAGAGCTCGATGCCGCGTGCGCGGATCGGGTTGAAGTAGCTGAACAGGACGATCGGCACCGCGATCCGGTCGCGGCGGGTCGCCACCATCTCGAGGATCCCCTCGAGGGTCGTGCCGCCGGCGAGGGCGCGCACCGCCGCCCGCTGGTTGACCGGGCCGTCGGCGATCGGGTCGGAGAACGGCACGCCGACCTCGACCAGGTCGGCTCCGCCCGCGACCAGCGCCTCGAGCAGGCGGCCGGAGGTCGCGAGGTCGGGGTCGCCGGCCATCAGGAAGGGGATGAAGGCGGCGCGGCGCTCCTCGGCGCAGCGCTCGAAGACCTCGGCGATGGCGCTCAATGGGTCTCTCCTTCCTCGTCCGCCCCCGGCCCCGGGAGGACCTCCGCCTCCTCGGGCTCCTCGACGTCCGGGGCGGCGGCTCGGCCTCCCCGAAGCCGGGGTTCCAGGCACCGTGCGGGCGCTCTCGGGGCTCGGCCCGGGGAATCGCCGCCAGCGCCCGCTTCCTCGCCTCGAGCGGGTCGTGGACCGGCGTCTCCTCGGCGGCGGCGGCCGCCTCCCGGTCGTAGTCGAGGACCGACTCCACGTCCTTGTCGCCGCGGCCGGAGAGGTTGACCAGGATCGTCGTGCGCTTCGACAGGCGCGGGGCGTGCCGGATCACCTCGGCCAGGGCGTGGGCGCTCTCGAGCGCGGGCAGGATGCCCTCGGTCCGGGCCAGCAGGTGAAACGCGGCCACCGCCTCGGCGTCGGTGGCGCTGGTGTACTCGACCCGCCCCCGGTCGTGGAGCAGCACGTGCTCGGGGCCGACCGCCGGGTAGTCGAGGCCGGCCGAGACCGAGTGGGTGCCGGCGATCTGCCCTTCGCGAGTCTGGAGCACCAGGGTGCGAGTGCCGTGGAGGACCCCGAGCGAGCCGCCGCCGAAGCGTGCCGCGTGCTCGCCCAGGGCGCTGCCGCGGCCGCCCGCCTCGACCCCGATCAGGCGCACCCGCTCGTCGTCGAGAAAGGCGCTGAAGATGCCGATCGAGTTCGAGCCGCCGCCGACGCAGGCGACCACCATGTCCGGGCTGTTGCGCCCCTCGCGCTTCTTGAGCTGGCGCTTGGCCTCGTCGCCGATCACCCGGTGGAAGTCCCGCACCATGCGGGGGTAGGGGTCCGGTCCGAGCACCGAGCCGAGGACGTAGTGGGTGTCGGCGACGTTCGTGACCCAGTCGCGCAGCGCCTCGTTGATCGCGTCCTTGAGCGTCCGGCTGCCGGCGTCGACCGGCACGACCTCGGCTCCCAGCAGGCGCATGCGGTCGACGTTCAGGCGCTGGCGCCGCATGTCCTCCTCGCCCATGTAGACCGTGCAGGAGAGCCCCAGCAGCGCGGCGGCGGTGGCCGTGGCGACGCCGTGCTGGCCGGCGCCGGTCTCGGCGATCACGCGCGACTTGCCCATCTCGACCGCGAGCAGGGCCTGACCGACCGCGTTGTTGATCTTGTGCGCGCCGGTGTGGAGGAGGTCCTCCCGCTTGAGGTAGACCTTCGCGCCGCCCAGCTCCGCGGTCAGCCGCTCGGCGAAGTAGAGCGGCGAGGGGCGCCCGACGTAGTCCTCGAGCAGCGCGTCCAGGCGCTTCCGGAAGCGGCGCTGGCGCGAGATCTTGTCGTAGGCCCGGGCGAGCTCTTCGACCGGAGCCATCAGGGTCTCCGGGATGAAGCGCCCGCCGTAGGGGCCGAAGTGGCCGGCGGCGTCAGGAAGCGGTGCGGCCTTGGCCATGGCGTATCTCCTCGAACAGCTTTCTCATCAGGTCCGGGTCCTTGACCCCGGGAGCCGACTCGATCCCGGAGCAGACGTCGACCCCGCGGGCGCCGGAGAGCTCGAGCGCGCGCCGGGCGTTGCCCGGGCGGATCCCGCCCGCGACCAGCACCGGCCGCGTGGTGGCGACCCCGCGGAGGACCCCATGATCCCACGTCCGGCCGGTGCCGCCATAGGCTTCCGCCCGGGCGGGCTCCGCTGACCGGTCGCGGCCGGCGGCCGGCGGCGCCGGAGCGTCGAACAGGAAGCCCCAGACCGCGCCGTAGCGGGCGAGCTCGGCGGCGGCCGGCGGCGTCGCCCGGCGGAAGACCTGGATCGCGCGGGCGCCGAAGTGGCGGGCGACCTCCGGGGCCTCCGGGCCGTGGAGCTGGACCAGGTCGAGGCCGACGGCGGCCGCCACCTCCTCGATCTCGTCGGCCGCGAGGGCGACGAACACGCCGACCCGGAGCGCCCCGGAGCCGGCGACGGCGGCGGCGATCTCCCGGGCCCGCTCGATGCCGAGGCAGCGGGGGCTCGCCGGGTGGAAGTTGAGGCCCACCAGGTCGGCGCCGAGCTCGACCGCCAGGCGCGCGTCCTCGGCGCGGGTGACGCCGCAGACCTTGACCAGCGGCCGGCTCACCGGTGCGCCTCCCCGGCCGTGGAGCTCCGCGAGCTTCGCCGCCGGCTCCGCGGAGAGCAGGAGCGCCTCGCCGACGAGAAAGGCGTCGAACCCGGCGGCGCGCAGGCTGGCGATGTCGGCGGCCCCCCCGATGCCGCTCTCGGCCACCCGCAGGGCGCCGGAGGGGAGCTCGCCCACCAGCGCCTTCGAGCGCTCGAGGTCCACCTCGAAGCTCCGCAGGTCCCGGTTGTTGATCCCCACGAGCTCCCAGCCGGCGTCCGCGAGCTTCGCCAGGTCGGCGGCGTCGTGGGTCTCGACGAGCGGCGCGAGGCCGAGGCCGCGCGCGAGGCCCGCCAGGCGCCGGAGCTCGTCCGCCGACTGGAGGGCGGCGATCAGGAGCACCGCCTCGGCCCCCGCTTCGCGCGCCCGGACGAGCTGCACCGGGTCGACGACGAAGTCCTTGGCGAGCGCCGGCAGCCCCGAGGCTTCCCGGCACCGCGAGAGCAGATCGTAGGAGCCGCCGAAGAAGTCCGGCTCGACGACCACCGAGAGCGCCGCCGCCCCCCCCGCCGCGTACACCCGAGCCTGCGCCACCGGATCGACCCGCCCCGCGAGCGACCCGATCCGCGGCGACCCCATCTTCACCTCCGCGATCACCGCCCGCCCGCGCTTCGCCGCGAGCGCCGCGAGAAAGCGGTTCTCCTCGGGCCGCACCACATCCAGGCGCGAAGCCAGCCCCACGGCCGTCTCCCCGCTCAGCCGTGCCCGCCGCCCCTCGACGATCCGAGCCAAGACATCCGGAATCCCGCTCATCCCCACCCTCCCACCCCGGCCGACGACAGGAGCTCGGTCAGCAGGGTCGGGCGCTGCCGGCCCCGCCGGCCGCCGGCGGAGAGCCACGGCCCGCTTCATGTCGCCAGAGGACTCCGCTCCAACAGGCAAGACGCCGATTCCCCCCTCCCCTCCCCAGCGAAGGGGCCCAGCGCCCCGGAGTCCGGTCCTACGCAGGCCCGGGGGCCGCGTGGCTCTCCGCCGGCGCAGTCCGCCGCCGGAGAGCCACCGGCCCCCGGGCCGTGTCCAGCACACCCCCGGTCCACCGGCCACCTCATCCCCCCTCCCCTCCCCTCCCAAACCCTCGCAACTCCTCCAGCTTCCCCATCCCCCACCCCTCCCGCAACACCTCCCTAGCCACCTCCACCCCCTCGTCCAAGCTCCCCGCCGCCCCCCCCACGTACACCGCCGCCCCCGCATTCAAGCGCACCACGTCCCCGAGCGCCTCCGTCTCGCCGCGCAACACCCGCCCCATCGCCGCCGCGTTCTCCTCCGGCTCCCCGCCCGCGAGCGCCGCGAGCTCCGCCCGCTCGATCCCGAACCGCTCCGGCGTCACCTCGTAGACCTCGACCTCGCCGCCTCGCACCTCGGCGACCCGCGTGGGGCCGGTCGTCGTGATCTCGTCCAGCCCGTCCGAGCCGTGCACCACCATGGCGTGCTCGCTTCCCAGCTCGGCCAGCACCCGGCCGATCGGCTCGACCAGCTCCGCGGCGTAGACCCCCATCACCTGCCGCCGGGCGCCCGCCGGGTTGGTGAGCGGCCCCAGGACGTTGAACACCGTCCGCACCCCGAGCGTCCGGCGCACCGGCATGACCTCGCGCATCGCGGGGTGGAGCAACGGCGCGAACAGAAAGGCGATCCCCACCTCGTCGAGCGCCCGGCCGACGACCGCCGGCGGCGCCTCGATGTCGACCCCCAGCGCGGCGAGCACGTCGGCGCTCCCGGAGCGGCTGGAGACCGAGCGGTTGCCGTGCTTGGCGACCGGCACGCCGGCGGCGGCCGCCACCAGCGCGGCGGCGGTCGAGATGTTGAAGGTGCCGCGCCGGTCGCCGCCGGTGCCACAGGTGTCGACCACGCGCTCGCGGTGGTGCGGGATCCGCACCGAGCGCTCGCGCATCGCGGCGGCGGCCCCCGCGATCTCCGCCGGGCACTCCCCCTTCATGCGCAGAGCGACCAGCAGCGCCGCCTTCAGCGGGTCGGCGATCTCGCCGTCCATCAGGCGCCCGAAGAGCCCTTCCATCTCCTCGCGGGCGAGGTCCCGCCGCTCGAGGAGGCGGTTCAGGGCCTCGCGTGGATCGATCACGACGACCTCCCGCCCGCGCAGAGCTCGAGGAAGTTGCCGAGCAGGCGGGGCCCCGCCTCGGTGAGGATCGACTCGGGATGGAACTGCACTCCCCACCAGGGGAGCTCGGTGTGGCGCATCGCCATCAGCAGGCCCTCCTCGCTGCGGGCGGTCGGCACCAGCTCCGGCGGCAGGGTCTCCTCGGCGACCACCAGGCTGTGATAGCGAGTGGCCTCGAACGGGTCGGGCAGGCCGGCGAACAGACCGCGCGCGTCGTGGCCGACCCGCGAGGTCTTGCCGTGCATCAGCTCCGGCGCCCGCTCGATCCGCGCTCCGAACGCCGCGCCCAGGGCCTGGTGCCCGAGGCAGACGCCCAGGAGCGGCACCGCCGGACGGCGGGCGAGGAGCTCCAGGCAGAGCCCGGCGTCCTCCGGCCGTCCCGGGCCCGGCGACAGGACGATCCCCGCGGCGCCCCGCGCCAGGAGGTCGTCGACCGGCGCGGCGTCGTTCCGCACCACCTCGACCTCCGCCCCCTGCCCGGCCAGGATCTGAACCAGGTTGTAGGTGAAGGAGTCGTAGTTGTCGATGATCAGGAGTTTCATCGATCCCCCCCGCATCCCCTCGTTCCCCTTCCGTCGGACCCCGTCCCCGGTCGGCCGCGGCACCAAGCCCCTGAAGCGGCCGAGCTCTGCCTCGGCCGGGCGATCCCGGCGGCAGGCACCGAGCTACGCATCGGAGGCACCTCGCCCACCCTCACGCATCCCGGTCCTCGGGCCGAGCTCTGTCTCGGCCGGGCGATCCCTGCGGCAGGCACCGAGCTCCGCACCGGAGGCACTTCGCCTCCCCTTGCCGCCGCCCTCACGATGCGATCTCCTCGGCGAGGGCGACGGCAGCGAGCATGCCGGCGGCCTTGCTCTCGGTCTCGCGCTGCTCGCGCTCGGGGTCCGAGTCCGCGACGATCCCGGCGCCGGCGGTGACCGAGGTCTCCTCCCCCTTCACCACCAGAGTGCGGATCGTGATGCAGGTGTCCACGTCGCCGGAGTACGAGAGGTACCCGACCGCCCCGCCGTACGGCCCGCGCGCCTCGGGCTCGAGCTCGTCGATGATCTCCATCGCGCGGATCTTGGGTGCTCCGGAGAGCGTGCCGGCCGGAAAACAGGCGAGCAGCGCGTCGAGCCCGGCCCGGGCGTCGTCGCGGCCGGCGGCGAGCCGTCCCTCGACGCTCGAGACCAGATGCATGACGTGACTGTAGCGCTCGATCTCCATGAAGCTCGCGACCTGGACGCTCCCCGCCTCGGCCACCCGCCCCAGGTCGTTTCTCCCCAGGTCGACCAGCATCACGTGCTCGGCCCGCTCCTTGGGGTCGGCGAGAAGCTCCGCCGCCAGGCGCCGGTCGCCCGCCGGATCGGCGCCCCGCGGCCGGGTGCCGGCGATCGGCCGGGTCTCGATCCGGCGGCCGGACTTGCGCACGAGCATCTCCGGCGAGGCCCCGGCGAGGGCCACCTCCGGCGTCTCGAAGAGCACCATGTAAGGACTCGGGTTGATCACCCGGAGCGCCCGGTAGAGAGCGAGCGGATCGACCCGGCGCCCGATCCGGAAGCGCCGGGCGAGGACCGCCTGGAAGATGTCGCCGGCGGCGATGTGCTCCTTCACCCGGCGAACCGCGCGCTGGAACGCCGGCCCCTCGAGGCTCGCCGCCGCGGCCACCGGTGCGCCGGGCCGGCCAGCGGGGATCGCCACCACTCGGCCGAACGGCGGCCCGGACGGATCCTCGAGGGCCGCCGCCGTCCGCGCGAGCTCCTGCTCGGCGCCCGCCGCGTCGATCTCCCCTTCGATCTCGTTGGCGACCAGGCGCACCCGCTGGTGCGCGTGATCGAAGACCGCCACCGTGTCGAAGCGCCCGAGCAGGGCCACCGGCAGGCCGAACGGGTCGGGAGGCCGGCCCGGCAGGCGCTCGACGAGGCGCACCGCGTCGTAGCCGAAGAAGCCCACGAAGCCGCCGGTGAAGGGCACCGAGCCGGCCGAGCCGATGGCGGCGGGCTCCGAACGGATCGCGCCCACCACCCGGCGGAGAGCTTCGAGCGGCGGCCCCGGAAGGTCCTCGCGACGCCCGCCCCGCTCGCGCTCCAGGCGGTCGGGCCACAGACGGTAGAGCTCGCGCGGCGCGGCACCCAGGAAGCTGAAGCGCGAGACCTGCTCGCCGCCGGTCACGCTCTCGAAGAGGAACCGCACCGGCGAGAGAGCCGAGAGCCGCCGGTACACCTCGAGCGGCGTCAGGCTGTCCGCCAGGTACTCGCGCACGTGCGGCACGGCCCGGCGCGGCGCCGGTGCGCTCATTCCGCCGCCCTCGCCAGACCGCCGTTCCCGTAGGGTTCTGTCGCCTGCAACGAAACACCTCCTCGCCGGTCTGCCCGGAAGGAGGTCTCGGATCGCGCGCGAAGCCGCGGAGCTCTCGTCCTCACCCCGGGGCGCCGGCCGCCGGGGCAATCCACCCGGCTACAAGCTCCCTCGGTGATGATTGCACGACCGCCACCAACACCCCCTGGTGGCGCGCGACGAAGCGATCTGGACTCGGCTGTCCATCGAAGTGCCCTCAGCGGCAACAGAGTATCCGAAGGACCACTCTGCCTGTCAAGCTAGTACCGACTCCGCGAACGCTTGGGCTCCGCCTCCCAAAGGGGATGCTCCTCGCGTACTCGCAATACCAAACCTTCCTAAGGACTACAGCCATGGGCTCAACCGAGAAAGATCGCTTGCACTTTGTTCTCCGCCGTCTTGCCGCCCGAATGATCACGGCCCGGGACCAGCTCTACCCGACGGCGCGAGACCGGAGATCGAAACGGAGGACTGAGCCCCCTGGAGTTGTGGTCGTCATCGGAGCTGGATGTTCCATGCAGTATGGGCTACCAAGCTTCACCGAGCTTCTCGGCTATGCCTATGATGATCTCGGCGTGGACCCTTCTCGGGACCCCCGTTGGGAATTGGACTCACTTCGAGACAGGCTGGATGCCCACTGGCGAGTTCTCAAGCCCTCGGAACTGAGACCCCTCCTTCGCAAGTATCTTCAACGGATTGAAGGAAGCAACTGCACTGGCTACCTCCGCTTGGCTTGCCTCGCTCGCAAGGGTTACATCAAGGCAATTGTCAATATGAACTTCGATCGCTTGCTCCACGAGGCCTTTGCCGCGATCTCGAACAGCGATGGCAGAACTGCACGCGGAATACGAACCTTCCGGCTAGACGATCACCTCCGGCAAGACAACGCGAGCCGTCTCGACTTCTTTCGCAAACACGTGCCCCTATTCCTCCCCCACGGAACCTTAAAAGAGGGGGCAGGAGTTCCTATCCTCGACCTCGCTGGTAGCGACCTGTTCGACACCCAGGAAGAGACCAAGGCGGCCGAGGATCTCTTCCGCAACAACGACATCGTCTTTCTCGGGTACCGCGGGAGCGACGCCAAAATCGCAGCAGCCCTCACGCCCGACAAGGTACCCTCGGATCGGAACGAGGTGCCAGAACAAAACTATAACAAGATCTACGTTCTCAACGTTGACCCCCCCGATCCTCGCTTGCTCCGCATCATGATCGATCGCCGCTCAACTGAGCTTGGGGTCACAGGGAACACGGCAGCCTTTGAAAATGTCATGGAAGAGCTCGACCATGCCATACGTGATCTCCACCAGATTGATCCGCGATCGTGGACAGAGGCTGACTTAGCCGCTGCTTGCTCGCCCACATTGCAGAGCACGGAAAGCGCTAGAGCCCTCCCAACCAATTCTCGCCATTTCACCCGCACCGATACACTCGCCCTCGACAGATGCCGGGACCTCGCCATTCACCTTCGGGCCTCGATGAGTATCGCAGAGGGCGGTCACATAAGTATCGAGGACCACGCCAAGACCATCTTCGACATGTCTCTAGAAATTGCCCGTTGTGCAGGAATTGGCCTGACGACTCCGGAGAAGTACCTCCTGTACTGCGCAGCCTATCTCCACGACCTTGGCTACTTTTGGGCCCATAGTGGTGCTCACAAGTATGAGAAGGCCGGATGGCATCTCCTCTCCACTCATGGGGAGGATACGGCCAAACTCTTGGTCAGGCACTTCTCCGAATCGGAAGCCAAGCTCAGAGAGGCAGCACACTTCGCCGCTAACGAACCTACGGGCCAAGAGCAGGCCGAGTCTGACTCCATCTTTCCAGAGTCCTTTGAGGCCGAAAGGAACGCTCTCCGCGACACGCTGATCGTCCTTTGCTACTTACACAGCGAGACGGCGACCTCGAGGTGGCCGAGTTCCTTCGAGCTCGAGGGTGAGTTGATCCAACCACGAACGACATTCTTGGTGCAGGTTGATGCCTTTCAAATCGAAGTGCGACCGCCATTGATACACGCTCTCTTCAGCACGGCCGAGGAACTGGCCCACGGCCATCCATTTCGTCCATCGCCCCACCCGCTGGAGTTTCAGTCGGCGCAGCAGGTTGAGCCGAGGACCCCGTTCTCGATGTCTACCTGAGACAGAAGACGGAGCTGGTGAAGTTCGCGCTGAGGCCTGGAGCGGTCGTAGCCTGCCCGGGCTCGCAGGAGGGGAATCCAACCTTTCAAAAGACTCGACGCTTTCTTCTGACTTTGGCACAGGCCGCGGTTCAACAGTTGAACACGCTCAAGGAACCGCTTGGCTGGAAATTCGAGTTCCAGTCTAAGGATAGCTCGCCTTCCCTGGGGAAGAGGCTGGAGCCGCTGGTTGCCCAGTTGCTGGCAGAGGCCCTCGACGAGCAGTTGGATGCTCGCCTAGGTCGGCTGATTGCCGAGACAGAGGATGATCCATCACAGGCTGTGAGCTTGGTCCCCAGCGTACTGGATCTCCTGGCAATCTACACCGATACTGCCTATAGGACTTGCCCACCAGAGGAAGAACGGATCCGAGAACGAGATAAACTCTCGATGGATTTAATGCGTTCATCCGATGGCTTGACAAGAGCCCGAACGCTCTTGGAGAGTGAGCGCTACAAGTACGATTCAGATCGGCACTTGATCTATCAATACATGCGGAGTAGATATTGGCTAGATAGGTCCCCGACTGACCTTGAGAGAGCATTTCTCTACAGCTTCGACAACATCTACCGACCTGCTTGGCGATTCTGTGCAGACAAGTGGCTGTACGGCGTCGATGCCTTGGTGATGGCTCGAGCGGCACTCGACTTTGGCTCCAGTCGCTTCCGGGACGAGGTGACTGCCGGGCTTGGCAACCTACTAAAAGACAAGATTACCTGCTGCTTGAGCGACGACCCCCGACTGGAGCTCTGGCGATCGGAGGATCCCGGACAGACCAGGTGGAGCAGGGTAGAAGCCTGGGCGTTTGGACACGACGGGTGTACGGTCTGCTCTAGCCGCCTTCTGTACATCCTGGCGGCCGCGCGACGGCTCCTGCCCGCTCCTATGCGGACAAGCTTCGGCGATGGCGACCAGGGACTGTCTGGAATGACCGCAGCGATCCTGCGCTACTTTTTGCGGAGGCGCGCGAACGACGACGCCTGGTGGGGCATAGAAGAGGGCCAACGACTCGCCGAGAAGGATCGCGAGACGGAGGCGACTCTTCGATCCGCTGATTACGTCGCATGGGCTGTAAAGGCTGTTGCACAAGTTCTCGCAATCGACGCTGAGCTTTCTAGTGCCACAAAGGGCGAGACGAAATGGATTACTGACGAGCTGGACCTGAAAAGAGACGAGGTGATCAAGCTCTTTCGGCGACTCCTGGCGCTCCTTGGAAGCTCAGAGGAGTGCGAGCTGCTCGGCGACAGAACCGAGGAGCCTCATTCATATATTTTGGGTCATGTCGCGAACACCTACCTCTTCATCAACGACCTCGACGAGAAGCTGCGGTTGGAAATCCTACCGCCGGGGCATGATTGGAGCATGGAGATCGTAAAGCTACTGCGATATCTCGATAAATTTAGTAATGCTGCCCAGCTCAGCCAATTTTTTCTGTGGCCGGCAGAGATCTTCCTCGCAACTCTTGAAACGAGCCAGGACGCTGATAGGGCGCTCGTAGACAAACTTGAGCGATGCCTGAAGAGCCGTGTGTGGATCAAGAGTGGCGAGGGGCGCGGATCATGGGGATACAATATCGAGAATACTCAGCGAATCGTCTTCTCCTTGAACACGTTCTGGAAGCTGGCCTTGAGGGAGCGCGAACGGTTTGAGCCACTCTTTAGAAGCCGAAAGTGGGGTAGCTTGATGGTGAGTGGGGTTTGATGGGTGCTGTCGGCTTCATCGCCGCCCCGCCACCACGAGCGTCCGGAACTCCTCCACCGACCCCCGGGCGTCGAGGAGCTCGCGGTAGAGGAGGTCGTCGAACCAGGTGGTGATCTCGAAGCCCAGGCTCTCGATGAAGGCGAGGAGGGCCTGGGCGTCGGGGTAGCGGGACCACGCCTCCGGGGTCGTCCAGTTGAGGGGGTCGGTGAAGACGAGGGTGCCGCCGGGGCGGAGGACGCGGTGGGCCTCGGCGAGGGTTCGCTCGGGGCCGTGGGCGAGGCGGTCGATCGTGTTGACGCTCAGCACCATGTCCGCGCAGCCGTCGGCCACCGGGAAGCGCTCGATGTCGGCTCGGAAGAGGTGGGCGTTCGGGTACGGGCGGGGCGGGATTCGGAGGGTGCCGAAGCCGTAGCCGGCGAGGTCGACTTCGATCGGTTCCTCGCTCGAGACGACCGTGCGCGCCAGCTCGAGCATGGCGAGCGACCCGTCGAGGCCGAGGATCGTCGCCTCAGGGGCCAGGGTCGCCAGGCTCCGGAGCGTGCGGCCGACGCCGCAACCGGCGTCGACCACCACCGCGCGCGCTCCGAGCGGCCGGCTACCGCGCCTCTCCCCCGCCGACCCGGCGAGCGCCTCGCCGGCCAGCGACGACACGGCCCGGTAGAGCGGCTCGTCGGCGCCCGAGTGCAGCGTCTCGTAGCCGAAGGCCCATAGCGCCGCGTAGCGGGCGGCGTAGCCGGGATCGTACTTGCCGGCCATCGGCCGGGCGAAGGTGAGGAAGCCCTCCTGCTCGTCGAAGCGATGCGGCTTCGGTCCCTGGCAGGCGAGCGCGCTCTCCTTCCCCGCCGCCAGCTCCGCGCCGCACTCGGGGCAGCGCAGGAGAGCCAGCAGCTCGGCGGTGAGCTCCACGGCCGCGTCCGCCCTCAGTCGGGCTCGGAAGGCTCGGCAGCAAAGGAGATGCGGCGGCTCGCGCGGAGCGGTCGACCGAGCGCGGTCTCGACCTCCTCGACCACGCGGCCGGTCTCGACGAGCTCGCGGACCGCGCGGATGTCGTCCGCCAGGAAGCGATCCTCGACCAGCGGCGGCACCCGCGACGTCGCCGGCGTCTGGCCCCGGACGGCGCGGTAGGCGGCGAGCGTCGCCGGCGCCAGCTCCTCGGCCACCGGCCACCGCTCCCCCTCGACGGCGCGGCGGAAGCGGCTCGCCTCGGCCTCGGCCTCGACCACCAGCGCCCGGCCGCGCGAGCCGGCCCCCGCCTCCGCGCACTCCTCCCCGTCCTTGCGTTTCGGCGCGCCGCGGACGCCCCGCCAATCCGCCGCCTGCGCCCCCACCAGGAGCTCGATCGCCACCACCGCCTGGGCGTTCGCGACCACCGAGCGGAGCTTCCTCGCCGCCGTCGTCGACATCGCCACGTGGTCCTCGGAGTTGCCCGAGGTCGGAATCGAATCGACCGACGACGGGTGCGCGAGCACCTTGTTCTCCGACACCAGGGCGGCGGAGGTGTACTGGGCGATCATGAAGCCGGAGTTGACGCCTGGCTTCGCCACCAGGTTGGGCGGCAGGCCGCGGTTGTAGTTCGCATCGAGGAGCAGGTTGGTCCGCCGTTCGGAAATGTCGGCGACCTCCGCCACGGCGCACGCGAGGTAATCGGCCGCCAGCCCCACCGGCTGACCGTGGAAGTTGCCGGCGGAGTACGAGGCCCGGCCCTCACCGCTGTAGCCGGTGCCTTCCCAGTTCTGCCGGAACCGGAAGTCCCACGGCTCTGCGACGTGGTCCTCGCCCTCCTCGCCGGGGAAGAAGAGCGGGTTGTCGGTGGTGGCGTTCATCTCGCTCTCGACGACGCTGCGGGCGAAGGAGATGGCGTCGCGGCTCGCGCCGTGGACCCCGGGTGCGCAGCGTAGCGAGTAGACGTCCTGGACCTCGCCCGAGCGCTCGAGCAGCCGGCTGCCGGCGAGAAGCGCGCGCACGTTGGCCGCCGAGTCGATCTGGCCGGCGAGCCCGCGCGCCGCGTGCACTTTCGGGTCGAAGGCCCGAGCGCAGCCGCAGAGACCTTCGAGCGAGAGCGCGAGCGCCACGTCGGCGGTCTTGGCAAGCACCTCGGCGTCGTAGACGGCGAGCGCCAGGATCGCGGCCGAGAACGTGGCGCCGTTGGTGAGCGCCAGACCTTCCTTGTAGCTCGGATCGGGCGGCTCCATGCCGAGGTCGGCGGCGAGCCCGGCGGCCGGCTTCCAGCGCTCCTGGCTGCGGCGCGCAACGAGGGCGTCCGCCCCGCTGCGCGCTACGTAGTAGCGCCCCTCGCCGAGGAAGACGACGAACAGGTGGGCAAGCGGGCAGAGGTCGCCGCTCGACCCGACCGAGCCCCGCGTCGGCACCAGCGGCACGATCCCCCGGTTGAGCATCGCGGCGATCGCCTCGACCACCTCGAGGCGGACCCCCGAGTGGCCGTTGAGGAAGGTGTTGAGACGCAGGACGAGCGCCGCCCGCACGACCTCGGCCGGGAAGTAGCCGTCCGGGTCGTCGGGGTCGCTCCCGGCTCCCACGCCCACCGAGTGGCTGAGGAGGATGTTCCTCTGCAGGCGCTCGAGCTCCGCCGGCTCGATCGCAACGTTCTTGAAGGAACCGAAGCCCGTGGTCACGCCGTAGTCGAGGACGATCCCGTCGAGGGAGTCGCCGGCCTCGGCCCGCGCCGCCTCGTAACGCTCGACGATCGCCTCGATCTGCCGGCGGCTCCGGGCCACCCGCCGGGCGGCGTCTTCCGTCCAGCCCACCTCGACGGCCGGATCGCGGGCCGCCCGGACCAGCTCGTCGAGGGTCAGCGAATGGCCATCCAGATCGAGGCCGCTCATCGACGGTCCTCGTCGATCGCGGCGAGCATCTCGCGCACCGCCGCGACCAGCTCCGAGCGCTTCGCCTCGCGCTGTCCGGGCCGCTTCTCGATCCACTCCTGGCGGTCCTCGATCTTCTCGGACTTCGCGCGCCCCGCGCCCATGTCCTTCAGGGTCACGACGCCCCGCTCCTTCTCGTTGCCGCCGAAGAGCAGGGTGATGGGGATCTCCCACTGGTCGGCGTACTTGAGCTGCTTGCCGATCCCCTTCTCTTCGCCCAGGTAGAGCTCGGTCGGGATTCCCGCCCGGCGCAGCTCGTAGGCCATGGCGAGGCAGTCCCGGCGCAGCTCCGGATCGAAGAGCGCGACCAGCACGCGGGCGGTCGCCTTGCGCTTCCCCACCTTGCCGAGCTGGAGGAGCGCCGCGAGCAGGCGGTCGACGCCGATCGAGGCGCCGGTGGCCGGCACCCTTTCGCCCAGGAAGCGCAGCACCAGGTCGTCGTAACGCCCGCCGCCGAAGACCGAGCCGAACTCCGGGGCGTCGAGCAAGTGCGCTTCGAAGACCGGCCCGGTGTAATAGGCGAGGCCACGGGCGATCGAGAGGTCGAGGTCCACCCGGTCGTCCCCGTAGCCCAGGGCGTAGAGGTGATCCGAGATCCGCTCGACCACGCCGATCTGCTCCTCGCCGCCCGCCACGCCGCCGAGCAGGTCGCGCAGGCGCTGGACGACCTCCCGCCGGTCCTCGGCCCGGATCTTCAGGAACTCCTCGATCCGGTCGACCTGGCCGCCCGAGAGGCCGAGCCCCGGGATCGTGTCCCCGGACTCGTCCTGGTAGCCGCTCGTCAGCTCCAGGCGGACCTTTGCGGGGCCGATCTTGTCGAGCTTGTCGAGCACCCGGAACACGTCGACACCCCGCTCGGGCTCGACATCGGCGAAGGCGAGGAGCACGTTGAGGATGCCGCGGCTCGAGTAGCGGACCTTGTAGCGGCCGACCTCGAGCGCCGACAGCGTGTCGCACATCGCGGCGACGATCTCGGTGTCGGCCACCTCGGAGACCACGCCGACCGAGTCGAGGTCGAACTGGGTGAACTCGCGGTAGCGGCCGCGGCCGGGCTTGTCGGCACGCCACACGGAGGCCACCTGGTAGCGCCGGAACGGGCGTGGCAGATCGGGGTACTGGGCGATCACCCGGGCGAGCGGGACGGTCAGATCGAAGCGTAGGCCGAGCTGCTCGCTCTCGGGGTTCGTGACCCGGAAGATCGACTGCTGGGCCTCCTCGCCGGCCGATCCCTGAAGGACGTCCAGGTACTCGATCGCCGGAGTCGAAAGCGGCACGAAGCCGTAGAGCTCGTAGGTGTCGCGGATGCGGCCGATCATCCAGTCGCGGGCCAGCACCTCTTCGGGCATGAGGTCCCGCAGGCCGCGCGAGAGGCGGGGTTCTACGGTGGGGGACATGTCGGTCTCTTCGTCGAGGGGTGGCAGCTCGTCGCGAACGTCGGCCGGTGCACGAGCCAGAGATTGGTACCGGCGACGGGGGTCGAACCCGTGACCTCCTGATCCACAGTCAGGCGCTCTCAGCCACTGAGCTACGCCGGCACACCACGGAGCGCGATCGTATGCGCTCGTCCCTCGTCTGTCAAAGGCGCGCGGCCCGCCGATCGGCGGTCGGATGGGCGTCAGACGGCGGTCAGAAGGCTCGAGCTGAAGAGTTGCTGCGAGTCGGTCCAGCCGCGGGTCCGCTCGAACCCGGAGGCCTCGGCCAGCTCGTGCAGGCTCGCGTCATCGAACTTGTAGGAGCACTCGCTCAGGACCGCCTCCTCCGGCTCGAACGAGGCTTCGAAGCCGAGGTCTCGGAGCTCGACGCGCTGCGCGGCACGGCTGACGATGTGCATCTCCATGCGCGAGAGCTCGGCGTTCCAGACCGCGCGATGGCGGAACCCCGAGAGGTCGAAGCGACCCCCAAGCTCCCGATTGATCCGCACCAGGAGGTTGAGGTTGAAGGCCGCGGTCACGCCGAGAGCGTCGTCGTAGGCCGGCACCAGCACGTCTTCCCCCTTGACCCGGTCGGCCCCGAGAAGCAGCGCGTCGCCCGGCGCGAGACTCTCCCGCACCGCCCGCAGCAGCTCGACCCGCGCCGTCGGCGTGAGGTTGCCGATGGTCGAGCCCAAGAAGAGCACCAGGAAGGTCTCGGGCGTCCTCGCCCGGTCATGATGGGGCAAGGAGTCGAAGGTGGTCAGGTAGTCGCCGACGAAGGCTCGGATCGAGAGCTCCGGATAGGCGCGGAGCAGCCCTTCGCAGCTGCCGTCGATCGCCGAGCGGGAGATGTCGATCGGTGAGTACACGAGGCTCGGCTGCCGGGCGAGGAGCGCTTCGATCACGTAGCGTGTCTTGCTCGAGCTGCCGCTGCCGAGCTCGAGCAAGCGCACCGGACCCTCCAGGGAGCCCACCATCTCGCCGGCATGCGCCGCCAGAATGGCTGCCTCGGCGCGGGTCACGTAGTACTCCGGGAGGGCGCAGATGGCCTCGAAGAGCAAGGAGCCGAGCTCGTCGTAGAAGTACTTCGGATCGAGGTGCTTGGGGTCGGCCGAGAGCCCAGCACGTACGTCCTCCCCGAAGTCGGACTGGTCCTCGGGCCCGGCCAGCTCGACGATCGAGAGCCGATCGTCGGACGCGAGTGCGGGAATGGGTTCGGCCATGTCGTCGGCTCCTCCGGGCGCAAGTCGGAGCGGCCGGCTTGCGCCGCGGACCTGAGAGTCTACGTCAAACCCCCGCTGCGCCCGTTCACCCCGCTCGACGCCACGGTCCCGGCCCGGCGAGTGCCTCGCGCGCCAGCGCCTCGGGCAGCTCGTGGCCGGTCATCAGCCGGAACTGCTCGAGCGCCTGGAAGAGCAGCGCTTCGCGTCCGTCGACCACCGTCCGGCCGGCGGCGCGGGCGGCCCGGACGAGCGGCGTCTCCTCGCCACCGTAGACCAGGTCGACGAGCGCCGCGCCGGGCGCGAGCGCCTCCGGGGCGAACGGCAAGGGGTCGTCCGGCGAATGGCCGAGCGAGGTCGCGTGGACCACCACGGCGTAGGCGCCCGGGTCGAAGTCGTCGAGCGACACGTAGGGCACGTCGAGGTCCTCGGCGGCCGCGAGGCCCCGCTCCTCGCTTCGATTGACCAGTGTCACGCGGGCGCCCGCCTCCTGCAAGCCGACCACCGCCGCCCGCCCCGCCCCCCCGGCGCCCACCACCGCCGTCTCGGCTCCGAGGAGCTCGACTCCCAGCCGGCCGAGCGGCAGGATCACCCCCTCGGGATCGGTCGTCTCGGCCTCCCACACGCCGTCGGTCTGGACCAGGGTGTTGGCGGCGCCCACGGCCGTCGCCCGCGGGCTCGGCGCGCCGGCGAGCGCCAGGGCCACCGCCTTGTAGGGAGCGGTGATCGAGAGGCCGCGCAGCTCGAGGCCGAGCTCCTCGAAGCGCCCGCTCTCCACCACCTCGAGCCAGAAGTCGCCGAAGTGCTCGGCGTGGAACGGCACGTAGAGCGCCGGGATGCCGAGCTCGCGGTAGGCCCGGTTGTGCAGCCGGGGCGAGAGCGAGTGCGCTACCGGCCGCCCGACGATGCCGTAGAGGGCGCTCGCGGCCGGCAGGTCGGGAAGGCCGTAGTCGGCGACCAGCCGGTCGACCGCCGGCTGGCCCGGGGCGCCCGGATCGCCGCCGGGCAGGGCGCCGTAGACGAACGGAGCCCCCAGCCGCGGCGCGACGAGACGGGTCCAGGCGCCGGCGGCGCCGGTTGCGAAGGCCGCCACGTCCGGTCGCTCCAGGACGCCGAGCAGGTGGAGCGGCGCGAGCTCCTCGCCCGGCTGGGCCGCCGCGGTCACCAGCTTGTAGAGCCGGGCCGGGGTGGCGGCCATCGCCGCGAACCGCACCTCGAGATCGGCGAGCGGCGTCGCCGCTCCGTGCCAGGAGAGGATCCGGCGCTCGGGCGAAAGCGCCGCGAGGAGGCCTGGCACCAGGTCCCGGTCGGCCTCGAGGTCGATCAAGGGAAAGAGGTCGGGCCGTGCCGCCGCCCGGGCGAGCCGCTCGGCGCGCGACATCGGGTCCGACGGCCCGGCGCCCCCTTCCGCCGCGCTCCGCAGGGTGTAGATCAGGCCGCCGTCGAAGCCGGAGGCGAGCGCGGCGAGGGCGGCCTCGTCCGGATCGCCCACCAGGTCGGCCCGCACCTCGAGCCACGAGACGCCGTCCGGCAGCGCCGCGATCTCGGCGCGCGTCGGGAGCCGCGTCAAGGTGGCGACGAGCTGGGCCCGTCGCGGCGCCTTTGTCTCTCCGCGGGCCTCGCTGGAGGGCTCTCTGGGCTCGGGGGAATCCAACGGTATTCGAGCGCATTAGACCCAAGCCGTCGGCAGGCTGTCAAGGTTGGGCGGCGGCCTGCTTCCGGAGGGTCTCGAGCGCCAGGCCGATCGGCTCGAGCTGAGTGCGGTGGACGAGCGCGGCCATGTGCCGGGTGAAACGGCCGTCGAGGCGGGTCGAGGAGAAGAACTCGCGGCCGTCGCGGCGCACCCGATCGAGGAGGTCGCCGTCCCGGCCGACCACCCGTGTTTGACCGTCCTCTGGCGCGGTGTTACCTTGGCTTGGAGGAGTCGACATGGCCAATGCGATCGCGGACCACTGGGCGAAGGACGATGTTTACAGCTTGATCGTCGCGGCGCTTGAGAACGCGTCGAAGCCTCTGGACAACCTGACCGTCGACGACCTGGCGCCGGTCGACCACTTCCACGCCCGCGGATTCCCGGCGACCAGGATCTGGCGGATCTCCTGCCGATCGAGGCCGGCCAGGAAATCCTCGACATCGGATGCGGGCTGGGCGGCCCCGCCCGCTATATCGCCCGGCGGTTCGACTGCCGGGTGACCGGCATCGACCTCACGCCGCCCTTCGTCGAGGCCGCCAACAAGCTGACCTCGCTGGTGGGCATGGAGGGAAGGGTGAGCGTCGAGCATGGCGACGGCCACCACCTCCCCTTCCAGGACGGCAGCTTCGACGGCGCATACACGCAACACGTCACCATGAACGTGTCCGATCGGCAGACGTTCCTCGCCGAGGCCTTCCGCGTGCTCAAGCCCGGAGCCTTCTTCGCCCTCACCGAGCATGGCCTGGGCCCCAAGGGGAATCCGCACTATCCGGCGCCCTGGTCGTCCGACGGCTCGGGAGCCTACCTGACGGCCCCCGCAGACACCTGGGCGATGCTGGAGCAGACCGGGTTCGAGGAAGTCGTGATCGAGGACTCCGGTGCCAAGTACCTCGCCGCCTACAGGGCCGTCCTCGAGAGGGCCGAGCGAGGCGACCTGCCGCCCCTCGGGATCCACATCTTGATGGGGGAGAACGCCATCGAGAAGACGCGCAACTCGGCCCGCAACATCGAGGAGGGCCGCACGCACCCCGTCCAGGTGATCTGCCGCAAGCCGCGCGGCGGCAAGGGGCAATGACGCGGTGCTCGCGCCGGGGAAGGTCGACCGGGGCGTGACCCCGCCCCTCCCGGTCGGCACACCCTCACGCCGCGGATCTTGGTCGATGACCCGGCCGGGCTGGTGGGTTTCTGAGAGCCGAGCCGGTGCGGGCGCCTGAAGCGATATGCTTCCCCCGTCGAAGCGATCGAGAAGCCCCGAGGAGGAAGCGCGAGATGGCGGTGCGCATCGTCAGGCTGGGTACTCCGCGGGCGAAGGGCGAGGGCCTGCGCATCGGGACCGTCCGTCGCCCGCCGCGCGGGGTGCCCAAGAGCGGCTCGCGTCGCGGGACTGGTACGACGTCTGGTTCCCGAACCTCGCGCCGAGCCCGGAGACCGTGAAGCTCGGCCGGGCGGCCGAGACGCCCGCCGAGTGGGCCGCCTTCAAAAGAAAGTACCGCCAGGAGATGGCCTCCCCCGAGGCCCGCCACGCCCTCGAGCTGCTCGCCGCCGTCTCGCACCGGACGGACCTCTCGGTCGGCTGCTACTGCGCGGAGGAGGCGCACTGCCACCGCTCGGTGCTGCGCGAGCTCCTCGGGGAGCATGGGGCCCAGGTGGTGAGCGCATGAAGGCCCTCGACGCCGCCAACCTCGCGCGGCTGCGCGCCCCGGGTAGCGGTCTCCACGGCCGAGACCCCGTGCCGGAGCCGGGGGCCGCGAGCTTCCGGCCGGCCGCGGGCCGTAGGTTCCTAAGGCCGGTAGCCCACCACTTCGAGGCCCGAGACTCGGTGGTAGTGGTCGGCGTTCGAGGTGACCACCGGTAGGCCGTGCGCCACCGCGGTCGCGGCGATCCAGAGGTCGTTCGCTCCGATCAGCCGGCCGGTTCGCTGGAGGTGGAGAAAGGCCCGGCCGTACTCCCAACACACGTCGAGCGTGCAGGGCAGCACGTGAAATGGCGCCAGGCGGCCCTCCCAGGCCGAGCGCTCCGCCAGGCTCGCTCCCGCCGCCAGCTCGCCCGCGATGGTGAAGGTCACGTAGAGCCGGGCGTCGGCGTGACTCGCCAGGAACCTGTGGGCCGGGCCGGTGGTCTCCCGGCGCCGCTCCCGCTCGAGGTCGACCAGGAAGGTCGTCTCGGCGATCAGGCCTGCTGCCACTTGTCCTCCGGCGGCCGGTCCTCGGCCTTGACCCGCTCGATCCGATCGAGCGCTTCGTCGGAGAAGAACGGTCCGTGCTCGCGATAGCGCTCGAGCAGCTCGGCCCCGGTCAACGTCGCCCCGGGCCAGCTCGCGCGCAGCACTACCTCACTGAAGGATTCGCCCGGAAACCGGCGAGCCCGCCGGAGCTTCTCGTAGGCCTCGAGACGGAGAGAGATGGTCTTCGTCGGCATACACAGAGAATGCATGGTGCACAGGAGAATGTCAAGACCGCTCCACCCGATGTCCCTGCCCAAGAAGCGTGGACCGCGCCGAGCCCCAAGAGCCTTCCCGGCGAGCAACCCCGAAGGGCCGGGGGCTCCCGACCGGCGACGTCACGGGCCGCGCACTCGATGTCCCTACGGAGTCCGACCCCGAAGAAGCGCGGGCCGTGCCGAGGCGCGGCTCCTCCGTCCCAAAGTTCTCCTAAGCCGCGCCGTTCGCAAGGGCGGGAGCCCCCGGCCCGGCCTTGATACGATCCCCCCGTCCGGCGCTCCCCTCCGGCCCCGGTAGTCCCCCTTCTTCCAACCCACCCGCGAGGAGATCGAGCCATGAGCGAGGAAGGTCGCGAATCCCTGGAGATGGACGTCGTCTTCGTCGGCGCCGGGCCGGCGAGCCTCGCCGGCGCCTACCACCTGGCGAGCCTGATCGAGGAGCACAACGCGGCCCCGGGCGCCTCCCCCATCGAGGCAGAGATCGCCGTCCTCGAAAAGGGCAAGGAGGTCGGCAGCCACGCCTTCTCGGGCGCCGTGGTCGACCCGGTCGCGTTCCGCGAGCTGGTGCCGGACCGCTGGCAGGAGGCCCCGTTCGAGGCCCCGGTCGGCAAGGACCGCCTCCTCTGGCTGACCGAGAGCCGCGCGATCACCCTGCCCGCCCCGCCCATGATGTCCAACCGCGGCTACTCCGTGGCCACGCTGGGCAAGCTCGTCAAGTGGCTCGCCGGCCTCGCCGAGGAGAAGGGGGTGAGCGTCTTCCCGGAGTTTCCGGCCGCCGAGGTGCTCCTCGAGGGCGGCTCGGTGGTCGGCGTGCGCACGGCCGACCAGGGCCTCGACCGCGACGGCGAGAAGAAGGCCAACTACCAGCCGGGCATGGACATCCGGACGAAGGTGACGGTGCTCGGCGAAGGGGTGCGCGGCACGCTCGTCAAGCAGCTCGACGGCCGGCTCGATCTCTGGGCCGGGAAGAACCCCATGACCTACGCCATCGGGATCAAGGAGCACTGGGAGCTGCCCGCCGGCCGGCTCGCCCCGGGCTCGGTCACCCACACGATGGGCTGGCCGGTCGGCACCGGCCTCTACGGCGGCGGCTTCCTCTACGGCCTCCAGGGCGACCTGGCGGCGGTCGGCCTGGTGGTGGGCCTCGACTACGAGAACCCCTGGACCGATCCCCACGCCCTCTTCCAGCGCTTCAAGACCCACCCGGAGATCGCCGGGCTGCTGGCCGGCGGCAAGATGGTCAACTACGGCGCCAAGGCGATCCCCGAGGGCGGCTGGTGGGCGATGCCGAAGCTCTACGGCGACGGCTTCCTGATCGTCGGCGACTCGGGCGGCTTCCTGAACGCCCAGAAGCTCAAGGGGATCTCGCTCGGCATGAAGTCGGGGATGCTCGCCGCCGAGACCATCTTCGAGTGCCTGAAGGCCGGCCGCTTCGACGAGGAGAGCCTGGCCGCCTACCCCCGCAAGGTCGAGCGAAGCTGGCTCAAGAAGGACCTCTGGCGCGTCCGGAACTTCCACCAGGGCTTCGAACACGGCCTCGCCGGCGGCGTCGTCCAGGGGGCGCTCGGCACCCTCACCGGCGGCCGGGGCTGGGGCGTCAAGCAGCGCCTCGAGGCCGAGCCGGGCCACGAGCGCATGCGGCGCCTCGACCGGCCCTCGGGCCACGGCCTGGTGCCCGGGCCGCGGCACGGCGCCCGACGGCAAGCTCACCTTCGACCGCCTCGCCGACGTCTACCACTCGGGCACCTCGCACGAGGAGGACCAGCCGGTCCACCTCCACGTCGCGGACACCTCGATCTGCGTCGAGCGCTGCACCGTCGAGTACGCCAACCCCTGCGAGCGCTTCTGCCCCGCCGCGGTCTACGAGATGGTCGAGGACCCGGCCGCCCCGCGCGGCCGGCGCCTGCAGATCAACGCCTCGAACTGCGTCCACTGCAAGACCTGCGACATCATGGACCCCTACCAGATCATCACCTGGGTGCCGCCCGAGGGGGGCGGCGGTCCGAGCTACGGATCGATGTAGACGCACGTGCGCAATGGCTTGTTGCGCGCGCCGGACACCCTAGCTAGAGTCCCTCCCGTCCCAAACACAATCGTTCGGGAGGAGAGGTCCTTGGTCAAGAAGATCCTGTGTCGTTGCTCGTGCTCGTCGTCGTGCTGGTCGCCGGCGCGGCGATCTTCGTCGCCACCTACCGGCCGGCCCAGCGCCCCGCCTCGGCCGCCAAGGTCGAGGCTCACCCCGGAGCGGGTGGCGCGCGGCGACTACCTGACCCATCACGTCCTCGGCTGCTTCGACTGCCACAGCCAGCGCGACTGGAGCCGCTACGCCGGGCCGATCGAGGGCCCGGAGGGCGCCGGCGGGCCGTGCATGAGCGAGGAGTTCGGGGTGCCGGGAAGAGTCTGCTTCTCCAACATCACGCCCGACCGGGAGACCGGCATCGGCGCCTGGACGGACGGCGAGATCCTGCGGGCGATCCGCGAGGGCGTCGACAACAAGGGCCGGGCCCTCTTCCCGATGATGCCCTACGCCGACGCCTACCACGCGCTCTCGGACGAGGACGCCGACGCCGTGGTCGCCTACCTCCGGACCCTGCCGCCGGTCTCGAACCCGGTGCCGCCGACCGAGATCGACTTCCCGGTGAGCTTCTTCATCAAGCAGGTCCCGAAGCCGCTCGACGGCCCGGTCGCGGCGCCGGATCCCGCCGACTCGGTCGCCTACGGCCACTACCTCGCGACGGTCGCCGGCTGCGTCTTCTGCCACACCCCGGTCGATGGCCACCAGCAGCCGATCCCCGGCATGGAGCTCGCCGGCGGCCAGGACTTCCGGGGCCCCTGGGGCCTCGTGCGCTCGGCGAACCTGACCCCGGACCCGACCGGCCTCGGCGGGCGCACGCGGGAGGCCTTCCTCGGCATGTTCCGGGCCTTCCAGGACCCGGGCGCCCAGGCCCCGACACCCGCCGGCCAGAACACGGTGATGCCCTGGCTGGTCCACGCCGGCACGAGCGACCAGGACCTCGGGGCGATCTGGGACTACCTCCAGACCGTGCCGCCAATCCAGAACAAGGTCGTCAAGCGGCCGACGGTGTAGACACGACCCGGGGAAGAGTCTCGCGCAGAGCCGCAGAGGCGCGGCTCAGAGCTTGTGAATGAATCTCCGGCCGTCGCGAGGGCGTTCCCGGGCGCCCCTCGCAAGGCGCGCCGACGCAGGCGTAGCGGGGCCTACGTCGAGGAGGAGCCTGGCCGCTCAAGAGCCTCCACGAGAGCGGGTAGGTCCGTCTCGACGATCTCCCAGACGATGTCGAGATCGACGGCGTCGTAGCCGTGAATGACGCGGTTCCGGAAGTCGACGATGTCTTGCCACGGCACATCGGGATAGTTTGCGCGCTCCTCTTCCGGCACGCGGTTGGCCGCTTCGCCGACGATCTCCAACAGGCGGACCAGCGAGAGCTCGAGCTCGCGGCTCTCGTCCAGGTCCTGGCGCGTGCGCCCTCGCGCCATGTCGAGGGCTTCACCGGCGTGGTCCAACATGTGCCGGATCCGCAGATGCGGGTCACGCCGCGTCATATTGGACTTCGGCCTCCTGGAGCACCTGAGAGCGGAAGTAAGGGCTCAGAAAGCCCGGAGTGTGGAGATCCACCTCGCGGCCGAGGATCTCGGCGAGCTCGCGCTGGAGCGCGAAGAAGCGGAGGCCGGGGACGTGGCCTTCCTCGAACTCCACGAGGACGTCCACGTCGCTCGCTGGTCCGAAATCGGCTCGGAGGACCGAGCCGAAGAGGGAGAGCCGACGGATGTGGTTCGTCCTGCAGAACTCCGCCAGCCGGTCGCGTGGAACCTCGAGCTTTGGGTGAGACATCGCCATTGACTCCCAGTCGAGAGGTCCGGGCAGGCCG
Source organism: uncultured Acidobacteriota bacterium (assembly GCA_963837945.1). Classification (GTDB taxonomy): domain Bacteria; phylum Acidobacteriota; class Thermoanaerobaculia; order Multivoradales; family DATKCC01; genus CAVUBL01. The sequence continues at coordinate 429,906 of CAWIQD010000004.1, forward strand.
ATCGCACCTCAGGCGACGGTGACGTCGTCCGCCAGGTAGACGTCCTGGATGGCGTGGAGCAGCTCCACGCCCTGCGCCATCGGCTTCTGGAAGGCCTTGCGGCCGGAGATGAGGCCGGTGCCGCCGGCGCGCTTGTTGATCACCGCCGTGCGCACCGCCGCCGCCAGGTCCCCCTTGCCCTTCGAGGCGCCGCCCGAGTTGATCATGCCGATGCGCCCCATGTAGCAGTTGGCGACCTGCCAGCGCACCAGGTCGACCGGGTGGTCGGTCACCAGGTCGCCGTAGAGGCGCTCGTCGGTGCGCCCGAAGCCGATCGCCGGAAAGCCGCCGTTGTTGGTCGCCTGCTTCTGCTTGACGACGTCGGCCTCGATGGTCACGCCCAGGTGGTTCGCCTGGCCGGTGAGGTCGGCCGCGGCGTGGTAGTCCTTGCCGTCCTTCTTGAAGGCCTCGTTGCGCAGATAACACCAGAGCACCGTCGCCATGCCCAGCTCGTGGGCGCGGGCGAAGCACTCGGCGATCTCCACGATCTCGCGCCGCGCGTCGTCGCCGCCGAAGTAGATCGTGGCGCCGATCGCGGCCGCCCCCAGGTCGAAGGCCTGCTCGACCTGGGCGAAGAGCACCTGTTGGTAGCTGTTCGGGTAGGTCAGTAGCTCGTTGTGGTTCACCTTGACGATGAACGGGATCCGGTGGGCGTAGCGGCGCGCGACGCTACCGAGCACGCCCAGGGTCGAGGCGACGGCGTTGCAGCCGCCCTCGAGCGCCAGCCGGATGATGTTCTCCGGGTCCATGTAGGCCGGGTTGGGGGCGAAGGCGGAGGCCGCCGAGTGCTCGATGCCCTGGTCGACGGGCAGGATCGACACGTAGCCGGTGCCCGCCAGGCGGCCGTGGCCGTAGATCCGCTCGAGCGAGACCAGGACGCGCGGCCCGCGGTCCGAGGGACCGAAGGCGCGGTCGACGTGGTCGGGCCCGGGGAGCATCAGCTGGTCCCGCGGGATGCCGGTACAGGTGTGGCCGAGCAGGCTCTCGGCCTCGTCGCCGAGCAAGTCCTGGATGCGGGCGGCGGTGGCACTCGTGGTCGCGACGGTCATCGGGGCTCCCTCCTGGAGATCATTCGAGTCCAAGTCCTGCGTCTCCAGTATCCCACAGGGGCGGCCGGTCGAGCCGCGGCGCGGCGCCGGGACCTGTGGCAGAATCCCGCGCCACCGGCCGCGAGGCACCCGCACGGCGGGAACGCGCCGGCTTCCGGGAGGCCCGCCCCGATGCCCCAGACCGCCGATTCCGCGGCGCCCGCAGCTCCGCCGGCCGAGCCGGTCCGGCTCCGCTTCTGGACCTGGGGCCTGCCGGCCTTCACCGCCGCCTGGTTCGTCCTCTACGCCGTCGCCTTCCCCCACCCGCTGGTCCTGGCGAGCCACAACTGGCCCCTGGTGCTTGTCGGGGTGGGCGGCGCCATCCTGGGCAACGCCACCGCGGTGGGCGGCGGGCTGGTGTTCATCCCGGCGCTGGTCTTCGCCTGGGGCCTCGGTCCGGTGGCGGCTCTCAAGGTGGCCCTGGTCTCGCAATCGGTCGGCATGACGAGCGGCGCCCTCGGCTGGCTGCGCCGGGGCGCCGTGCCCCGCTCCGCCCTGGCGCCGGCGATTCCGGCGCTCCTCGCCGGGGGCGCGGTGAGCACCCTCGTGCTCCATCCCAACCCGCTCCTGGTCAAGGGGCTCTTCGGGCCGGCGTCGATCGTGGTGGGCCTGCTCACCCTGTACTTGCTCGAGCATCCGGTGCGATGCCTCGAGATCCCGCGCCGGGCGGCGGCCGAGGTCGCGGCGGTCGCCTTCTTCGGGGGCCTGCTCACCGGCTGGGTGGCGATCGGCGAGGGCGAGGTGGTCGCCGCCTACCTGATGCTCCGCTTCGGGCTCGACCCGCGCCGCGGGATCGCGCTCGGCACGCTGCTGCTTTCGATCAGCTCGATCTTCCTCGCCTCGCTCCACGCCTTCGTGGTGGGCGGCGTGCCGTGGGAGCTCGCCGCCTTCACCGCCCTCGGCTGCGCCTGGGGCGGCCGGCTGGGGCCCTACCTCACCCAGTGGGTCGGCGCCCACCGGCTGAAGCTCGGCTTCGCCGCCGTGGCGATCGTCGACGGCACGCTGTTCCTGATCCAGTTCCTGCTCTCGCTACGCTGACCCTCCGGAGATCCTGATCCCACCGTTGGTCGTCGACAGGCGGACCCGGGCGCCGCCGCCGTTGACCTCGGCCTCGACGTGCCGGCGGCTGTGGCGACCGATGCTCGCCTCGAGCCCCGAGATGTCGATACCGCCGTTGGTGGTCTCCGCGTCGATCGACAGCCGGGCCTCGCGCGGGACCGTCACGTGGATGCCGCCGTTGGTCGTCTCGAGGCGCATCGACGCGCCGGGCGGCATCGCGGAGAGCTCGACCTGCACCGCCCCGTTGATCGTCGAGGCGACGACCGCGCCCCGCAGGTCGGTCAGCTGGACGGATCCGTTGGTGGTCTCGGCGTCCACCGCTCCGGAGACGCCGTGGACCCGGAGCTTGCCGTTGACCGTCTCGATCTCCACCTTGGCCGCCCGCGGCACCGAGACGGTGTAGCTCACCGACGCGTCGACGTGGTTGCCGAACAGCCAGGAGAGGAAGCCGCCGCCGTCGTCGGCCCGACCGGTCCGGACGGCGACCCGGTCGGCGCTCGCGTCGACCTGGATCTCGAGCCGCTTCATGGCGTCGGCGATCCGCTGCTCCGTGCCCGCCCGCACCGTCTTGACCGCCTGGACCCGCACCTCGTCTCGGTCCCAGGCCTCGACCTCGACCGCGCCGTTCGTGTTGCCCACCTTCACCGTGCCGCCCGCGGCGAGGGCGAAGGTCTTGTCGTAGGTCTCCTTGCGCTCGACGGCACGCGCGGCGCCCGCCGCCACCAGCAGCAGCACGGCCACCAGCAGGGGCACTCTCCACTCGAGGGATCTCTTGGCCATCGCGTCCTCCCGGTCGATTGAACGTTCCTTCCGTCCTTACGCCGGTAAGGGGAGAAACGTTTCAGTTCCTGACCTGGACGAGGAGTGTTCTCGCCGGAGGCGCAAGGACGCAGAACAGCGCGATCGACGGGCCCCGCGCCTCTGCGGCTCTGCGCCTCTGCGCGAGACCATTCCAGGTCGGGAGGGTGTTACGGACGGAGTTACCCGGCGGCCGGAACGCTACGGCGCACCGGCTCCTCGGTGGCGAGGAGCGGCGAAGAGCGGAAGACCATCGGGATCTCGGGACAGAGCCAGGAGGAGTGCAGCCCGAGAAGCGGCTCGGCCTCGGCGAGCGCCAGGTCGCGGGCCATCGTCCCCGGGGAGGAGAGCTCCGCGCGCACCGGCCAGACGTCGATCCGCGGCTGGCTGGTCTCGATCCGGCGCAGCCGGCCGCCGGACTCGGCGTAGCCCCGGCGGCGCTCGCGGAAGTAGCGGACCGTCTCGTCCCAGGAGGAGAAGCGCGGCCCCGGACCCGGCCGCGGCGCGCCCCGCTCGGCGGTCACCACCAGCCCGCCCGAGCCGCCGACGGTCCACGTCCAGGAGCCGGTGCCCGGGTCGGCCGAGGGACGCGGGAAGGAGAGCCGGGCGGGCCGCACGGGCTGGCGGCCGAGCAGCCGCGCTCCCGGCACCACCCAGGCGGGCACGAACATGCGCTGGAAGTAGACCGCCGGCAGGCCGTCGTCGTCGGTCACCAGGTAGCGCAGGTTGAGCTCCGGGAAGGAGATCTTGACGAACGGCAGCGCCCGCAGGTGCAGGCTCTCCTGGAAGAAGAAGAGCGCCGAGGCAAAACCCCACTCGCCGCCGTCGGCCGGGTGGAGCTCGTAGCGCAGGGGCTCGGGCAACGGCGGCAGGACCGACGCGGGCAGCGCCCAGTTGAGGAACAGGCAGTCGCGGACCGTCGTGCGCATGACCATGGTGGGGGTACCCTCGTGCGAGGCTCACCATAGCTCGGCCACCCCCCGCCCGCAAGGCGCGAGTTTGGTAGATTGGGACCCATGAGCGAAGTCCCGACCCGTGCCGTTCGCCGCGCCCTCGCGCGCACCCTCTCCCTCCTGACCGCCGCCGCCCTCGGAGCGGCCGGGCTCGCCGCCCCGGCAGCCGCCGCCTCGCCGCCGGGCGACGACCTGATGGCGACCCTCCCGCCGGGCGCCCAGCAGGCGGCCGAGACGATCACCCGCGACACCTTGCGCGCCCCGATCCGCTTCCTGGCCGACGACCTCCTCGGCGGCCGCGGGCCGGCCACCGCCGGCGACGAGCTGGCGGTCAAGTACCTGGCGACCGAGCTCGAGTCCCTGGGCTTCGCGCCCGGCTTCGCCGACGGCCAGTGGCAGCAGCCCTTCGACGTGGTGGGGATCGACGCCCGTGTCCCGAAGACCTGGAGCTTCGAGACCCCTGACAAGAGCGGGGGCAAGAGCGAGGGCAAGAGCGGAGCCAAGACCGTCGAGCTCGCCAACTGGACCGAGTTCATCGCCGCCTCGGGCGTGCAGGCTCCCAAGGCGACGATCGACGGCGCGGAGGTCGTGTTCGTCGGCTACGGCATCCAGGCCCCGGAGTACCGGTGGGACGACTACAAGGGCGCCGACCTCGAGGGCAAGGTGCTCCTGATGCTCAACAACGACCCGGACTGGTCGCCCGACCTGTTCGAGGGGGTGACCCGGCTCTACTACGGGCGCTGGACCTACAAGTACGAGAGCGCCGCCCGCCAGGGCGCCGCCGGCGCCATCATCATCCACACCACGCCGTCGGCGGGCTACCCCTGGCAGGTGGTCCAGACCTCCTGGACCGGCGAGCAGTTCGAGCTCCCGGCCGAGGGCGAGCCGCGCATTCAGGTGGCCGCCTGGACGACCGAGGACGCGACCCGGCGCCTCCTCCAGGCCGCGGGCTTCGACCTCGACGAGCTGGTCGAGAAGGCCCACAGCCGGGACTTCAAGCCGGTGCCGCTCGGGATCACGACCTCGCTCACCCTCGACAACCAGATCTCGCGCAAGCAGACCGCCAACGTCGCCGGGCTGCTCGCCGGGAGCGATCCCGAGCTCGCGAAGCAGGTCGTCGTCTTCACCGCCCACCACGACCACCTGGGCACCGCCGAGCCGAGCGCGGACCAGGCCAAGGACGCCGACCGGATCTACAACGGCGCGGTGGACAACGCGGCCGGCGACGCCCAGGTGCTCGCCATCGCCCGCGCCTACGCGGCGCTGCCGGAGCCGCCGAAGCGCTCGACGCTGTTCCTCTTCGTGGCCGCCGAGGAGCAGGGCCTCCTGGGCTCGAAGTACTACGCCCTCCATCCCAGCTTCGAGCCGGGCCGGATCGCCGCCAACATCAACTACGACGGCGGCAACATCTGGGGTGAGACCCGCGACGTGACCCTGATCGGCGCCGGCAAGTCGACGATCGACGAGGTGGCCAAGGCGGTCGCCGCGAGCCAGGGGCGCACCGTCGAGCCGGACCAGTTCCCGGACAAGGGCTACTACTACCGCTCGGACCAGTTCAGCCTGGCGAAGATCGGCGTGCCGGCCCTCTACTTCGACACCGGCACCGACTTCGTGGGCAAGCCGGCCGGCTGGGGCAAGGAGCAGGTCGACGCCTGGGTGGAGCACAACTACCACCAGCCGAGCGACGAGCTGACCGACCAGTGGAACTTCGACGGCATGGTGCAGGACGCCCGGCTCGGGTTCTACTGCGGGCTGATCGTGTCGCAGGCGGCTCGGATGCCCTCCTGGCTGCCGGGCGACGAGTTCGAAGCGGCGCGCAAGAAGGCGCTCGCCGCGGCCGGCGAGTCCGGCGAGTAGGGAGAGGCTCGGCGAGCCGGACGGCGCCGGGAGAGGACTCCGGGAGTGGAGACACCGACTCGTCGCCGTTCGGCACCCGGACCGTGGACGACCCTCGGGCTCGGCCTGGCTCTCGCCTGGATCGGCTGGCTGACCTGGCTGCATCGGGGCCATTTCGTCGACGACGGCTTCATCTCGCTGCGCTATGCGGCGAACCTGCTCGCCGGGCGCGGGCTGGTGTTCAACCCCGGCGAGCTGGTCGAGGGGGTGACCAACCTGGGGTGGGTGCTGGCGGTGGCGGCGGCGGGGTGGCTCGTGCCGGCGGGTTGCAGGTCGGTGGCGAAGGGGGTCGGGACGGGTGCCTGGTGGCGGCGGTGGCGCTCGCGGCGGCCTCGTATCGGCGCCTGGCGCCGGCGGCGCACCCGGTCGAGCTCCTCGTCCTGCCGGTGCTCCTCGCCCTCTCGCCGGAGCTCGCCTACTTCTCGATCGCCGGCATGGAGACCGGGCTCGCCGCGCTGCTCCTGGCCCTGGCGCTCTGGCTCCTCCTCGGCGAGCGGCCGCGGCTGGTCGCGGTGGGCCTGGTCGCCTCGGCGCTCGCCACCGTCCGGCCGGAGGCGGCGCTCGTCTTCCCGCTCGCTGCCGCCCTCCTGCTGGCCGCCCCCGGGAGGCTCCCCCGCCGTCGCGCCGTCCTCGCCCTCGGGGTCTTCCTCGCCGCGATCCTCGCCGTCACGCTCGCCCGCTTCGCCTACTACGGGGCGCTCCTCCCCAACACCGCCCTCGCCAAGCCACCGGGCGGGGCGAGCGCGGTGCTCCACCGGCTCCAGGGCCTGCTCCTGGGCACCAGCTCGAACGTCCCCCCGCCCTACGGCACCGCCGTCTTCCTCGCCGCCGGCGCCTGGGGCGCGGTGCTCGTCTGGCGCCGGGACTCGCCGGCGACGCGGGCGGCGGCCGCCTTTCTCGCCGCCGCGGCGGCGACCGGCCTCGCCTTCGGGGTCTACGCGCCGGCCGACTGGACCGGGATGGGGCGCTACTTCGCGCCCTACGTGCCGGCGGCGGCGATCCTCCTGGTGACGGGCCTGGCGGGCGGGCTCCGGTCCCTGCCGGGCCGCCGGCGCACCGCGGCCGTCGCCCTCGCGGCGATCCTCGCCCTCTTCGGCGGCTACGACCTCTGGCGGGGCCACGAGCAGCTCGGCGCGCGAGCCGTGGGCGAGTACCCCGGCTTCGTCCTCGCCTCCGACACCCTGATCCCCCCGGCCCGCTGGATCGACGAGCACCTGCCGCCCGGCGCCGTGATCGCCGCCCGCCGGATCGGCGCCCTCGGCTACTTCGGCCACCGGCGGGTCTTCGACTACGCGTTCGGCCTCACCGACCGGCGGGTCGCGCGCCTCGTCGCCGCCCGGGGCGAGGCCTTCGAGAACCCGGGAGCGCCGGAGCTCGCCGGCCTCTGGCGCGAGGTCCGCCCCGGCTGGGTGCTCGAGGACTCCGAGCGGCTGGCGCCGCTCCGGGCACCGCTCGCGACGACCCGCGGCGATGAGCTCGCGATCGCCGGCCTCCCCTACCGCACCGTCCGCACCTTCCCCCTCGGCGACGGCGGAACCCGCTGGGAGCTGGCCCGGCAGGAGAAGTAGACGGGCCTGTGGCCCGCCGGGCCAGCACTACCCCTTCCCAACGCCAGCGCGGAGGCGTGTCCTGTAGAATCGGCTCATTCCTCGACCATGACGCTCGACGACGCACAGGAGGTATTCCAGGCGCTTCTTCGAGAGGGAGTCGAGTTCGTCGTCATCGGCGCCATGGCGATGGCGGCGCAGGGCTTACCACGAGCAACCCAGGACGTCGACTTTTTCGTTGCGCCGCGTCGTGAGAACCTGGAGGCGCTCAAGCGCGCGTTGCGGTCCCTGTTCGACGATCCGAACGTGGACGAGATCGACCCGGACGAGTTGATGGGCGACTACCCCGCCGTCCAGTACACGCCTCCAGATGGCCGTTTCTCCCTCGATATCCTGACCCGGCTCGGCGAGGCCTTCTCGTGGCAGGACATCGTGGCGCGCTCCGAAGAGCTGACCGTCGGCACTCTCACCGTCCGAGTCGCGAGCCCCGATCTCCTCTACCAGATGAAGAAAGACACCGTCCGCCTACAAGACCGCGCCGACGCGGCCAGGATTCGTGAGGCCTTCGACCTGGAGGACAGGTGACGGTCCGCAAGTTTCGATCCGCCGAGGAAATGCCCGGCGTCCCACCGCGTACGCCTCTCGATCCGGACAACCTCCGCATCGCGTGCGAGCTGACGGAGCTCGCCTACGCGCTCCACCCGTGGCGCTTCGAGCCGGGGGTCTTCAAGTTCCGGACGATGGAAGAAGCCAACCGACATCGCCGAGAGCGCGAGCGCCACCAGGCTCGAGCCCGTTCGGGGGCCCGCTGAGGAGGACTGATGCCCGTCACGAGGTTCCGCGACGTTCGCGAGATGGAGGGCAACACCTGGTTCGAGCCGGGCGATCCGAAGCTCTTCGCGGCCATGCGGGCGGTCTGGGACCTGGCGGCCCGGACGACCAGACCGCACTTCCCTCCCGGCGTCTACAAGCACCGGTCGATCGAGGCGGCAGCTTCCCTCGCCGAAACCTGGAACGCGGCCAACTTCGAGGCCTTCCATGCCCGGCGGCGGAAGGAGAGCTGAGCCTCCTGGCGCCTTGTTCCTCTAGTGATCCGGCAGTACCGCCGAGCGCAAGCATCACGATGTAGCATCAACCCATCATGCGGACGACGATCGATCTTCCGGACCATCTCCTCGTGGACGCCAAGAAGCTCGCCGCCGAACGGCACCTGCCACTGACCCGGCTTCTCGAGGAGAGCCTCCGGGCCTATCTCGGCGAAGAGCGCCTCCGGCGGCGCGAGGAGCCCGCGCCTCTCCCGATCCTCACGGAGCCGTCTCCCTTGCCGGGAGTCGACCTGGACGACACGAGCCGGCTCTGGGACCTGGAGTGATCCTCTGTGACGTGGGCGTGCTGCTCCACGCCATGCTCCGGAAGGCGGCTCATCACGACATCTGCCGGCGCGAGGTCGATCGGCTGAGGTCGAAGCCCCGGGAGCTGGCGGTGAGCGAGCTGGTCCTCGCGGCGGTGGTGCGCATCGGCACCAATCCGCGACTCTTCGAGCCGTGTCCTACGCCGGAAGAGGTCTTCACGTTCGTGGAAGCGCTTCGGTCGCCGGCCCAGGTCCGACGGATCTCCCCCGGTCCGCGCCACTGGACGATCTTCGAGGATCTGGTCCTCACCAGCGGCATCCAGGGCCCGGACACGACCGACGCCTACCTCGCCGCCCTCGCCCTCGAGCACGACTGCGAATGGTGGACGACAGACTCGGACTTCGGCCGCTTCCCAGGCCTACGGTGGCGAAAGTCGTAGGCCGCCGCGATCAGCATGGTCAGTGAAGCGGCTGGCGGCGGCTTGGACGATCACGAATAGATGTCCCTGCGGTGCCCAACCCGGAGAACGACGACATCCCCGTCCACGAGGTCGAAGATCGCTCGGTACGAGCCGATCCGGTAGCGGTAGGTACCGATTCTGGGATCCGTGAGCTTTCGCGCCCGATCCAGTGGAACGGAGCTGTACTCTCGGAGCGTCTCCAGGATCTTCTTCTTCACCGGAGGGTCCAGGCGCTTCAGATCCTGGAGCGCTCGACGGGTGAGGAAGACGTGCGACACCGGGTTCAGCGCTCGGCGTCGAGGAAGTCTTCGAGGGGCGTCAGCCGGCCTTCGGCGAGGTCGGCGCGCGCCTCTTCGATGGAGCGCAGGAAGGGCTCCGAAGCGAGCGCCGTGAGGTCTTCGGAGCGGTCCTCGAGGGCTTCTTCCACGCTCGTGCGGATCAGGCTCCGAAGCTCATCGGTCGAGAGGTCTTTGACGGAATTTCCGCTCATGGCAGCTCCTGCATCTCAAGGACGAGATCCATGATACCCCGGGACCACTGCCTGAAGCGAGGAGACGAGCGATCTCGCAGCGCCTCGGCCGCCTCTCGTGCGCCGGCGGTCGGCGCGCAAAGGCGACTCATCACGACATTCGCCGCCGCGAGCTCGATCGGCTGAGGGGGGCGGGATGTTCGCGCTGCTGAACTCCGCGCTTCTCGAGCGGCTTCCCTACCCCGAACCAGAGCGCTTGATGCAGGTCTGGGCGACCGATCGACAACAGGGGGCGCTCGAGGTGGGCGTCTCCTTCGAGGAGTACCGTCGGATCGCGGATCGCACGAAGTCCTTGGAACAGGTCGCGTATCACTCCTCCTGGTTCCCGACCGATCGGCCAGATCGAGCCGGACTGGACGAGCGCTCGCGGCTTGCGAGCGGTTCCGTTGCAGCGCCAGGTGAGCTCCAGGGTCCGCAACGTCGTCCTCTTGCTGTTCGCCTCCGTGGTCGTGTTCTTCATGATCGCATCCGTCAGCGCCGCCCAGCTCCTGTTCGTCGAAAACCTCGGCCGGCGCACCGACTTTGCGGTCCGGGCCGCTCTCGGCGCCCGCCCGAGGACCCTTCGGGTTCACCTCTTCGGCGAGGCCGCCTTGGTGGCGGCCGTCGCAACGCCCGTGGGCGGGCTGCTCTGCGCGCTCCTCGTCGAAGTATCCAGGAGCCTGGTTCCATCCAGCGTGCCGGAGCTCCGCGACGTGACGATCAGCCTACCGGTCCTGGTCTTCATGCTCGTGCTGGGAGCGGCGGCGGCGCTCGGTGTCGGCTTGCTCTCCGGCTGGCGCCTGACGACCGGCGACATCGCCACGGTGATCCACGGCGGCGGCGCACCGGGGGCGATGAAGCCGACCGCGACTCGCTCGATCCTCGCTTGTGTCGGGACCGCCGGCCTCATCCTGCTCACCTTCAGCGCGGTGGCGTTGATCCTCGAGATGTGGAAGGTCACTCACGCCGACCTGGGCTTCGAGCCGCAAGGCGTCTATTCCGCCAAGATGTGCACTCCGGAAGAGCGGAACGATTCGACACCCGCGGCTCTCCGCCCGGCCTTCGACCGGGTCGACGAGAGCTTGCCCCCAGTACCGGGGATACGGGCGATCGCCATCGCGGACGGGCTTCCCGTCGGCAGCTATACGACGGCGGAGACCCTGATCGAGGGAGTGGCCGGCTACCCCAAGGTACGGGTCGAGGCAGTGAGCGCCGACTACTTCCGCGTTCTCGGCATCCCGATCGTCGAGGGCCGGGCCTTCGCTTCGGAGAGAGGACCCGCGGAGAAAGTCGCGGTGGTCAACGAAGCGTTCGCCCACCAGTTCTGGCCCGATGCCTCACCCTTGGGCCAGCAGTTCAAGGGCGCGTGGGACGAAGCCCTCGAGCCGATCACCATCGTGGGGGTCGCGAAGAACGTCAGCCGATCAGCCCTGGACGTTCCTGCGAGCCCGGAGGTCTACATCCCGTTCTTTCAGCAGGCAGAGGCGTGTGGGACCCTCCTGGTGGCAACGGACCGCGGTGGCTCGGCGGGGCTCGTTCGAGGCTCAGCTCTGGGATGTCGAGGGGCGGTTCTCCTTGTCGGACGTGGTGGCTCTCGAATCCCGCCTCCGGGATCAAAACTGGCGGCCCAAGCTACGGGCGGTCGTGCTGGGGCTCTTCGCGGCTCTGGCGCTAATCTTCGGAGCCGTCGCGCTCTACTCCACACTTCGCCAGGTGGTGTCCGCGCGCAAGCGAGAGCTCGCCACCCGGGCCGCGCTGGGCGCAACCCCAGGAGAGATGGCGAGGCTCGTCCTTCGGACGCAGGCCGCCCCCGTCGGGCTCGGGATCGCCCTGGGGGCTCTGGCCTCGATCGTCGCCGTTCGCGTCCTGGGGGCGTCCCTCTACGGTATCGGGGAGGTGAGCTGGACCGCACTGCCCGTGGTCTGCGCGGTGCTGGCGGTCACCGCCGTCGTCGCCTCGCTCGGCCCCGTACTCCGCTCCGGCAAGACGGACGTCATGGTGGCCCTCCGCGAGGAGTGAGCCCGATCGCGGACGCTCGGCCGTCGAGGGTGGTCTCGGCCCGGCGGGAGGACCTGGAGGCGCGGGGGTCCGTCTGAGGCCGCTTCGCATCAGTTGACATTTCTCTGAAAACTCGGTAAGGTGGCGGTATTGAAACGCGGCGGGACCGGTCCCGCCGAACCGCCAACGGCCCGGGCGAGCTGGAACTCACCCGGGCCTGACCCGCAAAGGAGAGCAGCTCCAATGCAGATCGAGACGAAGCGTAGCACCCCGTCCCCGCAGTTCTCCGATCCGTCCCCCAATCACGGACCGCTCGGCCGAACCCGCCGAGCCCCGTCCCACCGCCCCGGCGCCCGTCGCGGCTGCGGCGCCTGAGCCGGCCGAGCCGACGAGCTCGCCCGAGGTGGGCGGGAACGCCTTCTCGGCGCTCTTCGTGGACGCGCGGCCGGACCTCGAGGCGCCGCCCTTCGAGCGCCAGGCGCTTTACGCCGGCGCCCACGACGTGGAGGAGGTCGCCCGCCGGCAGCGGCCGGCTCTGGGCCGTCGTCCGCCAGGGCGACCCGGTGGCCGAGGGCGGCGAAGCTCTCGCGTTCTTCATCCGCCGCCCCGACGCCCTCCTCGCCGCCGCCACCTTCACGGCCCTGGCGAGCCCGAACCACCTCACCGTGAGCCGCCACGCGCGGCGCCCCGTCGCCCGCCCCTACCTCGGCTACCCCGTCCACGACGGCCGCCACCACCTCGGCCACCTCACCCGCCACGAGGAGGACTTCCCCCTCCTCTACCACGCCACCCGCACCCTCGCCGCCCACCCCGAGGCCCTGGTCCTCACCCTCGAGTCCCTCGGCCCCGACCTCGCGAGAGCCGTAGGCCGCGCCCTCCTGCGCCGCGTCACCTGACGCGCCCCGGCGATCAGCAACCCCGGCCGGAGGCGGTCCCACCCCGCCCCGCCCGGCAATCTCCTGCCGAAAGGAGCCAATCATGGGCTACATCCACCGCGTCAAGGTCGACGTGATCGAGGTTCGGGTCAGTGACGGAGCTCGCGGAGCGCTCAAGCAACATGACGACACTCTCGGCATCTACCTCACCCGCCACTGCCACGGCGAGTGGGGTGAAGCCGACGAGGATACAAAGGAACAGAACGAGCACGCCCTGAAGGACCCAGAGCTGTGCCGCCTGAGCTCGAGACAGATCCTCGAAGAGGATCCGCCTAGAAGAGCTCGCCCGCAAGCTCTAGGACGGCGGACCTCGTCTCCGAATCGAGTCGGAAGCCCAGGGCCTGAAGCTGGTCGATCGTCGGTTTCACTTCGGCCAGGAGGCCTCGCGCCTTCGCGCGCAGGAGCACTCCAAGGTGCCCGTGAAGGAGAGACCGAGATGCTGGGCCATTCGCCTGGCGAGGCGGTCGTCTAGAAGAACAGTGGCGCCGGGGCGTTCGACTGCCAGAGAGAGCGCTTCTCTCTCTCCCTTCCCGAGGTCCGAGGCGAGTCGGAGGACCCGACGATCGGCGACAGCGGTGACCTGGATCCAATCGGTCGACGACAGGTCCGGCAACGAGTAGCCCAGGGAGCGGCTCTCCGCGATCTCTTCCGCAACGCCCTCCGGAATCAAGATCCCGCCGTACAAGTCTTTGAGCAGACCCAGGCGCTCTGTCTGATATAGGTACTGGAGGGGCGAAGTGTCTGTAACCACCTCAGGCACGCTCGAAGTCCCTCTTCAGCTCCTCCTTTGAAAGGCGAAAGGTCGGCACGCCGTACTCGGCCAGCCTTGCGAGGAAGAGCGTGCGAGGGATCCCGGCCAGGCTCGCCGCAGCCCCCGAAGAGAGCCGCTCCAGCTCGTAGAGCTTGACGGCAGCGGCGAGCCGCAGCTCCGCGGCCACGGCCTCGGGCGTCCCGCGGAGAGCAAGCAGGGTCTCCTCGGGAACGGTCAGCTTGATCTCGCTCATCTCGGTCTCCTGGCTTACGCCGACCTGATCCGCCGCCCCCGGAGCGAGGCCCGTCTCGTGGGTCGGTTCAACCCAGTTTATCCTCTTGAGCAGGCGCCGCGCAGCACTCCGTCCCCCTTCGTTCCCGATCACGACCGTTCGGCCGAACCCGCCGAGCCTCGGGTCACTGGCGCAGCGGCACCGGCCGTCTCCCAGATCGCGCCGCCGCCCGAGCCCCAACCTGAGCCCGAGCCGAACGCCTCCTCGGCGCTCTTCCTGGAGCGCGCCCAGGCTCACCGACGCCCTCGCAAGAGCCGTAGGCCGCGCCCTCCTCCGCCGAGTCGCCTGGCGGCCACGGCGATCACCACCCCGGCCGGCGGCGCCCCAACCCGCGCCGGCCGGGACTGTCTTACTAAAAGGAGTCAGCGATGGCCTATGAACTCGGCCGTGGTGTCGAAGGCGATCGACAGGCGCACGGCCATCTCGGGGCTGATGCCCGCCAGGCCGTTGAGGATCTCGGTGAGAGTCTTCCGGCTGACGCCGAGTGCCTTGGCTACGTCCGTCACCGTCAGGCCGAGCGCGCCAGGAGTTTCCGGCGCTTCACACCGCGATCTTTTCTTCCTGGAAACCGCCTCCGGCAGCCTGGATCGCGTCCTGGCGGTTGAGCTCGAGAGCTTCCCGCAATGTGACCTGGAGGCTCTCGATGAGATCCTCGTGCGTCCGCTCCTGGCAGTTGATGCCCGGGACCTCCTCGATCCAGCCGATCCACCATTCGCCTTCGTGCTTGATCACCGCGGTGTACTCGCCTTCCATCGCCACCTACCTTTCCGACAGATCTTCCTAGGACCCTTCGAGACGAAGCGTAGCACCCCGTCCCCGCAGTTCTCCTGTCAGTCCCCCAATCACGACCGCTCGGCCGACCTCGCCGAGCCCCGCCCCACGGCCCCAGCGCCCGTTGCGCCCGCGGCCCCCGAGCCGAGCGCCCTCCTCCGCCGGGTCACCTGAAGTCCCCGGCGATAACCAACCCCCGGCCGGCGGCGGTCCCACCCCGCACCGGCCGGGACTGCCTTACTGAAAGGAGTCAGCGATGGCCTAGCAGCCCGTGGTGGAACTCCCCATGGTCGCGCGCATGGGTCTTGCGAGACGGATTCAAGGCACGAGGAGGAGGCGATGCGGTGTCATCGTCGACGACGAGTAACGCAGAAGCCGGCCGCAACCCCCATGCGCCCGAAGGGTTGCGGCGACGTGGGGCCGTCTACGTCGTTCCCGCTCCTCGACGATGGCTCGGCATCGCCTGCGTCGCGGTGCCTCGTATCCGGCCCCACGGCGTCCGCAACGCGATCGTGCGGAGTTCCACCACGGGCTGCTGGGACCACAGTCCTCCTTGGCAGCGAACCGCCCCCGCTCGAGCTCGTTCAAGACGGCTACGCTGGTCGCCAGCTCGTAGCGCTTCGCGGCCGTCGTCCACCACCGCCCCGGCCGGCGCGGGCCCGAAAGAGACAGCGACCCCAGCCGAGCTCGAGCCAACGTCCGGTAGAATGACATCAGGGGGACGATGGTCGCGCGGCCTCTTAGCTCGATCAGTCCCGAGGAGGATACCGTGGCAGAACCCGCCATCAAGGAGCGCATCCTGAAGGACCTCGACCAGCTCACCCCCGAGCAGCAAGAGCGCGCTGCCGACCTGGTGCACGGACTGGTCTCGCCACTGCCCAAGGGGGCGACGGTGGACGACTTGCTCCGGGTCGCCGGGACCTTGGACCGCCAATCGGCCCAGGAGATGATGGAGGCGATCGAGGAAGGCTGCGAGCGCGTGGACCTCGATGAGTGGTAAGTATCTCCTCGACACCAACGTCGCCATCCGGGTCCTCAACCGCGAGATCGACCTCGAGGCGCGCCGGCAGGGCGACTTCGAAGCCGTCCTCTCGGTGACGGTGGTCGGCGAGCTTCCTCTTCGGCGCGGAGAAATCCTCGAAGGCCGAAGCCAACCGCGCCCGAGTCATGCGGTGAGAGTGATCACGGTTATTGATGGTCTCGCGTTCACGGTGGCTGATGGGCAATCAGTGCAGACAAGGGCTTGGCCATGCTCGGGGAACATGGCGGTGACCGCGGCCCTGTGGAAGCCGCGATAGCTGATGGTCAGGGACCGAAATGCGATCACGGTTCTTGATGCGGTGATGGGCTCCTGGGCACGTTCATCGAGGGCGATCTCCGTGCCCGACGCAAGGCGGGAGTGGACTACTCGGTCCCTACACCCATCAACGATCTCGTCCTCGCTTCCGTGCTCAAGGCCATCAGTCCAGGCAACCGTCCCTTACCGTGATCACCAGCTCTGACTGACTCCCTACGCATCGGCCAGACGCCGCAGCCCGCCTTCGGCGGGGATGATGCTGAGGTCAGCTCCTGATCACGATCGGCGAGGGATCGCCACCCGCCTCCCTCGATGACTGTGAGCACCAGCAGGGCTCCGAGCACCAATTATTCTGCTCAGGCTCACCGGGAGGAGAGCCGATGGCGAATCGGAGGTTCGAGATGTACGAGTTGCGGCGGATTTTGGTACGGATGCGGCTCGGGGACCCTGATCGGGCGATCGCCCGGTCGGGCCTGATGGGCCGGCGCAAGGCGGGGGAGCTGCGCGAGCGGGCGCTCGCCGAGGGCTGGCTCGATTTGAGCACGGCCCTTCCTGAGGACGCCGCGTTGGCCGAGCCGAGAACGACATCTGGATCGCCGCGTCCGCGCTTCAACATGGACTGATCCTGGCGGCCGTCGATCGACACTTCGCCCACGTCGAAAGGCTAACGGTCGAGGCTTGGTAGAGGCTTTCCCTGCCCTCCGGCTCTTTGCGACGCCATCCGGTCCTCACTGAGGATCCGTCCCACACGCACAAACGCTCGGCCCAACCCACCGAGCCCGGCACCGGCGGCCGCGCCACTCGCTGGCGGCGGGCCATCGCCCGAGCCACAGCCCGAGGCCGGGCCGAACGCTGGGCTGACTACCTGCGGCAGCAAACCACGTCTTGGCGTAACCAACTCGACGTTCCGGACCTCCTCGTCTTCGCCGACGAAGAGGCCAAGCACGCCGCCCAGGCGGAGCGCCACGAGCAGGACCGTTTCCGCCACGGCCTCGCGGTCGTGGAGTCCCAGCGCTGGCAACGCGACCTCGGGTAGAGTTCCCTTCTATGTTCACCTACGAGACGTTCGCGGTTCAGCGCAGCGCCCGAGAGCCGCTGCTCCTTTGGATGCGGGAGGCTCTCGAGGCCTCCGGCTGCAGGATCCTTTGCGCGTCGGAGCCAGACCGCGCGCCGTTCCGCATCACCTTCGAGACCCAGATGGGGGAGCGGTTGGGCATCGTGGCTTATGTGTACCTCGCCAACTCGAAGCCGACCAAGAATCGTCCGATCGACGAGCATCGCTTCCAGGTCAAGTACGGATCGAAGAACGCACGGTTACATGAGATCTGGCAGGATCCCTTCGAGCTCTATACGACCCTCTTCCTCGGCATCAACCCGGACACCGGCTTCTTCGTCGCGGCGGATCCAGTCCTTCACAACCCCACTCGGTTCTTCATCTCGATCGAGTTCAAAGAGCAGAGTGTCCGGGAGATCCTGGAGACGGGATGGACAAGTTGGGAGCGGACCAAGCAGAGCCGCCGGAGCGACGAGCCGGTCGAGGTGCTTGTCGGCGGGAGCAGGGAGAGCTTCCTTCGCCTCGTCCGATTCGAGCGTGCGGCCAAGGGTCTCGACCCAGGCCATCGCCAGCTACTGGCCGACAAGCTCGGCGAGCAGCCGGCGTTCTTGAAGCAGCGACTCGTCGCCGAAACGACCCGCAGAATCCGGAGGGCCATCCCCCACGCCATTGTTGATGAATTCGGACTCGCCGAGGGAGAAATCTTTGACCTGATCGAGAGTGCCCCCCGGCTCAAGATGGCCGTCCGAGGGTGGGTAGCCGAGGTCCATCTCGAGAAGGAGCTCAAAGCGATCCCTGGAGTCGAGGACTGTGTCCGCCTCGAAGAAGAAGGCGGTGCCGATATCCGACTTCGGTACCGCGGCAGCCGGCCTCTCCAGATCGAGTGCAAGAACGTATTGCGTAAGCGGCTCATTGACGGAACGATCCGGCTGGACTTTCAGCGGACACGCGCTTCGAAAGAGGATCCCTGTTCCCGGTTCTATGCGCCGGCAGACTTCGACCTCGTCGCCGCCTGCCTGCACTCCTGTACCGAGACCTGGGAGTTCCGCTACGCGCTTACCCAACAGCTCGAGCCTCACAGCAAGTGCCCTGGGAAGCTCAGCAACCTCGTGCGCCTGGATTCTCGCTGGATCGCTGAGGCGGCGAGCGCCTTGAGGACCGTCGCCGGAACGACCTGAACGCGGGCGACGGCGAAGGCGAAGCTTCCTAGGAGGATGACGCGAAGAGCGGTGCGCCTTCAGAAACCGACTCGGCAGACCCGGCCGAGGACCCGCTGACACTCGCCCAGCTTGAAGCTGCGTAGCCTTTGCCGTTGCCCGGGTGGGGGTCGTGGTCCCCGACGAGCTTGAGGTACCTCTTGGGCACTGCTGCTGGCTCCTCCGCTTCCGGGATCGGTCTCCGTAACGTAGGTATGAGACCGGGAGTCCTCTCGACGCGATCGCCGAGAATCTGCCTTCGGATGGCCAGAGCCAAGACCTCGGCCAGCGCAGAGGGCACGGCGTTACCAACCTGCCGCTGGGCGGCCCTCAAGTCTCCGACGACCTGATACCCGTCCGGGAACGTCTGGAGCCTGCAGAGCTCTCGTGCAGACAATCTCCGGCTCTTCCAGTGAAAGGGACCCACGGCAGGGCCGGGCTGAGCCTGGACGGTCCAAGAGGGCCTGGCCTTCGCCAGCTTGAGAAGAAAGCTCCAGTACCTTCTCCGCCACCCGAAGAGCTCGAGCCCACCGCCTCGACTCGTGTGCCAGAGGTAGTTCTGTCCCTCCGGGATCGAAGGCAGGAGATCGGCCCACTTGCCAGTCATTCGCAGCTCGGGATCATCGTCGTCTTCGAGGTCACCCAGCGCGTCCCATGCAGTGGTGTAGGTCGGGAACCCAGGCACGCACTCTTGCTCTTCCTCGGGAGTGGGCTGATGTGTTGGCGTTGGGTAGCGAAAGTCCTCTCCCTCCCGCCCACCGACCACGAAGACTCGATGGCGAAGCTGGGGCGCGCCGTAATCTGCCGCGTTGAGCTGCGCCACGTGGATGCGGTACTTCGTATCCCGCTCCCCGTTGATGCTGTCGATGGTCCTCCGGATTAGCTCGAGGCCCTCGCTCTTTCCGCGATAGGCCAGTCCTGGAACGTTTTCCAGCAAGAAGGCACGAGGGAGTGTGTCGCGAAGGACCCGAAGAAAAGCGCCAATGGTCCCAGCACGAGGGTCGTCGAGACGCAGGCTATCCCCCGATGCCCAGTAGCCTGCCTTGGAAAAGGGTTGGCAGGGCGGGCCGCCGATCAAGACATCTGCCTCCGCGTCCCCTAGGTTGGCGGTCTCTAGGAGCTCCTGGGAGGCAACGGCGTGGATGTCCCGGTCGAGGACCGGCCACGGGCGATTGGTTCGGATCGTCTCTACGGCATCGGCGTCCATCTCCACTGCGACGGCGGTCTCGAAACCAGCGGCCTCGAAGCCGAGGTCCAGACCACCGGCCCCCGTGAAGAGGCTAATCGCTGTCCGTCGCTTCCTCATAGCGCCTTTTTTACGCCACCCTGGCGGTGGCTGTCAAGTCGACCGAGCTCCTCGAGGATCTCTGCAGCGACCCTCTCCGCCTCGCCATGGATTTCCGACTCCCAGAACCGAAGGACCTTCCACCCGGCTGCTTCGAGGCTCTTCGTGTTCTCGTGGTCGCGCTCCCGATTGCGCTTGATCTTGGCCGTCCAGTAAGGCCCGTTCGTCCCTCGCGCGAGTCGAGGCCAGCGGCTCTCCCAGTCTTTCCCATGCCAGAAGTCTCCGTCGCAAAAGACTGCCAGACGAGTACAAGGGAAGGCGATGTCGGGCTTGCCTGGGAGCTTCCCGTACGTTCTTGCGGAAGCGAGCTCCAGCCCGCCAGAGGAGACTCCGAAGCCGAACTTCACAGCGGGTGTCGGACTTGCGGCTCGACGCCCGGGCTGCCGCGGAGGCGGCCGGCGACGCCGGCCGCAGCCCCGTGTAGCTCGGGGTGGTCGGGGCGGCCGGGGCGCTACCATTCTTGGGCATATCGGCGTGGGCAGAAGGGTACCACGCCCGAATGTCGAGTCGGAGCCAGAGACGTTGAATGACGCCGCCTTTCGGGCACCAGGCCCTCCTCGCCGGCGCTCACGACGTCAGGAACCCCCCGCCGGAAGCGGCCGACTCCGGGGCGACCCCATTGCTGCCCACCCGAGGCCCTGATCCTCACCCTCGAGTCTCTTGCCCCAGCGAGAACGGTAGACCCCGCCCTCATCCGCCGGATCGCCTGACCGACAGCGCCCACCAATCCCGGCGGGCGTCGGTCCCACCCCGCCCCGGCCGTGGTCGCAATCACTCGATTCTCGATTATCGCGGGGCGGGCCGATTCCGTGAGATAAGCTACGCCCTGTGAGCCGGTCCCGCATCTACGTTGAAACCACCATCCCTAGCTTCTCCTACACGACCCGGGAAGGTCCGCCTGTGATCGCTCGGCGCGGCTGGACTCGGCGGTGGTGGAGGGACGCGAAGGACCGCTACGAGCGGGTGACAAGCGAAGCGGTCGTGGACGAGCTGGAAGTAGGCGACGATCCGAGCCGTGGGCCGCATTCGAGCTCGTGAGCAACCTACCGCTCATCGAGATCACGCACGCGGTGGCCGAAATCGTCGAGAGCTACATCTCGCACCGGCTGATGCCGGCCGAGCCGACCGGCGATGCCTTGCACCTCGCTCGGGCCTCGTTCCACAAGTGCGACTTTCTTGTCTCCTGGAACTGCCTGCACCTGGCGAACGCGAACAAGTTCGGGCACATCCCCAGGGTCAACCACCTCCTCGGCCTCTTCGTGCCAGAGCTGGTGACGCCCTTGGAAGCTCCTGGGAGAAACTGATGACTGACCAGACCGAACCGTCCTTCGACGTCGAGGAAGAGGAGATCTACCGCGTGAGGGAAGCACGCCGCCGCATCTCGGAGCGTTTCGGCCACGACCCGTATCACCTCGTCGCCCACTACGAAGAGCGCCAGAAGCAGCACCCGGAGCGAATTCTTCACGCTCCGGAGAAGCAGCCCGCCTGAGAAGGCGCTGCCAAGTCCTCCCCAACGGAGCTATCCGGAGCGGCGCCTCCATGATCCGCGTTCGCCCTGGCTCCTGGCGTTGAGTCTCCCCGAGAGCCAGAGGCGAACGATCTTCCCGGCGCTCCAAGGAGATTCCGAGAGGCAAGGGACCGGGAACACCAGGGGGCGGCCCTACCCCTTCCGCAACCGCGCTTCCAACCGCTCGAGCACCAGGTCCGGCACCAATCCCTTGATGTCGCCGCCTAGGGCGAAGGCCTCTTTGACCAGGCGGCTGGAGAGGAAGCTGTAGTCCTCTCTGGGGGTCATGAAGACGGTCTCGACGTTGGGGTTGAGGCGGCGGTTCATCATCGCCATCTGGAACTCGTACTCGAAGTCGGAGACGGCGCGGAGGCCGCGGATCACGACGCGGGCGCCGATCTGGTCCATGAAGTGAACCAGCAGGCCGGAGAAGCTCTCGACCCGCACGTCCGGCCACTCGGCGGTCAGCTCCTGGATCATCTCGACCCGCTCCTCCACCGAGAAGAGCGGCGCCTTGCCGTCGTTGTGGAGCACCGCCACCACCACCTGGTCGAAGAGCGGCCGGCAGCGCTCGATGATGTCGAGGTGGCCGTTGTGGACCGGGTCGAACGATCCCGGGCAGACGGCGACGCGGTCGGTGCTCATGGCTGGCTTGCCTCGCGGTCCCGGCTTCAGTGGAGCTTGGCGGACAGGTCGTAGGTCGCGACGTTGAGCGCCGCGTCGGTCGCCCGCAGGAGAAGGAGCTTCGTTCCCTCCGCCACCGGGATCTCCAGCACCTCGCGGCGGGCATCGAGCAGGCCGTCGGCGGGCGGCGCCGCCGTCCACTCGCCCGCGTCCACGCTCACCTCGGCGGCGCGGAGCGGGTTCCAGTCGTCCTCCAGGACCACCCGGAGCATACCGCCCTTCTTCTTGGCTTCGACCAGCTTCGGCGGCGAGTGGTCGACGACCACGGGTTCGGAGAGCTCCTCGCCGCTCTGCCCCTCGCCGGGGGCGTTCTCCGCGGCGTCCGAGGCGGTCAGGCGGAAGCGGTAGACGCCGTCGGGGAGCACCGTGGCGTCGAAGCTGTAGTGGTCGTCGTCGAGGTCGTCGGCCATGGTGAGCCAGCCGGCCTCGTCGCCGCCGGCCGTCTCGATCGGCCGGAACTCGAGCGAGTAGGCGAGGTCGTCGCCGTTGGGGTCGGCGGCCGCCCAGCGGAACGAGCGGTAGCCCTTCTTCCACAGGGTCTTCAAGCGGCCTTCGTCGTCCGCGGTCGCCTCCTCCAGCGTGGTGAAGATGCCCTCCTTGTTGGGATGCGCCGGCTCGTAGACCTGCTGCGACGGGTTGAAGCCGGCAGGCACCAGGATCTCGCCCGGGTCGAGGGCCTGGAAGGTGGCGATCTTGGGCCGGAGGTTTTCCTGCCGGTAGGAGAGCTCGACGCCGTCGATCCGCGGCGAGGCGGCAGCTCCGCCGCCGCCCTGGAGCGTCGCCCGCCACTGGACGTAGCGTCCCTCGGGTACGCCCTCAAGCGCCACTTCGCCCTCGGCCGAGGGCTTCCGTGGCTCGGTCCAGCCCGACCAGGTGGCGTCCGGCTCCTCGGAGACGCCGCTCCGGAACGCGAAGTGGACTTCCCCACCCTTGCCGGTCTCGCCCCGCCAGTGGAGCGTGCCGAAGCGCGCGACCGATCCGGCGTCGAGGGCCGGGCTGGTGTAGGTGCCGCGGCGCTCCCGGTCCGCGGTCAGGCGGTAGACGGCCGGGGCGTTGGTGGTGGCGAAGGCCGGGCCCGGCTCGCCGGCCAGGAGGCTCACCACCTGGCGCTCCTCGACCTCCTTTTCGAGCACCATCTGACGGCCGTCGAAGCTGTAGAGCTTGCCCTCGAGGCCGGTTGCCACCCACAGCTTGCCATGGTTCCAGAGCAGGTCGAAGACGGTCTCGTCGTCGAACCCCCAGACCGGCTCGACGACCCCCGCGGGCGAAATCCTGAGCACCTGGGAGCGCTTGCCGGAGAAGCCCGCCGGCCGGCTGCCGGCGCCGGTCGGCCCGAGCTTGACCGTGACGCTCGGCTTGCCCTTGGCGCCCGGCTCGCCGGGCTGCCCCGCGGCGGAGTCGTCGGCCCCTTTCGCCGCCGCGGCGGCGGCCGCCGCGCCCAGGTCGACGGCGCTCGCCTCCGAGGCGATGACCGCGGCGTAGAACGAGCCGTCCTCGGTCGGCGCGAAGGCGACCACCTCGGGCTGGTCGGCGTCGTAGAGGGTGCGCACCGAGCCGTCCGGCGCGAGGCGCAGGATCAGCCCCTCGCCCGCGGTCCCCACGAGCACGTCGCCGCCCGGCAGCACGGCGAGGCTCCTGACGTGGGTGTCGTCGCTGTCGTAGAGGACCGAGCCCTCGTTCTTGCCGGTCACCGCGAAGAGCTTGCCGGAGGTGCCGGTCGCCACCAGGAGCGCCCCGTCGGAGGCCCGCGCCAGGTCCCAGACGTAGGTCTCGCCGGTGTCGAACCAGAGCGCGTCCTCCGGGCTCGGCGCCTCCTTCGCCCCGGCCGGGATGCGGTAGACCTTGCCCCCCGGCGAGACGCCCGCGAAGACCGTGCCATCCGGGTCCGCCCAGACGGCGAAGACCTGGCCCTCGGGCGCCGCCAGGAGCTCCTGGACGGAGCCGTCGCGCCGCACCAGGAGGACCTTGCCGTCGTTGCCGGTGCCCACCACCCAGCCCTCGGGATGGGGCGCGGCCGAGAACAGGAAGGGCTCGCCGAGCGAGGTCACCCGCTCGGCCCGGTCGGCGAGCTCGAGGCGGCCGTCCGAGTCGATGCTGACGCCCTCGAGCGTGCCTCGGAGAAACGCCTTCTGGTTCTGGATCTGGAAGGCCTTGACCTCGGTCGCGCGGGCCGCGGCCGGCGCCAGGACGAGCGCGAGGGCGACGGCGAAGCCCGCGGCGCGGGAGCGACCGGCGAGGGGCCGGCTCATCGGCCGCCCTCCGCGGCGCCGGTCGCCGGAGCGCGGTGGCCGCTGTCCGGTGGCGGCTCGGCGGGCTCGGGCTCGGTCGGCGCCGTCTCGTCCGGCCCGGCCTCGTCCGAGGCCGCATCGTCGGCCGGCGCGGCCTCGTCCTCCCCCTCGTCGCCGCCCTGAGCGAGGAAGGCCTGCCGGCGGCGCACCTCGAGGTCGATCCGCTGGAGCCCCGAGGCCGGGAAGGGCAGAGTGTCGGCCTCCACCTGGCTCACCGCCAGGCCGAGAGCGCGCGCTCCCCCGGTGCCCGCCGCCTTCCAGATCGAGCGGATCGAGCCGGGCAGCCGGGGCAGCGTGTTGCCGGCGACCGCGAGGCCGCTGTCCCGGAAGACCTGGAGCACCAGGAGGTCGCGCTTCGAGTGGAAGGAGCGCAACAGCGCGAGCGCCTGCGGGAAGTTGACCGGCTCGGCCGGCTCGAGGGTCAGCCGCGCGCCGTCGACGCTCTCGCCGTCGCCCACCAGCAGCGAGAGGCGGCCGGAGGGCAGGTCCTCGGGCACCGCCACCTCGACCGAGCGCCGGAAGGCGGCACCCTGGAAGCTCCTGAAGTCGAGGTTGAGGCGCACCCGGTCGCCGGGGTGGACCACCGCCCGCTCGGCGTGGGCCGCGATCAGCGAGGCGTTGCGCTGCTTGGTGTCCTGGTGGATCACCGCGTCGATGCCGGCGAGCTCGACCTTCTCGAGCGAGTTGCCGGTCAGGTACCCGGCGAGGGCGACGAAGTAGGCCGCCGCCTCGTTGGCGGCCTCCGGGCCGTCGAAGCTCTGGTGCACGGGCACGTCGCCCCACCCGGCGAGGTGGAAGGTGGCGTCGAGGTCGAGGCCCTGCGGTCCGTTCGAAAAGCTCGCCGAGTCGAGGCCGCCGATGGTCGCGGCGGCGAGCAGCGCCGGCATGAGCTGGGGCACCGCCGCCAGGCGCATCTGGTAATCGCGGTCGCGCACTCCCCGCACCGCCAGGTGGAACGGGATCATCGGCGCCGTCGCCCCGAGGCGGCCCCGGATGCCCGCCTGGGAGTCGGTCTCGAAGGCACCGACCACCGGCCCCAGGTTCGAGATCTTGAACGAGTTGTAGTTGCTCGGCAGGACGGTGAGGATCTCGGCCGTGGCCATCGGCACGTCGAGGGGCCCGAGGCCGAGGAAGGTGTGGCCGAAGGCGAGGACCTCGTCGCCGTCGCGCTCGGTCACGGTGCCGGTGGCGGCGAGCTGGAGGTCGCCGTCGACCAGGACCGCCGCGACCGGGGCGCCGTCCCGGAAGCTCGGGCAGCGCCGCGGTGGTCGTGCCGCCACTCGCCGCCACCTCGCCGAGGCTGCCGGCGAGCGTTCGGCGCGACGCCTCGCCGAAGCCGCTCGTCGCCCACTCGATCGCCGAGCGGGCGCCGGGGGCCGCCTGGCCGAGGCGCGGGCTGAGCGCCGAGAGGGTCTTCGCGAGGTAGTCCTCCGGCACCTTGCCGGCGAGCAGGCTCGCGAGATCGACCGGAGCCGCCGCCGTCGCCGCACCGACCGGCACCGGGTCGGGCTGGTCGAGGCCGGAGGGCAGCTCGCGGATCGAGCGCATGGCGTCGATCGGAGTGATGCCGGCGATCGCCTCCTTGGCGAACGGCCAGGCGAAGGCGACCGCGCCCACCAGGCGATCCTCGATGAACACCGGGCTGCCGCTCATCCCGGCGACGACTCCGCTCTCCTCGAGGCCGTGGCCGGAGAGGCGCGCCAGGACGTAGGAGGCGCTGGGATCGGTGTTGTGCAGCACCCCGAGCACCTCGACGTCGAAGCGCTCGGGCTCGGAGCCGGCGAAGACCGTCAGGCCGTAGCCGGTCTGGCCGCGGACGATCTGGTCGACGGGCAGGCTGGTCGGCCGCTCGGCGCGGGCCGTTCCGGGCAGGAGCAGGCCGAGGGCGACGAGGAGGGGAAGGGCTGTCGGGCGAAGAGACTTCATGTCGTGACTCCCTGGGTCGGAGGGCGCGCCTTCGAGACGAGCGATTCTTACAGATCAGGGCACTCCGGCGAGGCGGCGCCGAATCTCGGCCGCCGGCACCGCGCCCCGGCGGAGGATCTCCACGTGGCCGCCCGCCTCGCCGGACCCACCGGCCAGACCGACGGGTCCCAGCCGGACGATGGTCGAGGGCGCCCCGCCGGCGAGCCGGCCGCCGTCGACGACGGCTGCGTCCTCGCCGGCCCCCAGGCGGGTCAGGAGCTCCGCCGCGGCCTCCGGCTCGAGCACCGGCGCCTCGCCGCTCGGGTTCGCGCTGGTCGCGGTGAGCGGCCGGCCGAGCTCCGCCAGCAGGCGCCGGAGCGCCGCGTGACCGGGCACCCGGACCGCCACCGAGTCGCCGCCGGCCGCCGCCGGCAATGCCCGCACGCCCGGCGCGAACGGCAGCACGACGGTCACCGCCCCGGGCCACAGCCGCCCGAGGCGGCCCGTGCCGGCCGCGCGGAGGTCGAGCCCCAGCTCGGCCACCTGATCGAGATCCGCCGCCACCACCGGCAGCGGCTTGTCGGCGGCCCTCCCCTTCAAACGGTAGATCGCCCGGATGCCTTCCCCGTTCCAGGGATCGGCGGCGAGGCCGTAGCTCGATTCGGTCGGGACGGCGAGGACGCCGCCCCGGTCGAGGATCTCCCGCAAGGGGCCGACCGGCTCGCCGAAGCGCCAGCGCCGGACGATCGGGCGTGGGCCGGCCATCCTAACCATGCTCCACGGCCCGGCCTGCCCAAGTCTCGCGCAGAGGCGCAGAGGCGCAGAGACGCGGCTCCGAGCGTATGAAAGAAGCTCCGGCCATCACGAGATAGGCCCACCACCGTTGGTCGGAGATTCGTTCACAGGCTTTCGCTCACCAAAGTCATCAACGAGATGAACGATGCCGTCTGTCCTCGGCCAACCGTCCGTCCATGGATCGCCCCTCCTCTGCGTCTCTGCGCCTCTGCGCGAGAACATCACTGCCCAGGTCTCGCGC
Source organism: uncultured Acidobacteriota bacterium (assembly GCA_963837945.1). Taxonomy (GTDB): domain Bacteria; phylum Acidobacteriota; class Thermoanaerobaculia; order Multivoradales; family DATKCC01; genus CAVUBL01. Next base: position 456,665 of record CAWIQD010000004.1, read on the forward strand.
AGAGCCGCAGAGACGCGGCTCAGTCGGGCAGATCATTGACCAGACGGGTGATGCCATCTTTGATCCGGTTGGCGCCGAAGTTCAGAAGCAGGCCAAGGCGCAGATTCGCCAGGCGGACATAGGTGAGGACCTGCTTCTTGTGGACTGGCAACACGTGCTCGACCGATTTGAGCTCCACGACGACGAGACCATCGACCAGCAAGTCCGCACGAAAGCCCTCCTCGAATACCAGCTCATCGTAGCGGACCGCGATCGGCACTTGCCGCTCTACCTCGTGCCCCCGTGCCGTGAGCTCATGTGCGAGGACCGCCTCGTAGACCGACTCCAGCAGCCCCGGCCCGAGCCGCGTGTGGACCTTGTACGCCGCATCGACGATGTCTCCGGAGACGCGGTTCTCCTCAGGCCCGCTCATTGATCATCCTTCTCTTTTGCACCTCTGCGTCTCTGCGCCTCTGCGCGAGAACAGGGCGTGTCCAGCTCGAGGCGTGGCGCATGGGCGAGCCCTACCCGTCCTCGGCGACGGCTGCTTCGAGGAGCTCCCGGGCGTGCGAGACGGAGAGGTCGGTGACCTTGCGGCCGGCGAGCATGCGGGCGAGCTCCTCGACCCTCGCCTCGCCCTCCAGGCCCTCGACCGTGGTCGACGTGCGCTCGCCCTCGACGCTCTTCGCCACCCGCAGGTGACGGTGGCCGTAGCTCGCGACCTGGGGGAGATGGGTGACCGCCAGGATCTGGCCGCTCGCCGACAGGCGCCGGAGCTTGCGCCCCAGGGCCGCGGCCTGGGCGCCGCCGATGCCCACGTCGACCTCGTCGAAGATCAGGGTGGGGCTCGCCTCCCGGTCGCCGCGAGTCGCGAGCTGGAGGCCGAGCGAGACCCGCGAGAGCTCGCCGCCCGAGGCGATCTTGGCGAGCGGCTGCGCCTCCTCTCCGGGGTTGGGCGCGAACAGGAAGACCACCTGGTCGACGCCCTCGGCGCCGAAGTCGACCGCCTCGCCGTCGATCTCGAGCGGACTCTCCTGGCGCGGCCGGCGCCGCAGGTCGACCTCGAGACGGGCCTTGGCGAGGCCCAGCTCGCCGATCTCGCCCTGGATCGCTTCGACCAGGTCGCGCCCCCACGCGGCGCGGCGGCCGGAGAGCTCGAGGGCGGCCTTGCGGTACTCGGCGAGCGCCGCGGCGGCGCGCGTCTCGAGATCCTCCCGGCTCTCCGAGGCGCCTTCGAGCCGCTCGATCTCGACGCCGATCTCCCGGCGCCGCTCGAGGATCGCGGCGGCCACGGCGCCGTACTTCTTGGCCAGGCGCTCGATCACCGCCAGGCGCTCCTCGACCTCGTCGAGGCGCCCCGGGTCGGCGTCGATGCCGTCCACCCGGCGGCGGATCGAGCGCGCCGTCTCCTCGAGCCGGATCCGCACCTCCTCGAGCTCGCCGCGCCAGGCGGCGGCGTCCGGCTGCCAGGCCTCGATCCCGGCGAGCAGGTCCTCGCTCCGGGCGATCCGATCGACCGCCGAGCCCTCGTCGTCGAACAGCGCCTCGGCCGAGGTGCCGAGCGCGTGGGTGATCGCCTCGGCGTGGCGCAGCAGGTCGCGCTCGGCGCGGAGCTCGTCGTCCTCGCCGGCGCGCAGCGCGGCCGCGTCGATCTCGCCGGCCTGGAAGCGGAGCAGGTCGAGGCGCTGGTCGCGCAGCCGCTGGTCGCCCGAGAGCTCGGCCAACCGCCCGGCGATCTCCGCCCACGTCTCGTAAGCCGCGGCGACCGCTCCGGTCAGGGCCTCCGCCTCGCGGCCGCCCGAGCGGTCGAGCCAGGCCCGTTGCAGGTCGGGCGCCACCAGGCCGAGCTCCTCGCGCTGGCCGTGGATGCGCAGCAGATAGGGCGCGAGATCGGTGAGCACCCGGGCGGTCGCCGGCTGGTCGTCGACGAACACCCGGTTGCGGCCGTCACGACGGATCTCGCGGCGCACCAGGAGGTCGCGCTCCCCCTCTCCGCCCTCGTCCTCGATCCCCGCCTCCGCGAGCACCCGCCGCCAGCCCTCCCCCACCGGCTCGAAGACCGCCGCCACGGTGAGCACGTCGGCCCCCGAGCGGATCATGTCGCCCGAGGCCCGGGCGCCGGCGAGGAGCGCCAGCGAGTCGACGACGATCGACTTGCCGGCGCCGGTCTCGCCGGAGAGCACGTTGAAGCCCGGCCCGAAGGTGACCGAGACCTTGGCGAGGACGGCCAGGTTGCGAACGTGGAGCTCGCGGAGCACCGGGATCAGCGGAAGGTGGTGGGCGACTGTGCGCGGGGCATCGGCAGGCGAGTCTATCAGAGCTGGTTTGAGGCCGAAGATGCCCGCCGGCCCGTGCGGCGCTCGCCCGGCGCCCCTCTACGTGGTGAGCGCCAGGAAGCGGTCGAGGATCCTCTCGGCCTCGCGCGAGGGCGCCAGCAGCTCGTCGATCCGCGCGTCGTCGGCGCCCGGCGGCAGGTACTCGTCGCGGTACATGAGGAGGCGGGCGCGCAGCCGCTCGCGGCTCATCTCGCTGTGGAACTGCGAGCCGTAGACCGGCTTGCCCACCACGCGCACCGCCTGGTGCGCGCAGCGCTCGGAGCGAGCGAGCACCTCGAGCCCGGCGGGCAGCTCGCCGATCCGGTCGTGGTGGCCGAGCTGCACGTCGAAGCGCCCGGGCAGGCCGGCGAAGAGCGGATCGCGGCGCCCCGCCGCGGTGAGCTCGATCGGGTGGGTTCCCACCTCCTCGCAGCCCGGGTCGGCGACCACCGTGCCGCCCAGCACCGCGGCCAGGAACTGGTGTCCCCAGCACGAGCCGTAGAGCGGCCGGTCCTCGTCGATCAGCCGCGCCACCACCTCGGCGAGGGGCGCCGTGAACGGGTGCTCGTCGACCGCCGAGTGGCCGCCGGCGCCGCCGATCAGGACGGCGTCGGCACGCTCCACGTGGCCCCACGCGACCGCCGGCCGCTCGACCAGGTTGATCGAGGTCATCTGCTCGGGAGCGAGCCGGCAGCGCTCGAGGAAGCAGAGCCGCTCCTGCTCCTCGGCGAGGCGGTTCGAGCGGATCTGGAACAAGACGACCCGGAGGCTCTCGCGCGGCTTGCCCATCCCGGTGAGCCTACGCCCTCCGGCCGAGGGTGGCGCGGACCACGTGGCCGGCGATCTCCGGGTTCTCGCGCAGCCGGCGCATCGAGTAGGCGTACCACTCGCGGCCGTAGGGGGTGTAGATGCGCATCCGGTGGCCGCGCTCGATCAGCACGTCGCGCAGCTCGTGGTCGACCCCGAGGAGCATCTGAAACTCGTAGCGCTCGCGGGGCACGCCGAGCCGGTCGAGAAGCGCGGTGGCGGCGCACACGAGGTACTCGTCGTGGGTCGCGATGCCGACGTAGACGCCGCGGGCCAAGAGCTTCTCGAGGGCCGCCACGAAGTTCGCCCGCACGGTCTCGTAGCCCTTCCAGGCGATCCGCCGCGGCTCGATGTAGATCCCCTTGCACAGGCGGACGTTGGCGCCCTCGGCGGGCAGGGAGTCCACGTCCGCCAAGGTACGGCGCATGTAGCCCTGGAGCACGCAACCGACGTTGCCGTAGCGCGCCTGGAGGTCGCGGTAGATCCGGAGCGTCGCGTCGGTGGTCGAGGCGTCCTCCATGTCGATGCGCACGAAGTTTCCGCGCTCCCCCGCCGCCCGGACGATCCGCTCGGCGTTGGCGTGGCAGAAGTCCTCGTCGATCGCCAGACCGAACATGGTGAGCTTGATCGAGAGGTTCGAGTCGATCCCCTCGCCCTCGATCCGCTCGAGCACCCGCAGGCACTCCTCGGTGAAGGCGCTCGCCCGCGCGCGGTCGCGGACCTCCTCGCCGAGCACGTCGAGGGTCGCCATCGCGCCCGCCTCGTTGAGGCCGCGCACGGTGGCGACGGCCGCGTCCAGGGTGTCGCCGGCGACGTAGCGCCGGGAGACGCGGCGGACGATCGGTTTGGGGACGAGGGGGAGGGTGGTGACGAGCAGTCGATTGAACACACTCATCTCAGCGGATCCCCCCCGCAACCCCTCGCTCCCCTTCCCACCCCCGAGGGGGGAAGGGGACGCCCCCTCCCTGGTCGGTCTCCCATGGTCTCGGTCGCTTGTCTAGGCGGTCGCGGTTTCGGCGGCCGGGGCGTCGACCACCCAGCGCACCGACTTCGAGCACGGGCAGGTGCCGGCGACCCGGCGCAGGGCCGGCAGCTCGCGCGAGGCTTCCTCGGCGCTCATCTCGCCCGCCTCGACCTGGCGCAGGCGGTCGACGAAGCCCTTGAAGTCGCTCGAGGCGAGGTAGGACTCGGGCAGGCTCCGGCGCAGGTGCTCGAGGTACCGGGCGACGGTCTCGAAGGTCTCGCCGCGCGCGCCGACGATGGCCGAAGGCGGGCACGCCGCGGCGCCGGAAGAAGGACCGGTGCGGCAGGTAGAGCAGGTCCTCGGGCCGGACGCCCTGGACCGTCTCCCCGGCCTCCAGCCGGTCGAGGGCGCGGTTGGCCTCGGGCAGGTCGAGCTCCGGGAGCCGGGCGCGCAGGTAGCGCTTGTTCAGGTCGCGCACCACCTTGCCCACCTCCTGGTAGTACTGCTCCTGGGCCTCGGCGTTCTTCATCGGCTTCAAGCCGTAGCGCACGTTGGTGCCGCCGCCGCGCTCGTCGCCGAACATCTCGAGGCCGCGGGGCAGCCACTTGTTGATCGCCTTCTGGAGCATCTCCATCGAGATGTAGACCTCGCCCTCGGCCGCCTGCTGCGCCCAGCGGCGCATCGGGACGACGCCGGTCGCGAGATGGAAGGCCTCCTCGCGCAGCATCTGGGGCATCGACTCGGCCATCGGCCGGTAGGCGCTCACCCGCTGCATCGAGAGCTGGTACTTGCCGACCCGGTCGATCAGGCAGCAGAAGGTGACGTTGTCGACGAAGGAGTCGAAGTCGATGTTGAAGGCCCCGAGGATGTGGGAGCCGGTGGTCATCGACAGGATCTCCTCGATCACCTCGGCGCTCGAGTCCTTCGACACCGAGCTCCAGTCGTCCTCGACCAGCAGGTGGAGCATCTGGTAGCCGTGGCGCAGCTCCTCGGCCATCATCCGCAGGACCCAGAACTGCTCCTCCTCCTCCTGGGCGCGGGCGAGGGTCAGGCGGTGCTGCTGGATGGAGCCGAACTCGGTCGAGGCCTGGGCCTTGATCGCGCCGAACACGTGGTGGGCCTGCTCGGGGTGCATCTCGGACGCCCGGCAGTACTTCGGCTTGCCCTTCTCGTCGCCGACCTCGATCTCGCCGCACATCCCCATCTCGCGGTAGGCGCAGAGCTCCATGCGCTGATCGTTCGGGAAGTGCTTCTCCCAGTGGTCCATCAGGAAGTCGAAATCGGTCAGGTAGGTGTCCTTCCAGCGCAGGACGGCGTCGTGGAAGGGCTTGGGCAGGCTGGCGGTGCGTGGTTTCATGAAGGCTCGTTCCTCGCGGTCTCGGTGGGGGCGCCGGCTCTCAAGCCAGGTCCAGGACGAACGGCAGCAGCGGCGCCGGCTCGAAGCCCAGAGAGCGGAAGAACCCGGCGATGTCGCCCATCTCCCGCTCGTCGACCAGGGTCCGGACCCGGGTCGCGCCCTGGTCGCGGAAGTGGTCGAGGACGGCCTCGGCCATCCGGCGTCCGACCGAGCGGCCGCGGGCGTCCGGATCGACGCCCAGGACCTCGATCCAGCCGGTCGGCTCCTCGAGGCCGAACTCGCCGCTCCGGACCTCGCCCAGCATGAAGCCGACGACCTTGCCGTCCGAGGCCACCGCCACGACCGATGCGTCCGGATCCCTGCGGATGTAGTAACCGAGGCGCCGCTCCCAGACTTCCGGCCGGTAGCGGCCGCCGATCTTCTCGTCGATCGCGACGATGTCGCCGATGTCGAGATCGTCGGCCGGGCGGATCGTGACCTCTTCGATGGTGTCGGGCATGCGGATCCTTCTCGGGAGGTGGAGGGCCGGAGGCGCCGGACCGGGCTCCCGACGGGGGTGATTCTACCGTGGTGCCGGGGCGGCGCAAGCGCGTCCTCCCGGCGAGGAGGTCCGGCTCAGAGATAGCCGAGGGCGCGGAGCTCCTGCCGGCCGTCCGGCCCCGAAGGCGGACGCAGGCGCGGCTCGGCCAGGATCTTGCGCCGGCGCAGCCGGAGGAGCTCCTGGGCGAGCGCCGCGAGGACCTCCCGGTGCCGGGACGCCACGTCACGGCGCTCGCCGGCATCGAAGTCCAGGTTGTACAGCCGGCCGGTGCCCCTCTGGTCCCAGACCGCCTTCCAGAACCCCCGGCGCAGCGCCACCTGCCAGCGGTTCTGGCTGTAGACGAGCGGCTCGGCCTCGCCGAGGAGCGGCACGCCGTCGGCCGCCCAGCCCTCCGGCGCCGGCACGCCGAGACGCCGCAGCGCCGTGGGCGCGATCCCCAGGGTCGACACCGGAAGGTCCACGATCTCTCCCCGCGGACAGCTCGGGCACCGCACGACCAGCGGGACGTGGATCTGGTCCTGCGTGAGCTGGTGGCCGTGGCTGAAGTAGTAGCCGTGGTCCCCGGCCAGCGCCTCGCCGTGATCCGCGGTCAGCACGACCACCGCGTCCTCGAGGACCCCGAGGCCGTCGAGCGCTCGCAGCAGGCGGGAGACCTCGCGGTCCATGTAGTGGATCTCGGCGGCGTAGCGGGCGAGGTACCGGCGACCATCGCGCTCGGGCGGCGAGAGCCCCACCTGCTGGTAGGACGGGATGCCGCCTCGGCCGCTGATGTCCCCCTCGGGCAGGAGGCGGAGGCTCCTGGGCGCCTCGAAGGCTTCGGCCGGGAACCGGCTCAGGTCCTTCTCCGGGGGCAGGTACGGCCCGTGGGGGTCCATGTAGTGGACCCAGAGGAAGAGCCGGCGCCCGGCGGCGAGGTCCTCCCTCCGCGCCGTTACCCGGGCGAGCGCGGCGTCGGTGATCTCGCGGGCACTCGGCTTGGGCGGCCGCGCGACGATCTCGTAGCCCTCGAAGCCCTGGTCGAAGCCCATGCCCCGGTCGAGGATCACGTTCCCGACGACGGCTTCGGTGGCGAAGCCGGCGTCGTGCAGGACCTCGGCCAGGGTCGGGACCTCGAGCGACAGCAGGTGAGAGTTGGCGATCACCCCCGAGCGGCGGGGCAGCAGGCCGGTGAGGATTCCCGCGGTGCCGGGCGAGGTCTCCGTGCCCGCCGACTGCGCGGCGGTGAAGCGCACGCCGGTGTCGGCGAAGCGCTCGAGCTCGGGCGTCAAGGGACGGCCGGCGCGCTCGGTGGCGAAATGGTCGGCGCGCCAGGTGTCGACGGTGACGAGGATCAGGTTGCGGGCCGGTTGCGGGGACCGCTGACAGGCCATCGAGAGCGCCGCGACGAGCGCGAGGGCGACGGCGAGCAGCGCTCGCCTCGCGCGCCGGGAGCGGCGGCCGGAGCCACGGTCCGCCGCGCTCCGAGACGCTCCTGGGTGGTCTCCCCCATCCCCTTACCGACTCCGGCGCCTCAGCCGGTTCGGCGCATCGACTCCGGTACGTGCTCGTGGGCGTGGTAGCTCGAGCGCACCAGGGGGCCGGCCTCGCAGTGGAGGAAGCCGAGCGACATGGCGTGCTCCCGCAGCTCGGCGAACTCCTCGGGCGAGACGTAGCGCTCGACCGGCAGGTGCTCGCGGGTCGGGCGCAGGTACTGGCCGATCGCGAGCACCTCGACTCCCGCCCCGCGGATGTCGGCGACCGTCTGCCGGACCTCCTCGTCGCGCTCGCCCAGGCCGAGCATGATCGCCGTCTTGGTGCGCCCGGGGTAGGCGCCGTCGTCTCGCCGGCGGCCGGCGTCGGCCAGGAGCGCCAGGCTGCGCTCGTAGCTCGAGCCGGGCCGCGCGGCGCGGTACATCCGGGGCACCGTCTCGACGTTGTGGCTGAACACCTCGGGGCGCGCCGCGAGCACCGTGTCGAGAGCGCCCTCGACGCGCCGGAAGTCCGGGGTCAGCACCTCGACCGCGCAGCCCGGCGAGCGGCGGTGGACCGCCTCGATCGTCCGGCGGAAGTGCTCGGCCCCGCCGTCCGGGAGGTCGTCCCGGTCGACCGAGGTGATGACCGCGTGCTTCAGGCCCATGGTCGCCACCGCCTCGGCCACGTGCTCCGGCTCGGCGGCGTCGACCCCCGGCGCGGGCCGCCCGCTCGTGACCGCGCAGAAGCCGCAGCGGCGGGTGCAGGTGTCGCCCAGGATCATGAAGGTCGCCGTGCCGTGCTCGCCCCAGCACTCGTAGATGTTCGGGCACCGGGCCTCGGTGCAGACGGTGTTGAGCGACAGGCCGGCGACGAGCTTCTTGACCCGGTGGTACTTCTCGGGGGTCGCCAGCCGGATGCGCAGCCACTCGGGCCGGGGCTCGCGGCGGCCGGGCGTCGCCGGCCCGCTCTGGTCGACGCTCGCGATCGATCCGGCGTCCGCCGATCTGGACCAGGCGGGTGGGCGGGGTGGGCGATGGGCTCATGACGGCTCGAGGGGTCGCGTCGGCTGCCGGTGGACCGAGGGCGGGCGGCGGGAGGTACGTCCCGGCCGGCCCTATCGTACGACAACCCGGCGAGCGTCCCAAGCTTCCGGGCTCGCTTGACCCGTCTCGGCCGATCCCGTAACGTTGCGTCAATCCGAAAACTTGCCGTCGCTCGAGGCACGGCGGAAGGAGGGCTGCGATGAACAGCCTCAAGCGGCTCGGGCTCCTGCTCTGGTACGGGCTCGGCCTGTACCTGGTGCTCCTCTACCTCCAGGCGGTGGTCGTCCCCTGGTTCCGGGTGGTCGCCGGGGCCGGCACCGCCGCGAACGTCCTGGGCCTGGTCGAGGCCCTGGTGGGCCTGGCCGTCCTGGCCGGCGTCTTCGTGCTGCTCCACCTGGCGGCGCGCTCCTTCCCCGCCATGGCCGACGCCTGGGTGGCGCGCGCGACGAGCCGCCCCGCGGCCCCCGCGACCCCCGCCCCGGGCGAGTACTTTCCCAGCCCGGGCACGGTCGTGGTCGGAGTCTGGCTACTGGCGATCGCGGTCGTCAACGTGCTGGCGCTCTTCGCCGTCATCGAGCCGCCCCCCTGGCTGCACCGGAGCTTCCCCTCGATCGACCCCGAGAAGGCCGGCGTGGTCCAGGACATGCTCGTCACCATGTTCGCCGCCGGCATCGGAAGCACCATCAGCGTGATCTTCGGCTACCTCGAGCACGCCTCGATCAAGAAGGACTTCGACCTCGCCTACTGCCCCTGGTACGTCGCTCGCCCGATCCTGGGCATGCTGACCGGCGCGATCTTCTACTTCGTCCTCAAGGGAGGGCTGCTGGCCACCACGTCGGGCACGGCCACCACGTCGGGCCTGGCCGCCGGCAAGGAGCTGATGGTCGGCGGCCAGAACCTGAACGACCTCAGCCTCGCCGGCTTCGGCGCCCTCGTCGGCCTGTTCAGCAAGAACGCCCTCGAGAAGCTCAAGGAGGTGTTCAACACACTGTTCGCCACCGTGGGCGACGCGGCGAGCGAGGGCGGCGGGAAGGGCAAGGCCGGCGGCGCCGGCGGCGCCGGAGCCCCCGACCCGCCGCCGGCTACCGACGAACCGGCGGCGGGAGGGGGCTGAGCGGGCCGCCCGGCCCACTCAGGGAATGATGTACGCCTCGAAGATCGCGTCCCAGCTCTGTGACAGGCCGTCGGGCGGGTTCGCCGAGTTCAACGCGAAGCCGTAGATCTGGAGATCCACCGCGATGTCGGGGATGTTCCAGATCGAGACCCAGCCGGAGTTCGAACCCACGATGTCGAAGAAGTTGACGACGTGATCGAGCCGCTGAGGAGTATTGAAGCTGAGGGAGCCGTCCGGGTTGTAGATTTTGAACGGGTAGGTGCTGCCGCAGACCATCGGGTGTGCGTCGCAGTAAACCGAAGGCCCGCCGCTGGCGCTCGGGTACCAGGTGAAGAGGACGATGCGGGTGGTGCCGTTGAGCGCCGCCGGGGGACTGCCGAACTGCCGGAAGTGCACCCGGTCGACGACGTCGTTGTTGTTCCCGGTACAAGGGTCACCGCTCGCGAGCTGCGCGGCACAGGAGCGCGCGGTCGCGTCGATCTCCTCTCGAGTGTCGGAACCCTGGTAGAACCCGCGAAGGAAGCTGTCGATCCCCGAGTCCACCCCTTCGAGCGGCACCATCGCGAGGCCGTTGGCGGAGCCCTGGGAGAGGCGCGTGTAGTAGATGTAGCCCTCGAGGACGTTGTGTTGGCGAAAACGGGAAGCCCGCCTGGCGAGGGTTCATTCCGGTCGTCGCGGTGACGGCGTCGATGGTGACGAAGCCGTAGTAGAAGCTCCCCACCGCGAGCGCCGCCCTCACCCCGGCCGAGGCCGAGTTGAGGAGGTCGCGCATGGCGAGGTCGTGGGTGGCGAAGCCCGGGATCACGAAGTTCTGGTACGCGACCGCGTTGCCGTCCCAGTCCCAGATCTGGAGGTGGACGAGCTGGTCGCCACCGAAGGCGTTGTTGATCGCGAGGAGGGTGTCGTTCGGGTGGGCCATGGCATCGATCCCGGTCTGGAAGTAGGGCACCAGGAGCGAGGCGGCGGGCACGCGGTCGGGCGTGCCGGGGATGGCGAGGACGGCGATGGGCAGGGCGGCGAGGAGAAGGCTCGCCACGAGGACTCGGCGCATGGTCAGGTCTCCCTTCGGAGAAAGAGGCAGTCGGCGCATCGGTGCGGACGGCCAACGTTGGAACGGCTCAGTGGCCTGGAGAGAGTAACGGATTCCGGGGAGGTTTTCCTCACCCCGTCGGGTGGCTCGGTCGCTCCGTCGAAGCCGGAGCGGGACTCCCTCAGGGTGCGATCGTCGCCTCGAAGATCGCGTCCCAGCTCCGGGACGGACCGGCGGCGGGGCGCGCCGAGTCGATCGAGAAGGCGTAGACCTCGAGATCGCCGCCGCCGGCGGGCACGTTCGAGATCGACGCCCAGCCGGAGGTCGGGAGCGCGACGTCGATCACGTTGACCACGTGGTCGAGGCGCGTCGTCCCGTCGACGGCGAGCGAGCCGTCCGCCCGGTGCACCCGGAACGGGTAGGCGCTCGCGCACGAAGGGTCCGAGTCGCAGCGCACCGAGATGCCGGCGCCGGTCGCGAAGGCGTCCCAGGCGAAGACGACCAGCCGGGTGGTGCCGCCGAGCGCGGGCAGGCCGAGCTGGCGGAAGTCGATGTGCTCGATCACGTCGTTCACGTCGCGGGTGCAGGGGACCTGCCGGACGAGCTGGTCGGCGCAGATCCGCGAGTCGTGGTCGATCTCCTCGCGGTGGCCGCCGGGGTAGAAGTCCCGCAGGTAGGCGTCGAGGCCCGGGTCGACGGCCTCGAGCGGCACCATGGCGAGACCGTTGGCCGAGCCCTCGGCGAGCCGCGTGTAGTAGGCGAAGCCGACGAGCGCGTTGTCGGCCGAGAACGTGAAGCCCTCCTCGATCGGGGTGTGCGGCGTCGGCTCGGTGATCGCGTCGACGGTGACGAAGCCGCGGTAGAAGGCGCCCACCCGGAGCGCCGCGCGCGCCGCGGCCGGAGCCGCGCCGATCAGGTCGCGCAGCGCACGGTCCCAGGTCTCGAAGCCGTGGAGCTGGACGTTGCGGGCGAGCTCGACCGCGTGGCCGTCCCGGTCCCAGACCTGGACGTGGATCCAGCGGTCGCCCGGGAGCGCGTTGGTCACCGCGAGCAGCGTGTCGTCCGGGTGGACGTCCGGGTCGACCCCGGTCTCGAAGTAGGGCACGAGCAGCGTCGCCGCCGGCACCCGGTCCGGCGTGCCGGGGATGGCGTGAGCCGCGGCGGGCAGAAGGGCGAGGACGAGAATCGCCCAGACACATCGATGAACCATCGGAGCTCCAAGTCAGGGCCGACGCGAAGAGAGATCGCTCCGGCCGCCGGGCTCCGGCGCGCCGCGGCGCGATCGCGCGGCGCCGGGCCCTCGGCCGGCCTTGCCTGGGTGGCGCGCCCTGCGAGGACCGTGCCGCGAAGGCCTGGGGAGCCGGGAGTCACCTAAGCTTGCATATGCTGAATTGCGATCGGCTAGAATGGTCAGGAACAACGAGGCACAGCTCGCCCTCGAACGAGAACGAGGCCGGCGTGACGTATGGCTAAGCCGCTAGCTACCGAACCTAGAGCTCAGCAGTGAGAGCGCGATGCACGGCTAGAGTCTCGTCGCAGACGACGCGCTCGGCCAACCGCCTCCATTGCCCGGCTTGCCCCACGTCTGCAAGGAGAAGAGACGATGAGACCACTTGCGGTCATCCTAGCTTTCGCCCTCATTGCCAGCGCCGCGGGCCCTGTCCTCGGCAAGTTAGTCAATCACCCGAGCTACTCACTAGCTGTCGACGGCGACCTCGAGATGTTGGTCTGGGTATCCCAGGACGTCCTCAACGCCAGCGACCCGCCGGCTGACTTTCCGGCCGGCTGGTGGTCGACTACGGAGACAGCCAGGGTCGCTCTTCACCGGCAGCTCTCGACGGCCAAGGGTCAGGTCTCGGAGTGTCCTTCTCGAGAGAAGGAAGCGATCCATTGGATGCCGGCACCTGGAGAGGGAAGTTCGTCTCTCTCGGACTATGTGGACTTCTCGGCTTCACTCGGTCTTGTCGTGATCGGAACTGTGACGCAGGTCGAGCTGGGAGCAAAGGTCTTCGGAGACGTCGAGATCGCTCCCCGGGTTCGAGTCGTCGTGTCCGAAGTCCTGCGCGACACTGAGGGGGCCATCGTGCCCGGAGACGAGCTGACTTTCGTCGGTAGTGGTGGCAGGCTGCGCCTCGGCCGGCAGCAAATCTGTGCGACCGAGGCGCCGGAGCGCGAGGTGCCCGAAGCGGGAACCCGAGTCATCCTGACGGGATCGCATCAGTCCGGCGACCCGGCCTTTACCTATCCGAGCGCCCTATTTCCCGTGCGCGGCGAGACGGTCGAGTTGCCAGCGGGGACCCGCTTCAAGAACCGCACCGTGCCACTCGGCGAGCTCCGCCGAGCAATATCTCGGGCCGACGAGGAGAGGGAGCGATGAGGTCCTGTCGCCACCGCGCCCTCGGTCGGGTCTCGTTTATCTTGATCCTCCTCGCCGCAGCAGGACCCAATCGGGTTGAGGCTCAGACCTGTACCGCGACGACGAACCCCAAGGGGCCGTCCTTTCCGGGCCAGTCCAACGTTACGGTTCGGGTGTTTCCTTCATTCGGCTCGATGCAGGCGACGGTCGAGTCTGCGTTGTCTCAGGCGATCGCCGTGTGGAATGCTGGTTGCGACGGCCCCCATCTCTGGCCGGAGTTCGCCCTGGGGAGCAGCACCGACGACAGCACGACACTCTTCGTGATCTCCGGATCGGGGCACGCACCAGTTCGGAATGGCACGTGCCCCAACGGAACGGATTCCTTTCCGCCGGCGACTAGTGCCGGATTTTCCTATCAAGGGGTAGAGTACAGCCACGGCATCATCGTGTTCGGCCAGAGTGGCTGTGACGGCGCCCTCGTTTCCACACTGGGCCTGGGCAGCCAGTACACCCAAGGCGACAACCTCGCCAACCTTTTCGCCCACGAGATCGGCCATCACGTCGGCCTGGGCCACGATTCCTGCACGGGACTGATGAGCGGCAACGCGCAGTACCTGTACGACGGAACAGCCAAGGGAATCGCCCCTGAGGAGTGCGCGAAGGGAGACGAGGTCAACCTGATGAACGCTTGTCAGATGAGCACCGAAGGCGGAAGCAGTGGCGAGGATTGCCCTGATGATCCCGTCGGCAACCTCCCGAACCTCTGCGAGCGCGTTCCGGAGCTATGCCGCCCCCGCGGGCCGGGCGGTCCTAGCGATCCCTGGTGGATCATCCCGGAAACTAGGCCCACTTGTACCCTGGTCACCGTGTGCGACTACTGGGGCTGCAATACCGGCAGGAACTGCTACTTCGCAAAAGAAGCCGTCGTGCCGCGAAGCGTCGAAACGAGCCAAGGGCCTGTGACTTCGATTCTGAGCCCGGCCAGTGGCGCCATCGTGTCGGGGACTGTCGAGCTCGACGGCTGGTCACGAGACGATGACCTGGGCGTCACCGGAACTGTGGGCTTCTGGGTGGATCGTCAATCCGTCTATCCCGCCTCGGTGAGCTACGGTGACCCCGACTATGGAGCCTGCACAGGCAGCAGCGATCCGAATTGCCCCTATGTGGGATTTTCGGCGAGCCTCGATACGACGCAGCTCGGTGACGGTCCTCACGAGCTGGAGGTGGTAACCGCCGAAGCGGAGCCAGAGCTGCCGACGCCGGGCTACGCTCCGTCCTCCTTCATCGTGGACAACACGAAACCCAACACGACGATCACCTCTCCTTCAGCGGGTGCCACGTTGTCGGGCACGACCCAGGTGACGGTCTCGGCCTCCGACGGCAACGGCATCAGCTCGGTCAGCCTGTACGTCGATGGCGTCTACCAGAGCAGTGACAACACGGCGCCCTACGCCATCTCACTCGATACCCGAAACTGGCCCGACGGCGACCACACCTTGAAGATTCGGGGTTGGGACAGGGCCGGCAACGGCAAGGACATACAGATCACCGTCACGTTCTCCAACAATGCTCAGCCGCCTGCGGTCAGTCTCGTCCAACCGGTCGCCGACAGCGTCGTGCGAGGGAGCGTCGTTGTGACGGCCTCGGCCGTCGTGAACGGCTACGCCAGCGGTAGCTACGTCGAGTTCTATCTGGACGGCGCTCTTCTCGCGACGGACTCGACGGCGCCCTACTCCGTCACCTGGTCCACGACCACGACATCCGATGGAGCCCACACTCTGAGCGCCCGTGGCTTCGACAGCTCCGGCACTGGAGGGGCTGCCTCGGCCATTTCACTGACGGTTGACAACACTCTCCCCACGCTGTACGTGGACGTGCCTTCACACCTCCAGGGCGTGTCGGGCACTTCGGTAAGGGTCGCGGGCTGGGCCATCGACACTGCTGGCGTGGTCAGCCATACGTTCAGGATCAACGGACAGGCGTTACCTCTCAACAGCGTCGTCGCGAGCGTCAGCCGAGGCGGAGTGTGCTCGGCCTATCCGGGGGTCGCCGACCCCCGTTGTCCTGATGTGGGGTGGCGGGCATTCTTCGATTCAACGGCGTACCCGAATGGCAGTTACACACTGACCGTGACGGCGGTGGACGCGGCGGGCAACTCCCAGAGCTTCGATCGAAGCTTCGTGATCGACAATCCGCCGGTCACCCTGACGTTCTACCCGGTGGCCGACGCGACAGCCTGGCAGGCCCTGCCGACATACAACAACGGCACCTCCACGACCCTGACCACCCGAACGACCAGTGGAGGCCAGGGGGCGTACGCGTTCCTCAAGTTCCAGGTATCCGGCATCCAGGGCCAAGTTACGAGTGCTGTCCTGACGGTCAAGACAGTGCACTCGATGACCGACCTTTGGCTCTATTGGCTGGTGGACTCGAACTGGACGGAATCGAACTTGACCTGGAACTACTACCCCGGGCCTGGCGGAACCTTGGACTACACCTACAACCTCTACGCTGGCGTCTCGTACGGCTTCAACGTAATCTCTCATATCAACAAGAACGGTACGTACTCCGTGGGCTTCGCGAACTCGAACCCCACGTACGCGTCGATTTGGAGCCGTGAGTCTACCTACAGGCCAGTGCTCACCGTGACCTATCAGCCTTGACAGCCGTCGAGAAGACCCACATGGTCGCGCGAATGTGTCTTTGAAGAGGGACTCGGGCTACCGCTAAAGCCCTCCGGGCGTCTACTAGAAGACGTCGAGGTCTTGGCCCGAGACCACCCGGCCGTCGTAGCCGGCGGCGCGGATCTCGCGCAGCAGGTCGGCGTCGGTCGCGCCCCAGTAGAGCTGGTGGTAGAGCACCAGGAGCTTCGGCCGCGCCTTCTTGGCGATCGCGGCGAGCTCGACCGTCGAGGTGTGGAACGAGCGGTGGTAGGCCTGCCAGGCCTCCGGCCGGCCGGCGAGCGTCGCGGCGGAGTAGACCTCGTGGAGCAACACGTCGCAGCCGTCGCAGGCCGCGACCAGGCTCTCCGCCGGCCGGGTGTCGCCGGAGACGACGATCGTCCGGTCCGCCGTCTTGAACCGGAAGCCGTAGGCCTCGGGCCAGGAGCCGTGGAGCACCGGGATGGCGTCGACCTCGACCTTGTCGTCCCGGTAGATGCGGCCCGGCTCGATGACGTGGGTCACGGCCCGGTAGGCCCGGTTGGAGAGGGGCTCGAGGCCGAAGAGGCGCATGTCGATGTCCTGGCGCCACGCCTTCTCGATGTGGCGGGTCATCGCCTCGATCCCGGGCGGGCCGTAGACCTCCAGGGGAACCGGCCGGTCGAGCACCCAGGGGCTGAGCATGAGGTCGGGCAGCCCGAGGGTGTGGTCCGAGTGCAGGTGGGTGATGAAGACTCGGCGGAGGTCCTCCGGCTCGAGCCCCGGGACCCCTTTCTCCGAGGCCGCCGCGGCCTGGCGGACGATCCCGACGCCGGCGTCGACCAGGTAGGACTCGCCGTCGACCACCACGGCGACCGCCGGCCCCCACCGGTTCGGATCGGCGTTGGGCGTGCCGGTGCCCAGGAGGACGAGCTTCGTGCGGCCGATCGCGGGCGCGCTCGCAACCTGGTCGCCCGCACCCGCCGGCCTGGCGAGCGACGCCAGGGCCAGCAGCGCGGCGGCGAGGACGCTCCGGAGCCCGGAGACGGGGCGCGCAAGGCGGGACGTTCGCAACGGGCGGGGCACTTGGGGCGGGCTCCTTTCCGGTCGTCAGGTCGCGGCGGGCGGCGCCTCGCGCGGCAGCTCGTAGCGGATTACCCCCGGCTCCGGCCCGTCGCCCGCGAAGCGGAAACCGCACTTCTCGAGCACCCCGATCGAGCCGGCGAGCGAGGGCAGCGTGTGGGCGATCACCCGGCGCACCGCGGGCAGCTCGAAGGCGCGGGCGACGAGGGCCAGGGCCGTCTCCGTGGCGTAGCCGCGGCGCCGGCGGTCGCTGACGATGGCGTAGCCCACCTCGACCGTGCCGTCGGCCGACGGCGGCCCGGCGTAGCCGGCGCTACCGATCAAGGTGCGCTCCCGTCCGTCGCCGGGCAAGAGCACGAAGTGGAGCCACCAGCCGGCCTGCTCGGGACCTGCCTCGAGCCGCTCGAGGGTGTAGAGGAGGGCCGGCTCGTCCAGGTACTCGGGCGGCCAGGTGGCCGGCACCGCGGCGCCGAGGGCGCGGGCCAGGGCCTCGGAGCCGGCGAGGGCGGCGCGCACCTGCTCCGCGGTCGCCGGAACCAGCTCCAGCCGTTCGGTCGAGATCGGCATGGCGCCGGCGGGTCCGTCGCATCGGGGTGTCCTCCTGCGATCAGGTCGTCGCTCATCGGGCCTCGTCCGGGCCGGATCCTCGTCGCGTGCGGACGGCCTCCTGTCCGCCCCCACGAACCCACCCGGAGGTGGGACGAAGACCGACACGCAATCGAAAGGCTCTCCTAGCGCGGAAAGGGCGGGCGGCCGGTTGGTCTCGACCGCTCGCCGCGCCAGGCTCGGGTTCCTGGCGCCGGGGACCCGTGTATTTCGCCCCGGTCCGACTCCTGCCCGGCGGTCCGCGCCGGGCTCACTTGGCGCCGGTACCGTGGAGGGCCCGAGATGACAGGCACAGATTCCCAGCGTACGGCGGCCGAGTGGCTGCGGCGGCGCTCGGTCCGTTGGTGGCTCGCCCTGCCGGCGGTCTTTGCGTTCGCCGGCATGCTGCTCGTCGCGACCGCCCTGACCTTCAGCCTGCGCGCTCAGCGCGAGGCGAGCTTGCAGCACCTGCACTACGTGATGATGCTGCCGCATATCGAGGAGATCGGCGGGAAGTTCCTCGAGCTCGTCACCTCGGTCCAGGGCTACGTGCTGAACGGCGATTCCGAGGTCGAGACACTGTACGTGATGGAGCGCCAAGACCTCGAAGGCGAGCTGGCCACGCTCCGCACGCTCGTGCGCGATCCCGACCACCTCGCCCAGACGGAAGCCCTCGGGAGGCACTTCCGCGCGTGGGAGGAGGAGATCGCGGAGCCCATCATGGCGAGCCTCCGAGAAGGCCGACCGGCCGCGTACCCGGTGGAACGGTCCGGTATCCTGGTGCGCGCCGTCTCGGGGGCGCTCGACCGGCTCGAGGCCTCCGAGCGCGAGGTGCTCCGGGAGCGCCAGGAGAGCGAGGAGCGGACACGTCTCGCGACCTTGCTCGCCATGGTCGCTGGGTCTCTCATAGAGCTGGTCCTGGTGATCGCCAGCACGCGCTGGGCGGGCAGGGCGGTCGTCGGTCCCCTCACCCAGCTGGCGCGCGCCGCCCGACGGCTCGGGCGCGGCGACTCGGAAGCCCGGATCGAGGTCCCCGGGGCGGCCGAGCTGGGCTCGGTCGCCGACTCCTTCAACGAGATGGCGCAGCTGCTGGGGACGGAGCGCCGGGCCCTGCGTACCCTCAACGAGCAGCTCGAGCTGCGAGTGCTGGAGCGCACCGCGGAGCTCGAGAGCCAGAGCGAGAGGCTGGAGACCGTGATCTCCAACGTGCCCGGTCTCGTGTGGGAGGCCGGGTGGGCGGAGGACCGCGAGGGCCTCTGCGACGGCTTCGTCAGCGACCACCTCGAGGAGATGCTCGGCTACACGCCGGAGGAGTGGCGCGCGAGCCCCCGACGCATGGCTTCGCGCCATCCACCCGGACGACCGGGAGAGGGTCGGCGCGGTACGCCCGGCAGCTCGCCGAGGCGCCCCCGGGTCAGGACGACTGGGTCGACGAAGCCCGCTTCCTGCGCAAGGACGGCGGGATCGTCTGGACCAGCGTGCACATGCGCGTGCTGCGCGACGCCGCGGGCCAGGGGGTCGGACTGTGCGGCGTGACGCTCGACATCGGCGCCCGCAAGGAGCACGAAGAACGGGTCCGCATCGGTCAGCGGCGGCTCGAAGAAGCGGAGCGCATCGCTCGCCTCGGTCACTGGACCTGGGAAGTGGCGGAGGACCGGATGCTCTGGTCGGCCGAGCTCTACCGCCTCTTCGGCATCGACCCCGGGGCCGTCCCGGCGTTCCGCGTCACGGAGCTGGTGGAGTGGATCCATCCCGAGGAGCGGAAGATCCTGAGCAAGCTGGTGGCGCGCTCGGTGCGCCGGGGCGACTCCTTCCAGTACCAGGCCCGCCTGCTGCCGCCGGACGGCACCGCGCGCGTGGTCGAAATTCGCGCCACCCCCGAGCTCGGGCCCGACGGCGTCGTGGTCCGGCTCCTCGGCACCGCGCAGGACGTCACCGAGCACCGCCGCACCGAGGAAGCGCTCCGGCAGGCGCAGAAGATGGAGGCGGTCGGGCGGCTCGCCGGCGGCATCGCCCACGACTTCAACAACCTGCTCACCGCCATCATGGGCTTCACCGAGCTGCTCCTCCTGACGACTTCGACCGAGCGCGACCCGCGACGCCGCTTCGCCAGCGAGATCCAGCGAGCCGGCGACCGCGCCGCGGCGCTCACCCGGCAGCTCCTCGCCTTCAGCCGCAAGCAGGTGCTCCAGCCGCAGGTCCTCGACCTGAACGCCGTGGTCGCCGAGATGCGAGAAGATGCTGCGGCGCCTGATCGGCGAGGACATGGAGCTGGCGTCACGGACCCGGCTCCGCGGCTGGCCGCGGTCAAGGCCGACCCGGGCCAGCTCGAGCAGGTGCTGCTGAACCTCGCCGTCAACGCCCGCGACGCCATGCCGACGCGGCGGGCGGCTCACCATCGAGACCGCGCGACGTGGAGCTGGACGAAGCCGCCGCCGCCGCGGCACCCGGACGCATCGCGCCGGGCCGCTACGTGCGGCTCACCGTGAGCGACACCGGCACGGGATGGAGCGCGGAGATCCAGGCGCGCATCTTCGAGCCCTTCTTCACCACCAAGGAGCCGGGCAAGGGCACCGGCCTCGGCCTGTCCACGGTCTACGGCATCGTGAAGCAGAGCGGCGGCTACATCTCGGTGGACAGCGAGCCGGGCCAGCGGCACCACGTTCCGCGATCTACCTGCCGCGCCGCCGCGGACGGAGGACCTCGACGAGCCCGTCGCGAGGCCCGAGCGACGAGGCCGCTGGCGGGCGAGCGAGACGATGCTGCTGGTCGAGGACGAGCCGGCGGTCCGCGGTCCTCGTCCGCGCGCGTCCTCGAGCCGCCGGCTACCGCGTGCTCGAGGCCGGCGAGCGGCGCCGAGGCGCTGCGCGCTCTGCGCGGAGCACGCCGGACCCGATCGACCTGCTGCTCACCGACGTGGTGATGCCGCAGATGAGCGGGCGCGAGCTGGCCGAGGAGCTCGGCGCGCGGCGGCCCGGTCTCCGCGTGCTCTACATGTCCGGATACACGCCCGACGTCGCCTTGCGCCACGGCGTGAGCGAGGCGACGGCGGCCTTCGTCCAGAAGCCGGTCGCCCCGAAGGCGCTCCTGCGCGTGGTGCGGGAGATCCTCGACGGCCCGCCCCGGGAGCAGGCGAGAGCGGGCCGCCGGGAGCTCGAGTCGCGGGCGGTCGGCTCCGCCCGCTGACCTCGAGCCAGCGGCGGGCGCCTCAGAGCTTGTGAATGAATCTCCGGCCGTCGCGAGGGCGTTCCCGGGCGCCGCTCGCAAGGCGCGCCGACGCAGGCGTAGCGGGGCCTACGTCGAGGAGGCGTAACGCCGCGAGCGGTGATTCGGGGGCGCCCGGAGCAGGTCGGCGATTCATTCACAAGCTCTTCAGTCCAGCGGCTTCGCCAGCACCACCTGGCTCTTGAGGCGCTCGAAGCCGAGCCGCTCATAGAAGCGGTGGGCGTGCTCCCGGACGACGTTCGAGCGCACCCGGAGGTGCGAGAGGCCGTGCTCTCGCGCCCACTCCTCGGCTCGCCGAACCAGGGTCTCGCCCAACCCGCCTCCCCGGCTCGCCTCGCCTACCACCAGGCCGCCGATCTCGGCGAACGGGTCGGACTCGAGGCGGTGGGCGGCGAAGACGTGGATCCAGGCGGCGGGAGCGCCGGCCTCGTCCTCCGCCACGAACACCGCGTGAAGCTCGGGATGCGCGAGGAGGAGGCGGAGCCGCTCGCCGATCTCGGCCTCGCTCGACGGATACCCGAGCTCGCCCGCCAGCTCGGTCAGGGCGGGAAGGTCGGCCGGCTGCGCCTGTCTCGGTCTCACGGGCACTCCTCCTCGAACGTCGGGACCGCTCGGACCGGAAATAGTACCGCTCGCGGGTGAGGGGAGCGGCCGCCACCTTTCGTTTCTGTCTCACACACGAAGGCGCTGCCGCGCTCGGCGCCGGCTCGCGGGCCACTCCAGCGAGCGGCGGCTTCGGGCCCGGAACCCTTGACGAGAAAGGAAACGCCATGACCCTCGCAACCCCGTCGCATCCGCCCTCCAAGAGGGCCACCACCCATCGGCCGCTCCGGTTCTCCGGCCTCGAGCACCGGGCGCTCGGATCGACGCGCACCGCCTTGCGGGACGGAACCCTCGAGGTGAGCGGGCTCGGAGAGACCGACCGCAAGGGCCTGGAGATCGAGCTGGGCGCGGTCCAGGGCTTCATCCCGGAGATCGAGCTGCCCAAGGCCGGAGCGCGGACCAGCGGCCGGCTGGTGAGCCGGACCCGCGGGCGGGTCGACGGCCAGCCGGACCAGGTCGCCGGCGCGTTGACCTTCGAGAAGGAAGGCGACGGGGTGCGGATCATCCCCGACTTCACCTGCATCGGCGCGCCGACCTACGAGCTCCAGCTCTTCCGGGCCGGGACGCTCGTCTACCGCCAGGCCGGCATGTCCGGGCCGGCGGGCACGGCGGCCAGCTTCGCCGGTGGGCGCCGCCGCGTCTGCTGCCGGGTGATCGTCTACTCGGCCAACTTCTTCACGGCGCTCTCCTTCACGACCCCCGAAGGCAAGCAGGTCCTCGCGGACAGCGCCTTCTTCGTGCACGAGAACCCCAAGAAGCGGGTCGATTTCCTGTCCGCGGTCACCTACACGGCCCAGGACCTCCCGCACGTGCTCTTCCATCCCGGCAGCGTCGCGATCTTCGACCCCTTCTCGACCCATCGGGCTCTGGGGCAGGCTGCCCTGCGCGCCGTCCCGGGGCACCTCGAGGTCTCCGGCCTGGGAAGCGACGGGGACGACGGCGTGCGGATCGACTGGGAGGACGCCCGGCGCTGGCAGGCGGGCTTCGCGGCCGAGTCCGTGGATCGGGCGCGGGGTGGCTCGCTCCACCTGACCTGTCTCGGCTCCCTGGGCGGTCGCCCCGAGGGGCCTCTCGCCACCGCTCATCTCGCCGCCTCGCACCGGGAGGTCGAGCTGCGCTTCGACGTCTCGCCGCTCGGCGCGCCCTCCGCGACCCTCGAAGTCCGGCGCCGCGGCGAGACCGTCCGGCTCCTCCCGGGCTCGACCGATCTCACGATCCGGCGGGCGGCCGCGGCGGCGACGCTCGGACCCACCTGCTCGGCCAACCTGATCGGCGGCTCCACGACCTCTCCGCTCGCGATCTCGATCGCCTGGGACGCGTCGGCGCGAATGGTGCTCGCCGGCGGCGTCGAGGCCGAGGGCGACGAGATCGTGGCCTACCCGGCGACCAAGGCCGCCGCCACCGGTGCCGACGTTCTCACCGCCCTCGAGGTGCGAGGCGCCGGGATGCGGGCGCTCGGGATCGCCGGGGAATGTATCGAGCGGCGCCACCAGGCCGGGCCGCTCTTCGGCGCCTCGTGACGGCGGGGAGCGTCGCCTCCTTCGCCACGCGCGCTCCGGCGGGGCGCTCAGCGTCCGCCGGAGCGCGCGGCCCAGGCGAAGGCGCCGGCGGCCAGCGCCACCACGCCGCCTGCCGCGGCGGCGAGCCAGCCCGAGTGCTCGGCGGCCTCGAGCTCGAGGCTCCGGGGCTTCGCCCGGTCGTCGAAGATGCCGTGGGCGCCGTGGTCTCCGGGAACCGGCTCGAAGAGGTTGTCGCGGCGGTCGGGGTCGATCGGCCGGTCGGTGAACTGGGAGTCGTAGCCGGTCTTCGCCAGGTAGCGGTCGCCGACGCCCGGGGCGAGCTTGTTAGGGCCATGATCGTCGGCGGCCTGCCCGCCCACCCAGACCTCGCGCCGGTCGGACTTCGAGGCGTGAACGATCGCCTCGGCGGCCACCTCGGGCTGGAAGATCGGCGGCACCGGCTGCGGATGGCGGTCGAACCGGCACCGGCTCCAGCCGAACTGCGGCGTGTTGAGCGCCGGCATCTGGACCATGGTCAGCCGGACCTTCGTGCCGCGATGGAGCAGCTCGACGCGAAGCGAGTCGGTGAAGCCGCGGACGGCGAACTTCTACGCGCAGTAGGCCGCCTGGAGCGGAATCGCCCGGTAGGAGAGGGCCGAGCCGACCTGGACGATCGCGCCGCGGTCGCGCGGCACCATGCGGCGCAGGGCGGAGAGCGTGCCGTGGACCGTGCCCAGGTAGTTGACCTCGGTCACCCGCCGGAACTCCGCCGCCGTCATGTCGACGATCTCGCTCATCACCGTGACCATCGCGTCGTTGACCCACACGTCGATCGGGCCGAGCTCGCGCTCGATCCGCTCCGCGGCCTCCTCCACCCGTTCGGCGTCGGCGACGTCGGTCGGCACGGCGACCGCGCGGCCCCCCATCGCCTCGACCTCCCGCCGGGCGCCCGCGAGGCCGTCCTCGCCGCGGGCGAGCAGGCCCAGGTCCGCGCCTTCGCGCGGCGAAGGCGCGGACCGCGGCCCGGCCCACCCCCGCCGAGGCGCCCGTCACGACCACCACTCGTCGTTGCCTCATGCGCTCGTTCCTCCTCGGTCGAAGTCCGTTCCAGGTCGGCGCGGCCGCGCGCGATCGCGCGCGGCCGCGCCGGGGAGAGCGCAGCGGACGCTCCCCCGCCGAAGAGGAGGCGCAAGGTCGATGCCAGGTGGCCTGGTGCGAACGGGCCCAGCGAGACCCGCCGGCGCCCGGACCCCCCAGAGACCCGCCCACGCGCCGGCCGTCGGCGTCGGACTCTCGCGGCCCTGAGCTCCCAAGGCATAACCATCGGTCAGCTCCAGGCCGGGCTGGCCAGAAGCGGCCGACCGAATCCACCACGAGGTGCTCCAGACTATTGACTACCCTGAGCGGGTTCGTCGACTCTCTCGTCGGCGACGGCGGCCACGCTCCGGCGAGCGCACGAGCGCACCGGCGTGCCAGAGAGACAGCCTCCGCCGCATCGCCCCGGTGCGTCACAGATCCTTCAGAATCTCCGCTCTCTTCTTGTCATACTCCTTCTGCGTGATGAGCCCTTTCTCCAAGAGACCCTGCAGCGACTTCAACTGTCCAAGGGATAGCCGTTGAAGGTGCCGAGCTTCCCACACTGAGCGGCCGCGTCGGTCGCGGCGCCGAGAGCTACACTGGCAACGAGCACGAGGAGTGCGCCTGACCTCATTTCGAACCTCCGCCGCCCGCTGAGCCCGACGACTTGCTCGTCAGCTCTGGCGCTTCAGCCAACGACCGCCGAACGAGCTCCAGGAGCTCGTCGAATGACGAGATTCCTTGCAGCTCAGGGCTATGCTTGAGGTTGGGTGGAAGGTTCAGGGTGCCAGTTTCCGGTCCGGAAATGACCTCTTGGACCGATACCTGCAACAAGGAGTAGTTTGCATCCATCGGAGTGTAGTGAGAGAGAACAAGAATTCGAGAACCGACCTCCGGTAGTTGCGCCCCCTTCTGGTGGTCCCCGCAGACAACGAGCCCTCTCATCGAGAAATAAGCCTGTGGATAGGCGACATAAAGGACCGAATGGTCATGAATATACCGTTCAAAGCGGAGACCGTCGGTCACATCAACTTTAAGGACCGTCGCAGGCGAGCCGACAACAAAGCCTGGAGTGCGCGCAACTACGGTGCCGGCGAAGACCTCTCTGGACTCTCTTACCAGAGCCCTAAAATCCCCTTCTACGGAGCGTTCAACCGTCGGCCAGGAATCAACCCGGAGTACCTTGCAGTCGCTCTCGTCTACTTCTTCGATGCCGACGCTCTTACGGCCAAGGTGGTTCAAGTCGGGCACACTTCGCCGCCAAACCTCTGCTTCGTTCTTGCCGAGGAGCTCCCACTGGATCCCTTCGCTACCCTTGATCATCTCCGCCGCCGACACCCAGATGGGGTCTGGATAGGCCACGCTCGAGTACAGCACGCTCGGCGTGCTCGGTCCCTCCTTGCTCGTGGCTTGACCTTGAGCACCTGCTGACCAGGCCGTCATCGCAAAGCAAGTGATCGCTACGCAGCCTGCCGCGGTGAGTCGTTTTGTCGGCACTATGTTCTCCTCTCGGTCCTTGTGGGCGTCCTACGCCCCCGTCTCGTGATGCAGATCGCGGAATGCAAGACAGGCCTCGAAGCCAAATCCTCCCGGAGCCAGATGCCCTATTCGCCGCGTATGGCTACGTGACTATAGGTTCTTCCGAGCTCTAACGCAAGAGGCGAAAGCCGAGGCAGCCGAGGCTGAACCGGTGAGTGCCCATGGTGCAGGTCGTCCCGCGCGTCGTAGAGCGAGGCGCAGGGCGACCTCGCCCCGCCGGGATCGTTGCAGGCTGGTAGCCTTCGCCCGATGCCGAGCCGCGCAGCGTGGGGAGCTCGAGCCCCTTGGAGACGCCGGACCTGGAGGGCCCTCGTCGCGAGCCCTCTCCTGGTTCTGGCGGCGGGAGCCGTCGGCGCGACAGGCTGTCGGGCCGAGCGCCCTGTCCGCGTGGTCCTGGTGACCCTCGACGCGGTCGGCTCCGACACCCTGGCCGCCCTGCCCCACCTCCGCCGCCGCGCCCGGGCCGGAGACCTCTTCGAGAGCTTCTACAGCGCGAGCCCGGAGACGGCGCCCGCGGTCGCGTCCATGCTGACCGGCCTCTATCCCTGGGAGCAGGGCCTTGGCGAAGGCGGCGCCTCGGTCACTCCCGGCGCGACGACGATCGCCGAGGCCCTGGCCGCGCGCGGCCTCGCCACCGCCGCGGTGGTGGGCTCCCCGAGCCTCGGGCGGCGCGCCGGCTTCGCCCAGGGCTTCGACGACTTCTGGGCCGGAGCCGCGGACGCCACCGCGGTGACGAAGCGGGCACTCCGCTTCCTAGGGAGGGCCTCGGAAGGCGCCTTGGCGTCCCACCCCAAGGGGCAGCTCCTCTGGCTCCACTATGCCGACCTCGAGGCGGAGCCGGGGCCCTCCCGGCCGCGCTACCGGCGGGAGGCGGGGCGGCTCGACCGCGAGCTCGAGCGCCTGCTCTCGCGCCTCGAGGGCGACTCCGGACGGTTCGAGACCCACGTGGTCGTGGCGGTGGATCACGGCACGAGCTTCGACGGCGGCGACGGCGGCGACAGCGACGGCAGACGTTTCGTCCAAGAGAGGCTCCGCGTGCCGCTCCTTCTCCTACCCCCCCGCGGCGGCCCCCGCGTGCGCGGCGACGTCGCGAGCTCGCCCGACGTGGCGCGCACGGTCCTCTGGCTGGCCGGCCTCCGCTACCCCGCGCCGCCCTTCGCCCGCGGCCGGAACCTCTCGGCCTGGGCGCCGGCGCCGTCGATCGATCCCCAGGCGACCGCGGCCCTGCGCGTCGGGGCGATGGGCGTCCTCCCGGAGCCACCAGGCGCGCGGTTCTTCGCGGTCGACCGGGCCGGACGGGTCTTCACCGGCGACTCGTCGGGGCTCCTCGGCCGCCCGCCCGGCTCGACCCCGGGCGACGACGACGCCGCCCGGGCGCTCTTCCGGGCGCTTGCATCGCGCCAACCCTTGCGCCGCCCGACAGATAGCGCTAGACTGTAAATTCTTCTGCTTTCGTTTGTGACTGTGCTGAGTGCCTGACCCGTGCCGCGTTTCGTGCCTGGTCCGGCCCTTCCATCGAGTGACGGCCTGCGGCGCTCGGCTTCGGTACCCGCCGCGGGTTCCGAAGGGGGACGTTCCCATGAAGGATCTCTGGCGATCCTCGGCTTTCGCCACGCCGTCGGACTCGGACCGCTGGGAAGGGCCCTGGCGGCGGCGCTTCCGGGGCTTGGCGGGCATTGCCGCCACCCTGCTGGTGGTCTACGGCGGGGCCTCGCTGTTCACCCTGATGGCCCGGCCTCCGTTCCAGGTGGCCGTCGAAAAGGCCTGCGAGCTCGGCGGCTGGCCGGCCGAGCAGGTCCACCTCGAGCAGGGCCACTACCTCTACCGCTTCGTCGACTCGATCGTCCGGGCCCAGCTGCGGGTGGACACCGACGAAGGGCGGCGCACGGTGCGGATCCGGTTGCGCAACGCGCCGTTGTCGGGCTGGAGCGTCCTGTCGCTCGGCGGCGGGCCGGTCGACCGCGGCATGCGTCTGAGCAGCAACGAGTGAGGCCGAGAGGAGCCCGACGCCACCGGCGGTGCCTCGCCGCCCTCGGCCTCCTCGCCGGCGCCCTCGCGCCAGGTGGGCTCGTGGCGACGACCGCGCCGCCGGGCTCGGCGCCCGACTCCGCCCCGTGGTTCCGGGACGTCGCCGACTCGGCCGGCGTCGCCCTCCCCCACCACCAGCGCCGCTTCGACAACCCCTACGCCCGGATCATGGAGGGCTACACCGCCCTCGGCGCCGCCGCCGCGGTGGCCGACTACGACGGCGACGGCCTCGAGGACCTCTTCGTCACCGACTCGGCCGAGGACGGCCGGAACCATCTCTACCGGAACCTCGGCGACTTCCGCTTCGAGGACCGGGCCGAGGCGGCGGGAGTGGCGCGCGGCAACGACGCGGGCAACGCCTCGGCCGACGCCCTCTGGTTCGATTTCGACGGCGACGGCGACCCCGATCTGCTGGTCGTCCGCTTCGGCCACAACCTCCTCTACAGAAACGACGGCGACGGCACCTTCACCGACGTCAGCGCGGCGGCCGGCCTCGTCCGCTACGCCAACTCGATCACCGCCGTCGCCTTCGACTACGACCGGGACGGCGACCTGGACCTCTTCGTCGGCGCCTACTTCCGGCCGGTCGACGTCTTCCGGCCGGACACGCCGCGCTTCTTCCCGGAGAGCTTCGAGACCGCGGAGAACGGCGGCGGCGTGACTTTGTGGCAGAACCGCGGCGACGGCACTTTCGTCGACGCGACCGTCGCCGCCGGCCTCGCGGGCGACACCGGCTGGACCCTCGACCTCGGCCACGCCGACGCCGACGGCGATGGCGACGACGACCTCTACGTCGCGTCGGACTTCGGCGCCGATCACCTGTTCGCCAACGACGGCGACGGCACCTTCGCCGATGTCACCCGCACGACGATCGGCATCGACACCAAGAAGGGGATGAACGCCGAGTGGGGAGACTTCGACGCCGACGGGCGGCTCGACGTCTTCGTCACCAACATCACCAGCGAGTACATGCGCGAGGGCAACTTCCTCTGGCACAACGAGACCGGCGCCGCGGGCGCAAGCGGGCTCGCGTTCTCGGACGTCGCCGCCGAGACCGGCACCGCCGACAGCGGCTGGGGCTGGGGCGGGAAGTTTCTCGACTACGACGACGACGGCTGGCTCGACCTCTACGTCGCCGACGGCTGGGTCTCGGCCGGCCCCGAAAATTACGTGGTCGACGTGTTCGATCTCATCGTGCGAAGCTCCGAGGACGATACGATCGACCTCTCCGACGCACGCAACTGGCCGCCGATGGGTGACAAGAGCCTCTCCGGGTACGAGCACAACCGCCTGTTCCACAACCAGGGCGGCTCTCTGTTCCGCGACGAGGCCGAGCGCCTAGGGGTCGACTCGATCCGCGACGCCCGCGGGGTGGTGGTGGCGGACTTCGACGCCGACGGCCGCCAAGACCTGTTCGTGACCAACGCCGGCGCCGCGCCGAACCTCTACCGCAACCTCGCCCCCGCCGGCCGCCACTGGCTGGAGGCCCTCCTCGGCCAGCCGGGGGCGAACCGGGAGGCGGTGGGCGCCCGGGCGTGGCTCACCGCCGGCGGCAGCCGCCGCCTCGCCTTCGTCGACGGCGGCAACGGCTTCGCCGGCCAGAGCTCCCGGCGGCTGCACTTCGGCCTCGCCCGGGCCGACGCCGCCGAGCGCCTCGAGATCGACTGGCCGGGCGGCGGCCGGAGCTTCTACGAGGACCTGCCGGCCGACCGGGTGTACCGGGTCGAACGGGGAACGGCGGGCGACGCGGCGGGCCGAGAGGCCGGGCGGTGAGCTGCGCCCGGAGCGCGGGCCGGCGCCCCTGGGCCGGAGCGCTCGCCCTCGCGCTCCTCACCGCTGCCGGGTGCGCCTCGACCGCGCCGGTTCCGGTGCCGGCACCGGCCTCGGCGCCCGAGGGGGGTCCCGGGGAGGAGGACTACCTCCATGCCGTGGAGCTCGCGCCCACCGAGCCGCAGGGGGCGCTGCCGCTCTTCGAGAGTGCGCTCCGGGCGGCGCCCGACACCCTGCGCTTCGGCGCCGCCTACCGCCAGGCGGTGATCGCCGCCGGCGCCTACGACCGGGCGATCGACTTTTTCGCGGGCCTGGTCGCCGAGCACCCGGACGCCGCCGACCTGCGGCTCAACCAGGCCTTCGCCTACGTCGACAAGATCCCGGCCGCCGGGTCGGTGACCGCCGTCATCCTGGCCAACAAGGCGATCGAGACCTTCACCGCCGCCCTCGCGACCCGGGAGAGCTGGCTGGGGCTCTACAGCCGCGGCAACGCCTACGTCTTCTGGCCGCCCGTCTTCCACCGCACGCAGCTCGGCATCGCCGACCTCGAGCGGGCGATCGAGCTCGCCGGAAACGAGGAGCCGAAGCCCTACCAGGCCCGCGCCTGGGCCGCCCTGGGCGACGCCTACTGGCGTCTCGGCCAGGTGGACGAGGCGCGCGGGACCTGGCGCCGCGGGCTCGAGCGCTACCCGGGCGCGAGCTACCTCGAGCACCGCCTGGAGCTCGACGACCACGCCCTGGCAGACTTTCTCGGCAAGCTCTACCAGGTCGGCTCGCGGGTCGACACGAGCCTCCGCGAGATCTGGGAAGCGCCGTGATCCCCCGCTCCGCCTCCGTCCTGGGAGCTCTCCTGGTGGCGGGTCCGCTCCTCGCCGCCCCTCCCAACGCCGCGGCGCCGGCATCGCCGCCCGCCGCCGCCCCGGCGATCCGTTTCGAGGAGGTCGGCGCCGCGGCCGGCGCACGCTTCGTCCACACGACCCGCAGCTTCGGCGCCCGGCACAAGGCGGACGTCCTCGAGATGTTCACCGAGGGGGGAGCGGCGGTGGCGGTCGGCGACTACGACGGCGACGGCTGGGACGACCTCTTCGTCACCGACTCGGGCGAGGGGAAGCCCTGCCACCTGCTCCACAACGTGACCGGCGCTCGGCCCGACAGGGGGGGCACCTCGCCTTCGAGGACGTGGCGGAGGCGGCCGGAGTCTCGGGCGGCAACACCGCGGACGCGATCGTCGCCGACGCCCTCTGGCTCGACTTCGACGACGACGGCCGCGAGGACCTCCTGGTGGCCCGCTTCGGCACGCCGCTCCTCTACCGCAACCTCGGCCCCGCTCCGGGACCGGGTGGGCCGCCCGGCGCCCCGCGCTTCGAGGAGGTCTCGGCCCCGGCCGGCCTCACCGCCTTCGGCAACACCATCGCCGCGATCGCCTTCGACTACGACGGCGACGGCTGGCTCGACCTCCTCTTCGGCAACTACTTCCGGCCGGTCGACCTGCTGGCGCTGGGCGCCGAGACCCACGTCCTGCCCGAGGACCTCGACGATGCCGGGAACGGCGGCGGCGTGACCCTCTGGCACAACGTGCCGGGCGGCGGCGCGGCCACCGGCGGGCGCCGGTTCGTCGAGGCGACGGCGGCGGCCGGCCTCGGCGGCGCCACCGGCTGGACCCTCGACCTCGGCCACGGCGACCTCGACAACGACGGCGACCAGGACCTCTACGTGGCCTCCGACTACGGCACCGATCGCCTCTACCTGAACCGCGGCGACGGCACCTTCGAGGACGCCACGGTCAAGGCCCTGGGAAGCCTCGACACCAAGAAGGGGATGAACGTCGACCTGGCCGACTACGACCGCGACGGGTACCTCGACGTCTTCGTCACCAACATCACCGACGAGTACATGCACGAGTGCAACATGCTCTGGCACAACGACGGCGACGGCACCCTGACCGACCTCTCGCGCGAGACCGGCACCTGCGACACCGACTGGGGCTGGGCGGCCAAGTTCGCCGACTTCGACGACGACGGCTGGCAGGACCTCTTCGTGGTCGACGGCCTGCGCTCGGCCGGCAAGGAGAACTACATCCCGGTGCTCCTCGAGATGCTCATCACCCCCGGGATCGACTTCTCCGACCTCGACAGCTACCCGGACATCGGGAGCATGTCGTGGAGCGGCTACCAGAAGAAGCGCCTGTTCCGAAACCTGGGCGACGGCACCTTCCGCGAGATGGCGGCCGAGGCCGGGATCGACAACGACCTCGACGGCCGCGGCATCGGCCTGGGTGACTTCGATCGCGACGGGCGGGTGGACGTCTACCAGACCGACGCGCGCCAGCCCTCGCTCCTCTACCGCAACGTCACCGCGGGGGTGGCGGGGGCATCCGGCGGGAAGGGGATCGAGGGGATGCGGGGGGCACCCGGTCAAGCTCACTGGCTGGAGCTCGATCTCGCCGGGGCGGGAGCGGCCGCCGGCGGCACCGCCAGGGATCCGGTCGGCGCGCGGGTGATCCTCTCGGCCGGCGGCCAGACCTTCCTGCGCGAGGTCGACGGCGGCAACGGCTACGCCGGCCAGTCGAGCCGGCGCCTGTGCTTCGGCCTCGGCCCGATCGCGAAGATCGACCGGCTGGAGATCCACTGGCCGCGCGGCGGGATCGAGGTGCTCGAGACGCGCGACGGCCACCCGCCCGTCGCGGTCGACGGGATTCACCGGATCGTCCAGGGCAAGGGAGTGGTCGAGTGAAGCGGGCCGCCGGCCGCGCGCTCGCCGGGGCGGCCGCCCTGGGAGCCCTGAGCCTGCTGGCCGCCGCCGGCCCCGCGGACGGGCCGGCCAAGACGCTCACCCCCGAAGAGCGCCGGGAAGCTCCTCTTCGAGCACCGCAACCTGGGCAAGGCGCTCTACGAGAACCCGGCCACTCAGTACGACGCGGTGGCCGAGCTCGCGGCGGCCCTGGAGCTCGCCCCGGACTCGGCGCGCGACCGGGTGAACCTGGGCCTCGCGCTGCTCCGGGCCGGCAAGACCGACGAGGGGATCGCCCAGCTCCAGAAGGCGCAGCGCGAAGACCCGTCGATCCCCCACACCTGGTTCAACCTCGGCATCGCCTACAAACGCCAGTCGAGGTACGCCGAGGCGATCGACCAGCTCGAAGGCATGGCCGGGCGGGTTCCCGGCGAGCCGATCACCCGGTACAACCTGGGCGTCCTCTACAAGCTCCAGGGCGAAGCCGCCAAGTCCCTCGCCGCCTTCGAGCGCGCCGAACGCCTCGACCCGGATCTCGCCGGTCCTCACTTCCAGCTCGCGGCCGCCTACCGCCAGGCGGGCCGAGCCGACGACGCGGCGCGGGAGATGGCCGCCTTCCGCGAGATCAAGCGGCGCACCGCCTCCGCGGCGACGCCCGAGGACCTCGAGTGGAGCTGGTACTCGGAGCTCTACGAGACCCTGGAGCCCGCGGCGTTCCCGGCGCCGGCGACCCGGCCGGCCTTCGCGCCCGAGACGGTCGCCTCCGGGCTCGATCCGGCGAGCGCCGGCCTCGCGGTGCTCGACGCCGACGGCGACGGCGAGCCGGATCTCCTGGCCTGGTCCTCCCGCGGCGTCCGCCTCCTCGCGGGCGGCCGGCGGCCGGTCGAGGCCGGCCTCGGCGACCTCCGGGGCCTCGCCGGGCCGGGCGCGCTCGCCGCCGGCGACTTCGACGACGACGGCCTCCCCGACCTGGCGGTCGCCACCGTCGAGGGCGTGGTCCTCTTCGCGAACGAGAAGGGCACCTTCGCCCCGCACCCCCTGGACGATGCCCTGGCCGACGTCCTCCACCGCCCCTACACCGTCCTCCAGTGGCTCGACTACGACCGCGACTACGACCAGGACCTGCTGCTCCTGGGCGAGCGGCCGGCCCTCCTGCGCAACGACGGCGACGGCCTCTTCTCCGACCACACGGCCGACTTCCCCTTCGCCGCCGGCCGGCCCCTCGCCGCGGTGGTCTGCCAGGTCGTCGCCGACCGCCAGGGGCTCGACCTGGCGGTGGCCTACGCCGAGCGCCCGGGCGTCCTCTACCGGGACCGCCTCGGCGGCCGCTACGAGGCCGTGCCCCTCCCCGCCCTCGCCGCCGGCGCCCGGCGGATCGTCGCTTCCGACTTCGACCACGACGGCGAGCTCGACCTGGCGGCCGCCGGCGAAGGCGGGGTCTCCGTGCTGGTCGACGACGGCCACGAAGGGTTCACGGCCCAGCCCGTGGAGGGCTTCGGCGGCGAGGTGGCGGCCCTGGCGCCCATCGACCCCGACGACCGCGGCGTGTCGGACCTGGTGGCCGGCGACACCCTTCTCCGCAACCGGGGCCGGGGCCGGTTCGAGGCCGACGGCACGGCCTTCGACGCCGGCGGCGCGGTCCGCGCCCTCGAGGCGGGCGACTTCGACGGCGACGGCCGCCAGGACCTGGCGGCGGTGAGCGCCGACGGCCGCGTCCTCCTCCTCGCCGACCGGACGACGACCCACGGCCGCTTCCTGCGGGTCCGGCTCGCCGGGGTCAAGAACCCGAAGCTCGCCCCCGGCGCCCTGGTCGAGGTCAAGGCCGGCACCCTCTACCAGAAGAAGCCCTACCGCGGCGTGCCCCTGGTCTTCGGCCTGGGCGGCCACGAGACCGCCGACACGGTGCGCATCACCTGGCCCAACGGCCTGATCCAGAACGAGACCCGCCAGGCGGCCGGCGCCCCTGCGGTCTACGAGGAGGCACAACGCCTCTCGGGCTCTTGCCCCATGATCTTCACCTGGTCCGGCGAGGGGAAGGGGAGGGGCTTCCGGTTCATCACCGACGTCCTCGGCGTGGCGCCCCTGGGCGCCAGCTCGGGCGACGGCGAGTACTTCCCGGTCGACCACGACGAGACGATCCAGGTGCCGGGAGACGCCCTCGCTCCGACCCCGGACGGGCGCTTCGAGGTGCGGATCGCCGAGGAGCTCCGGGAGGTCGCCTTCCTCGACCAGGTGCGGCTGGTGGCCGTCGACCACCCGGCCGGGCTCGACGTCTTCGTCAACAGCAAGTTCAAGGGGCCGCCGTTCCCCGAGCGCCGCCTCTTCGGCGTCGCCCGCCGCCACTACCCCGTCACCGCCCTCGACGGCCGGGGTGATGACGTGCGCGACCGGCTCCTCGCCCGCGACGCCCGATACCCGGACTCCTTCCGGCGCGACTACGCCGGACGTGCCGAGCTCCACCACCTGGACCTCGACTTCGGGCGGGACGCCGCCCCGGACGGTCGCGCGATCCTGGTGCTCTCCGGCTGGGTCGACTGGGCCGACGGCTCGACCTTCCTCGCGACCGCCCAGAGCCGATCCCACGGCGCGGGCCCCGGCCTGGTGCTCCCCTACCTCCAGGTCCAGGACGCCTCCGGGCGCTGGGTGACGGCGATCGAGGACATGGGCCTGCCGGCGGGCAAGCCCAAGACCATCGTCGTCGACCTCACGGGGAAGTTTCCCTCGGCGAGCCGCAAGGTGCGGATCGTGACCAGTGCCTGCGTCTACTGGGACGAGATCTTCCTTGGCGAAGACCCATCGCCGCCGCCGGCCCACCAGTCCGAGGCCGCCCTCCGCGCGGCCGATCTCCGCTTCGGCGGCTTCGCGCGCGTCGTCGTCGACCCGGAGCGCAAGCAGCCGGAGCGCTTCGTCTACGCCGAGCACCGCCCGACCGAGCAATGGAGCTGGAACCCGACGCCCGGCCTCTACACTCGCTATGGCGACGTCGCCGAGCTCCTCGCCGGCGTCGACGACCGGATGGTGGTGATGGGCTCGGGCGACGAGATTCGGATGTCGTTCGACGCCGCCTCGCTGCCGCTGCTCGCCGCCGGCTGGACGCGCGACTACCTTTTGCTGGTCGACGGCTGGGCCAAGGACCGCGACGCCAACACCGCCTTCGGGCAGAGCGTCGAGCCGCTGCCCTTCCACGCCATGTCGCAGTACCCCTACCCGCCGGAGGAGCACTTCCCGGACGACCCCGCGCACCGGCTCTACCGGCAGCGCTACCTCACCCGGCCGGCCCTCGTCCTGGTGCGGCCGCTCACCGAAGGGCTCCGGGCACCTTGAGGCCTCCTGTGGTCCTGACGGTCGCAGCGGCCGGCGCCCTGCTCGTGGTCCTCGCCGCGGCGGCTCCGACCGCCCAGTCGCCCCCGGCCCTCCCCTTCACCGACGTCACGGCGGCCTCGGGCATCTCGTTCGTCCACGTCAACGGCGCCTACGGCGAGAAGCTCCTCCCCGAAACCATGGGCGGGGGCGTCGCGGTGCTCGATTACGACCGGGACGGCGATCCCGACCTCCTGTTCGTCGGCTCGACCGACTGGCCGGGCCACGAGCGGCCCGCTGGCGAGCCGCCGAGCCTCGCCCTCTACGCCAACGACGGCACCGGCCGCTTCCACGACGCGACCGCCGCGGCCGGGCTCGCGCTCACCTTCTACGGCCAGGGGGTGGCGGTGGGCGACTACGACGGCGACGGTTGGCCGGACCTCTACCTGACCGCGGTCGGCCCGAACCACCTGCTCCGGAACCTGGGCGGGCGCTTCGAGGACGTGACCGCCGCGGCCGGCGTGGCGGGTGGAGGCGACCCGGCGGGCGAGTGGTCGACCTGCGCCGCCTTCTTCGACGCCGACGGCGACGGCGACCTGGACCTCTTCGTCTGCGAGTACCTCGCCTGGTCGCCCGAGATCGACCGCCGGCTCGACCGCCACGCCGACGCCGTGCCCCTGCTCTACGGCCGCCCGCAGCACTACCGGGGGGCCGACCCCCTCCTCTTCCGCAACGATGGCGGCGGAGCCTTCACCGACGTCTCGGCGGCGAGTGGCGTCCGGGTCCACGATCCCGCGAGCGGCGAGCCGGTGGCGAAGGCCCTGGGGCTGGTCCCGGTCGACGTCGACCGCGACGGGCGCCTCGACCTGCTGGTCGCCGACGACACCACGCGCAACCTGTTCTTCCACAACCTGGGCCCGGCGGCGGGAGTGCCCCGTTTCGCGGAGGCGGCCGAGCTCTTCGGGCTGGCCTACGACGGCGACGGCGGCACCACGGGCGCGATGGGAGCCGACGCCGGGGAGCCCGGTCCGGGTGGCCGGCTGGCGCTCGCGGTGGGCAACTTCGAAGGCGAGCCGACCTCCCTCTACACCGCCGGCGACGACCCCACCTTCCTCAGCGACCTCTCCCTCGCCGCCGGCCTCGACCGCGCCACCCGCGGCCACCTGACCTTCGGCCTCCTGCTCTTCGACGCCGACCTCGACGGCCGCCTCGACCTGTTCCAGGCCAACGGCCACGTCGAGACCGACGTCGCCCGGACCGAGCCTGGCCAGAGCTACGCCCAGCCGGCGCAGCTCTTCTGGAACGCCGGGCCGGCGCGCTCGGGGGCGCCCCGGCTGGTCGAGGTGCCGGCCGCCGGCCTGGGCGATCTCGCCCGCCCGCTGGCCGGCCGCGGCGCCGCCTTCCTCGACCTCGAGGGCGACGGCGACCTGGACCTGGTCCTCACCCAGCCGGGGGGCCCTGACCGGCTGCTCCGCAACGACCAGGCGGAGCGCCACCACTTCGTGCGGGTCGTCCCGCGCGGCACGCCCCCGGACCCGGACGCGATCGGCGCGCGGGTCGAGGCGACGGCCGCCGGAGCGCGCCAGAGCCGCCGGGTCATGCCGACCCGGAGCTACCTCTCGCAGGTCGAGCCGGCGGCGAGCTTCGGGCTGGGATCGGCCGAGCGGGTGGAGCGCCTGCGCATCACCTGGCCCGACGGTACGGTCCAGGAGCTCCGCGACCTCCCCGCCGACCGCACGTACGTGATCGCCAGAGACTGAGCGGGAAGCGTCAGGGGCCCGAGGGCCGTTTGCCCGGCCGAGGCAAGCTCGGCCGCTTCATGGGTCCGGAGTGATTCGGCAGCCAGAAAAGACGATGGAGGGGGCGTCCGGTCAATACCCGAGCTTCCCCTTCGCCTCGTCGATCGCCTCGCCGTTGCCCTCCACCGAGACCTTCTCCGCCCCCCGCCCCGCCGGGAAGAACGAGTCGCGGTACATCGAGAAGGTCTCGGTCCGTAGGTGGGCGAGCGTCTGGTGGCCGCGGCGGGTCGCGCGCTCGTGGCGCAGCGCCGAGAGGTCGATCGGCGCCACCACGATCTTCTCGCCCGGCCCCGGGTCGGCCTGGGCCAGGAGCCGGCCCTCGAAGTCGACCACCTGGCTGCCGCCGGGCCAGGAGAACGGCGGGTAGTGGGCGAGGCTCGCGCCCTGGTTGGCCCCCACCACGTAGGCGATGTTCTCGAGCGCCCGGCAGCGGTTGACGATCGTCCACCAGGCCATCGGCTCGGTCGCGCCCCAGGGGTCCATGTAGGCCGAGACCCGGATCAGGACCTCGGCGCCGTTGGCGGTGAGCTGGCGCAGGGTCTCCGGGAACAGCCAGTCGTAGCAGATCGCGGTCCCGAGCTTGCCGATCGGCGTGTCGGCGACCGGGTAGATCTCCTCGTCGTAGCCCCACAGGTCGTGGGGGCTCGCGTGGACCTCCCAGGGCAGCCAGGGGTTGACCTTGCGGTACTTGGTGAGCAGGCCCTCGGGGCCGATCAGGCAGGTGGTGTTGAACACCGCCCCGGGCCATCGCTCGTCGCTCTCGAGGAAGGTGCCGGTCTGGATGTAGACCCCGAGCTCCTTCGCCTTCTCCACGTAGCGCTCGGTGTGCTCGTTGGGGATCGGCACCGCCAGCATGTCGAGCAGCTCGGCGGCGGTCGGGAAGACCGGGGCGGCGTGCGCGAACTCGGGAAAGACCACCAGCTTCACGGGCAGAAACGCCGAGTAGCCCTCGACCGCCATGTCGACCATCGCGAGCATCCGGTCGACGTGCTTGCCGATGCCGGAGCGGTCGATCGGGTTCAGGAAGTCGACCTGGCAGGCCGCCGCGGCGTAGCGCACGATCTCTTCGGTCATGGTGCGGAGAGGCTACCCCAAAACCTGTGGCGCCGCCGGGCGAGGAGGTCCTCGAGGGCGCGGGTCATGCGCCGCCGCACCTCGGCGCCGAGCGCCGCGACGACCTCCGGGTCCGCGGCCGCCTCCGGGCCGTGGAGCGCCTCGACGTGGAACGGCTCGAGCACCCGGGTGTGCCATTTCGAGGGGAGCGGCACCGGCAGCAGCGGGAACGGCGGGGCGATCGGGAAGCAGGGCCACTCGGTCAGGCGTTGCCACCACGGCCACTCGAGGCGCGCCAGGACCGGGAAGATCTCGGCGCTGCCGACGGTGACGAAGGGCACGATCGGCGAGCGGTTGCGCAAGCGCCATCCGGACGTACTCGTCGCGCCCCATCTCGCCCAGGCGGTAGGCCCGCCGATAGGGAGTGAAGGCACCCCGGATGCCCTCGGGGAAGACGCCCAGCAGGTCGCCGGCCGCGAGCAACCGGTCGGCGTTCTCGCGGCACGCCGGGACGCCCCCCAGCTTGGTCATGTAGTTGAACAGGAAGGGCATCTTGAGCAGGCTCGGATGGAGCAGGAAGCGCGGCGTCCGGCCGGTGGCGCGGCGCACCAGATGGAGCGCCATCACGCCGTCCCACGGCATGAAGCCGCGGTGGACCCCGGTCAAGACCGCCGGACCCTCGCGCGGCAGGTGCTCCGCGCCCCGGACCTCGACCCGCCACCAGGCGTCGTGGAGGAAGCGGAAGAGGGTGCGGGCGAAGGCGTCGACGTAGGCCGGGTCGAGGCCGAAGTCGTCGAAGCGCGGCGGCGCGCCGGGCTCGGCACGGCCGGATTCGACCGGAGCCTCGGGGTGGAGCGAGCGGGCGACCTCGGCGCTGGTCCGCCGGGCGACGAAGCCGAGCTGCCGCCGGGCCGCCTCGCCCGAGGCGCTCCACGAGTAGCGCAGGTAGGCTCGCCCGGCCGCGCTCCGGAGCGCTCCGGGCAGCGCCAGCCGGTGGACGCCGGCGAGGCGCAGCGCCTGCCGCAGGGGCACCAGGCCGGCCGGCATCACGTGGAACGTCCGGCCGGCGGCGGCCGCGCCCGCCTCGAGCACCCGCGCAGATCGCCCCGGCCAGGTCCTCCGGGGCGAGGAGCTGGAGCGACGGGTCGTGGCCGGGGAGCGTCGCGGCGAGGCGCCCCGAGAGCAGGCGGCTCCAGGCGTCGGGGGCGCCCGCCAGCGGCACGGGCGCCGGGCGGAGGACGGTCAGGCGGCCCGTCCCACCGAGCCGCCCGGCCGCCAGCCGTTCGAGATCGAGCCAGGCGCGGGCGATCGGGTTCCCGACCGGCCGCGCGCCCGGCCGCTCCTCGCCCGCCAGTCCCGGGTGGTGGTGGCTCGGCTCGTGGACCTCGGCGCTCGAGAGGACGATCAACACCGGCGCCGGCGCCGTCAGCCGGGCGAGCGCGGCGAGCACGGCGCCGGCCGCCTCGAGGTCGGGGCCGCCGCGCGCCGGTGCGTAGACGATCGCCGGGTAGGCGCCGGCGGCGAGCCGCCCCGCCAGGTCCCCGGGACCCGGACCGCCGGCGTCGAAGACCTCGGCCGGAACGCCGAGGCGGGTGAGCTCGCCGGCGAGCGCGTGGGGCAGCGGCTCGGCCGGCCCCACGACCGCGACCCGCATGCCCGAGCTCATCGGCCCGGTCTCGCGGTGCGGCCCTCCGGCACGAAGCAGGCGTGGAAGAGCGGCGGCAGCGCGGCGCCGAGCGGCAGGCGGGCGAGCGGCCCCGCCGCCAGGTCGTGGGCGTCGAAGACCAGGAAGGCCGCCCGGCGCTCGGCGGGGTCGAGCTCCTGGCAGACGATCCACCCGCCCTCCGGCCGCTCCGGATCGGGCGCGAAGACCGGCTCGCCTCCGAGGTAGCGGCCGGCGGGCGCTTGCCAGGCGTCGGCGACGGTGCCCGACCCGAAGTCGACCGCCGCCAGCCGGTCGAGGAACTTCCGGCCGGGCCGGCCGGTCGTCGAGATGGCGAGCATCCAGAAGCGGTCGGTCCGCCGTTCCCAGCGCCGGGGGTCGACCGCCGGAAAGTCCGCCGCCAGGGTCGAGGGCACCTCGCGACGCTCGACGAGCGCGCCCGACGCGAGGTCGATGACCCGCCGCACCGGGTGCGCCGGCGCCACCTCGGCGAAGAGGTCGGGCAGCGGCCGGTAGTCGGGGTAGACCGGCTCCTCGAGCTCCAGCAGATCGATCACCAGGCGGTCGCCGTCCTCGAAGGCGTTGACCTGGTGGAGGACGTAGCCGTAGCCGGCCGGCACCCGGCAGACGGGGGCGCCCGACTCCCGGTCGAGGACCAGGATCTCGCTCCCCCGCTCCGGCTCCCAGGAGAGGCCGTCGAGGACGGTCGCCCCCTCGGCCTGGAGGGCCGCCATGTCGAGCAGGTAGGGCTGGACGAAGATGACGGCGAAGCGGCGCGACAGGCCGAAGTCGTGGATCGACGCCGGGTAGGGCAGCGGCGCCCGCCGCCGGTAGACGAGCTCGCCATCGGGGGCGAAGCGGTAGAGGTTCAGGGTCGGCCGCTCGGCGGCGAAGGAGACCCCGAAGTTGAACATCTCGCCGCTCTCCGGATCGAAGCTCGGGTGGGCCGAGAACGGCGCCACCGGGTTCAGGCGCCGGCCGAAATCGTGCTCGCCGCGGGTCTCCAGGGTCTCGGGGTCGAGCTCCCAGGGCAGCCCCTGCTCGCCGAAGGCCAGCAGCCGCCCTGCGAAGGGATAGACCGAGACGTTGACCGGCGACGCGAGCGCGATGCCGCGCACCAGCCGGTCGCCGGGAAACGCGGTGCCGAAGGTGCGGTAGAGGGCGCGGCCGGCGGTCTCCTCCTCGCGCCACTTGGCGCTCGCGACGAAACGGCTGGTGAAGGCCGCGCCGTCCGCCGGGTCGCCGCCCCCCTCCGGACCGAAGCGCAGCGAGCAGACCAGCCCGTCGCCGTCCAACCAGTGGCGGTAGGCGACCTCGCCGCGCCCGAAGCGGCCCGGGCCGTTGACGTAGTAGGTGCCCCGCAGGCCGCGCGGCAGGGCGCCCTCGGAGACCGTCAGCCGGTAGCTCGCCTCCTCCGGCACCCGGTCGAACAGGCGCTCGAGGTAGGGGGCGAGGTCGGGAGAAGAGCCGGAGGTTGGGCCGGCGGCTCCACCGGGACGCTCGACGACGGTCATGGCAGGGCCTCCCGGGCGACCGGCTCGTCCCCGGCCGCCTCGGAGACGTCCCCGCCGGCGCCGGCGGCGTCCCGGAAGCGGTCGCACAGCGTCGGATCGAGCGACCAGGGGTAGGGCTCGCCGCCCGGGCCGGAGGCCGCCCAGCGGCGGACGAAGTCCTCCGGGTCGAAGACGAGAGCGCCGAGGTCGATCCCTTCGACGAAGCGGCGGCTGGTCCGCACCCGCGGCTCGCCGAGCACCACCGCCGCGACGTGGGCGACGATGAAGCGGGCGAGCTCCTCGAGGTTCTCGAGCTGCTCGGTGAGCACCTTCCGGGCTTCGAGGGCGTCGACGCCCACGCGGTAGAAGGTCTTTTCCGCGGCCGCCAGGGTGCCGACCTCGGTGAAGTCGAAGTAGGTGGGCGCCGCCGGGGCCGCCTCGCCGGTCGCGCGCTTCCAGTCGCAGTAGCCGGCGAGGAAGCGCTGGATGCCGCCGTTGATCGGCCCGAGGCGCGAGAAGAGGGTGCCGAAGGCGGCGACGAACCGGCGGTCGGTGAACAGGTCGTTGACGAACGGGAAGACGTAGAAGGCGAAGTAGATCGCGAGCTCCCAGGCGTACTTGAGGCCGAAGGCCTCCGGGTCGCCGAGCACGCCGTAGCCCACCGAGTAGCTGGGGACGTAGGCCTCGTAGAGGGCGCGCAGGAGGGCCTCGTAGCGCCGAGCCTTCTCCGCCACCTCGCCCTGCGAGCTGCTGCCAACGGCGTCGACGATCAGCGTGTTGTGGAAGGAGATCAGGTCGCCGCCCGGGCTGTAGAGCGGGTCCGAGAAGCGGCCCGCCTCGCCGGTGACCGCCCACCGGTCGGGGCTGATCGCCTGGCCGGTGTCGTAGGCGAAGCTCCGGAAGCCGCCGTGGTGGAGGACCTCGCGTCCCGGCAGGTCGCGCGCGAAGAGGGGGAACTCCTCGCAGATCCAGTCGATCAGCCCGGCGGCCGTCGCCACCCGCTCGCGTGGGAACCTCTCGGTGTCGAAGACCACGCCGAGGCTGGTCTTGCCGGGCAGCGGGATGACCCAGAGCCAGAAGCCGTCGCCCATGAAGTGGTTGGTCGCGAGCCAGACCGGCAGGTGGCCGGTGGCGCGCCGCTCCGGGGCGAGGCGCCGCTGCCGGCGGTCGCGGCCGGTCAGGCGCTCGACGTCGACCAGCCCCTCGACCCACGCGAACGAGGCGCCGTGCCGGATCGGGCTCGGCCGCTCGAGGCCGCGGCGGCGGGCGAGCACCCGGTTGCGCCCGCTGGCGTCGACCACCCAGCCGGCGGCGACCGTGTGGCGGGCGCCGCCGTGGTCGAAGCGGACGGTGTGGCCTCCCCGCCCTGGGCGAGGTCCACCTCGAGCCCGGAAGCCGGCGCCCGGAACGAGAAGCGCGGCTCGCCGAGGGCGAGGCGCAGCAGCTCCGCCTCCAGCCGGTTGCGGTCCAGCTGGAAGCTCGCGATGTTCGAGAGCGGCCGGATGTAGGCCTGCGAGTACTCCTCGACGGCGGCGCCGGCCCCCGCCACCGGCTTCCAGTAGAACCGGAGGTTGTACTTCATGAAGTGGTCCCGGAGCAGGTGCTCCTCGAGGTCGAGGACCTTCGAGAGGTAGTAGCCGCTCACCTGGACCGTGGCCTCCCCCACCTTCTGCTCCGGTGGCGGTACCTCCTCCCGGCGCTCGAGCAGGAGCACCGTCCGGTCGGTGTCGAGGAGCAGGTGGCGCGCGAGCGTGAGCCCGGCGAGGCCCGCCCCCAGGATCACGACGTCGTAGCGAGTCTCATCGGGCATGGTCGAGCTCCGGTAGGGTGAGCGAGAGCGTAGGAGCGGCCGGGCGCGTGCCGGCGAGGACCGCCTCGGAGGCGCGCAGGGCGGAGATGAGGACCGGCGTGATGCCGCCGCCGGGGCGAGTCCAGTGGCCCGCGAGCACCAGGCCGCCCACGCCCAGGTCCTGGTCGGGACGTGCGGTGCCGAGCTGGTCGGGCGACATCTCCCAGCCGAGCATGGCCCCGGCGCTGTTGAGCGTGAACCGCCAGGCGGTGCGCGCCGACGCCGAGAGCTTGACCACGACGTGCTCGGTGACGCCCGGGATGACGCGCTCGAGGTGATCCATCACCTCCGCCTCGACCGCCGCCTTGTGCGCGTCCCAGTCCTCGACACCCGGGTAATCCATCTCGAGGACCTTCTGGAGGATCACCTCGTGGCCGCCGGGCGGCGCCATCCGCGGCTCGTAGAGGGTGGGCACGAAGACCTTGCAGACGAGGCCGTCGCGGCCCACGCGGTCCGGGTCCCAGTGCCGCCAGTAGTACCCCTGGGCCTGCTCGAGGACCTCCGCCGGCACGCCGCGCAACCCGACGTGGGTCAGGAAGCAGGGGTAGGTCGGCCGCAGGCGGCGAATCGCCGCGAGACGCTCCGGGTCGAGGTGCTCCGGGCCGACCAGGCGCTCGGCGGTCTGGAGCAGGTCCGCGTTCGAGACCACGGCACCGGTCGCGACGCGGTGGGGACCGGCGAGCGGCCCGCGC
Source organism: uncultured Acidobacteriota bacterium (assembly GCA_963837945.1). GTDB lineage: Bacteria > Acidobacteriota > Thermoanaerobaculia > Multivoradales > DATKCC01 > CAVUBL01. The sequence goes on from CAWIQD010000004.1 coordinate 500,250, forward strand.
AGGGTCTCCATCTCCAGGGCGCAAACGGCGCCGTCCGCAATCTGGATGCGGTCGACCCGCGTCGACATCAGGATGTGGCCGCCGCGCTCCTCGAAGCGCAGCGCGAGCTCGTCGGCGAAGGCCTGCGACCCGCCCTCCGGGTAGTAGTTGCCCAGGAAGTAGGAGAGCCGCAGCATCGAGTCGAAGACGAACGACGTGCGCGCCGGCGGCGAGCCCCAGTGGGGGCAATCGGCGGTCAGGAGGAGCTTGAGCTTCTCGCTCCGGAAGGTGCGGTCGAGGACCTCGCGCACGGTCAGCGGCCGGAGGCGCTCGAGCCCCTCGGTCACCCGTCCCCGGAAGTAGGCGAGCAGACCGAGGAGGTAGGCCCGGTCGACCTCCTCGAAGAAGCCGTCGAGGGCTGCCCGCTCCTCGGGGAACTGCCGGTCGAGGGCCGCCCGGTAGGCGGCGAAGTCGGCGGGCACCGCGAAGCGCGTTCCGTCCGGGAAGTGGAAGGTGTCGACCGGATCCATCTTGACCCATCCGGTCTCGACGCCGAGCTGCGCGAGGAGCTTGCCGGTCAGGGTCTCGGGGTTGCCGAGCAGCGGGTAGAAGTGGGTCGCGGCGTCGAAGGTGTAGCCGGCCCGCCGGAAGGTCGAGCAGTAGCCGCCGGCCATGTAGTGCTGCTCGACGAGGAGCACCGAGAGGCCGTCCCGGGCCAGGAGGTTCGCCGCCACCAGGCCGCCCACCCCGGCACCGATCACCACCGCGTCGTAGGAGGGCTGGGGGCCCTCCTGGCGCAGGCCGCGGAACGGGCGCTTCACGGCTCGCCCTCCGCGGGCGGGTTGCGGCCGTAGGCCTCGTGCGCCCGGACCATCTCGCCGGCGGCGATCGCCGCCCCGAAGGAGATCTCGCCGGCGAGCACCGTGGCGGCGGCGATCTCCGCCAGCTTCGCGGCGTGGCCGGCGCCGGCGCAGCCGATCATCGCCAGGCACTCGCGGGCGGTCGGCCACCCGGTGCCGCCGCCGACCGTGCCGACGGTGAGCGACGGCAGCGTGACGCTCGCCTGGAGGTCGCCGTCCGCGGTGACCTCGAAGTCGGTCACGCCGACCGCCGCGTTGGCGACGTTGGCGACGTCCTGGCCGCAGGCGATGAACAGGGCGGCGAGGCCGTTGGCGAGCTGGCCGCCGTAGCCGATCGAGCCGCCGTGGAGGTGGCCGACGACCGTCGCGTGCCAGAGCTCGGCGATCGCTTCGGGCGTGGTGCCCAAGACCGTGCGGACGACCCGGCCCGGCACGCGGGCGCCGGCGACCGCCGTCTTGCCCTTGCCGCCGGCCAGCAGAGAGCCGGCCGACCGCTTCTCCCCCTCCTGGCCGCTGTAGAGGAGGTACCCCTCGGCGCCCGAGTCCGCCTGCAGGCGGGCGCAGGCCGCTGCGGCCGCCCGGGCGATCAGGTTCATGCCGGAGGCGTCGCCGGTCGTGAAGCGCAGCTCGACGATCACCCGGCGACCCGCCGGGTGGGCCTCGAGGGCGACGAGGCGCCCGTGAGCGGTGGTCGACTCGGCGGCGGAGCGGGCCGCTGGGGCGAGCTCGGGGAGCCGGCGCGCGAACTCCCGGGCCGCGGCCACGTCCGGGAAGGCGAAGACCGGTGAGATCCGGTTCTGGTCGGACCACAGGCGGACGGTCGCCCCTCCGGAGCGGGTGAGCACGACCATGCCCCGCTCGAAGGAGCGCACGAGCGCCCCCTCGCTGGTCGCGAGCGGCACGTAGAACGTCCCGCGGGCGTGCTCGCCGTCGATCGCCAGCGGGCCCGCCACGCCCAGCGGCACCTGGACGGTCCCCAGCGGGTTCTCGACCTTGCCGCGCAGCGCCGCGGCCGGCACGCTCGCGGCGCCGACGTGCTCGAGGCGCGCGCCCGTGCGCTCCTCGATCCAGGCGCGGCGTGCCGCCAGGTCCTCCTCCCGGTAGTCCCCGCCCCGCGAGCGCGGGACGAGCTCGAGGACCGGCGAACCGAGCCGCGGGGTCATCCGCCCGCCTCGGGCCCGCCGAGCAGCACCGCCTGCGCCGCGCCGTGACGGTCGAGCGCGGTGGCGAGCCCGACCCGGTGGGCCGTGAGCTCCCGGCACTCGCGCCGCACGGCGGGCAGGGGAAACCCCGGCTCGGTCGCCTCGAGGCCGGCGACGCCGGGGAGCCGGCCGGTCGCCAGGATCTCGACCAGCGAAGCCGCCTGGAAGGCCCCGGAGGCTCCCAGCGCCTCGCCCAGCATCGACTTGACGGCGGTGACCGGCAGCTCCCGCGCGCGCTCGCCGAGCGCCGCGGCGACGCCGGCGGCCTCGCGCGCGTCGAGCTCCACGCCGCCGTCGGCGCCCGCGCTCCAGCAGTCGACGGCCGCGGGCGCCAGGTGCGCCGCCTCGAGGGCCGCCGTCACCGCCCGGGCCACGGCGCGCGAGGCCGAGGCGCCGTCCCGGCCGCGCGAGGGGTCGAAGGCCGCGCCGGATCCGAGCACGCGGGCGAGGACCGGGCGGCCCCGGCGCCGCGCCGACGCCTCCGACTCGAGGACCAGCAGGGCCGCGCCTTCGGCCGGGGCCAGGCCGTTGCGCTGGGCGTCGAAGGGCACCGGCCGGGGCTCGGCGCCGCCGCCGTTCGAGCCGCACAGGGCGCCGGCGCGGGCGAAGCCCAGGTAGGACTCGAGGCACAGCTCGTCGGCGCCGCCGGCCAGGACCGCCTCCGAACGGCCGGTGGCCACCAGGTCCGCGGCGTAGGACAGGGCGTGGAGGCCGGCGGCCAGGCCGCCGGCGACCGTGGCGTTGACCCCCGGCAGGCCGTGCCAGATCGCCGCCTGGCCGGCGGCGGCGTTGATCACGCTGTTGGCGAAGTCGAACGGCTTGACGTAGTTCGGTCCGGCGGTCAGGGCGCGGCGGTCGAACTCCGAGATGGTGTGGGCGCTGCCGTACATGGTGCCCAAGACCAGGCCCACCAGCCGCTCGCGCCGGGCCTCGGCCTCCCATCCGGCGGCGGCGAGGGCGAGCTGGGCCGCCACCACGGCGAACAGGCCGGTGCGGTCGAGGGGCCTGAAGTTGCCCTCGCCCAGGTAGGCCACGGGATCGAAGGGCGCGAGCTGCGCGCCCAGCCGGCAGGGCAGCTCCTCGGCGGGCAGGCTCTCGACGGTCGCCAGGGCCCGCTCGCCGCGACACAGGGCGCCGTGGAGCTTCTCGGCCGAGTCGCCGAGCGGCGAGAGGACGCCGAGACCGGTCACCACGACCGGCAGCGCCGCCGCCCCGGGGTTCGGGCTCACGGCCGGGGCTCCCGAAAGATCACCGACGCGTTGTTGCCGCCGAAGGCGTAGGCGTTGTTCATCGCCACCCGCACCGAAAGCTCGCGCGCCTGGTTGGGCACGCAGTCGAGGTCGCAGTCGGGATCGGGCTCCTCGAAGTTGATGGTCGGCGGCACCCGCCCGTCGGCCACCGCCAGGCAGCAGACGACCGATTCGAGCGCCGAGGCCGCTCCCATGGTATGTCCGATCATCGACTTGATCGAGCTGGTGGGCACCCGGCTCGCCCGTTCGCCGAACACGCGGCGCACGGCCATCGCCTCGATCCGGTCGTTGGCCGGCGTGCCGGTGCCGTGGGCGCTCACGTAGTCGACGTCGGCGGGAGCGAGGCCGCTGGTCGCCAGAGCCTGCTCCATCGCCCGGGCGGCGCCCGCCGCCTCGGGGTGGGCGCCGGTCATGTGATGGGCGTCGCACGACAGGCCGTAGCCGGCGACCTCGGCGTAGATCGTGGCGCCGCGCAGGCGTGCCCGCTCGAGCGGCTCGAGCACCAGGACGGCGGCCCCCTCGCCCGGGATCATGCCCTTGCGGCGGCGGTCGAACGGCTGGCAGATCTCCGGGGCGATCGCGCCGAGGCGCGCGAACCCGGTGTAGGTGATCCGCGAGAACGAGTCGGCACCGCCGGCGAGCATCAGCTCGGCGCGGCCCTCGGCCAGCAGGTCGGCGGCGTGGGCGATGGCGTAGTTGCCCGCCGCGCACGCGGTCGGGATCATGGCGTTCGGGCCGCCCAGACCGAGCTCCGCGGCGACCGCCGTCGCGATCGTGTGGCAGGGATAGAGGTCCACCATACCCCGCCCCACCCCCGCCAGGTCGCCGGCGACCACCCGGTCGTCGTAGCGCTCGACCTCGAGCGGCTCGCCCGAGGTCGTCCCCATGACGACGCCGCCGCGGTCCGGGTCGAGCGCGGCGGCGAGCGCCGACGGGTCGAGACCGGCGTCCGCGACCGCCAGGCGGGCCGCGGCGGCAGCCATCTGGGAGGCTCGTCCGATCGTCGCCGGATCGAGGACCACGAGGTGGTCGCCGGCGCGAAAGCCGACGACCTCTCCGCCGCGATGCACCGGATGACGGGAGGTGTCGAACGAGCCGACCTCCGAGATCCCGCTACGGCCGGCGAGCAAGCTCTCCCAGAAGGCCCGCCGACCGGTTCCGACCGAGGAGACCACTCCCAGGCCGGTGACCGCGACCGGGCGCCGCGAGCTCGGCGACCGCCCGGAGGTCCTTTCACCCGAGCTCAAGCGACCTCGGCCTGGTCCACCTTCTCGTGGAGCCGCTCCTCGACCAGCGCAAACGTCTGCTCGACCGAGTCGAGGCCCCTCATACGCTCCTCGGGCAACCCGAGCTGGAACTCGTAGTCGACGTCCACCCCGATCTCGAGCAGCGACAGAGAGTCGAGGCCCAGCTCCTTGGTGAACGAAGCGTCGTCTCCGATTTCGGCGGAATCGATGCTCGTGACGTTTGAGATGATCTGTTTGATCTTGGACTTGATCTCGGCAGCTTCCACGACTGTGTCCTCCTTATGCATATGGTCCTCGCAGAGAACGACTCTCGACCCGAATGACCCTCAAAACCCGCCGGCCGCGACCCGACGCGGCTCATAGCGTAATGGCAAACAGCTCATGACGCTGCGGACGCCATGCCCACGGGGCATCGCCACCATCCTGGATCTCGACACCGGCCGGCGAACGGACGGCGCACGCCGGAGGTCTTTCCGGCGCTCTGCCTGCTCGCCCTTGTGTGACACTCCGGCCGGGAGCGTTTCATCCTCGGACCGCCGCGCGCCCGAGACGGCGATGACGGTCCGAAAGGAGAAACTCTTACCTATAGAACGCACGCAAAACTGCATTTTTTCAACAGAAGGACGCGCAGCTTGTTCGGCAATGATTCATCGCCTCGAGTCATGGCGAAACGTTTTTGGATCATACACTATCGGGGGCCCGGACTTCCAGACGTCACATCCTTGCGGGTGTACGACACAGAAGTGACGGAGTGATTAGAGGGCCGTGTACGGGGGAGTTGTGGGCCGTCTTTCTGTCGGCTACTATCACCGACAGACAAGGAGGTGTCCATGACCCCGGCAGAGGAGATTCCTGAGCAGGTCCGTGTCCTGGCGCAAGCGCTGAGCCGTCCGCGGCCGATGCGTCGAGGCTCTCTCGGCGCGCGGTTGATCAAGTGTGGCAAGGAGCGGTGCGCGTGTGCGCGGGACGAAGAGGCCCGTCACGGGCCGTACTTCAGCCTCACCCGCAACCAGGACGGCCGCACGCAGTCGCGGCGTCTGACGGCACAGCAGGCCGAAAGAGCGCGCGAGCAGATCGCAGCGGGGCGGGCGTTTCGCGAGCAGGTGGAGGCGTTGTGGCAGGCCTGCGAGGCGTGGGCCGACGCCGAGCTGGAGGACGAAACGGCCCGGGGGGCCGAAAAAGGGGCTCCAGACGATCCTCGCCGCCGAGGCCGCGGCCGAGATCGAGGAGCTGATCGGGCCGGAGGCGTCGGCAGGGCTGGACTTCGAGGCTCTGGAGACGGCGCTGCGCCGGCAGGTCCTGGAGCTGGCCGCGCGCGCCGTCGAGCGCTGGCTCAACGCCGACACCTCCGACGGCGCGGAGCCTACGCTCGCGTGCTCGTGTGGCGCTCGCGCGAGCCCGCGGCTGCGACGTGGTCTACTGGCGCGCCCGCGAGGACCAAGGCTGGGCGCTCGACCTCCGGGTGCTCAGCGGGGCGAGCCGGGGCGGCGCCGTGATCGTCAACACGCCGCACAACCCCACCGGCCATCTGCTCGGCCCGGCGGCGCTCGCCGATCTCGCCGAGGTCGCCCGCGAAGACGGCCTGCGACTGATCGTGGACGAGGCCTACCGGCTCCTGGAGTACGACCCGGCGGACCGGCCGGCCGCCGGCTGCGAGCTCGACCCCCGCGGGGTCTCGCTCGGCGTGCTGTCGAAGCCGTTCGGGCTCGGGGGCCTGCGGATCGGCTGGGTGGCGACGAAGGACCGGGAGCTTCTCGAACGGCTGGCCGGGGTCAAGGACTACCTGACGATCTGCTCGAGCGCGCCGAGCGAGCTGCTGGCGACGATCGCGATCCGGCACCGCGACGAGCTGATGGCGCGGAACCTCGGGATCGTGCGCGAGAACCTCGAGCTGCTGGCGGCCTTCATGGAGCGCCACGCCGACCGGTTCGAGTGGGTGCGGCCGCGGGGCGGGCCGGTGGCGTTCCCGGCGCTGCGCGGCGACGAGGGGGCGAACCGGTTCTGCCGGCGGGTGCTCGAGGGGTGTGGGGTGTTGCTGCTGCCGGGGAGCGTGTTCGACGACTGCGACCATCGGCACTTTCGGGTCGGCTTCGGGAGGCGGGGGTTTCGGGCGGCGTTGGAGAGGCTCGAGGAGTGGCTGTCGGGGGACGAGGAATGCACGGGCCGGTGAGTCCGAGGTTCGGCGGCAAACTGCGCCGGCGAACCTCGGATCTCACCGGCCCTGCGTACGACCGGCTCCTGAAGCGTCGGGCCCCTCCGCCCGAAAGGGGGGGGGTGAAGGTGGATCGGCGGCTCCGGCGGCCTCCTCCGCCGCCGAGCTCCATCCCAGATTGAAGCGGCCGAGCTCTGCCTCGGCCGACTGGGCCGCAGGCCCGACCATCCCGAGCTCTGCCTCGGCCGACTGGGCCGCAGGCCCGACCATCCCGAGCTCTGCCTCGGCCGACTGGGCCGCAGGCCCGACCATCCCGAGCTCCGTCTCGGCGGAGCAGGCGCCTACAACCCGAGCTGAATCAACAACCCGCAGGCGGCCAGGGCGGCTCCGGCGGTGGCGTGGGACCAGCGGTCGAGGCTCGCCAGGCGCAGCCGGTCGAGGCCGGCAAGGGAGACCGCCACGATCGCCGTCATCGTCGCCAGGGTGACGAAGCCGAAGACCGCGGTCACGACCACCACGCCCCAGACGCTGCGCTCCGCCGCGGGGACCATCACCAGCGGGATCAGCGGCTCGCAGGGGCCGAAGACGAAGATCGTGAACAGGATCCACGGCGTCATGATCCGCGCCGTGCCCTCGCGGTGCACGTGGGCGTGCTCGGCCTCGTGGTGATGGTCGTGATCGTGGACCACGCCGGCCGGGTGCGCGTGCCAGTGACGGTGCGGGCGGCGGCGGAGCGCGCGGTGGACGCCCCAGGCGGCGTAGGCGAGGCCGAAGCCGAGGAGCAGCCAGCCGGCCATCCTGCCCCGGAAGGCCTCGACCCACTGGAGCCCGCCGAGCGCCAGGCCGAGCGCGATGCCGAGGGTGCCGAGCACCACCGACGAGCCGACGTGCCCGGCGCCGCAGAGCAGTGTGATCGTCAGGGTGCGCGCCCGCGACCAGCCGCCCGCCTTCGACATCGCGACGAACGGCACGTAGTGGTCCGGGCCGGCCGCCGTGTGGACGATGCCGAGGACGGCCGCCGTGGCGGCGAGCGCGGTCAGGGAGGAGGTGTCCATCGGGCCGGGCTCACCAGTCCTGCTCGAGGTGCGCCATGCCGTGGATGCGGGCGGCGGCCTCACGGGCCGGCGCGAGCGCCAGGTCCCGGCCGCGCACGTCGAGCCAGTCGAGCCAGCGGCCGAACCCTTCGCCGGTCACCGCCGAGAGGGTGAGCATTCGCGGCTCGGGGTTGACCCGCGCGAGGTTCTCGGCGATCCGCTCCACCGAGATGCCGGGCAGGTGCGGCAGCAGGTCGATCTTGGTCAGGAGCACGAGATCGGCCTTCTGGAACATCACGGGGTACTTGAGCGGCTTGTCCTCGCCCTCGGTCACCGACAGGGCGACGACGTTCGCCTCCTGGCCGAGGTCGTAGATCGCGGGGCAGACCAGGTTGCCGACGTTCTCGATGAAGAAGACGTCGAGGCCGCGCCAGGGCATGTCGTGGAGCGCCTCGTGGAGCAGGCGGGCGTCGAGGTGGCAGGCCGAGCCGGTGGTGATCGTCTTCGAGACGATGCCGGCCGAGGTCAGGCGGGTGGCGTCGTTGTCGGTCGCCAGGTCGCCACTGACCGCGCCCAGACGCTGCACGCCGGCGAGCAACCGGGCGGTGGTCTCGAGCAGGGCCGTCTTGCCCGCGCCCGGCGAGCCCATCAGGTTCAGGGCGAGAACGCCCGCCTCCCGGAAGTGCTCCCGGTTGTGGGCCGCACGCCGGTCGTTGTCGGAGAGCAGCTTCTCGCGGACGTCGACGGGAACGATCTCGGGGTCGCCGCAGCCACAGTCTTCACACATCACGCAACCTCCATCTCGATGCGATCGAGAATGATCTCGTCGCCCGCCTCGAGGCGGGCGGGGTGCCGACAGTCGGGACAGCGCAAGGGTCCGCCGCGCGCCACCTCCCGCCCGCACTGCGGGCAGGCCCAGCGGGCGGCCACCGGATGGACCGTGAGCTCGGCGCCGGAACAGGCGGTGCGCTCGCGGAAGGTCTCGTAGGCGGTCTCGAGGAGCTCGACCTCGACGCCCGCGAGCTCGCCCACCGAGACGTGCAGGCGGTGGATCGCCGTGGCATGGTGCGCCCTGGCCTGGCGATCCACCTGGTCGAGGAGCGCTTGAACCAGCGAGTACTCGTGCATGGCCTTCAGCGCTCCGCTCCGGGTAGCCGCTGGAATTCGTGCGCCGATGCACTCGCCACGGCGGCGTTGCGCTCCTTGCGACATACCTGGGGGTATGCCTCGGTCGCGCGCCTTGCCGAGGCGGCACCTCGGCCCCCTCGGTTCGCAACCGTCTTCCCGGGACGGAGCGCTTCAGGCCGGGCCTCCACCGCGGGAGCCGGCAACGGCTCGTCGGCCGGCCGCTCCCACCAGATCCGGGGCCGGCGGGGATGGGCGCGACGCGCGGCGGGATGCCCCAGGCGATCGAGCTCGGCGCGCACCGCGGAACCGATCGCCGGCAACGCGGAGCGCACCTCGGGGCTGAGCTCGGTGCCCAGCTCGACCTTCCCCGGGACCACCCCCACCACCAGCACCTCCTCGGGCGCCCGGCCGGCGAGCTCGGCGGTCAGTAGCGCCTGCCGCAGGTCCGGATCGTGCGGCGACAGGCGCGGCGCGGTGGGCATGCGCATCACCTCGTCGCGCCGGTAGAAGTGGAGCTCTCCCGGCTTGCCGGCGGCGCGCACGGTGTCGATCACGATCACCGCGCCCTTGTCCATCAGAAACTGAACCAGCTCGGGGCCCGGCGTACCTGCGTCCTGGAGTGAGACCTCCGGAGCCAGCGCCCACTCGGCGTCGAGAAGCTCGACGGCGTACGGCCCGATGCCGTCGTCCCCCATGAGGACGCTGCCGATCCCCACGACGCCGACCGTGGTTGCCATCTCGCTCGCTCCGGCGGCCCCGAGTTGGTTCGAAGCCATGGCTAGAGCACCTTGACCCGCGCCGTTTCCTGGCCCTCGGCGTCGAGGGTGTGGATGGCGCAGGCCAGGCAGGGATCGAAGGAGTGGATCGTCCGGACGACCTCGAGGGGATGCCCGGCGTCGACCACCGGGTTGCCCATCAGGGAAGCCTCGTACGGTCCCATCTGCCCCTTCGCGTCGCGCGGTCCGGCGTTCCAGGTCGAGGGCACGACCGCCTGGTAGTTGGCGATCTTGCCGTCGCGGATCACCACCCAGTGCGAGAGCGTGCCGCGCGGCGCCTCGTGGAAGCCGAAGCCGCGCTGCTCGCCCTTCGGGAAGACCGGCTGGACGAAGATGTCGGTATCGCCCCGGCCGATGTTGTCGACCAGGTGCTGCCAGTGCTCGAGGGCGAGCTCGGAGATCACGGTCGCCCGCACCGCCCGCGCCAGATGGCGGCCGAGGGTCGAGTGCACGACCTCGGGCCCGAGCGGCGTGCCGGCGATCTTCGAGGCCTCGCCGAGCGAGAACTCGAGCCACTTCTTGATCCGCGGATCGCCGCTGGCGTAGCCCACCAGCACCTGGGCCAACGGCCCGACCTGCATCGGCTTGCCCTGGAAGCGGGGCGACTTGACCCAGGAGTACTTGCCGCCGTCCTCGAAGTCGGTGTACTTGGGAACGGTCTCCTCCTCCCACGGGTGGCGCGACCAGTCGCCGTCGTACCAGGAGTGGGCGATCGACTCTTCGACGTTGTCCCGGAAGTAGGGGTCGGTGAAGCTCGAGAAGGGCTTCACCGTCGAGAGGTCGGCGTTCATGATCGTGCCGCCCGGCAGGTCGAACTTGGTGCCGGCGCCGTCGAGCGGCAGGTCGGGAACCGCCAGGTAGTTGGTCACCCCGGCGCCGTAGCCCAGCCACTCCGGGTACATGGCGCCGATCGCGATCACGTCCGGCAGGTAGACCTGCTTGACGAAGGCCTCGACCTCGGTGAGCAGGTCCTTGATCTCGTAGAGCTGCTCCATGCGCAGGGTCGATCCGTTGTCGAGGTTGATGGCGTTGGCCACCCCGCCGACGGCCAGGTTCTGGATGTTCGGCGTCTTGCCGCCCAGGATCGTCACCACCTTGTTGGCGGTGCGCTGGTACTCGAGGGCCTGGAGGTAGTGCGACACCGCCAGCAGGTTCACCTCGGGCGACAGGTGCATCGCCGGGTGGCCCCAGTAACCGTTCGCGAAGATGCCGAGCTGGCCGCTGTCGATCAGCCCCTGGAGACGCGCCTTGACCGCCGCGAGCTCGCGGCGGCTGTTGCGCGGCCAGGGCGAGAGGCTCTCGGCGAGCTGCGAGGTCTTGGCCGGGTCGGCTGCCAGGGCCTTGGTGACGTCGACCCAGTCGAGGGCCGACAGGTGGTAGAAGTGCACGATGTGGTCGTGGAGGGCGTGGGCCGCCAGCACCAGGTTGCGGATGTACTGGGCGTTGGGCGGGATCTCCAGCCCCAGCGCGTTCTCCACCGCGCGCACCGAGCAGATGGCGTGCACGGTGGTGCACACGCCGCAGATGCGCTGGGTGAACAGCCAGGCCTCGCGCGGGTCACGTCCTTCGAGGATGAGCTCGATGCCGCGCCACATCTGCCCCGAAGACCAGGAGTTGCGCACCTTTCCCCCGTCGACCTCGACGTCGATGCGCAGGTGACCTTCGATGCGGGTGATGGGATCGATGGTGATGCGTGTGGACATTGCGTGTTCCTCGCGTGGGCTCAAGAGTGCGCCCCGACCGGCTCACGGCCGGCCAGGATCGGGAAGCGTTTGACGATGGCGATGTAGGCCACGATCTCCGCGGCGATGAAGCCGAGGGTCACGAGCAGCTCGGGAACGGTCGGGAAGTAGGCCCAGTTGTCGCCGGGGTTGAAGGCGATCAGGTAGGTGGCGAAGCGGTAGAGCGAGCCGGCCAGGATGATGAGCAGCGCGGCCTGGAAGAGGTAGCCCGGATCCCGGCGCCGCGCCTTGGCGAGGAGCATCGCGAGCGGCACCAGGAAGAGGAGCGACTCGGCCAGGAACCAGCCGCTGTAGCCATCCAGGGTGAAGGCCGCGCCGAGCTGGCCGCGCACCGCCACGTCGACCCAGCGGATCACCAGCCACAGGCTGATCACCACCACCATGGCGCCCGAGAGCGACGCCAGCATGGAGCTCTCCGAGCGCCGGCCGAGCAGCCGGGTCGCCAAGGTGGACTCCATCACCACCACCGCGTAGCCCATGGCCAGGCAGGAGACGAGGAAGAGCAGCGGCACCAGCGGCGTGCTCCACAGCGGGTGGAGCTTGTGGCCGGCGAGCAGCATCAGGGTGCCGAGCGACGACTGGTGCATGGTGGGCAGCAGCATGCCGAGAGCGATCACCCAGAGCAGGGCCTTCTCCACCACCGGCCGGGTCTTCTTGGCGAACCGGGCGAGCGCGGGCATCGAGCTGGTCTCCCAGGTCTCGAGGAACGCCGGCGAGAGCTCGATCCAGAGCACGAAGACGTAGGCCATGATGCACAGGGCCACCTCGAGCAGGGCCGAGTTGAGGTTCCAGTGCCAGAAGAAGAGCGGCACCTTCCAGATCCACCAGGGGCGCCCGACGTCGACCACCACCGCCAGGCCGGCCAGGCTGTAGCCGAGGGCGCTGGTGAGGATCGCCGGGCGGACCAGCGGGTGGTACCGGCCCTTGTTGAGGATGTAGACCAGCAGCGCGACCGCGTAGCCGCCGCAGGCGAGCGCCGTGCCGGTGACCACGTCGAAGGCGATCCAGAGCCCGAACGGGTAGCCGTCCGAGAGCCCGGTGGTGGCGCCGAGGCCGGCGGCGAAGCGCCAGGCGACGATCGCGAAGCCGACCACGGCGAGGGCGGCGAGGAGCTTGACCGGGCGGGTCAGGATCGGCCCGCCGACGGCGGCGTGGGTGCTCATCGCGTCACCTCCTCGTGGCTCTCCACCTCGTTCTTGCGGCGGTTGCGCCACATCACGAACCCGAGCGCCCCGTAGAGGGCCACCGGAGCCGCGAAGCCCTTGTAGATCGTGTGCTGGACGCTGCGCGCCAGCTCGGGGGCGGGCTCGTCGCCGAGCGCCGGCAGGCCGAGCTCGGTGAACGAGACGTTGGCGGGCCCGAGCATCAGGCACTGGGTGCCGCCGCCGTCGGTCTCGCCGAACACCTTCGGCTGGTAGCGGTCCGGGTTCGCGGCGATGCGCCTCTTGGCCTCGGCCAGGAGCTCGGTGCGCGGGCCGTAGATCACCGCCTTGGCGGGACAGACCTCGGTGCACGCCGGCTGCTTGCCTTCGGCCAGCCGGTCGTGGCAGAGCTCGCACTTGACGATCCGCGGCGCGGCGCTCGACCACTGGAACTTGGGCACGTCGAACGGGCAGGCGATCTGGCAGTACCGGCAGCCGATGCAGCGGCTCGGGTCCCAGGTGACGGCGCCGTGCTCGCGCTTCTGGAGCGCGCCGAGCATGCAGGCGTTGACGCACGCCGGATCGATGCAGTGCATGCACTGCGCCTTGACGTAGGAGCGCCGGTCGCCGTCCTGGAACAGCTTGATGACGGTCTTCGCCTGGTCGTTGAGATCGGTCGGCGCGTCGTAGAGCGGATCGAGGCGGGTGTCGCGCGGCAGCCCGTTGGCGTCCTGGCAGGCCACCATGCAGGTCTTGCACCCGATGCACTTGGTCGCGTCGTAGAGCAGGCCGACGGCGTCCGGCGGGGCCTGGGCCCGCACCTTGGCGGCGGCGGGCAGGGCTCCCGCCACCGACGCCGCGCCGGCGGCTGCGACGGCTTTGAGGACGGAACGGCGGTTGACGGACACGGTCACTCCTCCTCGTCCGAGGACGAGCCGCCGTTGCCGAGCTTGCGGCCGGCCATCACGCCGGCACCCACCAGGGCCCCGACGACGGCGCTGCCGGCGCCCACGGCCCACGGGCTCACCCGGTCGTGGTCGGCGGCGATCGGAGCGTAGGTGTCAGGCGGGGTCGGACGGTCGATCTGGATGGTCTCGAACAGCGGCACCCGGAAGGCGAGCTTCTCCTCGGTGCAGCCGAAGCAGGGGTGGCCGATGCCGATCGGCCAGGCGCCGACGACGTCGTTGAAGTTCTCGGTCGAGCAGGGGCCGTGGGTCGCCGGACCCTTGCAGCCGAGCTTGTAGAGGCAGTAGCCCAGGCGGTGGCCCTCGTCGCCGAAGCGCTCGGCGAAGCGGCCGGCGTCGAAGTGCGGCCGGCGCGGGCAGCTCTCGTGGATCGTCCGGCCGTAGGCGAACTTGGGGCGCCCCTTGTCGTCGAGCTCGGGGAGCGTGCCGAAGGTCGCGTACTGGAGCACCGTGCCCAGGAAGTTGTAGGCGTTCGCCGGGCAACCGGGGATGGTGACCACGGTCTTGCCCTCGAGCACCTGGGGCGCGCCCTTGGCGCCGGTCGGGTTGGGGTCCGACGACGGGATGCCGCCCCACGAGGCGCACGAGCCGATGGCGACGATGGCACCCGCCCGCTCCGCCGTCTCGTTGACGATCTCGAGGGCGGTGCGGCCGCCCACCTTGCAGTAGATGCCGCCGTCCTTGGTCGGGATGGCGCCTTCCACGACCAGCACGAACTGGCCGTCGTGGCGGGTCATGGCGGCCTGCCGGGCCTCTTCCGCGAGGTTGCCCGACGGCGCCATCAGCGCCTCGTGGTAGTCGAGCGAGATCAGGTCGAGGATCAGCTCGTCGAGGGCCGGGTGGGACGTCCTCAGGAGCGACTCGGTGCAGCCGGTGCACTCCTGGAAGGACAGCCAGATGACCGAAGGCTTGAGGCCCTTGGCCGCCGCCTCCGCCATCAGGCGGCCCGCCGAAGCGGGCAGGCCGACGGCGGCCGCGGCCAGGGTACAGATCTGGAGGAACGAGCGCCGCCGGATCGGCCGGTCGAGGACGTCGTCCTGCAGTTGGGTGAGGAATCCGCTGGGCTCCATGGTCTCTCCTTGCGTCCGGTGCGGGTACGAGGTGGTCGCCCTTGTTCTATGCCGTCGACGGGCCTCGGCCGAATACTCGCCAGGGCGGGAGAGCGCACGCGGGAAGGTGGGAGCCCCCCCACTCCGCCAGGGTGGGAGGAAATCTCAGCATATGCGGGGCAACTGCTCGCCCGAGAGCATGTCGACCACCCGTTGGCCGCCGATCCGGCTGCGCAGGACGAGACGGCCGGGGTGCTCGTCGACCACCTCGCCGACGATCGTCGCCTCGCGCCCTTCCGGGTGCGCGCGCATCGCCTCGACCACCGCCTCGGCGCACTCCGCCGCGACGATCGCCAGGCACTTGCCCTCGTTGGCGACGTAGAGCGGGTCGAAGCCGAGGATCTCGCAGGCGCCGCGGACCTCCTCGCGGATCGGCAGGCTCCGCTCGTCGAGGCGGATGCCGACCCGCGAGCGCCCCGCGATCTCGTTGAGCGCGCTCGCCAGGCCGCCGCGGGTCGGGTCGCGCAGGGCGTGGACACCCGCGCCCGAGCGCTCGAGGACGGAGGCGACCAGGCGGTGGAGCGCCGCCGAGTCGCTGGTGATCGCGGTCTCGAACTCGAGCCCCTCGCGCACCGACATGATCGCGATGCCGTGCTCGGCGATCGCGCCGTTGATCACCACCCGGTCGCCCGGGCGCGCCCGGTCGGGGCCGACCGCGACCCCCGGCGGGATCCACCCGACGCCGCTGGTGTTGACGTAGAGGCCGTCCCCCTTGCCCCGGTCGACCACCTTGGTGTCGCCGGTGACGACCGGCACGCCGGCCGCGAGCGAGGCGTCGCGCATCGAGGCGGTGAGCCGCCAGAGCTCCTCCATCGGGAAGCCCTCCTCGAGGATGAAGCCCGCCGAGATGGCGAGCGGACGGGCGCCGCACATCGCCACGTCGTTGACCGTGCCGTGGACCGCCAGAGAGCCGATGTCGCCGCCGGGAAAGAACAGCGGACGGACGACGAACGAGTCGGTCGAGAGCGCCAGCCGCGCGCCGGGCTCCCAGCCCGTCGGGTCGAGCACCGCGCCGTCGTCCAGCGCTTCGAGGGCCGGGTTGGCGAAGGCCTTGACGAACAGCCCCTCGATCAGGATCTGGGACAGGCGCCCGCCGCCGCCGTGGGCCATCTGCACCGTCGGATAGTCGGCGAGCGGCAGCGGGCAGGCGAGCCCCTCCGCGATGTGGACGCTCATGCGTGGGCTCCTTCCCGGGAGTCCGGCCCGGAGAGAGGAACCGCCTCCCGGCCGTATCGGAAGTACGCGGCGCAAGCCCCTTCCGAGGAGACCATCGGGGCTCCGAGGGGGTGCTCGGGGGTGCACCGGCCGCCGAAGGCCGGGCACTCGTGGGGCCGAGCCAGGCCGCGCAAGATCCGCCCCGCGATGCACACCGCGGGCTCGACCGGCCGCGGCCCTGCCAGCGGGAAGCGCCGGGCGGCGTCGAAGCGCGCGAGCTCGGGCTTGAGCGCCAGCCCCGAGGCCGGGATCACGCCGATCCCGCGCCACGGCCGGTCGCAGACCTCGAAGACCTGGGCCAGGAGCTCCTGCGCCGGAAGGTTGCCGTCGCGCGTGACCGCCCGGGAGTACTGGTTCTCCACTCCGACCCTCCCCTCCTCGAGCGCCTTGACGGTCAGGTAGATCCCCTGCAGCAGGTCGAGCGGCTCGAACCCGGTGACCACGATCGGGATCGCGAAGCGCTCGGCGATCGGCTCGTACTCGTGGTAGCCCATCACCGCGCAGACGTGACCGGCGGCGAGGAAGCCCTGCACCCGGTTGTCGGGGTCTCCGAGGATCGCCTCCATCGCCGGCGGCACCAGGACGTGGGAGGAGAGGATCGAGAAGTTCTCGAGGCCCATCCGGGCAGCGCGCCAGACCGCCATGGCGTTGGCCGGGGCGGTGGTCTCGAAGCCGACCGCGAAGAACACCACCTGGCGCTCGGGATGGCGCTCGGCCAGGGTCACGGCGTCGAGCGGCGAGTAGACCATCCGCACGTCGCCGCCGGCCGACTTGACCGACAGCAGGTCGACCTCGGAGCCCGGGACCCGGAGCATGTCGCCGAACGAGGTGAAGATCACCTCCGGACGGCGGGCGATCGCCACCGCCTGGTCGATCAGCTCGAGCGGGGTCACGCACACCGGGCAGCCCGGACCGTGGACCAGCGTCACCTCCGGGGGCAGCAGCCGGTCGATGCCCGCCTTGATCAGGGTGTGGGTCTGGCCGCCGCAGATCTCCATCAGCACCCAGGGCCGCCGAACCGTGCGGCGGATCGCCTCGGCCCAGCCGGAGGCGGCCGCCTCGTCCCGGTACTCGTCGACGTACTTCATCGGGTGCCCCCCGCATCCCCTCGCTCCCCCGCCCCGGCCTCCTGCTCATCGGCGGGCAGCCCCGCCCCGGACGGCTGGGGCACTTCGAGCTCCTGGAGCTCGCCGAGCTCGCGGAGCGTCTCGAAGACCTGGAGCGCCTCGGCCTCGTCGATCCGGCTGATCGCGAAGCCGACGTGGACGACCACCCAGTCCCCCAGCACCACCTCCGGCGTGTAGGCCAGGCAGACCCGCTTGGCCACCCCGCCGAAGCTCACCTTGCCCATGGTCATGCCGATCGCGTCTTCCTGGATCTCGACCACCTGTCCCGGCACTCCTAGACACATGACGCCACCTCCGTTGTCGGTTCGGACACCGCGGCCAGGCGGGCGGCCGCCACCACCACCTGGCCGAGGCTCACGCCGCCGTCGTTGGGCGGCACGTCGCGATGGAGCAGTACCTCGAAGCCGGCGCGCTCGAGCCGGACGGCGGTCGCCTCGGTCAGCAGGCGGTTCTGGAAGCAGCCGCCGGAGAGCGCCACCCGCAGCGCGCCGACGCCCCGCGCCACGGCTTCGACGGCGGCCGCCAGGCCGTGATGGAAGCGCTTCGCGATCCGCCCGGCCGGCACGCCGCGGGCGAGGTCCGCGAGCACCTCCCGCACCAGCGGCCGCCAGTCGAGCTCGAAGCCCTCGGCGAAACCGCCGGCGAGCTCGATCGGATAGGCGCCCGGGTCGCCCTCGACCGCCGCGGCCGCGTGCTCGAGCTCGATCGCCGCCTGGCCCTCGAACGACACCCGCTGGCGCAGCCCGGCGAGCGCGGCGACGCCGTCGAACAGGCGGCCGGCGCTGGTGGTGACCGGGCAGTTGACCTCGGCCGCGAGCATCTGACCGAGGAGGCGCCGCTCGGCCGGCTGGAGGTCGGCCACCGGCGCCAGGTCCTCGCGGCCGAAAGCGGCGTCGCCCAGGACCTCCCAGAGCAGCGCCAGCGCCGTCCTCCGCGGCTCGCGCACCGCCGCCTCGCCGCCGGGCAGCCGGAAGGGCCGCAGGTGGCCGAGCCGGCGGAAGGCCGCCGCGTCGCCCAGGAGGATCTCGCCACCCCAGATCGTGCCGTCGGTGCCGTAGCCCGTGCCGTCGAAGGTGACGCCGAGGACCGGCTCGGCCGGTACCGGATCGCCGTTCTCGGCCAGGCAGGAGGCCAGGTGGGCGTGGTGGTGCTGCACGCCGACGAGGGCCACCGGCGGCTCGCCGCGCGCCGCGCGCTCGGCGTCCCAGCGCTGGGCCAGCCGGCGGGCGTGACGGGTCGAGGCGTAGTCCGGGTGGAGGTCGTGGGCGATCGCCACCGGCTCCGCGTCGTAGAGCCGCAGAAAGTCCTCGATCACGCGCTCGAACGCGGCCAGGGTCTCGGCCGTCTCCATGTCCCCCAGGTGCTGGCTGACGTAGACCGCGCGGTCGACCGACAGGGCGACGGCGTTCTTCAAGTGCGCACCGAGCGCCAGCACCGTGGGCGCCGGCGCCGGCAGGAGCAGCGGCATCGGGGCGTAGCCGCGGGCGCGGCGGAGCATCCGGGGTGCCCCCAGGACGAAGCGCACCACGCTGTCGTCGGCGTGGCGCTCGATCGGCCGGTCGTGGACCAGGAAGAGGTCGGCGATGCCGGCGAGCCGGACGACCGCCTCGTGCTCGTCGACGGCGATCGGCTCGTCCGAGAGGTTGCCGCTGGTCGCCACCACCGGAAAGCCCAGGTCCCGAAGCAGCAGGTGGTGGAGCGGCGTCGTGGGCAGCATGACGCCCAGGTCGGGGTTGCCCGGAGCGACCGCCGGAGCCACCCGGACGCCGGCCTCGGCCTCGACCGGGAGGGGCAGGCGCGGCAGCAGGACGATCGGCCCCGCGGGCGAGGCGAGGAGCGCGGCGGCCGCCTCGTCGAGCCGGACGACCGCGGCCGCCGCCGCCAGGCCGGAGACCATCAGGGCGAACGGCTTGGCGAACCGGCGCTTGCGCAGGCGCAGGAGCTCGACCGCCCCCTCGTCGCGGGCGTCGCACAGGAGCTGAAAGCCGCCGAGCCCCTTGAGGGCCACGATCTCGCCCCGGCCGAGGGCCGCGGCCGCGGCGCCGAGCGCCCGGTCGCCGGTGATTGGCTCCCCTCCTCCGCCCGACTCGGTGACCGGCCGGCCCCGGGCGTCCCACAGGGCGAGGCGCGGGCCGCACTCGGGGCAAGCGGTGGGTTGAGCGTGGAAGCGCCGGTCGGAGGGGTCCTCGTACTCGGCGCGGCAGCGCGGGCAGAGCCGGAAGCCGGCCATGGTGGTGTTCGGCCGGTCGTAGGGCAGCGCCCGCACGATGGTGAAGCGCGGCCCGCAGTGGGTGCAGTTGGTGAACGGGTAGCGATGCCGGCGGTCGGCCGGGTCGAGGACCTCGGCGAGGCAGTCCGGGCAAGTCGCGGCGTCGGGCAGGATGACGGCCGTCTTCGCCCCGGAACCGTCGCTCGCCTCGATCCGGAAGCCCGCCTCGCCCCGGGGCTCGATCCAGGTCGCCTCGACGGCGTGAATCGCGGCGAGCGGCGGGCGCTCGGCGGTCAGGCGCTCGCGGAAGCACTCGAGCGCCGGGCGCTCGCCCTCGACCTCGATCGCCACGCCGCGCGGGTCGTTCGCCACCCGGCCGGCCACCCCGAGCTCGGTCGCCAGACGATAGACGAAGGGGCGGAAGCCGACCCCCTGGACCGCGCCCCGCACCGCGAGCCGCAGCCGCGAGAGCTCCGCGGGCGGCGCGAGCACGGCGGTCGCCGCATCGTCGCTCCGATCGGGGCCCAGAGATCGTGAGAACGTCATCACCTCACTCACTATCCGCCAAGGCCGGAGCCGGTGCGCCACCCCCGGGGGCGGTTTCGAGCCCCTCCCGGCGCGCGGCGGAGAGGCGGGCGAAGCGGGCGAGGGCGGCGACGGGAGCGCCTCAGCCCGTCACCACGACCGAGTCGCCGTCCACCTCGACGGCCAGCTCGACCAGCGGCCGGTCCGGCGGACCGGCGATCGGCCGGCCGTCGGCGTCGTAGACGCCGCCATGGCAAGGGCAGAGATACTCCTGGCGCTCCTCGTTCCAGCGCACCTCGCAGCCGAAGTGGGTGCAGACCAGGGAGCGGGCGACGACGCCTTCGGCCGTCCGCCGGACCTCGACCGGGCGGCCCGCCTCGAGGATCCGGATCCGCTCGCCGGGTCGCAGAGGCGCGAGCGGGAGGCGGGTCGGGCCGGCGTCTGCGGGCGCGAGGCCGTCGCCGGTCGCGTTCTCGCCGTCGCACCCTGTCAGACCGTGGAGCCCGAGCCAGGCGGTGCCAGCCAGGGCGCCCAACACCTGGAGGGCCTTGCGGCGCGAGGCGCCGCGAACCGGGCGCGGCGGAAGGAGCTCGACCGAAGGCGGCACCTCGATCGCCTTGCCCTGGAGAGCCTCGTAGCGCTCCTCGACCCGGTCGATGCCGAAGTGCACGAGCCTGAACGGCACGCGGCCGAGGATCGCCAGGCGCTCGCCGAGGCGGCGCCAGGGCGTCGGGGTGCTCCAGGACCGCCAGCGTCGCACGAAGCCGGAAGCAGCGGTCCGGACTCGGCGGGGAAGGTCGCCCATGGCGGCCTCACGATGGCGCCCGCAGGTCCCGGCTCACAACACCCCTGCGGGTGGTGGCTTCCCTGCCCGCGGGCGGTCAATCGAAGTTCACGAACAGGCGTCGCGGGGGACGGGGGGGCCAGGGAATCGGGTCGGGGGTCGCCAGGATCAGCCGCGCCGGGCCCGTCCCCTCGAGGCGCCGGATCGTGTGCCAGCCGCGCGCCAGGAATCCCTGGTCGAAGGGCTTGCCGTCCACCGCGATCCGGCCGTCGCCGTCGTAGCGGAACCGCTTGCCGCGGAGCGCCTCGAAGCGCTTCTCGTCCCCGGGTCCGAGGCTGGACAGGGCGATCCCCACCAAGAAGACGTTGCGGTCGTACTGGACGAAGTGGTCCGCCAGGAAGCGCCGGTCCCGCGAGCCGAGCCAAGTGGTACGGTAGTTGAAGATCACCGCCACGGTCTCCGTGCGGCGGAGCTCCTCCGGGATCTGCGGCAGGGCGCCCGCCATGTACCGGGAGAAGGTGCTGCCGGTCATCAGGTAGGCATAGTCGCCATCGGGGCGGAAGTAGAAGCCGACCATGTCGAACACGGGATCGCCCGGCTCGGTCAGGCGCTGGATGCGCAGCAGGGTCTCGAGCTGGTCCTCCTGCGACCGGGTCGCCACCTCGAGCAGCCGCGGCGAGGCGAGGACGAGGCCGAGCCCGACGAGCCCGACCACCGCCGCCAGGCCGGCGAGCCTTCCCACGATCTGCCCGCGCGCCGTCGCGAGCCGCGCCACGACCACCGCCCCGAGGACGGCCAGGGTAGGCAAGGCCGTGACGTGCAGGTACGGAAAGGGGAATGGGTTGAGCCAGAGCGAAGCGACGAGCGCCGCCCCGAGGAACGCGGTGAAGCCGAGCGCCCGATCCCCCCGGCGTGACCGCGGCCACCAAGCGGCGGCGCCATAGGCCAGCCCGGCGAGGGCCAACGCGACGAACAGCAGGTTGCGGGAGGACTCGTGCCGGATGAACGGCCAGGGCCCGAAGGCCTGGGCGGTGGGCACCGTCCGAGCCGCGATCGACGCCGCGCCGAAGACGTTGATTCGCAGGAAGTCGCGGAGGTTTCCGAGCCACGCCATGATTCCGCCGGCCAGGGCGAGCGGCGCCGTCCAGGCGGCCATGGGCCAGAGGACCAACGCCGGCGAGCGCTCGCGCATGGCCGAGACCAGCCAAAGGCAGCCGAAGGCGAAGCAGACGAACGCCGCCTTGCTGGTGAACAGGAAGGCCGTGGACAGGAGCAGGGCCTCCACGACGAAGCGCCGCCGCCTGTCCAGCCCCGAGAAGCTCCACGGCCAGCGCCGCCGCGGTACAGAGGGCGACGGCCCCGTCCGGACGGATCTCCATCCCCCGCTCGACGAGGGTCGTGTGGGTCAGCGCCAGCCCGGAGGCCAGGAGCCCGCCGGCGACGTTGCTCAGCCGGTAGGCGCAGAAACCGGTCAAGAGGATGGTCCCGAACAGCAGCGCGGTGCTCACCGCCCGCGCCCGGCGGAAGCTCGCCACCGGGTCGCCCGGGTCGATCACCGGCGCGAGCAGCACGTACAGGAGCGGGTTGTGGCCCTGCCGGAAGTCCCGGTAGATGAGACGGCCGACGTGCATCTCGTAGGCGGCGTGGACGTGCTCGACCTCGTCGACCTGGTACGGCCGGTTGGCCGCGATCTCCACGACCAGCACCGCCGCCGCGAGGTACAGCGCGGCGAGGGCCGCGCCGAGGACGAAGCGGACCAGCCGGCCGACGCCCGCCCAGGCGCTCGGCCGCCTGGGTTGCTCGGCGATCGGCTCCACCGCCGGGCACTCCTCCGACCGGCTCACCGCTTCCCCTCGCTGCCCGTCCCCTCGATCACTCCTTCTACCAGGGCCTCGTCGTCAGTCGGCCGGGCCTTCCCGAGCTCGACGAAGAACCGGGTGCCGTCGGCGGCGAGCTCACCGGCGGCGCCGAGGCCGGCCGCCAGGTACCGCGTCAGCAGGGTGAGGGCGACGACCACCAAGAGGGTCTGGCTGCTCACCCCCAGCAGGGCGCCGAGAACCAAGCCCGACCCCTCCACCGCCGTGACGCCGAAGAGGGACAAGGGCACCGCGGCGCCGAGGCGTGGCAGGAGGGCCATCATCGCCACGACGAGCCAGGAGCGCCCGGCGAGCTCCGGGAAACCGAACCGGTACGCCAGCACCATCGGCGGGTACAGGAGCAAGGAGACCAGGAACGGGACGCCCAGGAAGCGGTGCTTGCCCAGAAAGCCCAGGCTGCGCCGGAGAAGGGCCTGGGCGAACGGTACCCGGCGGAGCACCACGACTCCCGCCAGGGCGACGACGGCCGCGACCCCGCCGAGGAGCTTCCAGCCCTCCGGTGAGGGTCGCACTCTCGGCGTCAGGGTGCCCAGCGCGACGACCAGCGGCAGACAGACGGTCGCCAGGCTCGTCGTGCCCACGAGACGGTCGAGGACCACCGAACCGGCCGAGAGCTTGCGCTTTCCGGTGCGCTGGGCGACCTTCCAGATCCGCACCGCCTCCCCGCCGACGAAGGTCTGGAGCCAGAGGTTCGCGAACTCCGCCAGGAGTCCGACCCGCAGGAGGAAGAGGACCGAGAGGCCCTCCAGCTCGAGGTGATCCCGGGCGACGATTCGCCACCGCCAGGCCGTCACGACCCGGGGGGCGAGCATCCAGAGGACGAAGCCGGCGAGGTTGCCGAACCCCACCCCCTCGAGGGCCAGGTGGACCTGACCGACGTCGACGAGGCGCAGACCGAGGACCAGGAGACCGCCGAGCACCAGGAGCTGAACCAGGAAGCCGATCCACGCCCGGCGCCGGGAGCGGATGCCCGAGGTCTGCGCGCGGCCGCCGATCACGCGGCTCCGGGGGCTGCGATACACTGGCGCCGCCGTACATACCAGGGGGCGGCGCCGGCGCGGCGCTGGACGCGATCGCCCGGCCACCGACGCTCCGCGATCTTCACCTCGGAGCGTCTTGGGGTGAAGGGTACGAGCGGCGTTCCGGGCATCGGGCGGCTGACCATCTGGGTGCAGGCATCCTACAGGACTTCGGATCGACCCCGTGGCGAGGGACCGCAAGGCGATGATCTCCGGAGGCGACGACGAATGATCCTCGTGACCGGGGGAGCCGGCTACATCGGCTCGGTCCTGGTGCCCAAGCTCCTCGACTGCGGCTTCGAGGTGGCGGTCTTCGACTGCCTGCTGTTCGGCCGCCAGCCCCTCGCCGGGGTCGCGGACCATCCCGGCTTGCAAGTCATCGAGGCCGACCTGCGCGACCACGACAGGGTCTCCGAGGTGGTCGCCTCGCGCCCCTGGCAGGCGATCATCCACCTCGCCGCCATCTCCAACGACCCGTCCTCGGAAGCTCGACCCGGAGCTCACGCGGGCGGTCAACCTGGAGGGCCTCGAGCACCTCTTCCGGCGGGCCCGGGCGGCGGGGGTGCCGCGGCTGATCTACGCCTCGTCGGCCAGCGTCTACGGCCTCAAGCAGGAGCTCGAGGTCACCGAGGAGCTCTCCCTCGAGCCGCTCACCCAGTATGCCCGGCTCAAGGTGCGGGGCGAGGAGATCCTCGGCGAGCTCGTCGACGAGCGCTTCTGCGGCGTCTCGGTGCGCTCGGCGACCGTCTGCGGCGACTCGCCGCGCCTGCGCCTGGACCTGACGGTGAACCTGCTGACCGACCACGCCCTGACCCGGGGGGAGATCCGGGTCTTCGGCGGCGAGCAGGCGCGCCCCAACATCCACGTCCAGGACCTCACCGACTTCTACGTCGCGCTGGTCACGGCGCCCAGGGAGCTGATCCAGGGCCAGGCCTTCAACGTCTCCCGGGAGAACCGCTCGGTGCGCGCCCTGGCCGAGATGGTGCGCGCCGAGATCGACCCGGAGCTCCCCATCCGCACCGTCCCCACCGACGACACCCGCTCCTACCGGCTGTCGGCCGAGAAGCTCGCCCGGGTGCTCGGGTTCCGCGCCCGGACCCCCCTCGAGGTCGCGGTGCGCGAGCTGCGCGAGGCCTATCGCTCCGGCCGCGTCTTGGACCCGGCCGCTCCTGTCCACCGCAACGTCGAGCACATGAAGCGGCACCGGGAGTTCTGGAGCCACCTGGCCGGGACCCGCGAGTGAGCGGCCTGCCCTACGTCGACCTGCCGGCGCTCCACGCCCCGCTGCGCGAGCGGCTGCTCGAGGCGGTGGGCCGGGTGCTCGACCACGGCCGGTTCATCCTCGGCCCGGAGGTCGCGGAGCTCGAAGGGCGCCTGGCCGAGCGCCTCGGGGTGCCGGCGGTGGTCGGCGTCGCCTCCGGCACCGACGCCCTGGTGCTGGCGCTCCGCAGCCGGGGGATCGGGGCGGGGGACGACGTGATCACCGTCTCGCACTCCTTCGTCGCCACCGCCTCGGCGATCCGCCTGCTCGGCGCGCGACCGGTGTTCGTCGACGTCGACGCCGAGACGATGCTCCTCGACCCGGCGCTCCTCGAGCAAGCGGTGACGCCGCGGACCCGGGCGGTGCTGCCGGTCCACCTGAACGGCCACCCCTGCGACCTCGGGGCGATCGCCGATTTCTGCCGCCGCCGCGGGCTCCACCTGGTCGAGGACTGCGCCCAGGCCTTCGGGGCGCGCTCGGGCGGGCGGCCCGTCGGGTCCACCGACCTGGGCTGCTTCTCGCTCCACCCGCTGAAGGTCTTGCCGGGCTACGGCGACGGCGGCTTCGTGGCGGTCGCGGAGCGGGCCGAGACCGAGCGCCTCCGCACCCTGCGCAACCTCGGCCTCGTGGACCGGGACCACTGCCGGACGGTGAGCCCCAACAGCCGCCTCGACACGATCCAGGCGGCGATGCTGCTGGTGGCCCTCGACCACTTCGACGACTGGGTCGCCGTCCGGCGGGCCCATGCCGCCGCCTACCGGCGCGACCTGGCCGGTGCGATCCGCCTCCCCCCGGAGGAGGCTCCGGGCGACCTCGCGACCTACAGCGCCTTCGTCGTCCGCCACCCGCGGCGCGACCGGCTGGCGGAGGCGATGGGGCGCCGGGGCGTCGAGGCCAAGGTCCACTACCCGCTCGCCATCCATCAGCAGGAGGCGTTCGCGGACCAGCCGGCGCCGTCCCTGCCGGTGACCGAGGCGGTCGTCGGCGAGATCCTCAGCCTGCCGGTCCACGCGGCACTCGACGAGGCGGCGAGGTCGCGGACCGCTTCGGCGCTCCTCGCGGCCCTGGCGGAGATCGAGCGATGAGCGGGCCGGAGCGCAAGATCCTCCCCGTCGACGAGCTCCGGGCCGTCCGCGAAGACCTCCGCCGGCAGGGCCGGGTGGTCGTCCAGTGCCACGGCTGCTTCGACATCGTCCACCCGGGCCACATCCGCTACCTCCAGTTCGCCAGGGCGCAGGGCGACGTGCTGATCGTCAGCGTGTCGAGCGACCGGACCGTGAGCAAGGGGGAGAACCGGCCCTACGTCAACGAGGAGCTGCGGCTCGAGAACCTGGCGGCGCTCGAGCTCGTCGACTACGTCTGCCTGGACGACCACTCGTGGGCGGGACCGATCCTCGAGACCCTCCGCCCGGACGTCTACGTCAAGGGCAAGGAGTACGAGACGAGCGCCGACCCCCGGTTCCTCGAGGAGCGGGCCCTGGTCGAGGGGTACGGCGGCAGCGTCATCTTCAGCTCCGGCGAGGTGGTCTACTCCTCCACCTTCATTCTCGAGCAGTTCCGCCACCAGTTCCGGCTCGAGAACGAGAAGATCCAGGCGTTCTGCCACCGCCACGCCACCGACCGGGCGGCGGCCGGGCGGATCCTGGGCGCCATGGGCGAGCTGCGGGTTCTGGTGATCGGCGACCCGGTCCTCGACCGCTACGTCCACTGCGACAGCCTCGGGGTCGCGGCGGAGAGCCCGGTGCTCGACGTCACCCCCATCCGCGAGGACTGGTATCTGGGCGCGGGCGGCCTGGTGGCGGCCCAGGCCAGCTCCCTCGGCGCCCGGGCGGCGTTCCTCTCGGTGCTCGGCGCGTCGGTCGAAGAGGAGCGCTTCCGCGCCCAGCTCGAACGGCTCCGGATCGAGCCGCTGCTCCTCGCCGAGGACCGGCCGGTCTACGTCAAGACGCGCTACCTGGTCGAGGACTCGAAGGTCTTCAAGGTCAACTCGGGCCGCTACTCCCCGCTTTCGACCGCCGCCACCGCCCGGCTCGTGGCGAAGCTCGAACGCCGCGGCGGCGACTTCGATGCCTGGATCGTGATCGACTTCGGCTACGGCCTCTTCGGCCAGGAGCTGATCGAGGCTCTCGCCGGCCTCTCCCGGCGCCTCGAGGTGCCCTACTTCTTCGACGTCAGCCACCAGGGAGCGGGCAGCCTGCTGAAGTTCCGCCACCCACAGCTCGCGACCCCCACCGAAGAGGAGCTCCGCTTCGCCCTCGGTGACCGGGAGAGCGGCCTGTCGAACCTCGCCAGCCGGTACTACCGGGAGACCGAGGCCCGCCAGCTCGTCGTGACCCTCGGTAAGCGGGGCGTCGTGCTGTTCGACCCGCCCGAGGCGAGCATGACCCGCCTGATGAGCGATTACCTGCCCGCCATGGAGACGCAGCCGATCGACGCCGTCGGCGCCGGCGACGTCTTCCTCGCGACCGTGACCCTCGCCTGTCTCGCCGGCGGCTCGACCGCGATCGGCGCCTACCTGGGGACTTGCGTCTCGGGCCTCGCGGTCCGGCGGATGGGCAACGAGCCGGTGGACCGGATCGACCTCGAGCGGTGGCTCGCGGGGCGCACGGAGCTGGACTGACGGCCCCTACCCTCGTCGAGGCTGCCCGGCCGCGTTCCCGTCAGGGCCAGCGGCTCCGCCAGGTGGGCTCGCCCGCCGGCGTCAGCAGGCCGTGCTCCTCGAGCCAGGCGCGGGCGTCCTCGGCGTCGCGCTCGAACCAGGCGCGGGTCGAGCCGAGGCGGAAGCTGTAGCCCCAGGCGTCCATGTCGGCCATCAGCCGCTCGCGGCCGACGCCCGGCAGGTGGTCGGCGAGGAGCACCTGGAGGTAGCAGACGCCGTTTTCTTCGGGGTCGGAGCCGCCGGCGTCGGTGTCCAGCGTTCGCCGGCGCTCGGCGTCGGCGCAGATCAGGTGGCAGCCCTCGTGGAGCGCGGAGTGGACCGGCGTGTCGCCCCGGACGTAGAGCGTGGCGCTCCGGATGCCCGCCTCGGGCGCGCCCCAGTAGCTCCCCGGAATCGGCTCGCCGCGGGCGACCTCGACCACCTCGATCCCGAAGCGTCCGAGGAGCGCCGGGACCGCGCCGGCGGCAAGCTCCCGGCAGGTGAGGACGGCGGCCCCGGCCGCGACGCCGCTCACGCCGCCACCCCCGGCGCCAGGGCCGCGATCGCCCTCTCCGCTCGCTCGATCCCGGCGGCGTCGACGTCCCGGTGGGTCACCAGCCGCGCTCGGGTCGGACCGATCCGCGAGCCGAGGACCCCCCGGCCGGCGAGGCGGGCCAGGAGCTCGGCGACCGGGTCGCCTTCCGGGGCGAGGTCCGGGAAGAGCTCCCGGCCGACCCCGAAGACCACGATGTTGGTCACCACGCGCTCCGGGTCGAGGTCGATGCCGGGGAGCGCGGCGAGCGCCCCGGCGAGGCGCCGGGCGTGCTCATGGTCGCGGGCGAGGCGGCCCGGGCCGCGCTCGAGGGCGACCAGCCCGGCGGCCGCGATCACCCCCGCCTGGCGCATGCCGCCGCCGAACATCTTGCGTACCCGGCGGGCCTCGGCGATGAAGTCGGCCGGACCGCAGAGGAGCGAGCCGACCGGCGCACCGAGCCCTTTCGACAGGCAGAAACCGACCGACGAGGCGCCCGCCGCCAGGCGCGCGACCGGCACGCCGAGCGCCACCGCGGCGTTGAACACCCGGGCGCCGTCGAGATGGAGCGGCAGGCCGTGACGGCGCGCGCACGCGACCAGGGCGTCGAGCTGCTCGGGCCGGTAGACCGTGCCGCCGGCCACGTTGTGGCTGGTCTCGGCCACGATCAGGGCGGTGCGCGCCCGCAGGCTCCCGGCGGGCGCGACGAGCGGCTCGACGTCGGCCGGGGCGAGCTGGCCATGGGCGGTGTCGACGACCCGCGGAAGGAGACCCGAAAGCGCGGCCATCGCGCCCATCTCGTAGTGCAGCACGTGCGAGCGGGCGTCGCAGATCAGCTCCCCGCCCGGGAAGCCGTGGACGTGGAGGGCGACCTGGTTGCCCATCGTGCCGGTGGGCACGTAGAGCGCCGCCTCCTGGCCGGTGACTTCCGCGCCGCGCTCCTCGAGCCGGCGGACGGTCGGATCCTCGCCCAGGACGTCGTCGCCGACCTCGGCCTCGGCCATCGCCCGGCGCATCTCGGCGTCGGGCCGGGTGACCGTGTCGGACCTGAGGTCGACGAGCGATCGGACTCCCCCCCGCAACCCCTCGATCCCCTTCCCTCCCCCAGGGGGGGAAGGGGACGCCTCCTCCCGCGCCTCGGGCACCTCGCCTTCGGCCATGGTCACAGGCCGAAGGCGATGCGGACCGCGCCCTGGAGCGTCTCCCCCTGCTCCACCTCGACCGTGATCTTGGGCACCAGCAGGTTGACGATCACGCCGCCGTAGAGGAAGCCGCGGGTCGAGTCGACGGTGAAGTCGTCGGCGGGCCGGCGGAAGGTGCTCCGGCCCCACGAGAACCCGGCGCCGACGTAGGGGGTCAGGACGGCGAAGCCCTTCGAGACGGCGATCTCGGCGCCGTACTGCTCGAGCCGGTAGTCCGAGCCGCCGGTCGTCCGGTTGCCGGTCAGCCGGATGCCGAGCGCCGGCGTCGCCACCCCGCCCTCGAGAAGCGCCCAGGAGACCTCGCCCGAGAGAAGCTTGATGTCCGAGTCGATCACCTTGCCGTAGGAGAGGCCGAGATCGACCCCGCCGGGAAGGCCCTTCCTGGCTCCCACGCGGTAGACGCCGAGCAGACCTCCCTGGAGGCTGCCCTCGAGGGCCGGATCGACCTTGCTCCCCTGTCCCTGCTCGCCGCCGGCCTCGGCCCACACGTCGAAGCCGACCACGCCGAGAGGCTTGGGAGTGTGCCGGGCGTACGGGTAGGCGACGGCGGTGAAGTGGTCGTGGAAGGTCTCGAGCGCCGCGTCCGGCGCGGTCGGATCCGGCTGCCAGGCGCGCGCCGGGGCGGCCAGGGCGGCCAGCGCGGCGACCAGGGCCAACAAGGAGAGAGCGCGGTGCGTGCCGCGGCCGAAGAGTCGATCGTTCATCGTCAGGGTCTCCCGAAGCGAAGGCTTCGGCGGCCGATGCTAGCAGCCCTCGGGAACGTTTTCACGCAAGGGGCGCGTCGCCCGAGACGCCCGAGACGTATCGCTCGACCGACGTCTCCACCGTCTCCGAGCGCCCTGTCCGCGCCCACTCCTCGACGATCGTCCGCCCGTCCGGCCCGAGCCAGGGGACGACGTGGAGGTTGCCTTCGCGGGCGAGGGCCCGCAGGTCGACGTCCCCGCGGTCGGCCCAGCGGGCGGCGCGGAAGAGCGCCTGGCCGCGGCCGACCCGGCCGGCGCGGGTCGCCAGCTCGCCGGCCAGGGCCAGGAGCCCCGCCACCTCGCGCCCGGCGGCGCCGGCGAGGGGCGGCCGGGGCAGCGGCCGCGGAAGGAACGGCGCGAGGCGGTGGCCGTGGGCGCGCCGGGCGAACGCCTGCGGGTCGGGCGGCCGGCCGTGAAACAGGGCGTCGAAGACCGCGTCGGCCCGCTCCGGCGGCGGTGCCGCGAGCTCGTAGAGCCGGCGGCGGTCGGTGGGCGGCAGGTCGGGAGACACCGCCTGGCTCACCGCCACGCCGGCCGCCGCGAGCCGCCGGCAAGCTTCCTCCTGGAGGCCGGGATCGTCGGTCAGGCCGGCGAGGAGGGGCCAGACGACGCTCGCGCCCGGGGCGAGCTGCGCCAGCGCCTCGAGGTCCCCGGACAGGAGAACCGCCAGCAGGTCGTAGACCCCCACAGCTCCGTCCGGCGTGGCCTCGCCGGGGAGGAGCTGAGCCAGCACCGGAGTGCCCTCCGCCGCCACCCGGGCGATCTCCCGGTCGCGCGCCGCGCGCGCGCCGCGTGCCACCGGCGGCACGTAGAGGACGTCGTCGAGCTCGCCGGAGGGGAGCACCGGAGGCACCGGCTCCCCCGCCGGGACCGGACCCAGACGCCCGCGGGCGAGGTCGAGCCAGGGGAGGTCCGCCGGCGGCCCCGCCTCCCACGAGCGGGGGGCGAAACGGATCCAGAGGTGCTCCGGGTCGGGAAGGTGGACGGCGGGACGACCGCGGCCCGCGGCGCCGGCCACGCTACCGCCCCGCGCCGGGCCCGCCGGCCGGAGCGACGCGGCCGGAAAAAGCCTCCAGGGCTCGCCCGACGTATTTCGCCAGGACGTCCGCCTCGAAGTTCACCCGGTCGCCCGGCCGGGCGGCGCCCAGCGTCGTGACCTCCAGGGTGTGAGGGATCAGCCAGACCCGGAACCGGTCGGCCGCGACGCCGGTGACCGTCAGGCTGACGCCGTCGAGCGCGACCGAGCCCTTCTCCACCACGAACGCGGCCATGGCGGCCGGCAGGGAGAAGGCGACGACGCTGTGCTCGGCGTGGTCCTCCCGCTCGAGCACCTCGACCGTCGTGTCGACGTGCCCCTGGACCCAGTGGCCGCCCAGCGGGTCGCCCATGCGCAGAGGCGGCTCGAGGTTGACCGGCGAGCCGGCACGGAACGAGCCCAGGGTGGTCCGGGCCAGGGTCTCGTCGCCCATCTCGACGGTCGAGGAGGTGCCGCCGGAGCCGAGCTCGGTGACCGTGAGGCAGACGCCCGAAACGGCCAGGCTGGCGCCCAGGCCGAGGCGTTCGCCGAGGGGCGCGCCGTGGCCGACCGTCAAGAGCCGGCCGCCCCGGGGGGAGGGCCGGGGGTCCTCGAGGACGCGCCCAAGCTCCGCAACAAGTCCGGTAAACATCCCTGTCTCAGGCCCGTGATCATCAAGTCGCCGCCCCGGCGGTGGACCGCCAGGCGCTCGAGGCGCGGAGCGCCGCCGAGGGTGGCCGCGCCCGCTCCGCCGAGCGGTCCGGGTGCGCCCTCGCCGCCCACCAGGAGCGGCGCACAATCGATCGCCACCCGGTCGAACGCGCCCGCCGCGACGAAGGCGCCCGCGATTCCGGCGCCGCCCTCGACCAGCACGCTCGCGATGCCCCGGCGGTGGAGGTCGGCGAGGACCGCCGCCGGCTCGGCCGGATCGAGGCCGACGACGGTGGCGCCGGCCGCCTCGAGGGCCCGCCGGGCTGCCGCGGGACCGCGGCGGGCAGTGTATATCAGCACCGGGCCGGGGACGGTGAGCAGACGGGCGGCCGGCGGCGTCCGCAGACGGCGGTCGAGGACCACCCGCAGGAACGGCCGCCGGGGATCGGCCGGGGCCAGCCCCAGGCGCCGGTCGAGCCGCGGGTCGTCGGCCAGGACCGTGCCGCTGCCGACCAGCACCGCGTCGTGCTCCTCTCGCTCGGCGAGGCCCCAGCGCCGCCCGGCGGGCGACGAGATCCACTGGCTCTCGCCCGAAG
This sequence comes from uncultured Acidobacteriota bacterium, assembly GCA_963837945.1. Classification (GTDB taxonomy): domain Bacteria; phylum Acidobacteriota; class Thermoanaerobaculia; order Multivoradales; family DATKCC01; genus CAVUBL01. The sequence continues at coordinate 532,230 of CAWIQD010000004.1, forward strand.
CCGTGGCGATCTTGCCGTCCAGGCTCATCGCCCACTTGACGGTGACCGCCGGCCGACCGAGCAGGCGGGGGACCAGGAAGGGCAGGTTCCCCGCCACCGCCTCGGCCGCCAGGACACCCTCCTCGACCTCGATGCCGGCCGCGCGCAGGCGGGCGAAACCGGTGCCCGCGGTGCGCGGGTCCGGGTCGCGGTGGCAGGCGACGATCCGGGCGACGCCGGCCTGGACCAGGGCGTCGGCGCACGGCGGGGTGTTGCCGACGTGCGCGCAGGGCTCGAGCGTCACGTAGACGGTCGCCCCGCGGGCCCGCTCGCCGGCCTCGGTCAGGGCCTCGACCTCGGCGTGCGCCTCGCCATAGCGGCGGTGGAACCCCTCCCCGACCACCTCGCCGCCGGCGACCACGACGGCGCCGACCCGCGGGTTCGGGGCGACGCCGTAGCGCCCGCGCGCCGCCAGCCGCAGCGCCCGGCGGAGAAACCGGACGTCGGCGGCCCGCTCACCCGAGGAGGGCAGAAGCGAACTCCCGCGGGCGGAACTCGATCAGGTCGTCCGGCGTCTCGCCGACGCCCAGGTAGAGCACCGGCAGGCGCAGCTCGCGCGCCACCGCCACCGCCATCCCCCCCTTGGCGGTGCCGTCGAGCTTGGCGAGGAGCACGCCGTCGACCGAGACCACCTGGCTGAAGGTGCGCGCCTGGGCGATCGCGTTCTGGCCGGTCGTGGCGTCGAGCACCAGCAGGTCGCGGCGCTGCCAGCCCGGGGCCTCGCGCTCGATCACCCGACCGATCTTGCCCAGCTCGGCCATCAGGTGCTCCTTGGTGTGGAGCCGGCCGGCGGTGTCGATCAGGAGGTGGTCGATGCGCCGCGCCTTGGCGGCCTGGAGGGCGTCGTAGACCACCGCCGCCGGGTCGGTACCGGCCTGGGCGCGAATCACCGGCACGCCGAGGCGCCGGCCCCAGAAGCTCGAGCTGCTCGATCGCCGCCGCCCGGAACGTGTCGGCCGCGGCGAGCATCACGGACTCGCCCCGGTCGAGGGAGAGCCGGGCGAGCTTGGCGATGGAGGTGGTCTTGCCGACGCCGTTGACGCCGACCACCAGGGTGACCCGGGGGCCGGTGCCCGGGGGCGGGGGCTTGGGGGCGTCGAGGAGCAGGATGGCCATCCGGTCGACCAGCATCTCGCGCAGCTTGAGGACGTCGGCGACCTCGCCGGCGCGGACGTCGGTGCGGATCTCGTCGACGAGCTCGAGGGAGGTCTCGACGCCGAGGTCGGCGCCGATCAGGATCTCTTCGAGGTATTCGAGGGTGTCTTCGTCGAGGGTCTTCTTGCCCTCGACGGCCGAGGTCATCCTTTCGATGATCTCGGTATGGGTCATGAAGAGGCCCTTCTTGAGCTTTTTCCAGAAGCCTTGTTTCTCGGCTTCCGGGAGCTGGGCCTCGGGGGCCAGGTCCAAGGTGTCGGTCGGAGGCGGCGGGGTGTCGGGCATGGCGGGGTGATTGTATCGAGCGGGAGGTCGTTTGTCGGACGCTGGGGCGGGGTGGCCGAGCACACGGCCCGGGGGGCGGTAGAAGCGCGTTGGAGCGGGGTCGGCGTGGCGACGGCCCGGCGGGCGGTGGAAGTTCGGCGGCAGACTGCGCCGGCGAACTTCCACGCGTCCCCCCGGGCCTGCGTAGGACCGGCGGATTCAGCGCTTGGCCCCCTTGCTCGGCGTGATGCCTGTCGCGGGACGTGGGCCGCTCCGAAAGGGGGGGGTGGGGGTGGATCGGCGGGGTCGGTTGTTGCAGCAAGAACCCGTGAAGCGGCCGAGCTCTGTCTCGGCCGGGCGATCCCTGCAACCGGCACCGAGCGCAGCACCGGAGTCGGCGCCGGAACCCAACGCACCACGGTCGTCGGGCCGAGCTCTGTCTCGGCCGGGCGATCCCTGCAACCGGCACCGAGCGCAGCACCGGAGTCGGCGCCGGAACCCAACGCACCCCGGTCGTCTAGCTCGGCGCCCTCCGAACCGTTCGGCCGGCCGACGCGGAGGTCGGCCGCTTCATGCGCCAGTGCCGCTCCAGCCGGCACCGAACGCCGATTCCCCTCCCACTCCCCCCAGAGGCGGCCGATTTCGGAGGGCCGGGGGCTCCCGCCCGGGGGACGTCGAGGACCGCGCTCGACGCGGCTTCGCGGAGTCCGGGAGGGCCGAGCGCGGTCCGAGCCGAGGCGCGGCTCCTCCGGCCCGACGTTCTAGCAAGCCGCGCCGTTCCCCAGGGCGGGAGCCCCCGGCCCGGCCCTGCCCGCCCCACCCCCCAACTCCCTCACGCCGCGAACAGATGCTTCTCGAGCTGCACCGCGGCCGCCTTCAACCGCCGCTCCGCCAGCGCCGAGACCGCCGGCTGGCGCTGGACCAGGACCAGGTAGAACTCCTCGGGCAGCGGGTGGGCGTAGATGTGGAGAGCGTCCTTCTCGATGTGGATCATGCCCGGCGTGCCCAGCTCGTTGCCTTCGAGGACCTTGTGCAGCTGGCGCATGTAGATGCCGAGGTAGGCGCCCAGGACCCGCATCTGGTAGGGCGTGTACTCGGAGCAGGAGAGATCGACCGTCTCGCCGCTGTCGTCGAGGAACAGCACGCCGACGGCGCCGTCGACCTTGGACAGGAGGTTCGCCAGGATGTACTGGTAGGGCATGGTCGGCCGAGCTTAGCGCAATCGGCTCTTCAGCTCAGTGCGCCGAGCCCGATGGTCGCGACCTTCGACGCCGCCTCCCGGGGCGCGGGGCCCGGATCGGGCGTCCGCACCTCGCCCTGCTCGTACGCCTTGAAGAACGCGGTCACCACCTTGGCGTCGAACCGGCTGCCGGTCAGCTTGGTGATGATCGAGGTCGCCTCCTCGAGCGAGTACGCCTTCTGGTAGGGGCGGTTGGTGGTGATCGCGTCGAAGGTGTCGGCGACCGCCACGATCCGGGCCGACAGCGGGATCTCCTCGCCCCGCTTGCCGTCCGGATAGCCGCGGCCGTTCCACGACTCGTGGTGCCAGCGGATGGCCGGGATCATCTCCCGGAGCTGCTCGATCGAGCTGACGATCTCGGCGCCGATCAGGGTGTGGCTCTTCATCTGATCGAACTCCTCCTCGGTCAAGCGCCCCACCTTGCGCAGCACCTGGTCCTCCACCCCGATCTTGCCGACGTCGTGGAGCAGGGCGGCGATCCAGATCCGCTGCTGCGCCTCCTCCGGAAGCGACAGGTGACGGGCGATCATGCGCGACAGGGTCGCGACCCGCTCGGAGTGGCCGCGCGTGTAGGGGTCCTTGGCGTCGATCGCGGCGGCGAACGCCCGGATCGAGCCGATGAACAGCTCGCGGTTCACCCGCGCCGCCTCCCGCAGCTGGGCGACGTAGCTCTCGACGTGGTCCGACATGCGGTTGAAGTCGTGCGCCAGGTCGGCGAGCTCCAGGGGCAGGCCCGCCCCTTCCATCCGCCGGCCGAAGCTGCCCTCGGCGATCTCGTGGCTGCCCTCGGCGAGACGCCGGATGGGCAGGCTCACCCATCGCGACGTGACCATCGCGAAGAGCATCGCGAGCAGGACCAAGAGGGCCGTGGCCGCGGCGGTGTTGAACACCATGCGGTCGATGGCCGCGAACGCGGCGGCGGCCGGTTTCTGGACCACCACCGCCCAGCCGGCCTCGGTCACCGGGCTGACCTGGGCGAGCATGCGGCGGCGGCCGACCGGCCCCGGGACCTCGTACTCGGTGGTGAGCGCGACCGGCGCGTCGCTGGCCATGCTCCGGGCCAACCCCGAGGCCTGGAGCGCACCTCGCGCGGCGTCGGAGACCCCTTCCGACCAGAGCACCTTGCCGGCGCCGTCGACCAGGAAGATGCCCACCTCGCCCTGCGCCTCCCGGCGGAAGACGGCCTCCATCACCGGCAGGCGGACCAGGGCCTCGACCACCAGCGCCGGCCGGCCGCCGACGTCGTTCGCCATCTCGACCGGCACTGCCAGCGACACGACCGGCTCGTCGGAGCGCGGCAGCACGACGAAACGGTAGGCCGGCTTGCCGTCCCGGAGCGCCATCTCGCACGCCGCCTTGCGCTCGACCGCGGGCAGGTCGGACGGCCCCAGGCTCAGCCCCTGCGCGTCGGGCCCGAGAACCTGCAGGGCCAGCAGGCTCGAGTCGCCGACCATGAAGTCCTGGAGGTAGGGGCCCACCCACCCCTGGCGGAGCCGATCGCGGATGGCGCCCGGACCGGGCACGCGCAGCAGGCCCTTGCCGAGCTGGTACAACGAGCCGCGGACCGAGCCGAGCTGGTCGTTGATCTCGCGGGAGAGGGCCTCGGCGGCCTGAGTGAGCTGGGTCCGCTCCTCGGCCTCCAGCCGTTCCCGGTTCTGGCTGATGAGCAGGAAGGTCGCGATCAGCAGGGGGATGATTCCCGAGAGCAGGAGGGCCAGGAAGATGATGTGCCCGACCTTCAGGCGGCTGATCACGCGGCGCGCAGGCATCGTCGGAGAGTTTCGGACGCGGGGAGGGCCCCTGCCCTCCCGGCAGGACGAAACGGTTCCGGAGAGTATAGACGAAGGTCGATTGGATCGCCCCCGCTTATCCGAGAGGGTCGCGCAGGAAGGCCTCGAGCTCGCGCCGGACCTCGGCCTCGCCGATCCCGCCGACCACCCGGCCCTCGCCGAGACGCGCCGGCAGCACCCAGACCAGGCCACCCTCCCGGGCTTTCTTGTCGCGCCGGACGGCGGCGAGGAGGGCCTCGACCGGCAGCTCGGGCAGGGCGGGAAGCCGAAGCCGGCCGACCAGGGCCCGCAAGCGGTCGGCGTCGGCCGCCGGCAGGCCGCGGCGCTCGGCCAGCCGCAGGGCGAACAGCATGCCGTAGGCCACCGCCTCGCCGTGGCGCAGCTCGCGGTAGTCGAGCACCGCCTCGACCGCGTGACCCAGCGTGTGGCCGAAGTTGAGCAGCCGCCGCCGGCCCTGCTCGGTGGGATCGGTCTCCACCACGGCGATCTTGGCCGCGGCCGCCTCCGCGACCACCGGCGCCAGGGCCGCCGCCTCGGCGGCGAGGAGCCGGTCGAGATCGGCCTCCACCCGGGCGAGGAGCTCGGGCTCGAGGAGGAAGGCCATCTTCACCACCTCGACCAGGCCGGAGCGCAGCTCGCCCTCGGGCAGCGTCTCGAGCAGCCGGGTGTCGGCGATCACCAGCTCCGGGTGGCGGAACAGGCCGACGCTGTTCTTGCCACCCGGCAGGTCGATCGCCGTCTTGCCGCCGATCGCCGCGTCGACCTGGGCGAGCAGGGTGGTGGGCACCTGCGCGAGCCCGATCCCGCGCAAGAAGCAGCCGGCGACGAAGCCGGCGAGGTCGCCGCAGCTGCCGCCCCCGAACGCCACCGCCCGGCTGTCGCGCTTGCCGCCGGCCGCGAGCATCTCGGCCCACAGGCGCTCGGCGCTCGCGAGAGTCTTCGCGACCTCCCCGTCGTCCACCTCGAGCACGATCGAACGCGCCGCGCGGCGCTTGACCGGCTCGAGCAGCGGGCCGTGGAGCGCCAGCACCCGGGGAGTGGAGACGACGAACAGGCTCCGGGCCTCGGTCCAGGCGGAAAGCTCGCCGTCGGCCGCTTCCTCCAGGGCCCCGGCTCCGACCAGGATCGGCGTGGTGCCGGACGGGTGCTGGAGGGCGAGGCGGTACACGGAGGCGCAGGTCAGGAGTCGGCGTCGAGCCGGAGACCGAGCTCGCGCAGCTGCTTGGCCTCGACCGGGCTCGGTGCGTCGGTCATCAAGTCGGTCGCGGAGGCCGTCTTCGGGAAGGCGATGACGTCCCGGATCGAAGGAGCGCCGGCCATCAGCATCACGATCCGGTCGAGGCCGAGGGCGATGCCACCGTGGGGCGGCGTGCCGTAACGCAGCGCCTCGAGGAAGAAGCCGAAGCGCCGCTCCGCCTCCTCCTCGCCGATCCCCAAGAGTCGGAAGGCGCGCCGCTGGACCTCCGGGTCGTGGATACGGATCGAGCCGCCGCCGAGCTCGGTGCCGTCGAGCACCACGTCGTAGGCCCGGGAGCGGACCGCCCCGGGCGCCTCCTCCATGCGGTCGATGTCGCGGGGGTCGGGCGCGGTGAACGGGTGATGGTTCGCCTGCCAGCGATCGTCCTCCTGGGACCACTCGACGAGCGGGAACTCGGTGACCCAGCAGAAGGCGTGGTCGCCGTCGGGCACCAGGGAGCGCGAGCGGGCGATCTCGAGACGCAGCGCCCCCAGCGCCGCCGCCGCGATCCGCTCGGGCGCCGCGACCAGGAGGGCGAGGTCGCCCGGACCCAGCGCGAGATCGGCGGCGGCGCCGTTGATCTCGGCGCGCCCGAGCACCTCCTTGACCTGGAACTCGAGCCCGGCGTCCCGGTGGCGCAGCCAGAGCACGCCGGCGGCGCCGTGGCGCCGCGCCACCTCCGCCCAGCCGTCGAGCTCCCTGCGGCTGGCGTCCGCCGCCCCGGGCACGGTGAAGCCGCGCACCACGCCCCCGGCGGCGACGGTCGCCGCGAAGGCCCGGAAGCCGGAAGCTCCCAGCCGCTCCGAGAGGTCGCGGATCTCGAGCCCGAACCGCAGATCCGGCCGGTCCGAGCCGTAGCGGGCCATCGCCTCGGCCCAGGTCAGGCGCGGGAAGCGCCGGGGCGGCTCGATCCCGACCAGCGGGAAGATCCGCCCGAAGAGCCCCTCGACGAGCTCGATCACCAGCTCCTCGGTGGGAAACGACATCTCGACGTCGACCTGGGTGAACTCGGGCTGGCGGTCGGCGCGCAGGTCCTCGTCGCGGAAGCAGCGGGCGATCTGCACGTAGCGCTCGAGGCCCGCGATCATCAGGATCTGCTTGAAGAGCTGGGGCGACTGCGGCAGGGCGTAGAACTCCCCCTTGTGGACCCGCGAGGGCACCAGGTAGTCGCGCGCGCCCTCCGGCGTCGAGCGGGTGAGGACCGGCGTCTCGACGTCGACGAAGCCCTGCTCGTGGAAGTACTTTCGGATCTCCAGGGTCACGCGGTCCCGGAGCAGGAGGTTGCGCTGCAGCTCGGCGCGGCGCAGGTCGAGGTAGCGGTAGCGCAGCCGCGTCTCCTCGCTGGCGTCCGGCTCGCCGCCGCCCGCCCCCGCCCCCGGCGCGACGCTGAAGGGCAGCGGCGCCGAGCGCGACAGGACCTCCGCCCGGTCGGCGATCACCTCCACCTCGCCGGTCGCCATCTCCGGGTTGGGGCTCTCGCGGGCCACCACCTCGCCCTCGACCTCGACCACCCACTCGTTGCGCACCGGCGCCAGAATCTCTGCCAGGTCGGGGCGCTCGTCGGGGCGCACCACCACCTGCGCCACACCGCTGCGATCGCGCAGGTCGAAGAACATCAAGCCGCCGAGGTCGCGACGGCGCGCCACCCAGGCCTGGAGCTTCACCCGTTCGCCTGCGCGGCCGGCGCCGAGCGTGCCCGCTCCGGTTCGGTTCATCTGACTCTCTCCTCCCCCTCGCTCTGGCGGTAGCGCTCTTTGAGGGCGACGTAGCGCTCGGCGATCTCGCGGATCGTGCGGCGTTCGGTTTCGTCGAGCGGCCGCACCGGCCGGGCCGGCACCCCGAGCGCCAGGTAGCCGGCCGGGATCCGGTGACCGGGGGCGACCACGGCGCCGGCGCCGACCTGGGCGCCGGCCTCGATCACCGCGCCGTCGAGCACCCGAGCACCGATCCCGATCAACGCCCCGTCCTCGATCGTGCAGCCGTGGAGCACCGCCTGGTGCCCGACGACCACCCCGCGCCCGATCGCCAGCGGATGGGTCTCGTGGGTGACGTGGAGGACCGAGCCGTCCTGCACGTTCGTGCGTTCCCCGATCCGGATCCAGTGGACGTCGCCCCGGGCCACGGTGTGGAACCAGAACGAGACGTCGTCGCCCAGCTCGACGTCGCCGGTGACCACCGCCGTCGGCGCCAGGAAGACCCGCTCACCGATGCGGGGAGCGGTCGTCCCGAAGGGCTGGGCGGGCATGGATGAGGTCTCCTGAGACGCGGGGAAGCGACGGATCGGGGTCGTGGAGTCTACCACGGGGCCCCGCCCGCCGCGCCGCGTTACTCCTGGCTCGGAGCGCCGGAGCCCGGCTTCTCCGCCGGGGCCGCCGCGGTGGGGCGGATCGAGTGGAGCATCGCCTCGATCTTCGGCCGGAGCTCGTCGAGCCGCTCGGCCGGGGCGGTGGCCGTCACGTCCAGGCTCCCCTCCGGCATCGGCAGCTTGACGGCGAAGTTGACCCTCTCGCCGTGGAGGCTCTCCGGCGGCAGACGGCGGACGATCCACAGGCCGCGGGTACCGCCGAAGTCCTCGACGCGGCCCTCCTCGAGAGTCCAGTCGCTGCTCTCGGCGGAGGCCTGGAGGTTGGCGAGGATCGCGTCCGGATCGGAGACGTCCACCTTGCTCGGGTGGACGAGCAGCATCTCCGGGTTGCTGTCCGGAGTGCCGGCAGGCGGTCCCAGGAGAGCGCCGGGCGCCGGCAGGTCGCGGCGCGGCCCCCAGTTGGCCGGCACCTCGATCGTGTAGGGGTAGGACTCCGTGGCGCTGAACGCCGGGCAGCTCGACCCGGGTGGTCGCAGCTTGCGCGCTCGGTGGCGCCGGGGTCTTCGGCGGGTCCTCGGCGGCGAGGGCGGGGAGCGCGAGCGCCGCGGCCGCCAGGCAGGCGACGGCCGAGACGAGGGCGCCGGAGAGAGCGCGGGCGGGACGGAGGGACGGGGTCGGAAGACGGAGCATCGGGTCACTCTCCTCGAGAGGGTTCTCTGCGGTCGGTGGTCGGCGTGTCCGCGGTCGGAAAGCAGGATCGCTGCCAGCGTGGAGGCGCCGAGGGAGGCCGCGAGGATGGCGGTACACTCCCCGCGATGTCAACCACCGGCGCCGGCGCCGCCATTCCGTCCGGCGACGCGGAGGCCCGCCGGACGGGCCCCGTACGTGCCGCTTTGGCCGGCTCCGCGACGGGCGCCGTCCGGGCGAGGGAGACGATCGACAGCCGATGAGCGCGCGAGCCAAGACCATCTCCGTCGAGGTGCGCTACGCCGAGACCGACCAGATGGGCGTCGTCCACCACGCCGTCTACCCCGTCTGGTTCGAGATGGCGCGCACCGCGCTCTGCCTCGAGACCGGCTACCACTACGCCGAGATCGAGCGCCTCGGCTACTTGCTCATGGTCACCGGGCTCGAGGTCCGGTTCGGCAAGCCGGCACGCTACGGCGACACGGTCGGGGTGACCTGCCGGGTCGAGCGCCTGGCGAGCCGCGCCCTGCGCTTCGGCTACGAGGTCGCGCGCGACGGCGAGCGCCTGGCGACCGGCGCCACCGACCACCTCTGGGTCGCCCGGGCGACCGGCCGGCCCTGCCGCATCCCCGAGGTCCTGCGCCCCGGATTCGAGGCCCTCTCGGACCGCGGCCGAGAATAGTCGCCCCCCCGGGCGACGTTGCAACGGACGGACCGAGGCCGGCCCCGCGGCCGCGCCCGGTTGCAACCTTCGACCCCCGGCGCCGTACCAGCGAGCAGCGACGTCTCGCCGGCGGGGAGGTCCGCGCGCCGGCCGCAATCTTCCCGCCCGAAGCCGCCTCCCCGCGAGGGATCCCACAGAGGTCCCAGAGAGATCAGACCCCGATGCGACTGCCCCCGACGACCCCGACCGTCTCCCTGTCCGCCCTCGCCCTCCTCGTCGCGGCCGGCCTCCTCGCCGGCGGATGCCGCGACCACGACGGCGCGAGCCAGGCTTCGAGCCCCGCCTGGGGCGGAGCCCGCCCGCCGGCCGTCGTCACCACGGCGCCGGTCGAGCAGGGCGCCTTCGCCGTCGACGCCCATTTCGTGGGGACCCTCCAGGCGAAGTCCGCAGCCGACCTCTACGCCCGCACCTCCGGCCAGATCGTCGAGGTGTCGGCCGACGCCGGCGACCGGGTCCACGCCGGGGAGCTGCTCGCCCGCATCGAGCCGGACGAGGCCGAGAAGAAGGTCGAGCAGTCGCAGGCGGCGCTGCGCATCGCCGAGGCCACGATCGCGCAGCGGCGCGCCAACGTGGGGATCGCCAAGGCGACCGCCAAGCGCACCGAGACGCTCTTCCAGCAAGACCTCGTCTCGCAGCAGGACTACGACTCGGTCCAGGCCGACCTGGTGGGCGCCGACTCCCAGCTCGAGCTCGCCGAGGCCCAGATCGAGCAGGCGCGCGCCAACCTCTCGGCCGCCCGGCTCGAGCTCTCGAAGACCCGGGTCGTGGCACCGTTCGACGGCTGGGTGGGCAAGCGGTACCTCGACCTGGGCGACCTGGCCTCGACCAACCGGCCGGTGTTCTCGGTGGTCGACCTCTCGACCATCAAGACCACCATCTCGCTCACCGAGAAGGACGCGAGCCACGTACACACCGGCCAGCCGGCGACGCTCGCCACCGACGCCTTCCCCGGGACGGTCTTCCGGGGCGAGGTGGCGAGGATCTCTTCGGTCTTCGACCCGCAGACCAACACCACCGAGGCCCAGGTCGAGGTCGCCAACCCGGAGGCGACGCTCAAGCCGGGGATGTTCGCCGACGTCGCGGTCGCCTACCGCACCGAGCCGACGGCGATCCTGGTGCCGGCTGCGGCGGTGGTCGACAGCGAGTCGGAGAGCCACATCTTCCTCGCCGAGCGCAGCCACGGGCCGGGGGCCTCCCCGCGGCCGGCCGCGAGCCGCGGCGAGGGGCCGCCGCCCACCCCCTGGGTGGCGCACAAGGTCAAGGTCCGGGTGGTGGGCACGGGCGCCGGCGGCCGTGCGGCGGTCGAGGCCGAGGACTCCGACCACCCGCTCCGGGCCGGCAGCCAGGTGATCGTGCTCGGCCAGGAGGCGCTCGAGGACGGCGCCCCGGTGACCCTGTCCGACGGCGGGGCCGGAGCCGCCGCCGCGGCGCCGGAGCCGATCGCCCCGGAGGCTCGCTCGTGAGCCTGGCCGCGGCCAGCGTCCGCCGCCCGGTGACCACGATCATGGGGTTCCTGATCGTGATCCTCCTGGGGTCGATCGCCTTCTTCCACCTGCCGGTCGACCTGATGCCGGAGCTGGTCTACCCGACCCTCACCGTCCGGACCGACTATCCGAACGTCGGCCCGCAGGAGATCGAGGATCTGATCACCCGGCCGGTCGAGGAGGCGGTGGCGGCGATCGGCGGCGTCGAGACGATCTCCTCGTCGTCGTCCGAGGGCCAGTCCTCGGTGCGCGTCGCCTTCACCTGGGGCACCGATCTCGACGGGGCCGCCGACGAGGTGCGCTCCCGGATCGACCGGATCCGCGGCTCGCTGCCCGACGGAGCGGAGCCGCCGACGGTGTTCAAGTTCGACCTCGCCTCCTTCCCCATCCTGTTCCTCGGCGTCTCCTCCCCCACCATGGGGCCGATCGAGCTGCGCGAGTTCACCGAGGAGCGGATCGAGCGGCGCCTGGAGCGGGTGGCCGGCGTCGCCTCGGTCGACGTGCGCGGCGGCCTCCGGCGCCAGATCCAGGTCAACCTGGACCGCGACAAGATGCTCGCCCTCGATCTCTCGGCCGACCGGATCACGCGCCTCCTCGACCAGGAGAACCTGAACCGGCCCGCGGGCAAGGTGGAAAAGGGCAACCTGGACGTCTTCCTCCGGACCGTGGGCGAGTACAAGGCGGCGCCCGAGGTCGGCAAGACGGTGGTCGCGGTGCGCGACGGCAAGCCGATCTACCTGCGCGACATCGCCGAGGTGAAGGACGGCGTCGAGGAGGTCACCAACCTCACGCGGATCAACGGCCAGCCGGGCATCCGGTTGTCGATCAACAAGCAGTCGGGCGCCAACACGGTCGAGGTGGCCCAGGGCGTGCGGGCGGAGGTCGAGCGGATCAAGAAGGACTTCCCCGACGTCCAGGTCACCACCATCATCGACACCAGCGAGTACATCCACAACGCGATCGGCAACGTGCGCAGCTCGGCCGTCCTGGGCGGCCTGCTGGCGATCGTCGTGCTGCTCTTCTTCCTGCGCTCCGGCCGCTCGACCTTCGTCATCGCCACCGCGATCCCGATCTCGATCGTCGCCACCTTCGCGCTCATCTACTTCACCGGCTACACGCTCAACATCATGACCTTCGGCGGCCTCGCCCTGGGCGTCGGCATGCTGGTGGACAACGCCGTGGTGGTGCTCGAGAACGTCTTCCGTAAGCGCGAGGAGGGCGCGGACGCGGTCGAGAGCGCGGTCGTCGGGACCCAGGAGGTGGCGACCGCGATCACCGCCTCGACCCTGACCACGATGGCCGTGTTCCTGCCGATCGTGTTCATGGAAGGCGTCTCCGGTGTGATGTACAAGCAGCTCGCCGTGGTCGTCGCCTTCGCCCTCTTCGCCTCGCTGGCCGTGGCCCTCACGCTGATCCCGGTGCTCTCGGCGAGGGTCTTGAAGCGCGGCAAGGCCCACCCGATGCGGGCGAAGCTCCAGCCGCTCTACGACCGCAGCGAGCGCCTCCTCGAGCGGCTGGAGAGCCGCTACCGCTCCGGCATCGCCTGGGCGCTCGCCCACCGCAAGCTGGTCGTCCTCGGCACCCTCGGGCTGTTCGCGGCGAGCCTGCTCCTGGTGCCCTTCATCGGCTCGGAGCTGATGCCCAAGGCCGACGAGGGCGAGGTGCGGATCGACGCCGAGATGGCGGTCGGCACCCGCCTCGAGCTGATGGACGAGACCTTCCGCCAGATCGAGACGATCGTCCGGCGGGAGGTGCCCGAGGCGGAGAGCATCCTGACCAACATCGGCGGCGGCGGCTGGCACGCTTCGGGCGGCAACACCGGCGACATGCGCATCTCCCTCGTGCCCCAGTCCGAGCGCACGCGCACCTCGGCCCAGATCGCCGACGACCTGCGCGCCAAGCTCGCCGACATCCCGGGCACGACGATCCGCACGCGCGAGGGCTCGGGCCTGTTCCTGCTGCGCATCGCCTTCGGCGGCGGTTCCGAGGCCCTCGAGGCCGAGATCCGGGGCTTCGACCTCGGCCAGGGCTACCAGCTGGCCGAGCAGGTGCGCGACGCCCTCCAGACCGTGCCCGGCGTCTCCGACGCCCGGATCGGCCGCGACCCCGGCCGGCCGGAGCGGGTGATCCGGATCAACCGGGACAAGATCGCCCGGCTCGGGCTGTCGATGAACCAGGTGGCCGAGATCATCGAGACCAACGTCGCCGGCAGCCGGGCCACGGTCCTGCGGCGCTCGGGCCGCGAGTACGACATCTTCGTGCGCCTCGCCCAGACCGACCGCGAGGTGCTCGCCGACATCGACCAGGTGTCGCTGGTCTCGGCCTCGGGCGAGGCCGTGCCGCTCAAGAGCGTGATCGACGTCGACTACGCCAAGGGGCCGGTGGTCATCGACCGCAAGGACCAGGAGCGGGTGGTCTCGGTCTACGCCAACGTCGCCGGCCGCGACCTCGGCTCGGTGGTCGCCGACGCCCGCCAGGCGATCCAGGGCATCGACGTGCCGCCCGGCTTCGCCATCACCTTCGGCGGCGAGTACGAGGACCAGCAGAAGGCGCAGGACGCCCTGCTGGTCGCCCTGCTCCTGGCGGTGCTCCTGGTCTACATGGTGATGGCCGCCCAGTTCGAGAACCTGCTCGACCCGTTCGTCGTCATGTTCTCGATCCCGATGGCCTCGATCGGCGTGCTCCTGACCCTCTGGCTGACCGGCACCACGTTCAACATCCAGAGCTACATCGGCATGGTGATGCTCGCCGGCATCGTGGTCAACAACGCCATCGTGCTGGTCGACTACACCAACCTCATGCGCCGGCGCGACGGGTTGCCGATCGTCGAGGCGGTGATCGAGAGCGGCCGGCGCCGCCTGCGCCCGATCCTCATGACCACCTCGACGACGGTCCTGGGTCTCGTGCCGCTGGCCATCGGCCTCGGCGAGGGCTCGGAGATGCAGACCCCCATGGCCCGGGTGGTGGTCGGCGGCCTCGTCACCTCGACGCTCATCACCCTCTTCCTGGTGCCGGTCGTCTACACCAGCCTCGCCGAGTGGCAGGTCCGGAGAGCCGAGCGCAAAGAGGCGGCCACGCTACCCGCCCCCGAGCCCGCCTTCGCCGACGAGTAGGGCGGGCCTGGGGCTCGCGGTCACACCCCTCGATGCCAGGGGGCTCCGAGGATGCCTCGCGAGAGCCACTGGACCTCCTCGCCGTCGTGGAGAAGCAGGCTGGCCACGGCACCCCCTGCTACACTCCTCTCCTATCGACTTTCAAGGCCAACGTCGCGAGCTCCCGTGACGATCTCGACCTCAGGAAGGAGAGCCTCCCCATGACCATCACGCCGTCCAACGACCGCCCGGCGGTCTCCATCGGCCACACCGGCCGGCTCATCGCCCTCGCCCTCGTCGCCGCCGTCGCCTTCTCGGCGGCCCTCGCCGTCCCCGCCCAGGCCCGGAAGACGCCGCTCGAAGACATCCCCCTGATGTGGAAGCCGACCGACGAGATCGGTGAGCTCGGGGTGGTGGACCTGACCGGCCTCTCCGGCGTCGAGGTGCAGGTCGAGCCGTTCACCGACACCCGCGAGAACCCGAAGCTGATCGGCAAGAACGTGGAGGACGAGGACAAGGGCCGGGTCTTGGAGGTCACCACCCGCGACGAGGTCGGCCCCTGGATCGCCGACCGCATGGCGTGGAGCCTCCAGCAGTTCGGCATCGACACGACCGACAAGGGCGCGACGGCGGTGGTGAAGGGCGAGGTGCTGCGCTTCCTGGTCACCGAGTCCAACACCTATGCCTCGGACCTCGGCGTCAAGATCACCCTCGAGACCCCGGCCGGCAAGACCCTGTGGACCGGGATCGCCAACGGCTCGGCGACCCGCTTCGGCCGCTCGTACAAGGCCGAGAACTACTACGAGGTTCTCTCCGACGCGGTGCTCGAGGCGACCCACGACCTGCTCACCAACTCCGGGTTCCGCGCGGCGCTCGAGAAGAGCAAGTGAAAAAGGGCCGCCCCGGGGCGGCCGGGGGCGCCCTCACCCGACCACCCCGGAGCGGTTTACGACGTCAGAGGGGACTTCTCCAGGAAGTCCCTCCGAGGAGGACCGCGAAGTCGACGGGGGACTGCGGCTGTCCGTCCCCCTGGTGGCCGGAGGTGTCGACCTCGAACGGGCTGTCGTTCCAGAAGTCTCCCGAGGCCGCCGGCGCGACGAGCTGGAGCTCGGTGAACCCGGTGACGCTCGTGCAGTCGTCCGACTGGGCCGGTGTGCAACGGTCGAGCACCCGCAAAGTGCCGCCGTCGAGGCGGTCGCCCGGCCCGAAGTCGACCGTCAGCTCGGCCGCGAGCCGGCCCATCGGAGCCCCCGCGGCGCTCAGGGGATAGACGTCCAGGCGGAAGGCGTCCGGCGCCTGGCCGCGAAAGACGGCGATCCCGATCGAAGCCGCGCCGTCGGCCGTGGCGCGGGCGATCTTGGTCAGGACGCGGAAGACGTGCTGGTCCCGGCGGCTGAGCGGGCCGTGGCACGGCAGGAGCAGGTCGTCCAGGCCGCGCCCCGGCTTCGACTCCGCGGGCGTTCCACCCTCGCGGCTCGCCGGGTCGCCCAGGTCGTCGATGCCCAGGAGCGACAGCGGATCCGGGTCGTCGCCCAGGGTCGGGTTGAGGAGCACCTGGAGGGCGTCCGGTGAGCCGTCGGCGACCAGGTCGGAGCTCGTCTGGTTCCGGCTCAGGCTGACCGCGGCGAGCTGCGGGCGCGTGGGGTTGCGCAGCAGCGTCGTCTCCTCCGGGTTGCTCGAGAAGGCGAGCTGGTGCTCGGGGGTCCCCGGGCCGTTGCCGGTGTAGGCGAGACCCGCGAAGTCGCCGAGACGGGTGAACGAGACGTTCACCCCGGTCGTCTTGCCCCCGTTCGGAGCGACCACCGAGAGCCGGTCGAGGAAGCCGGCGAGGCGGAAGCCGTCGCACAGCTCCTCGGAGTCGCTCAGGTCCTCCGGCGGCTGGTCGTCGTCGAAGATCAGGAGCGTCGCCTTGCGCGTCGAGCCGAGGGTGGCGCCCCCGGTCGGGTTCGAAAGCGTCACGACGACCGTCTCGACGCCCTCGCGGACGCCGTCGCCCAGCAGCGGGATCGAGACGCTCTCGCGCGCGGCCCCGGCCGGAAAGACGACGGTGCCGCTGCCGGCCGTGAAATCGACGCCCGGGGAGGCCGAGCCGGCGGCGACCTGGTAGTCGACGCTCACCTGGCCGCTCGTGCCGCCGCGCCGTTCGACCTCGAGCTCGCCGTGCCCCTCGCCTTCCGACGCTCCGGAGGCGAAGAGGTGGAAGGCGATCTGGCCCGGGCCCTGCTGGGCGTCGTCGTCGTGGACGGTCACCGTCGTCTGGGCCGGGGAACCGATGGTCGCACCCCCGGTCGGGTTCGACAGGCGCACCGCGAAGGTCTCGTCGCCTTCGACCGTGCCGTCGTCGTGGATCGGCACCGCGACGCTCTTGGTCGTCTCGTCGCCCGCCGCCCACTGGAGGGTCGTGGTGGTGGCGGTGTAGTCCTGCCCCTTGACCGCGCTGCCGTCGGCGGTCGCGACCTTGACGCTCACCGCGCCGTCTTCACCACCCGAGCGCTCGACCGAAACCACAGCCTGCCCGGCCCCCTCTCCCACCGAATAGCTCGACTGGTCGAAGCGGATCTGGCCCGGCGTCCCGCCGCCTCCGCCACCGCCGCCGCCTCCTCCGCCACCGCCGGCCTTGACGATCACCCGGCCCGACATCCCGATGCCGCCCGGGGCGCCGTGCACCTCGCAGTGGTAGGAGACCGTGCCGCTCTGGTCGAAGGTCAGGGTGAAGCGCCAGTTGTTCGCCGCCGGCGTGCCGTTGCCGCCCGAGCCGTCGCAGCCGTTGGCGCAGCGGAAGGCGCCGTGGTCCTCGGTGACGTTGTGGGCATGCGAGGCGGCGTAGCACCAGGTGACGTCCTCGCCCTTTTCGATGGTGATCTCCGCCGGCTGGAAGACGTCGTTCTTCACCATCACCACGTGGGTTCCGCTGGCAGTCTCCGCCGCCGCTCGGAGGATCGTCCTTCGGTGGCTCGTACTGGGCGTGGAGCGCCGGGGCGGCGAACAGGGCAAGGGCGAGCGCGAGCACGGGGAACTTCATCGAGACCAACCTCCCGGGAGTGCGGGTCGAGTCCTGCGGTCGAAAGAAAAACGTCCCCCGGAGCCCGGAGGAGCCTGCGCAGGCTCCGACTGGAGGACAAAGCGGACCTGGCTCCGGGAGACGTGACTTCGCGGTGTCCGACGCATGGTCGGTCCGTCAGTCCCCGGCGGGAGGCCAAGGGTTCAATCGGCGGCCGCGACGCGGCGCCGTTCGCAGGGGAGCCCGGGGGTGGGGCTCGGGAGGTTACTCGCCGATCTGGACCAGCCGCTCGCCCTGCAGGTGCTCGGCGGCCGTCGGGTCGGGCACGTAGTCGCTGTGGCAGGAAGCCTTCGCGCCCTGGGCGGCGCCCATCGCCTCGCGGGTCTTCTCCGCCAGCCCGTGGATCTCGCCGGGGCTGAGCACGCCCCGGCGCTCGAGGATCTCGCGCTGCTCGGGCGAGAGCGCGGCGGTCCGGCTCGGGCGGTCCCAGGCGTAGGCCGGGTCCTTGCCGGAGGCGAACTCGACGATCTCCTTCGAGATCCGGACGCTGCACCAGTCGTGGCCGCACATGGCGCAGAAGTCGGTGTCCACGTCCAGGTCCTCGTCGTGGAGGGCGCGCGCCGTGTCCGGGTCGAAGGAGAGCTCGAAGTGCTTCTCCCAGTTGAGCGCCGCCCGCGCCTTGGTGAGCTCGTCGTCCCAGTCGCGCGAGCCCGGGATGCCGAGGGCGACGTCCGCGGCGTGGGCCGCGATCTTGTAGGCGACGCAGCCCTGCTTGACGTCGTCCCTCTTGGGCAGCCCCAGGTGCTCCTTGGGCGTCACGTAGCAGAGCATCGCGGCGCCGTGGTAGGCGGCGGCGGTCGCGCCGATCGAGCTCGTGATGTGGTCGTAGCCCGGGAAGACGTCGGTCACCAGCGGCCCGAGGACGTAGAACGGCGCGCCGTGGCAGAGGCGCCGCTGGAGCTTCATGTTGTACTCGATCTGGTCGAAGGGGACGTGGCCCGGGCCTTCGACCATCACCTGCACGCCCTTGGCCCAGGCTCGCTCGGTGAGCTCGCCCAGCACCTCGAGCTCGGCGAGCTGCGCCGCGTCGGTGGCGTCGGCGAGGCCGCCGGGGCGCAGGCCGTCGCCGAGCGAGAACGACACGTCGTACTCCCGCATGACGTCGCAGATGTCGTCGAACAGCGTGTACATCGGGTTCTCGCGGCCGTGGTGGAGCATCCACTTGGCGAGCAGCGACCCGCCGCGCGAGACGATCCCGATCAGGCGCCTGGAGATCAAGGGCAGGTGCGCGCGCAGGATGCCCGCGTGGATCGTGAAGTAGTCGACGCCCTGCCGCGCCTGGTGCTCGAGGGTCTCGAGGATCGTCCGCTCGTCGAGGTCCTCGATGCGCCGGCCGATGATCATCGAGTAGATCGGCACCGTCCCGATCGGCACCGTCGAGGCCTCGACGATCGCCTCGCGGCAGGCGTCGAGGTCGCCGCCGGTCGAGAGATCCATCACCGTGTCGGCGCCCCAGCGCACCGCCCAGCGCATCTTCTCGACCTCCTCGTCGGTGCCCGACGAGACCGGCGAGGCGCCCAGGTTGGCGTTGATCTTGGTCCTGGATGCCCGGCCGATCGCCATCGGGTCGAGCCGGTAGCCCAGGTGGACGCGGTTGGCCGGGATGATCATCCGCCCGGCGGCGACCTCGTCCTGCACCTGCTCGGGCGTCAGGTGCCCCTCGCGCTCGGCGACCCGCCGCATCTCGGGCGTGACCTCGCCCAGGCGCGCCTGCTCGAGCTGGGTCACCGCCGAGCCGGCTGGGCGCGGGTCCGGATTGAAATCCCAGGCGGTCCGCTCCGAGGGCGCCGGCATGCCCGGGGTGTCGGGCGAGGAGTAGGTCAGCGCCCCGCCCACGTCGGGCCCGAGCGCGAAGCTCCCGGGGGTCGTTCCCTGGCCGCGGGACGAGGGGTTCTCGGCGCCGTGGACGGGCAGGTCGCGGGGCGCGGACGGGCGGCGGCTTCCGGTCGAGTCGGTCTGGGACATGGACGGCTCCTCGCGCCGGGAAGCGTATCAGAGCACCCTCGCACCCGAGCCGGCCACCCCGCCTGTCGCGTCCGTGAATCTTAGCTGTCCCTCTATTGCGAGTCATCTGCACAAATATCTTCAAGCAGTAAATACAACCGAGAGGAGGTGAAAGCCGATGAAGAAGTTCGTCATTCGCGAGGCCGAAACCGTCAAGACGACGGCCTCCGCCTACCCCTGCTGGGTTTGTCCCTGGATCTGCTGGGCCAGCTAGCTGCCGTACGCCGGAGGCCGGATCCCTCCGGTCTCCGGCAGATCGCCTTCGCTCGTCCGGTCGCTACCAGCCCCCACGCCCCAGAGGCCGAGCTCCGATGCTGACGGAGAGGATCCCCGACGAGAGACGAGTCGTCGTCGCGCCGTTCACCCGCTTGCGCGAGGACGGCGAGATGATCGTCGGCCGCCCGGAGACCAACACCTTCCTCGTCATCGAGCCGGAGGCCGTCGAGGTGCTCGACTGGCTGGCGGGAGGGTCGACCGTCGGCGAGGCGCGCCGCCGCTACCTCGACCGCCACGGCTGCGAGCTCGAGATCCAGCCCTTCCTCGAGGCGCTGGCGGCCCGGGGCTTCGTGCGCATCGGCGGTGGCGAGGGCGGGCCCGACGAGACCGAGAGCGCCCCGGGGCCTCGCCGGGTTCGGTTTCACCTCGAGTGGGTCACCCCGCGGCTCGCCCGGAGGGTCTTCGGGCGTCCCACCCTGGCCCTCATGGCGCTCCTCGCCATCGCGGCGCTCGCCGCCCTGGTCCGGGCCCCGGAGCTGGTCCCCTCGTGGCGCGCCCTGTACTTTCCGGACGGGCTCGGCCTGTTCGGCGGCGCTCTCGCCGTGGTGAGCCTGCTGCTGGTCGCGATCCACGAGCTCGGGCACTTCCTGGCGGCCCGGGCGGCCGGCGTCTCCTGCCGCTTCGGGATCGGCAACCGCCTCTGGATCCCGGTGGCGGAGACGGACATGACCGGCATCTGGGCCGTGCCGCGCCGCCGGCGCTACCTGCCCCTGCTCGCGGGCCCGCTCGTCGACGCGACGGGTGCCTCCGTCGTCACTCTCCTCCTCTTCGCGGTGCGCCGGGGCTGGATCGAGCTCCCACTCCCGGTAGTCCGGTTCTCGGAGGCGCTGCTTCTGATCTACCTGCTGGCTCTCCTCTGGCAGTGCTACGTCTTCGTCCGCACCGACTTCTACTATGTCCTTGCCAACTTGTTGCGCTGCAAGAGCTTGATGGCCGACACGCGCGACTTCCTGCGCAATCTCCTCGCCGCCGTCGTCCCCGCCGTGCGCCGGCGCGACCAGTCCCACCTGCCGCCCCACGAGCTGCGCGCCGCGCGGTGGTTCTCGCTCGCCTGGCTCGGAGGCAGGCTCGTCGCCCTCGGCGCCCTCGCCTTCATCCAGCTTCCCCTGCTGTGGAGCTACCTGGGGCTTCTCGCGGGAGCTCTCGGCGGCCCGGCCGGTGCGGATGTCGCCTCGTTCGGCCGCATGGTTCCGATGATCCTGAGCCTCGCCGCGTTCGGGCTCGGGATCACCCTCTGGCTGCGCCATCTCTCACGAAGGAAGGGATCCGCATGACCGACGTCAGCTCCCCGCTCGACCTCTCGCTCGACCCCGGCCGGGTGATCGTCCTCGAGACGCCCGAGGTCACCGGCCTCTCCTCCCGTATCGAGGACCTGCTCCGGAGCTCCGAGCCCGGAGCGCGGCCGGTGCGCGTGCTCGACTGCGACGCGCGCAAGGGCGGCATCTGGGCCGGTCTCAGCGAGTGGCTCGCGGACCTCTACCCCGAAATCGCAGCCCGGGCCCCCGAGCTCGCCCAGCGCCACAGCCACGAGCTGGTCACCATCGTCCCGAGCCTGCGGCGTCAGCTGCACTCGCAATCGACCACCCTCACCGACGTGGCCCCCTCGGACGAGACCGTGCGCAACTACGCGATCGATCGCGGCTACCGGATCGGCCACGGCGTGATCGACCTGCTCGAGGAGTGGCAGGCGGTTACCGGCAAGCCCGGATCGATCGTGGTCTGCCTGCACTACGAGCACGCCGGAGCGCTCGTCCAGCGCTTCGCACGCCACCTGATGAGGCGCCGGGGCGCAGCCCTGGGGCTCACCCTCGTCGCGGTGACCGCGCCTGGCGCCGGGGAGGCCGTGGCGGCGAGCCTCCCCGAAGGGGTCGAGCGCTCCGTCCTGGCCTGGGAGGCGGCGGGCGAGCCGCCTCCGGCGGTCGATCCCCGCGACATGCGGCGGCGCGCCGAGGAGCTCGAGGCGAGCGTCGCCCGCGAGCCGCTCGAGCTCGAGATCCATCTGCCCACGCTCATTCACCTCTGGGAGAGCAGCGACCGTCCAGAGGGCGCCCTTCGCTGGCAGGCCTTCGCCCTCGGTCTTTACAACCACTACGGCTTCTACGAGGACGGTTTCCGCTACGTCGAGCCGGTCCTCGCGAACCTCGACTCGATCCCGCCGATCGAGGGCTTCGAGTACTTCTTCACCCGCTGGAACCTGGTCGGGAGCGTCTTCGGATGCCTGGTGGCCAACGGCCACGCCGAGCGCGCCCGACAGGTCGTCGAGGCCGAGGCGCTGGCTAAGATCACCGACTTCGAGGAGCTCGTCCGCGTGCACTACGTGATGTCGATGCTCCACGCACGCTTCCTCGACACGTCCAACCTGGAGCTCGCGGAGAGGCACTTGAAGGAGGGCCTCGCCCTGCTGGAGAAGGATCCCTCCCTCGCGCCGCGCGAACGGGTCTTCCTCAATGTCTTCCTCAACAACGGCCTCGCCTTCATCCGTCACCGCCAGCGACGGCCGCACGAAGCGATCGAGCTGTGCCGCGACGGCTTCGAGCGGATGAACCGCCACTGGGGCGATCGCGGCCACCGGCTCCATCGCTCGGTGCTCCTCTACAACCAGGCGCAGGTCTACTCGGCGCTCGGCTCCCACGACGAGGCGATCGAGAAGTACACGCAGGCCCTCGAGATGGACCCCAACTACTCCGAGTACTACAACGAGCGCGGCAGCGTCTTCCTGCACACGGGACGGTTCGAGCGGGCGATCGAGGACTACCGGAAGGCGATCGCGACGAGCCCGCCCTATCCCGAGGCCTGGGCCAACCTCGGCCAGTGCTACCGCACGATGGGGCGGGCCGAAGAGGCCGTGGCGGCCTACTCTCGGGCGCTCGACCTCGAGCCGGACCACCTGCTCGCCCGCGTCGGGCGGGCCCAGACCCTCGATCTGCTGGAGCGAAGCGAGGAGGCCGAGCAGGACTACGACCGCGCTCTCTCGCTCGACGCGAACGACCCGCTCCTGTGGGCCAACCGGGCCGTCCTGCGCTACCAGAGGGGCGCGGTCGAGGCCTCCCTGCACGACCTCGACCGCGCCGTCGAGCTCGCACCCGACAACGCCGATCTGTACCAGAACCGGGCGGTGGCGCTTGAGAGCCTGGGGAGGCAGGAGCGCGCGCGCGAGGATCTGCGCACCTATCTGGAGCTGGAGCCGGACGCACCCGACCGCCGGGAGATCGAGGGGCGGATCGGCGTGGGCGCGAGCGGCGACGCCGCCTGAGGGGCGCCTGCTATTCTCGGCGCCGCCATGCTGCGCCGTCTCCAGCTCACGACCGCCGGGGAGAGCCACGGCCCGGCGCTGACCGCGATCCTCTCGGGAATCCCCGCCGGCTTGCGGCTCGACCCGGAGGTCGTCGCCGGCGACCTCGCCCGGCGCCAGCACGGCTACGGCCGCGGCCGGCGGATGGAGATCGAGCGCGACGAAGCGCGCTTCGTGGGCGGCATGCGAGACGGCGAGACCCTGGGCTCCCCGATCGCGATCTGGATCGAGAACCGGGACTGGGCGAGCTGGGACACGATCATGGACCCGTGGCGGGTCGATCCCCACATGGCGGGCAAGCGCCGGGTCCACGCCCCGCGCCCCGGCCACGCGGACCTCGCCGGCGGCTCGAAGTACCTGCGCCGCGACCTGCGCGACGTCCTCGAGCGGGCCTCGGCCCGGGAGACGACGGCGCGCGTGGCCTGCGGCGCCGTCGCCCGGCAGCTCCTCGCCGCGGTCGGGGTCGAGATCCGGAGCGGGGTCCGCTTCCTGGGCCCGATCGGCGCCGAGCGGCCGGTGCCCGGCTGGGAGGAGGTCTCCGCGGTCGACGACGGCTCGCCGCTGCGGGCGATCCACCGGGATCTCGAAGACGAGATGGTCGCCCTCGTCGACCGGGCGAAAGAGGAGGGCGAGAGCCTGGGCGGCGCGGTGACGGTCATCGCCCACGGCGTACCCGCCGGCCTCGGCTCGCACGTCGCCTGGGGCGAGAAGCTCGACGGGCGCCTGGCCCAGGCGGTGATGAGCGTGCCGGCGGTCAAGGCGGTCGAGATCGGCGCCGCCGTCGCCGCGAGCCAGGCCGTGGGGAGCGAGGCCCACGACCCGATCGAGTGGCGTCCCGGCCGGGGTGGGAGCGAGGGCGGCGAGGCCGGCCGCTTCCACCGCCCGACCAACCGCGCCGGCGGGCTCGAGGGCGGGATCACCAACGGCGCCGACCTCGTGATCACCGCCTACAAGAAGCCGATCTCGACCCTCCGAAAGGGCATGCCGAGCGTCGACCTCGACACGCTCGAGCCGCGGACCTCCCAGTACGAGCGGAGCGACGTGACGGCGCTGCCCGCCGCCGGCGTCATCGCCGAGGCCATGGTCGCCCTGGTCCTGGCCGACGCCCTGCTCGAGAAGCTCGGCGGGGACTCGATGCCTGAGCTCCTGGCCCACTGGGAGGCGACAAAGCGCCTCCAGGTGGAGTGGCCGGAGGGATTCGGGGGCTGACGGCCCCGGCCGCCAGGGGCCTCTCGTCCTCTACCTCGCCTTCACCGTCGCCTGGATCGTAGCGCTCCTCCGAAACTTCTATCGCAAGCCGCCCGCGGAGCGGGCCGGCGAAGATCGGTTCGGAGGGGAGTAGGACGGGCCTCCGGCCCGCCGGGAACCCGCCGAGGGGCGCCGGGGTCGAAGGGAGGGGATGGGGTCCGGAATGAGAAGAGAGCTCAGGAAGCGATGTCGGCCCGCGGCCGCCATGGCGGCGGTCCTCCTCGCCGTCGCCTCGCTCGTCGCGCCCGCGGCCCGCTCCCAGCCACCGCCGGCCTGGGTGCCGTTCGACTGCACCGCACCGGCCGGCGGCCCAGGCCGGGGCGGAAGCTCGGAAGCCGAGACCGACCCGGTCCGGCTCTCGGACCAGGAGGTCATCCGGTCGTTCGAGGAGCAGGTCCGTGCGCGATCCTTCGGCGGCCCCTGGCGCGCCCTCCTCGACGACGCTGCCCGCACGACGGCGGACGCCTTGGGTCTCGGCCGCTTCCTGGGCCCGCCGGACGCGATCGACCCCGACCACTCCATGCTTCTCGAGGCGATCCGCAAGCACAGCCTTCACTACCGGGTCGTCCGCGTGGTGAGCTGGGAGCGGACCCGCTGCACCGGCGAGCCTGGCCGGCGGACGGCCTTCTATCTCGAGGCGCCCCTCACCGGCCGGCAGGGCCTGGAGCTGCACGCACTCCTCACGGGCGGCGGGAGGCTCCAGACGTTCGGAATCGGCTCGCCCGAGGCGCACGGCTCCATGCCGCCGGCGCGCCTCCCCACCCTCGAGCAGGCGGCGGAGGAGCTTGCGGTCGAGGCAGGCGGCCCGGTCGCGGGCGCCGAGTACGTCCTCGCCTCCGGTTACCCGAGCTGCCACGCCTCCCCCTGCGTCGCGGCCCGCCGCGGCGACACCCTCTACCTCCTCGAGATCCGGGGCCGCATCTTCGCCTTCTCCCTCCGGCCGCATACGCGGGACGAGGTCTTCCCCACCTCCGGCCGCCCCTGCCTCGGCGCCCCTTGCTGCGACGACCCCTGGTCCCTCCAGGCCGGCGACCACTGGCTCGCCGGCCAGCTCCTGGCCTCCCCCGCCTCGTGATCTCCCCACGCCCGAGTCAAGACGCCACGCCTTGACCAGATGCGGACGCGGAAGCTCTCCTGACGTCGCGCCTGTCCCTGGTGGAAACCGCCCGGGCCTTCCTCCGGATGCGCCTCCAGGGCGAGACGCCGGAGAGTGTCGTCGCCGACGCCGAACGCTCCGTCCGCAGCCTCAGGAGCCGGCGCAGTCTGCCGCCGAGAAACCCACCCGCCCCGTGGGCCTGTGAACCCGCCGCCGGCTCGACCAGTTGCGGAATGGCCGCCGTTGGGAGCCCGCGGCGGCGTCGGGCCAGCCGAGACGGAGCTCGGCCGCTTCATGCGTGGGGTGCACCCCGAACGGTTCTCTTCACAGCAGGATCAGCGCCACGCCGGCGGCCATCAGGGCGACCGCCAGCCACTGGGCGACGCCCACCCGCTCGCCGAACACCCCGCCGCCGACCGCCACCGCGGCGGCGTTGCCGACGCCGCGCTTGACCGTCTCGACGATCGACACCAGGACCGCCTGGATCGCGACCAGCTGGAGGGCCAGGGCGACGGCGCTCGCGGCCACCGCCGCCGCCACCAGTCCGGGTCGCCGCCGGGCCGCGGCGACGGCGCCGAGCCGGCCGCGGGCGGCGAGGATCAGCCCCAGGCCGAGCGCCACGCCGGCCGAGAGCACCAGCCCGTGGAAGGCTGGGCTCGAGCGGTCGGTCGCCAGCTTGTCGAGCGGCAGCCCGATCGACCACATGAGGGCGACCGCCGCCATCATCACCGAGCCGCGCTCGCGGACGAACGAGCGCCAGGGAGCCCCGCCCTGGCCCCGGCGCAGGTGGAGCGCCAGGGCCCCGACCACCACCAGGCCGATGCCGACCACCTGGTGCGGCCTCGGCGCCTGGCCGAGCATCGGGATCGCCAACAGTGTGGTGAAGACAGGCGTCAAGCTCAGTAGCGGGATCGTCAACGAGAGCGGAGAGACCTTGATCGCCACCACGAAGAGGACGTTCGAGACGACGCCCAGGGCGACCGAGCCCGCCGCGGGCAGGACGTAGAGCCAGAGCGCGGAGCGGTCGGGACCGGGCGCTCCGGCTGCCGCGACCCAGAGCGCGAACAGCGGGGTCTCGAGGGCGG
Organism: uncultured Acidobacteriota bacterium; assembly: GCA_963837945.1. GTDB lineage: Bacteria > Acidobacteriota > Thermoanaerobaculia > Multivoradales > DATKCC01 > CAVUBL01. Next base: position 558,309 of record CAWIQD010000004.1, read on the forward strand.
TCAGGAGGAAGACCAGGGGCATGGGATCCATCGACCGCAGGATCGACTTGCGCAGGAAGTCGAACGACGCCCAGCCGAGGGCGCAGCCGACCACCGTGGCGAGGGCGAGAGGATCGAGGTGCATGGGCAGGCGAATTGTAGGGCGGGCCTGGGCCCCGCCGGAAGCAGGCCGCGGGCCCGTCCGGCTCGGGCGCCCGGGAAGTCCGCAGGAGAGGAGCAACCGATGACCGGATCACGACTCGCACACTGGGCCGACATCCTGGCCCAGGACCTCCGCCACGCCGCCCGCGCCGTCGCCGCCGAGAAGGGGCGGACCGCGGTTGTCGTCCTGGTGCTCGCCCTCGGGATCGGCGCCAACGCCGCCATGTTCGGGATCGTCGACCGGCTGCTGCTGAGCGGCCCGGACCACGTCCGTGAGCCGGATCGCGTGCGCCGCCTCGACTTCACCGTGGACGTGCCGGGGATCGGGAGCTTCACCGCCACCGACTTCGGCTGGGTCACCTACGCCCTGCTGCGCGACCACGCGACCTCGCTCGCGGGCGTGGCCGCCTACTCCTACTCGCCCGACAACCGCGCGGTCGTGGGGACGGGCGTGGAAGCCGAGCCGATCGTTCCCGCCCAAGCGACCTGGGACTTTTTTCCGCTGCTCGGGGTCCGGCCGCGTCTTGGGCGCTTCTTCGCCGCCGCCGAAGACATGCCCGGCGCCCCGGCGGTCGTGGTCCTCGGCTACGGCTGGTGGCAGCGCCGCTTCGGCGCCGACCCGGACGTGCTCGGCAAGACGATCACCATCGACGGCCATCCGCACACGGTCATCGGCGTGGCGCCCCGCGGCTTCACCGGCGCCGAGCTCGGACCGGTCGACGCCTGGCTCCCCATCGCGCCCAGGAGCGCCCGGGTGACCGAAGACTGGCGCACGGCTTGGTGTTGCCAATGGCTCCACGTGGTCGCGCGCCTCGCGCCCGGCGTCAGCCCCGAGCAAGCCGACGCCGAGGCGACGCGGCTCTTCCGGAGCGCCTACACCGGCGACGAGAAGCCCTTCGAGCAGGCCCGGCTCTTCCTGACCCCGCTCTCCTGCGACGACCAGGGGCGCGAGGCGATGGAGGTCACCGTCTCGCGCTGGCTTTTCGGGGTCTCCCTGGTGGTGCTGCTGATCGCGGCCGCGAACGTCGCGAACCTCCTCCTCGCCCGCGCCCTCCAACACCGGCGCGAGGTCGCGGTCCACCTGGCCCTGGGGATCTCCCGCGGCCGGCTCGTGCGGCGGGTCCTCGTCCAGAGCCTTCTCCTGGCCGCCGCCGGCGGAGTCGCCGCCCTGGCGATGGCACCGCTGATCGCCGGGCTCGTGCGCGCCACCCTGCTGAGCGACGTGGAGTGGACGGCGGCGCCGATCGACGGACGCATCCTCCTGGTCACCGCCGGCCTGGCGCTCGCCACCGGCCTCGCGACCGGGCTGGTTCCGGCGCTGCGCGCGAGCCGCGCCGACCTGACGGCGCCGCTCCGGGGCGCCGAAGCGGCCGGTGGTCGTGCCTCTGCCCGGCTGCGCCGCGTCCTGGCCGTCGCCCAGGTCACCTTCTCCGTAGTCCTCCTGGTGGGCGCCGGCCTCTTCGTCCGCAGCTTCGTGGCGGCGGAGACGGCGGACCTGGGGGTCGAGCCCGGCCGGGTGCTCCAGGTCGGTGCGCGCTGGGTCTCCTCCCCCGGGGATTCGGGCCTCGAAGCCATGGAGCGACGCCGCGCCCGGAGCGAGCGCTTCTACACCGCGGCCCTCGAGCGCGCCCGCACCTTGCCCGGCGTGACCCATGCGGCGATCGCCGTCGGCACCCCCTTCGGCTCGTCGTTCCAGGTCAAGCTCCGGGTCCCGGGGCTCGCCGAGCTTCCCCGCCTCCCCGGTGGCGGCCCGTACATCCAGGCGGTCTCGCCCGGCTACTTCGCGACCGTCGGCCTCGACCTCCTCCGGGGCCGCGCCTTCGGGCCGGCCGACCGCCGGGGCAGCGAACCGGTGGCGATCGTCAATCGGACGATGGCGCGGACCCTCTGGCCCGGCGAGGATCCGCTCGGGAAGTGCCTCCGGATCGGGCACGAGGATGCGCCGGCTTGCTCGCGAGTGGTCGGGGTCGTCGAGGACGCTCACCGCTTCGACCTGCGCGAGAAGGCAGCGATGCAGTACTACGTCCCGTTCGGCCAGGAGCAGGGCTTCGGCGGAGCCGCGCTGCTGGTGCGTCCGGCCGGCGAGGCCGGTGCCATGGTCGAAGCGATTCGGCAGGCCCTCCTCGGGCTCGACTCGGGCCTTCTCTGGCTCGAAGTCGCCCCGCTCGACGAACGCCTGGCGCCCCAGCTCCGCCCCTGGCGCCTGGGCGCGGCGCTCATGGGAGCCTTCGGCGCCCTCGCCCTGGTGATCGCGGTCGTCGGGCTCAATAGCCTGCTCGCCCACATGGTGGCGGGCCGGCGGCACGAGCTGGGCGTCCGCAGCGCCCTGGGCGCCGGGCGGCGACAGGTCCTCGCGCTGGTCTTCCGCCAGGGCCTCGGCGTGGTCGGCCTCGGCCTGGCGCTCGGCATCCTGGTCTCGGTCCTCGCGGCCGGGCGGCTCGGCCCGCTCCTCTTCGCCACCTCGCCCGACGATCCGCTGGTCTACGGCGCTGTCGTGGGCGTGCTCCTCGCGGCCGCTGCGCTCGCCTGCTGGGTTCCCGGCCGCCGCGCCGCCCGGGTCGACCCGGCGACCGTGCTGCGCTCGGAGTGAGCCCTCCCGGCGGCGGCGAGGAGGCCGGGGCGGCGAGGAGGCGTTTCGATAGACTCTCCTGCCGAGTCTGCGGTCGGGCTCCGCCCGCCGAGGAGCCGTAGAATGCTGAGCCTCACCCCCGAGCTGGTTGCCGACGTCCTGCTGCGCCAGGGGCGGATCGCGGCCGAGCACGCCGAGCTGATCAAGAAGGAGTCGCGCTCGGTGCCCAAGCGCGTGCGCTCCCACAAGGCCTACGAGCAGCGGGCGGCGGCCTACGAGCTGATCGAGAGCCTCCACCTGCCCGACGCCAAGCGCCCCGGCGACACCGTGGGCGAGCTCGCCATCGCCGAGGCGATCGCCGCCGACGCCAAGCTCGAGCACGTGCGCATCGACGCGCTGTCGCTCGACGCCGACCTGATCGAGTCGAAGATGTCCCGGCCCTTCGCCCGGCGCCACCGGATGATCCCGCTCCAGATGGTCAACGGCAAGCTCAAGGTGGCGTGCGCCAACCCGTACGACCTCGAGGCGATCGACTCGTTCCGTCGGATCGCCGAGCGCGAGATCCTGCTGGTCGTCGCCTCCGAGCCGGACCTGCTCAAGGCGATCACCGACTTCTACGGTCTGCGCCACTCGGTCAAGCGCGCCGAGCGCGACCTGACGACCGGTGTCGACCTCGGCAATCTCGAGCAGCTGGTCCGGATGAAGAGCGAGACCGAGATCGAGTCGAGTGACCAGCACGTGGTCAACGCGGTCGAGTTCATGCTCCAGCACGCCTTCGAGAGCCGCGCCTCCGACATCCACATCGAGCCCAAGCGCGACCAGAGCCTGATCCGTTTCCGGATCGACGGCGTGCTCCACGACGTCCAGACCATGCCCGGCGTGGTGCACAAGGCGGTCGTCTCGCGAATCAAGACCATGTCGCGGCTCGACATCGCCGAGAAGCGCCGCCCCCAGGACGGCCGGATCAAGACCAGCCGAGGGGGGCGCGAGGTCGAGCTCCGCGTCTCCACCCTGCCGGTCGCCTTCGGCGAGAAGCTGGTGCTCCGGATCTTCGACCCGCAGGTGCTCATGCAGGACCTCGTGGGCCTCGGCTTCTATCCCGACGAGCTCGCGCTGTTCAACGACTTCATCACCCGCCCCCACGGCATCGTGCTGGTCACCGGCCCGACCGGCTCGGGCAAGACGACCACCCTCTACTCGGCGCTGCGGGTGATCGCCAACCGCGAGATCAACGTCTCGACCATCGAGGACCCGATCGAGATGGTGCAGGACGCGTTCAACCAGGTGGCGGTCCAGACCAAGGTGGGGATCACCTTCGCCGGGGCCCTGCGCCACATCCTGCGCCAGGATCCGGACGTCATCATGGTGGGCGAGATCCGCGACGCCGAGACCGCCCAGTACTCCACGCAGGCGGCGCTCACCGGGCACCTCGTCTTCTCCACCCTGCACACCAACGACGCCGCCTCCTCGATCACCCGCCTGACCGACCTGGGCATCGAGCGCTTCATGGTCTCCTCGACCCTGACCGGCACCATGGCGCAGCGCCTGGTGCGCAAGATCTGCCCCCACTGCACGACCGAGCGCCACCTGTCGAGCGACGAGGTCCGCACGCTGCGGATCTCGGTGCCGCAGGGCCACCGAATCAAGGTCCGCGAGGGCGAAGGCTGCGTCGAGTGCCGCGGCACCGGCTACCTGGGACGCACCGGGGTGTTCGAGATCCTGCCGATCGACGACGGCATCAAGGAGCTGATCGTCGAGGGCGCCGACGCCACCCAGATCAAGCGCGAGGCGGTCAACCGGGGCATGCGGACGCTGCGCCAGTCGGCGCTCCGCAAGCTCGCCGAGGGCACCACGACCTTCGAAGAGGTCGTGCGAGTGACCGGCATCCTGTAGAGCGGGCCCGCCGACCGGCCGGAGCGGGCGTGGTAGCCTACTCCTTCCACCTCGAACAGCCTTCGGGAGACCTTCGGATGGCCCAGAGCACCGCTCCGTCCCGATCGCGGGCCCGGCGGCCCGGCCGGCGTCGGCGAGCCGGCGCGAGTCTGGTTCCGCTTGCCCTCGGGCTCTCTGCCCTCGGCTGCGGCGGTTCGAACGTCCAGCTCGCGGGAACCGTCGAGCGGACGGCCCTCGAGCTCGCGGCGCCCGACGCCGAGCTGGTGGTCGGCGTGCCGGTCGAGGTCGGCGAGCACGTGGCGGCCGGCCAGGTCGTGGTGCAGCTCGACACGGCCGTCGCCGAGGCCGACCTCAAGGCCTACCAGGCCGGCCGGGCGGCGGCCGCCGCGCTCTTGAAGGAGGCCGAAGGCGAGTACGACCGGGTAGCCCGGCTGCGCAAGGCCGGCGTCTCGACGGCCCAGAGCCTGGACGAGGCCGTGCGCAAGCGGGACGAGGCCCTGGCCCAGGTGGCGGAGAAGGACGCGCGGATCGCGCAGGCCACCAAGCGCTTGAGCGACCTGACGATCCGCACCGCCGCGGCCGGCGTGGTCGACCAGATCGCCTTCGAGCAGGGCGAGCGGGCGCCGGCCGGCGGGGTGGTCGCGGTGGTGCTCTCCGACGAAGCCGCCCTGGGTGCGCGTCTGGCTGCCGGCGCGGGCGACCGCGCGCCTGGCGCCCGGGAGCCCGGCTCGGGTCGAGATCGCGGGGCTCGGCCGGGCGCTCGCCGGGCGGGTGCGCGACATCTCCCGCGAGCCCGAGTACACGCCCCACTTCGCGCTCACCGAGCGCGAGAGCGCCCACCTGGTCTACGAGGCGCGGATCGATCTCGAGGACGCCCCGGCCGACCTTCGGCCCGGCCTGCCGGCACAGGTGCGGTCTGGGTCTCGGGCCCGCGGCGGGTCGCCGGCCCCGAAGGGGGCGCCGGCACCGGGGGCGGCGCCCGGTGACGGCGAGCGGCGAGCCGGTCATCGAGACCGAGGGTCTGACGCGGCGGTTCGGCAGGCTGGTGGCGGTCGACGGCGTGGACCTCGCCGTCGGCCGGGGCGAGGTGTTCGGCTTCCTGGGCCCGAACGGCGCCGGCAAGTCGACCCTGATCCGGATGCTGGTCGGCCTGCTCGCGCCCGTCCGCGGCGGACCGCCCGGGTGCTCGGGCCTCTCGATGCCCCGGCGACGCGTGAGCGCCTCCGCCCGCGCGTCGGCTACATGACCCAGCGCTTCTCGCTCTACCAGGACCTGTCGGTGGAGGAGAACCTCGACTTCGTCGCCGAGGTCTTCGGCCTCGACGGTGCCGAGCGGCGCCCGCGGGTGGCGGCGGTGCTCGAGCGAGTACGGCCTGGCCTCCCGCCGCGCACCAGCGGCCAGAGCACCTCTCGGGCGGCTGGCGCCAGCGCCTGGCCCTCGCCGCCACGGTCCTCCACCGCCCGGAGCTGCTGTTCCTCGACGAGCCCACCGCCGGGGTCGACCCGAGCAGCCGCCGGGAGTTCTGGGAGACGATCTTCGCCCTGGCCGCCGACGGCACGACGGTGCTGGTCTCGACCCACTACATGGACGAGGCGGTCCGCTGCCATCGCCTGTGCATCCTGCGCAACGGCCGCACGGCCGCGGTGGCCGCTCCCTCGGATCTGCTCGATGCCCTCGACGGGCCGGGTGGTGCGGCTGGCCGCGGCCTCGCCCGAGGACGCGATCCGGGTCCTGCGGCGACGCCGGAGGTCGAGAGCGTCACCCAGCTCGGCGAGCCACGTCCAGGTGCTCCTGCGCACGGCCGCGGCCCCGGGGCGACCGGGCCGCGGGCCCGCTCCTCGCCGCCCGCCTGGCCGGGCAGGGAGTCGCCTGCGAGCGCGGTCGAGCCGGCCGAGCCGAGCCTCGAGGACGTGTTCGTCGCCCTGCCTCCGGGGCGAGCGCCTGGCGGGGCGCCCCCGACTCCGGCGCGCCGGAGGACCGCGCGTCACCGTGACGGCTCGTCGGGCTGCTCGTGCACCAGGCGGCGCCCGGGCCTCGGGAAGCCTGCGCCGCGTCCGCGCGGTCGCCGCGCAAGGAGCTCCGCCAGCTCTGGCGCGACCCCCTGACCCTGGGCTTCGTCCTCGGGCGTACCGGCGGTGCAGCTGGTGCTCTTCGGCTACGCCATCAACCAGGACGTGCGCCACGTGCCGACGCGCCCTGGTCGACCACGCGAAGACCACCGTCACCCGCCGCTTCGTCGGCCAGCTCGAGGCGACCGACGCGTTCCGCTTCGTGCGCCGGCTCGACGACGAGCAGGCGGCCCGCGACCTGCTGCGCAGCGGCGCCGTCCAGGCGGTGGTGGTGATCCCGCCGGAGTTCGCCCGCGCCTACTACCGGGGCCGCGGCGCCGACATCTCGATCCTGGTCGACGCCGGCGACCCGACGGTCGCCCGGGCGGTGCGAACGGCAGCCGAGGGGCTCGCCGAGCGCCACAACCAGGGTCTCGCCCGGGCCGGGCTGGGCCCGCCGGGCTCGCTCGGCAACCTGCCCAAGGCGCGCGGACCGGGCGCCGCGCCCGAGCTCGTCCACCCTCGCTTCCTCGACGTGGCGGTGATCGATCTCTACAACCCGGAGCTGCGTACTGCGCTGTTCGTGGTGCCGGCGCTGCTCGGCGTGATCCTCACCACCACCATGATCCTGATGACCGCCCTCGCCCTGGTCCGTGAGCGCGAGCGGGGGACCTTCGAGCTCCTGATCTCGACTCCGGTCGCCCGCACCGAGCTGATGATGGGCAAGATCCTGCCCTACATCGGGATCGGCTTGATCCAGGTGGCGATCGTCCTGCTCGCGGGCCTCGCACTCTTCCACGTGCCGGTCGCCGGACGGCTCGTCGACCTGGGGGTCGCTTCGGCGGTGTTCATCGCCGCCAACCTCTGCCTCGGGCTGGTGATCTCGGCCAAGACCTCGTCTCAGCTCCAGGCGACCCAGCTCTCGTTCTTCTTCTTTCTCCCCTCGGTCCTGCTCTCGGGCTTCATGTTCCCGTTCGACGCCATGCCGGCTCCGGCCCGCTGGCTGGGCGAGCTGCTGCCGCTGACCCACTACATCCGCCTGTGCCGGGGGATCCTGCTGCGGGGCTCGACGCTCGCCGACCAGCCGGGCGAGCTGCTGGCGCTCGCGGCCCTCACCGCGGTCGGCTTCGCCGCCGCGACCCGGCTGTTCACCAAGCGGTTGTCCAGAGTGAGGCAGAAACGCGCAGTCGCGTTGCGAGCGGCGAGCTCGGGCGGGGTCAGGAGGGGCGTTCGGGGGTGCTGGCCGCCTCGGCGGCGAAGTGGTCCTGGACCAACCACTCGGCCTTGCGCACGTTGTCGGTCGGCTCGGCGATGCGCCCGAAGAGCGTGCGGTGGACGTGGCGGAGCGTCTCGACGTCGCCCTCGTCGAGGAGCTTGACCAGCTCGCGGAGCACGCGCTGGGCCGATCGCCCGAGCTCGGCGTTGCCCACCTCGCGCTCGAGGAGGGTCTGGGCGAACGACAGGGCCTCGGGCAGCCCGGGCGCCGCGCCGGCGGGCGGGCCGGTTTCGGCCGGAGCGGCGCCCGCCTCCCCTTCCCCGCTCGCCCCGTCCGCCAGCACCCGCACCATCTCCGCCTCGCCGCCCACCGCCGCCGGCCGTGCCGCCCGCCGCCGGCTCGAGTAGATCGGCAGGCTCCGCACCTGGTCGGCGAAGCGCGAGAAGAGCAGGAAGAGCTCGTCCTCGGAGTGGAAGTTGCCCACCAGCCGGGCGCCCCGCCCCACGTCCAGGCTCTCGGTCTCCTGGAGCACGATGTGGGCCTGGGCCGTGTCCTCGAGGTGGAGGGTGCGGGCGATCACCTTCCAGGCGGTGAGGCTCCCCTGGACGTAGCAGGCGTCGGCGCAGCGCACCGTCGCCGCCTCGATCTCGACGCCCGGCTCGATCCGGATCGAGCCATGGACCGACTCGAGGGTGCCGAAGCTGCCCGAGTTCTGGAGCACCAGGTTGCCCGGCGTGCGGATCGAGAGCTGGCCGTGCGCGTCGACCTCGATCTCGGTCCCGCGCGGGATGATCATGGTGGCGCTGGCCGCGCTCTCGAGCTTCGCCATCGGGTTCTTTCTCAGGCTACCTTCCGGCGAGCGGCGGCAGGGGCTGGAAGTCGGTCGCCGGCGGCGCGGTCCGGCTGCGCACAAGGAGCTGCTCTTCGTTGCGCCAGCGGTGGTCGAGGATGTAGATCCGCGGGTCGACCGGCCGGAAGACGCCGTCCGGATCGTCGCGGCGCACCTCGTAGTGCAGGTGGGGGCTGGTCGACATGCCGGTCGAGCCGACCTCGGCGATCACGTCGCCCTGGGACACGTGCTCCCCGCGCTGGACCAGCACCTTCGAGCAGTGGCCGAAGAGGGTCCGGAAGTGGTCGCCGTGGGCGAGGATCACCAGGTTGCCGTAGCGCCACCAGCCGACGCTCTTCTGCAGCGAGTAGCGGCCGGCGAAGAGCACCACGCCGTCGGCCGGCGCGCGGACCTTGGTGCCGACCGGGGCGGCCAGGTCGAGGCCGGCGTGGAAGTCGTGGCGCTGGGTGAAGGGGTTTCGCCGGTCGCCGAACGGGCTGGTGAGGACGAAGTCGCCACCGCGCAGGGGCGAGGTCGACGGCGTGTCGCGGACCTGGTCCCGGCGCGCGAGCTCGAAGTTCCGGATCTCGTCGAGGAAGATGCCCGCGACCGAGAGCTGCTCGGCGATCGAGGCTTGCAGTCGGTTGCCGTAGGCGAGCGGATCGGTCTCGGCCGTCAGGCCCTTGGCGTCGCCGACGAAGGGGTACCCGCCCTGGCCACCGGTCACGTCGCTCGACAGCCCGTAGAGCAGGAAGACCTTGTCGATCACCAGGCGCAGGTCGGCGCTCTTGGAGCTCACCGTCTCGAGCCCCTGGACGAGCGAGGCGAGGCGCTCGTCCTGGTGTTTGCGCTCGGCGAGTAGCGCGTTGTACTCGCGGGTGCGCCAGAGGTCGGCCACCACCCGCGGGGCGAGGAAGACGGCGCCCGCGACCATCGCCACGAAGGCCACGACGGCGATCGCCCACCAGACGACCTCGCGCCGCGAGAGGAAGAGGTAGCGGACCTTCTTGCGGATGTCCTGCGGATGAACCTGGAACTCGAGCAGGGCCCGAGCACCCGGCCTTCCTCGGCCAGCGGTCGCCTCGCCGCCGGCCCCGCCGGTCCACTCCTCCTCGCGCGCCTGTCGAGACCGCACCGATCGCTCCCGCTCAGCCCGCGCCCACCGGGGCTCCGTGGGCCTCGAGGTCGGAGGTGAGGGCGGCGAGCACCGCTTCGCCGGCGTGCCGGGCGACGGCGCGGCGCAGCGCGGGCTGGACCCCCGCTCCGCCGGCGACGACGTTGCCGCTCTCGATGAAGCGCTCGCCGCCGTCCAAGTCGCTCACCCGCCCGCCCGCCTCGCGCACCAGGAGCACCCCGGCGGCGAGGTCCCAGGGCGAGAGGCGGAACTCGAAGAATCCGTCGTAGACGCCGGCCGCGGTGTGGGCCAGGTCGAGGGCCGCGGCGCCGCAGCGGCGGATCGCCCGCACCTCCATGAAGACCTCGCGGAAGGCCGCGAGGTAGAGGTCGAGGGCGGCGTGCGCCCGGAACGGATAGCCGGTGGCGAGGAAGGCGTCGGCGAGGCCCGGCGCGCTCGGAGACCCGGATCGGGCGGCCGTCGAGGGTGGCGCCAGCGCCGCGCCGGGCGGCGTACATCCGGTCGGAGAGCGGCTCGTAGACCGCGCCGGCGAGCAGCTCGCCCCGCCGCCGGCAGGCCACCGAGACGCAGAAGACGGGCAGGCCCTGGAGGAAGTTGGTCGTGCCGTCGAGGGGATCGACCACCCACTCGTGCTCGTCGCCGCCGCCCAGGGCGCCGGCCTCCTCGGTGAGGATCCGGTGGTCCGGGAAGGCTCCTCGGATCGCCGCGACGACCGCCTCCTCGCTCTCGTGGTCGGCGCGGGTCACGAAGTCGTTCTCCCCCTTGCGCCGCACGTCGAGCGTCGAGCTGCCGAAGAGGCGGCGAAGCACCTCTCCGCCGGTGCGGGCGGCGCGGATGGCCGTGTCGAGGAGTGGCGGCGGGGAGGTCATCGCGGTCGTCCGGCGGCCGGAGGGCACCTCGGAAGGCCCCAAGGCGGGCGTGCCGGTATCGCGAGAGCTTACCACCCGCGGACCGACGGGCGGCCGGGTCGGAGCGGAGGTCAGGGTAGCGTGATCCGGCGGCCGCCGACGATCGTGCCGGCCGGCTTGCCGCGGAGCGTCCAGCCGTCGAACGGGGTGTTGCGGGACTTGCTGCGGAAGGCCCGCCGGTCGACCGTGACCTCCGCGTCGAGGTCGATCAGGGTGACGTCGGCCGGGCTCCCGGGGGCGAGCGTGCCGCCGGGGAGGCCCATCACCCGCGCCGGCGCGGTCGAGAGCAGCTCGATCAGCCGCCCGAGCTCGATCACCCCGCCGTGGACCAGCCGGTCGAGGCAGAGCGAGAGGGTGGTCTCGAGCCCGAGGATGCCGAAGGGCGCGGTGCTGAACTCGACGTCCTTCTCGTCGGGGTGGTGCGGCGCGTGGTCGGAGGCGATGCCGTCGATCGTGCCGTCGGCGAGGCCGGCGACGAGCGCCCGGCGGTCGGCCTCGCTCGCGCAGCGGCGGCTTCATCTTGAAGTCGGTCGAGTACTCCGAGTCGGCGACCCCCCGGTCGGTGAGGAGGAGGTGGTGGGGCGTCGCCTCGCAGGTCACCGGCAGGCCGCGCTCCTTGGCCCGGCGGACGAGCTCGAGGCTCCGGGCGGTCGAGAGGTGCTGCACGTGGTAGCGCCCGCCGACGTCCTCGAGCAGCAGGAGGTCGCGGGCGACCAGGATGTCCTCGGCCGCGCCCGGGATCCCGGCGAGGCCCAGGCGGGTCGACCACTCGCCCTCGTGCATCACGCCCTCGCCGGTCAGCCGGAGATCCTCGCCGTGCTGGATCACCGGCACCCCGAAGTGCCCGGCGTAGAGGAGCGCCCGGCGCATCAGCTCGGGATGGGCGACGGGCAGCCCGTCGTCGGAGACCGCCACCGCGCCGGCGGCGACCAGCTCGCCGATCTCGGCGAGCTCCTCGCCCTGCAGGCCCTTGCACACCGCCCCCACCGGGTAGACGCGGGCGAAGCCGGCCCGCCGGGCCTGCGAGAGGATCAGCTCGGTGACCGAGGCGTTGTCGTTGACCGGGACGGTGTTCGCCATGCAGGCGACGGCGGTGAAGCCGCCGGCGGCGGCCGCCATGGTGCCGGTGCGCACCGTCTCCTTGTGCTCCTGGCCCGGCTCGCGCAGGTGCACGTGCATGTCGATCAGGCCGGGGCTGACGACCAGGCCCGAGGCGTCGACCACCTCGGCGCCCGCGGGCGCCGGGAGGCTCTCGCCGGCACGCGCGACGACGCCGTCCTCGAGCAGCACGTCGAGCCGGCCGTCGAGGCCCTGGCCGGGTCGACCAGCCGGCCACCCCGGACCAGGAGCCGTCTCGGCGCGGAACGGGCCGTCCCGCCCTCCTCGCGCACCGGGCTCACGCCGCCTCCCGCACGCCGGAGAGCAGGTAGAGCACCGCCATCCGCACGGCGACGCCGTTGGCCACCTGCTCGAGGATCACCGAGTACGGCCCGTCGGCCACCTCGCTCGCGATCTCGACGCCGCGGTTCATCGGTCCCGGGTGCATGACGATGACGTCCTCCTTGGCGCGGCGCATGCGCTCGGCGGTCAGGCCGAAGAGGTTGAAGTACTCCCGCGTCGAGGGGAAGAGCATCCGCCCCTGGCGCTCGAGCTGGATGCGCAGCATCATGACCACGTCGGCGCCTTCGACCGCCTCGTCGAGCGAGTGGCTGACCGTCACCCCCATCGACTCGATCGCCACCGGCATCAGCGTGCGCGGCGCGGCGACGGTGACCTCGGCGCCCAGCTTGCCCAGCAGGTGGACGTTCGAGCGCACCACCCGGCTGTGCTCGATGTCGCCCACGATCGCCACCTTGAGGCCCTCGATCCGGCCCTTGTGCTGGCGGATGGTGAAGGCGTCGAGCAGCGCCTGGGTCGGATGCTCGTGGGCGCCGTCGCCGGCGTTGATCACCCCCGCGGCGAGGCGCCGGGCGAGCAGGTGCGGCGCGCCCGGGTAGGCGTGGCGGATGACGATCAGGTCGGGCGCCATGGCCTGGAGGTTGAGCGCCGTGTCGACCAGGCTCTCGCCCTTCGAGAGCGAGGAGCTCGAGGCCGAGAAGTTGAGCCCGTCGGCCGACAGCCGCTTCTCGGCGATCTCGAAGGAGGTGCGGGTGCGGGTCGAGGCCTCGAAGAAGAGGTTCACCACCGTCTTGCCGCGCAGGGTGGGCACCTTCTTGATCGGCCGCTCGGCGACCTCGCGGAACGACTCGGCGGTGTCGAGGACGAGGCGGATCTCGTCGGGCGAGAGCTCGGCGATCCCGAGCAGGTCCTTGCGCGTCCAGCGGGTCGCGGCGGGCGGCTTCGGCGGCACCGGCTAGCCCTCCACCCGTTCGAGGAGCCGCACGTCGTCGGCTTCGTCGGTCTCGGCGAAGCGCACCTCGACGTGCTCGTCCGCCGAGGTCGGCACCAGGGCGCCGACGTAATCGGCCTGGATCGGCAGCTCGCGGTGCCCGCGGTCGATCAAGACGGCGAGCCGGACCACGCGCGGCCGGCCGTAGTCGACCAGGGCGTCGAGCGCCGCGCGCACGGTGCGGCCGGTGTAGAGGACGTCGTCGCACAGCACGATCACCCGGTCGTCGATCGGCAGCGGGAACCGGGTCTGCCTGACCACCGGCTGCGGCGCGATGGTCGAGAGGTCGTCCCGGTAGAGGGTGATGTCGAGGATGCCGAGAGGAACCTCGCCGCCCTCCATCGCCTGGATCTCCTCGACCAGGCGCTCGGCGAACGGCACGCCGCGGGTGCGCACGCCGACCAGCATGAGATCGGCGGTGCCGCCGTTGGCCTCCACGATCTCGCCCGCCATGCGACGGACGACCCGGCGGAGCTGCTTCTTGTCGAGAAGGGTTTTCTTCGGTTTGAGGCTGGGCGCCAAGGCTCGCTCCCGAATCCGCGGCATGGTACGTCCCGGCCCGTACGTTGTCAAACCGGATGCCCCCCGCATCCCCTCGATCCCCTTCCCACCCCACAGGGGGGAAGGGGACGCCTCCGCCCTCCCCTGGACGGGAGCGCCTTCGTTCTCTAACATGACCGCCCCGGAACCCGCCGACCATGACCGACGCCAAACCCCAGCCGAGCCCGCGGCGCCGGCAGATCCTCTTCCTGGTGCTCTTCGTGGTGATTCTCGCCGGGAGCTTCACCCTGCTCTCGGTCAACTGGGTCAACGACCACGCGGTCGTGCCGTTCACCGCCTGGGTGGCCTCGACCAGCGGCCACGCTCTCCGGCTCCTGGGCCAACCGGTCGCCCTCGAGGGCACGGTCATCCGCGGGCCGCGCTTCGCGGTCAACATCGAGAACGGCTGCAACGGGGTCGAGACGGTGGTGATCTTCCTCGCCGCGGTCCTCGCCTTCCCCGCCCGCTGGCGCGCGCGGCTCGCCGGCCTCGCCCTGGGCATCGTCGCGATCCAGGCGATCAACCTCGTGCGCGTGGTCGCTCTCTACCTGACCGGCGCCTACCTGCCGTCGCTCTTCGACACCTCCCACACGGTGATCTGGCAGACCCTCGTGATCCTCTCCGGCCTCGGCCTGTTCGTGATCTGGGCGAGCCGGGTGGGAGGGCCCGAGCCGGGCGGCCCGGCCGACGGTGCGGAGGGGCGGTCGGGGAAGCGCTCCGGGGCCGGGGCGTGAGCGCCCGCGCCGCCGGCCGCGGCGGGGGCCGGCGGGGCGTCGCCCGAGCGGATCGGCGGCGCTGGGCGCTCCGGCTGGTGCGCAACGTGGTGCTCCTGATGATCCCGGCGGCGCTCGTCTGGGCGCTCCTGACGCCGTTCTACAACCGCTTCCTCGAGGTGGCGGGCCAGAACGCCGCGCACCTGATCGAGAGCCCGGACGTGACCCGCCTCTACCCCAAGGACTCGGACTTCGCGCTGATCGCCCGGCTCGACTTCCCGCGCGAGCACGAGGTCGTCTCGTCGCTGCGGGTGACCGACCTCCACTTCCCGGTGATCCTGCTGGTCGCCCTGTTCCTCGGGGTGCCCCAGGTCCCGTGGCGCGAGCGCCTGGCCAACCTGGGCTGGGCACTGGTGATCTCGGCCTGCTTCGACGTCGTCCTCACGCTCTTCTGGATCGAGTTCACCTACGGGACCCAGCTCGGGAGCTGGAGCATCGAGCACTATGGCTCCTTCGCCCGCAACTTCTGGGGCCTCGGCAAGCACGTGCTCGACCTGCCGGTCAAGCTCGGGCTGCCCTTCCTTCTCTGGGCCTGGTTCTACCTCGGAAGCCTGCTGCCGGACCGCGAAACCGAAGCGGCGCGGTGAGACCGGCGCCGACGCCGCGTGAGACACCAGATGTGGTGCTCCGGCCAACGCGAAACCCCAGGTCTCGCCCCTCCGGCCCTTGTCCGCGCTCCCGGCCCTCTGGTAACCTTCGACCCTTGACGCCATGTTGAAGCTCAAACGCCTCGAGGTCTCCGGATTCAAGTCCTTCGTGGACCCGGTCACCCTGGATTTCGCCGGGGGGATCACCGCGATCGTCGGTCCCAACGGCTGCGGCAAGTCGAACATCTCCGACGCCCTGACCTGGGTGCTCGGCGAGCAGAGCGCCAAGAACCTCCGTGGCGACACCATGGAGGACGTGATCTTCAACGGCTCGGCGGACCGCAAGCCGCTGGGCATGGGCGAGGTCACCCTGCGCCTCGAGACCGACCCGTCCTTCCCTTCGGCCGAGGACGGGGTGCTGACCCTGGGCCGGCGCGTCTTCCGGAGCGGCGAGAGCCAGTACCGCCTGAACGGCCGGCTGGTGCGCTTGAAGGAGATCAAGGACCTCCTGATGGACACCGGCCTGGGCATCCGGGCCTACTCGGTGATCGAGCAGGGCAAGATCGGGATGATCCTCTCCGGCAAGCCCCAGGAGCGCCGCCGGCTGATCGAGGAAGCCGCCGGGATCACTCGCTACAAGGCGCGCAAGCGGATCGCCGAGGTCAAGCTCGAAGAGGCGCGGGCGAATCTCCTGCGCCTCGACGACGTGGTCGGCGAGGTCGAGCGGGCGTTGCGCTCGCTCAAGCGCCAGGCGAGCGCCGCGCGCCGGTTCAAGGAGAAGCAGGGCGAGTACCGTCAGCTCTTCGAGCGGGTGCTCCTCGGCCGCTGGCAGCGGCTCGCCGGGCGCCTCGCCGAGCTGCGCGTGGAGCTCGAGGCCGGTCTCTCGCGCGACGCCGGCCTGGCGGCCGACCTCCACCGCCGGGAGGCCGAGCTCGCCGCCGGGCGCGAGGAGCTCGATCGGCTCGCCGCGGCGGTCGGCGACCGGCACAAGACCGTGGCCGATCTGGGAGCGCTGATCGAGGGGCGTCAGCAGCTCTTGAAGTCGGGCCGGGAGCGCCTCCAGGAGATCGCCGAGCGGGTCGCCGGCGGCCGCGCGCTCGCCGAGCGCCGGAGCCGCGAGGTCGAAGAGCAGGCCGGGGTGCTCGCCGAGCTCGCCGAGCGCCGGGACGAGCTCGAGCGCGAGCTGGTCTCGGCGGCCGACGCGGTCTCCCGGGACGAGGAGGAGACCCGCTCGGCCGAGCGCGAGCTGGCCCGCGCCGAGGCGCACCGGGAGGCGCTGCGCACCGAGCTGCTCGCGGCCGCCGCCGAGCTCAACCGCCTGCGCCAGCGCCATCACCAGGGCGAGATCGAGCTCGAGAAGGCCAACTACCGCAGCCATCACCTCGACCACGATCTCGAGGCGCACTCCCGGGAGGCGGCCCAGGCCGCCGAGGCCCTGGAGCTGGCCGGCACCCGAGTGGGTGAGCTCGAGGCGGCGATCGAGACGCGCTCGGCCGAGCTCGGGCGCCTGGAGGGCGAGCTCGAGGAGGTCCTGCGCCGGGAGTCCAAGGCCGCCGAGGAGGTCCGGCACCTGGAGACGACGCTCTCCGAGGCCCGGCAGCGGCAGCGTCTGCTCGAGGAGCTCTCCCGCGCCCACGCCGAGCGCCGGACGGTGCTCGAGGACGCGCTGCTCGCGGCGGGCGTCGCCCGGCCGGTCTACCTCTCGGACCGGATCCACGCGATCGAGGGTTGGGAGCGGGCGCTCGACCTCTACCTGGGAGAGCTGGCCGACGCCGTGGTCCTGCCCTCGGGCGAGGGCTCGCGCGCGCTGGCCGAGACGCTCCAGGGTCGGGCCGCGGCCCTCCTGGTGAGCCCCCTGCCGGCCCCCGCCGGGGCGGCGGGCCTCGAGGTCGACGACCCGGAGATCGTGCTCGCCCTGGGCGGCGCGCTGGGGATCGACCCGGAGCTCGCGGCCGCCCTGCCGCCCGCCCATCTCGTCTCCTCGACCGCCGGCGCCGAGCGCCTCGCCCGCCAGCACCCGGGCTTCGCCTTCCTCGCCCCCGAGGGGCTCTGGTTCCAGGGCGGAGTGATCCACGTGGCCGGCCCGCGGGCGGAGCCGGGCGTGCTCGAGCGCGAGCGCCAGCTGGCCGAGCTCGAGCGCGAGGTCCCCGCCCTCGCGAGCCGTCTCGAAAGCGCCGGGACGGCGCTCGAGGCGCTGATCGCGAAGCGCACCGCCAAGGCGGCCGAGAAGCACGCGAAGGAGGCCGAGAGCGCGCAGGTCCGCCAGGAGCTGGCGGTCGCGCGGGCCCGGCGGGAGGACGCCGCGGCGCGCCACCGGCGCCTCGGCGAGGAGGGCGAGCGGCTCGCCGCCGAGCACGACGCGATCGGCTCCGAGGTCGGCGTCGTCCGCGAGCGCCAGGCGGCGCTCGACGCCGAGATCCGGGCGGCCGGCGAAGGCCACGCCGCTCTCCAGGAGCGCTTCGACCGGGGCGACGAGGCGGTGCGGGCGGCCAAGGAGCGCCGTGAGGGCCTGCGCGAGTCGAGCGCCGGGCGCCGGGGCCGCCTCGACCTGCTCCGCGAGCGCCTGGACTCCCACGAGCGCGAGCTCGAGCGCACCCGCCAGCAGATCGACGAGGCGCGTCGGCAGGCCGCGGCCTGGGACGACGAGGCCGAGCGCCTCGCCGGCCGGCGGCGGGGGCTGGAGACCGAGATGGGGCGCGCCGAGGTCGAGCTGCAGGCGGCGCTCGAGCGGCGGAGCGGCGCCGAGGAGGAGCTCCTCGGCGAGCA
This sequence comes from uncultured Acidobacteriota bacterium, assembly GCA_963837945.1. Classification (GTDB taxonomy): domain Bacteria; phylum Acidobacteriota; class Thermoanaerobaculia; order Multivoradales; family DATKCC01; genus CAVUBL01. The sequence goes on from CAWIQD010000004.1 coordinate 576,103, forward strand.
GGAGCGGCTCGACGGGCGGCGCGGCGCGCTCCGGGCGCAGGAAACGGCGATCGGCGAGCTCCGCGATGAGCGGGACGCCGCCCGGGAGGCGGTCGAGGCGCTGCGCATCAAGGAGGCCGAGCTCAAGCAGGACGCGGGGCACCTGGCCGAGACCTTCCGCGAGGAGTTCCGGCGCGAGCTCCCGGCGGAGCCGGTGCCCCGCCCTGCGGCGGAGGCGGGGCCGGAGGCCGAGGAGGCGGCGCTGGAGCTGGCGGAGCTCGAGGCGGAGCTCGCCCGCACCAAGGCGACGCTCGAACGGCTGGGACCGGTCAACGTGCTGGCGGTCGAGGAATACGAGGAGCAGGAGGAGCGCCACGGTTTCCTGACCGCGCAGCGCGCCGACGTGGAGGCCTCGGTCGAGAGCCTGAAGCGGACGATCCGGGAGATCAACCAGACGTCTTCGGAGCGGTTCCGGGAGACGTTCGCGGAGGTGAACCGCTCGTTTGGCGAGATCTTCACCAAGCTGTTCCGCGGCGGCGAGGCGGAGATGCGGCTCCAGGATGAGGAGGACGTGCTGGAGTCGGGGATCGAGATCGTGGCGCGGCCGCCGGGCAAGCGTCTCCAGAACCTGATGCTGCTCTCGGGCGGCGAGAAGGCGCTGACCGCGGTGGCGTTGCTGTTCGCGCTGTTCCGGACGAAGCCGTCGCCGTTCTGCATCCTGGACGAGGTGGACGCGCCGCTCGACGACGCGAACACGGTGCGGTTCGCGGAGATGCTCCAGGAGATGGCGGGCGACACGCAGTTCCTGGTGATCACGCACAACAAGATCACCATGGAGGTGGCCTCGACGCTCTACGGGGTCACGATGGAGGAGCGCGGCGTCTCGAAGCTGGTCTCGGTCGAGCTCGACGACATCCATCCCGAAGAGGGCCGGGCAGCCACCGCCTGACCCCGCGGCGGGGTCGGCGAGACCGCCGGGGAGGGCCGGGCGCCCACTCCTGGGGAACGCCGCGCGCTTCCCGAACGGTGGGCCGCAGGCGCGCGGCTCGGCTTCACCCCGCCCCTCGCCGGACCCGGCCTCCCAACGCTCGTGCACCGGCGGGGCTCAGACGTCCCCCGGAGCGGGCGCCCGGCCCTCCCCTACCGTTCGGTGGACTCTGGAGGTCGGAACTTTCTCCCGCCGTTGCCCTGGTAGGGTCGATTCGGTAGACTCGGCAACCCCTGGCGGCACGACCGCCATCCCTCCGGGCCGACGTAGCTCAGTGGTAGAGCAGCCGCCTCGTAAGCGGCAGGTCGGCGGTTCAAATCCGCCCGTCGGCTCCACTTCCAAGACCCTGAAAATCAAGCACTTCGCACCGAATCAACCTTCTGCGCCACCCGATGCCGGCCACTCTCCGCAATCCTCTCGGGGGTACGGGTCAGGGTGCGCAAGGAGAGCACGCAGTGAGCCAGCCCCCACCGTCTCGGGATCGGAGCATCCCCTAGAAGCCGGATGCCCTCGGGTTAGCAAGGCGACGCATACGCGACCGCTGTAGCTCTCCTGAGCCGACGGAGCCGGGGAGCTGGCGACGGGTCCCCTGCCAGCGCGTCGGGTGCGAATACCACCTTGAGCGGCTACAATTCGGTTCGCGACCGGGTTCAACCTAGTCCATGGCCCGCTGGAGACTCTGTGACGTTGCCAAGGTTACTCGTGATTAGGAGCCCGAGAAGCCATCGCAACGACCGCTACTCGCCAAGATGCCAAAGTCCTTTGCGCAGGACCTGACGCCCGAGAAGGCCCTGATCTTCCGGATAACCCATCGTCACAATGTCCCCTGGATACTCCGCAACGGCCTTCATTGCAGCCGGTCGGAAGAGCTGGACCCCGATTTCGTAAGCATCGGAAACCCAGAGCTGATCGAGAGACGGCCCCACAGGCAAGTGCCGATTGAGCCCTGGGGTACGCTGGACGACTACGTCCCATTCTACTTCACCCCGTTCAGCCCGATGCTCTACAACATCCGAACCGGTTACGGTGGTATTGGGCAGCGGAGGAACGAAGACATCGTCATCTTCGTATCTTCCTTGCCAGCGTTGGAGGAGAGGAACATCCACTACGTCTTCACAGATCGACATGCCTACTTGGAGAGGGCGCTGTTCTTTTCGCGCCGTGAAGACCTAGACCAGGTTGCCTGGGACCTCCTTCAGCGACGAGACTTCCAGCGAGACCCGGAAGATCCGACGAAGTTCGAGCGCTACCAGGCCGAGGCCTTGGCCCACCGCTTTGTGCCAGTCGGCGGCTTTATGGGCTTGGCCTGCTACACTAAGGATGTCAAACTAGAGTTGGATGCGGACCTGAACGAACTCGGCGTGGAACTGACCACATTGGTTCGACCTGGCTGGTACTTTCGATGATCCGCTTCACGAAGGGCAATCTCCTCGAGGCCAAGGTCGAAGCCTTGGTCAACACGGTCAACACTGTGGGCATAATGGGAAAGGGCATTGCCCTGATGTTCAAGGAGGCAGTTCCCTGCCAACTACCACGAGTACCTAGCAGCGAGCAAGCGTGGTGAAGTGCAGATCGGGCGGATGTTCGTCACCCACAACCCCAGCCTTGAGGGCCCGCGCTGGATCATCAACTTCCCAACCAAGAAGCACTGGCGCAACCGGACCCGGCTCGAGTGGATCAAGGCAGGCCTTGCCGATCTCCGCCGGGTCGTACAGGAGAGGAGTATTGAGTCGATCGCCGTGCCGCCCCTGGGCTGCGGCCAGGGTGGGCGGACCTGGGCGGAGGTCCGGCCCCTCATCGTGGAGGCGCTCAGGGACTTTGAAGATGTCGAGGTGGTCGTCTACGAGCCTAACCACCGGTACCAAAACATCGCCAAGCGCACAGGCGT
>CAWIQD010000005.1:0-288246 GCA_963837945.1 uncultured Acidobacteriota bacterium
AGGCCGCCAGGAAGGCCGCGGCGCTCTCCAGGTACCAGCGCCGGCCCCAGCCCGCGAGCGAGCCCGCTTGCTCGGGCCCGAGAAGCGCCCGGGCGCGCTGCTCCTCGAGCGAGGCGTGGACCGCGTAGTCGAAGGAGCGCAGCATCCCGGCCACGTCCCTCAGGGGCGAGCGCTTGATCCGGCGCTCCGAGAGCGGGCGGGCGGGCTCGCCCTCGAAGTCGAGGATCACGAAGTCCTTGCCGGTGTGGAGCACCTGGCCCAGGTGGTAGTCGCCGTGGCAGCGGATGCGGTCGGCCTCGATCTTGCCTTCGAGCAGCGGCGCGAAGCGTGCGAGCAGGCGGTCCCGGCTCGCCAACAGGCGCTCCGCACCCTCCCGGTCGGCGGCCTCCGGCAGGCGGCCGGCGCTCTGCCGGAGCACCCGGAAGGTGCGCCCGACCGAGGTGCGCAGCGATTGGTAGAGCGAGCGCTGGTAGAGCTCCGAGAACGGCTCGGGCACGAAGGCCGGATCCTCCCGGTCCGAGGCCAGGGCCAGGTGGAGCTCGGCCGTGCGCTGGCCGAGCAGCCCGACGGTCGCCGGGTAGAGGCCGATCGTCTCGGCCACCTCGTCGACCGGCTCGCCGGCCGCGGGCTCGGCCTCGGGGCTCGCCGCGCGGCGCGCCTGGATCCGGGCCAGGGCGAGGCCGAGCTCCGGCGGCCGGGGGCCTTCGCCCAGGCCGTCCGGCGCCGCCGGCGGGCTCGCCTGGTGGCGCGAGAGGACGCGCTCGAAGAAGCGCCCCAGGAAGTCGAGCGTGAAGCGCCAGGCGTCCCCCGAGCTCTCGACGAAGCCCTGGAGGATGGCGACCGAGAGGGGCGGCCGGTTGCGGCGGACGAGCTCGAGCGCCCCGCCCACCGGCGGCACGTGCCGGTAGGAGGTCTTCTCGGTCAGGAAGCGGCCGATCTCGAGGTCGGGATTGACCCCCGGCTCGAGCTTCCGGAAGAGCTTGAGCACCAGCCGGTCACCGAAGACGACCGACGAGTTACTCTGCTCGGCGCCCATCGTGCGCACCGGCAGCTCCTCGCCCGCGGGGCCCCGGAGCACCCGGTAGACCCGGCTTCGCGAGGCGACGAGCTGGGTTCCCGCCCCTGGCTCGGCGCGCAGCGTCCGGCGCCTGCCGATCGACTCGAGGAGCGCCTGGCAGAAGCCGGCGTCGGCGACCGCGTCGTAGAGCACCCCGCCGCCGCCGGCCGCCTCGGCGGGAGCTTCGATCCGGAGGAGCGCCGCGTCCGGCCGCTCGCGGGCCAGCCGCTCGCCGTCCTCGCCCGGCGCGAAGGCGAGCGGCAGGGCGTAGGTCTCGGGGTCGGCGTCGAGGTAGTCGACGCTCACGAAGGCGAGGACCGCCTCGCTCGCCGGCCGGCCGCCGGTGGCCTCGACCTGGACCGGCACGGTCGCCTCGACCTCGACGCCCCGGATGCTCCGGCTCTTGGCGGCGAACCAGCGGCGGCCGCCAAGGAGGCCGGGAAGGAGCGCCTCGAAGCCGCGGCGGCCGGAGCCGACGAGGCCGTCGGGCCAGCTCCCGGCGAGGGCGAGGACCGGCAGCTCCGGAGCCTCGCCCGGCGTCGGCCGCGCCCGCTCCGCCGGCAGCGAGCCGCCCGGGCGCTGTCGCGGGGCGGCCGGCTCGGCGGCGAGCGAGAACCAGTAGAAGCCGTGGGGGCCGAGGGTGAGCAGGTAGGGCAGCTCGCCGATCTCCGGGAACGGCGTGCGCCCGAAGAGCTCGGTGGGCACGACGCCGCGGAACTCCGCCAGGTCGAGCTCGACGTGCTGGACGAAGCGCGAGAGGTTGGCGACCATCAGGATCCGCTCGCCGTCGTGGCGGCGGATGAACGCCAGGACGCGGTGGTTGTCGGGCTGGAGGAACTCGATCGAGCCCCGGCCGAAGGCCTGGTAGCGCTTGCGCAGGGCGATCATCCGGCGCATCCACCAGAGCTGCGAGTGGGGGTTCGCCTGCTGGGTCTCGACGTTGACCGCCTCGTAGTGGTACTCGGGGTCGATGATCACCGGCAGGTAGAGCTTGTGCGGGTTGGCGTCCGAGAAGCCGGCGTTTCTGTCCGGGCTCCACTGCATCGGCGTGCGCACGCCGTTCCTGTCGCCCAGGTAGTAGTTGTCGCCCATGCCGATCTCGTCGCCGTAGTAGACGATCGGCGTGCCGGGCAGGGCCATCAGGAGGGCGTTCATCAGCTCGATGCGGCGCCGGTCGTTGCCCAGCAGAGGCGCCAGCCGCCGGCGGATCCCGAGGTTGATCCGCGCCTGCGGCTCGGCGGCGTAGACCCGGTACATGTAGTCCCGGTCCTCGTCGGTCACCATCTCGAGCGTGAGCTCGTCGTGGTTGCGCAGGAAGATCGCCCACTGGCAGCTCTCGGGGATCTCCGGCGTCTGCTCCAGGATGTCGATGATCGGGAAGCGGTCCTCCATGCGCACCGCCATGAACAGGCGCGGCATGACCGGGAAGTGGAACGACATGTGGCACTCGTCGCCCGCGCCGAAGTACTCGACCGCGTCCTCCGGCCACTGGTTGGCCTCGGCGAGCAGCATCCGGCCCTCGTAGCGGCCGTCGACGTGGGCGCGGAGCTCCTTCAGGTAGGCGTGGGTCTCCGGCAGGTTCTCGCAGTTGGTGCCTTCGCGCTCGAAGAGGTAGGGGATGGCGTCGAGGCGCATGCCGTCGACCCCCATGTCGAGCCAGAAGTCGAGCGCCCGGAGCACCTCGCGCCGGACGTGGGGCGACGCGAAGTTGAGGTCGGGCTGGTGGTGGTAGAAGCGGTGCCAGTAGTAGGCGCCGGCCACCGAGTCCCAGGTCCAGTTCGAGGTCTCGAAGTCCTGGAAGATGATCCGCGCGTCCTGGTAGCGCTGGGCGGTCTCGCTCCAGACGTAGTAGTCGCGGTGGCGGCTTCCCGGCTTCGAGCGCCGGGCGCGCTGGAACCAGGGGTGCTGGTCCGAGGTGTGGTTGATCACCAGCTCGGTGATCACCCGGAGGCCCCGGCGGTGGGCCTCGCGCAGGAAGCGGCGGAAGGCGGCGAGGTCGCCGTACATCGGGTTGACCCCGCGGTAGTCGGCGATGTCGTAGCCCTCGTCCTTGAGCGGCGAGGGGTAGAACGGCAGCAGCCAGAGGGCGGTGACCCCCAGCTCCTGGAGGTAGTCGAGCTTGCCGGTGAGGCCGGGGAAGTCGCCGATGCCGTCGCCGTCGGAGTCCGCGAACGTGCGCACGTGGAGCTGGTAGATGACGGCGTCCTTGTACCAGAGGGGCTCGTCCGGGAGGAGCGAGCGGTTCCGGACGGTGCGGCCGGGCGTGGGGGACGTGGTGCGCTTCGCGGGCATACGGGTCGTCCGGATCCTCTCGTGAGCGGCGCCCCGGGCCGCGCGGATCGCGGCCGGGGTCCACGATTCTATGGGGCCGCCTCGTCCGGACCGCGGGTGCCACCAATTCGGAGCAGGAACCGTGCCGGGCGGGTCGGCGAACCGGGGCTTCCTCCGTGGCGTCCGCGGTGCGGTAGGCTCTCTCGATGGCGTTCCTGCAAGCTCTGGAGGGCGCCGGCGGGGCGCCGGCGAGGGTGCGGGTCCCGATCGGGGGGCGGAATCTCTGGGTGCGGGCCGACCCCGTGGCCCGGCGCTGGGACGTCGAGGTGGCGCGGGCGGTGCTCGAGGGCGACGAGTACGGCCTCGAGCCGCTCGCGGCGAGCGGCCGAGCGGTGCGGACGATCCTCGACGTCGGCGCCCACCTCGGCGCCTTCACCCTCGCGGCCAAGCGCCTCTGGCCGGCGGCGCGGATCGTCGCCGCCGAGCCGGACCCCGACAGCGCGGCCCTCTTCCGCGCCAACGCGGCGGACCTCGACGGGGTGGAGCTCGAGGAGGCGGCGGTGATGGGGGACGCCCGGCGCTTCGTCCATCTGCGCCAGGGCGGGCGCGCGAACGCCGACCGCAACGCCGCCGCGAGCCGGGTCGCCGAGGTCCTGACCACCCTCCATCCCGAGGCCGCGCCGCCCACCTTGCGCGTGCGCGCCGTCGACGCCGTCGAGCTGGTCGGCCGCTTTCCCGAGTCCCGCGTCGACCTCCTCAAGCTCGACTGCGAGGCGGCGGAAGGGGAGATCCTGGCTCGCCTCGCCGCGGCCGGCCTGATGGCGCGCATCGGCATGATCCGGGGAGAGTGGCACTTCCCGGGCAACCCGCCCCGGATCGAGCGCGCCCTCCGCGCGACCCACCGCACTCGCCTCTACCCCGGAAACGGCCAGTGCGGCGCCTTCGCGGCCGAGCCGCTCGCTGACTGGCCGGCGGTGGAAGGAGCCTCCACTACCGGCGTCCGGAAACGTGGCTGAAACCTCTCGCCGGCAGCTTCCACACCGGCGGGGAGCCGTACGTGGGCTTCGCCCGGTGGCTGGGTGCGAGCAGCGCGCGCCAGGGTCTCGAGTGGCGGATGAGTAGAATTGCGTCCGTCTAGTCGTCTGATTGGGGCGACTCTTGGATAAAGAGGCCGAGTTTTGGTCGAGAGATCTGCATCCGGGAGGAGCTTCTCAGGCGGCCTTCTGGTGTGGCGGGAAGGCGTGTTGAATGAGGGAATCGAGCTGGTGGTCGACGCGGTGGAGAGCTTCAGCGAGGCGAGGGTGAGGCTCGGCGACGCCGGGCCCTTCAATGGCGGTCAGTGCAGGCCGCAGCACGCGGGCATCGAGCCGGGCGTAGAAGCGAGCGAGCTTCCAGCCGTAGGGCGTGACGAGGTAGCGATAGGTCCCGGGAGCGCGATAGATCAGGCCCTTGCGTACCAGGCGCCGGAGGTCGTAGCTGGCCTGGGCGCTGGTGTAGGCAGGCTCGGTCGGTCCCAGGAGTTGGCAGACGTTGCGCCGCAGGTCCTGGTTCCGGAAGCCGTGGATCAGGTGGAGAAACAGGCTGAGGCTGAGCATCAGGGCCATGACGCGGGGATCGCCGAAGCGAAGACCGGGGGCTTTGTGACCGTCGTCGGTGACGGTGGGCTGCACCACGCGTTGGATGCTGCCGGCGGACAGCCCGCAGTTCTGGCTGACCCGCTCGACCTCCAGAAGCCGCCGGTTGATGTGGCGTCCGATCTGTTGCAAGTAGCCGAAGTTCGCCAGGCCCTTGTTGACATCGAAGTCCTTGGGGTTGCGGAAGGTCCCCTCGGTGCGCAGCGCTCGTCCCTCCTTGAAGTACTGCTTGAGATCGAAGCTCTTGTACTCGATGTGGAGGCTCGGCGAGACACCCTGCTCGACGACCCGGGTGCGGAAGGTGCCTGGCGTCCGGCGGGTGACGCGCCGGTCGAAGACGAGCTGCACCCGGTCCGGCCGGCCGAGGTCGAGGTTCTCGCGCAGCACCTGCTCGAAGAACTCCCGGCCGCGGGCCGGCCGATCGAAGACCTGAGTGAGGCTGACCTCCATCTGCCAGATCGAGAGCTTCCAGTCGTACCCGGCCGCGCGGTCCTCCGGCGACAGGGGCATCGGCAGCCGTTCGAGCCAGCGAGCCAGGAAGGCTTCGATCGCCGCCGGGCCGAGCTCGTCGCAGATCGTTTGCAGCGCCTCGGGGTCCGCGCACGAGAGAAACCCGTTGTCGAGCGCTTCGTAGGCGATGCCGCGCCGCTCGAGCTGGCGCTTGGCCCACTCGTGCCCGTTCAAGCACAGCTTCAGCGACCACGGGGCGTAGCTGCACACCTTGAGGAACGCCGGCCCGAACTCCTCGTCGTCGACGTAGAAGTAGTAGTGGTTGACGTAGACGTCCTTGTCCCGCGTCCAGTCGAACCACCCCGCCCCCTTCTCTGGCCTCGGCTTGCCCTGAAACGCCTTGGTCTTCTCCTGCGCCACCCCGATGAAAACCACCCCGTCGCGCACCCCCCGCTCCCGGCGCAGCCGGTTCGCCAGCTCGTCCTTGCGCTGCTTGGAACGAAACTCAACCCAGGGGATCTCGTGACTCTCCGCAAACCCCTTCACTGCCTCGCGAAAGCGCGTCGTGATCTGACCCAACACCGCCGGCGACGGGATTGGCTTGCCCAGGTGCTCGCGCAGGAAGCCCGTCATCCCGGGACCCGTCGCCAACGCCGGCACGTACCCGTTCAGGTACAGCCGGTCCACGCATTCCACCTCCAGCGTCACATGCCCTTCGAGAAGCTCCGCCACGGTCGTCATCGGAGCATCCTATGCCCACACCGGTTCAACCGCCCACGGTCTACTCGTCGGTTTGAGGCGGAGCTTCGCTAGATCGATATAGCATGGCAACGAGTCACCATGTGAGCGCGCTCGTCGACCGATTACGAAAGACTCGTCCGAGATGAGGAGACGCGACTTATGTTGGACCTTCTAGATCATGCCTCGGGCTTGCTGATCGCCATCGTCGGTGGGATTTTCACGTACTTCTACAACCGCCGCCAGCAGGATCTGGTCGCGCAGAGGGATCGCGAGAGCGAGCGGCTACAGCTCCTGGAAGCGACAGAGAAGATGATCCCGCACCTCCAGGGAGCGACGAAAGAGGTTGCCTTGGTGGCTCTCTCGAACTTGGCCGGCTCGACCAAGCTCATCCTCTCTCTTGCCGAGCTGTATCCAGGTCGCGCTGCAACAGTGGCCTGCCTGGAGATCCTTCAAGAGCTGAGAAGCGAACACACGAGTGAGCCCAGCGCTTTCGATCTAATCAAGCGTCCGCTCTTCTATTCGTTGTATTCAGCGGCAGCCCAAGTAGAGGCTCTCGGCGTCATTGAGCTTCTAACCGAGCGCCTCGAGAGAGAGGAACTGTTGCATATTTTGACTAGAACGGATTTTCAGGGAAGAACGGTGGTGATGAATGCGGCAAAATATAACCGGGGTCATAACATCTCGGACTTCGTGCAGCTCGGCGCTCCGCTCACAGCAACCGACATCGTTAACGAGACGGCTCTCCACCATGCTGTGAGATATGGGAACAGAAGCGCAATCAAGGTCCTGCTCAACCTCGCTCAGCAGTTGCCCGCGGAGGAGCGGACCGAGTTCTTAAACAAGAAGGCGCGACGGAGCTGGACCGCACTAGATCTGGCCATCTCCAACCTCCGAAAGCCGCCGGATCCAACACGACTGGAACACTACAGAGCGACTGTACGTCGTTTGGAGCTTGCGGGCGTTGAGAGCGGAGCCTGGTGGGGGAAAACTGAACCGGTTGAGCGAGAGGCCTCGACGCAGAGTCGCAATCCGTGAGGTGGCCTGCCCCGAGGCTACTGCTTTGACATCATTACCGCAGCTCGTTCAGCAATGGCCTCTGCCAAGTCACCCTTCACATTACTCAGTGCGACAAAGCTCGTGTCAGGGCGAGCCGGGTGGCTGTGAGGCTCGAACACATGCACGACTACTTCGTTGCCTTGCCTGTCAAACTCGCCAGAAACTACGTACCGAAAGGCTTCGGTCAGAGGATGTTTGTTAAGTTTGTCATGACATACGATAAAGATCTCCTGTGGTTCCTCGAGTCCTCTGACGGCGAAGTGCATCATTCGAGGGTCCTTACGCAAGCGGGTCGCGTAATCCCTCGTTAGTCTTGCATTTTCTTGAGGCCAGCTTGGCGTGCCTTGCTCTTCAGTTGAGTCAGGCATGATGCACGACGCGAGAACAAGTGGTTGGCCATTGCTCGATCTCAAGAGATCGAAGGTTGGAAGAAACCAGGAACGGACATCGTGCGCGAAATGCTCTCTGTAAGAGTGGTCACTCAGATCAAGGTCGATTGGGTATCTAAAAAGGATAGATGTCCCGTCCGAAATTTCACTTACAACGAGTTGTACAGACGCATCGTTGCCAACCGCGTCCAGTTCCGCTCGTAGCCAATAGCGATACAAATTCTGTGCAGAGAGCTGTCCGGTTGTGGGAGTTATCCAAACGATCTCCGCTCTCTGGTCCAAGAGGTCCTCCAGGCGCTTGCCGATGGAGTGCAGCTTGGCGCCCACGTCGCCGGAATCGGGATTGAATTCCATGGTTGCCACGACGACACGCTTGACTGAGTCGGCCTCGGCTGCGAGCAAGGGATGCAATTCCAGAAAAAGAAGAACTCCGAGAAAAACCGCGATAAACGTCTGCTTGCCGCGCACGTGATGGTTCATAGAGACAACCAGTTGATATCCTTGCATGGTTCTCCTTTCAACTCGTGAAGCACATCATCGATCTGCATAGTTAGGTTCTGTCTTGTAAGAGGCTCGAGCATCGACTTCGCTGCAACTTTGCTCTGAAGGTCCGTAAGGAAGCTAATGGCTTCGCAACGCTCTTTGTGGTCAGTTACTGTTTTCATTACCCCGCCGATCACCATCACGTAATTGGAGACAGGCCTCGCCGCTTCCCCTGCGCTTGGGGCGTCGGCGGCCAGTTCCAGTTGCCCGACTCCACGCCTGGCGTAGGTTAGGAGCGGGGTGACCAGTTTCTCTGGTGCTTCCTGCAGGTGCTCCTTTGTGGCGACCAACTCAAGAGCGCTTTGGAGGAAGGACAGCAACTTTGGCGACGTGACGGTTCCAATGCGGGCCGCCAAGAGAGGTACGCTGTGTTCCTCATAGAACGACAGGAGGAGGGCCGCGCTCTCGAACTTAGAGTCGTCCGCTGAGTAGAGATCCTTCCCTAACTGCACGATCGAGGAATCGACCTGGAACTCGAGCTCTTGTCTCTGCTGGTCGAGGAATTGGCTTATTCCATTCCAGAGGCCCCATCCACCCGCGGTGAGGGCGACCAGTGCGGTGAGAACAGCGATCCAGGACTTGAACTTCGTGGCGAGAGCCGCCTCGGCCTTCTCTCGAGAGTGGATTGCTTGAACCTCGGCCTGAAGTTTCTCGAGTTGGGCTTGTAGGACTCGCTCGTCCAGGGAGCTGGGCATTCGCAGTGGCCTCCAGTGTGACGCTCGTCAGACGCCACCGGCTGCTAGAACCTCGTAACTCAGCCAAGGCAAGGAGCTGTGCCCAGTGCCTCCACACCACCGCACGGAGAAGAGGAGGCGCTGGTTGATCTAGGACTTCGATGATGAACTTAGCACACTTGCGCGAGTTGGTAAAAACGGGCCCAGAGTCGGAGAGGGCGCGGCTCTTCTTGGGTGAGGCGCTTTAGGGGGGAGGGAGTCTGGTGGCTTTTGCCCTCCCGAGGGAAGCACCGTCGAGTGCAGTCGGCGGCGCGACCGAGGCGAGCCCGGAGGGTAGTGGCGGCGATGAGGTGGACAGCACATTCGCTGGGGTCCGGGGCGCCGGCTAGTGGCGCCAGGTGGCAGTTTGGGCCGTTTTCGATCAGCTCGAGGATGGCGTCGGTGGCGTGGCGGTGGCGAGACCGGTGCGGGCGTGGAGTATGGCCTCAAGGGTGACCTGGCCGAGGAGTTCGTTGCGGCTCGCCATCATGAGAACGTCGGCCCCGGCGTGGTGGGCGTCCAGGCCCTCCCGCAGCGCGCGTAGCCGGGAGGAGCCTCTCGACCATGGCCCGCTGCCGCGGGTGGTCTTGGACCTCCACCGGGTCGAACCGGTCGCCAGGGTCCCGTTCAAGTACCTTGGTACTGCCGCCAGCACCAGGTGGCTTCCCTTCTGGCGCGAGACGCGGTCCAAGTTGGTGAGCGTGGCCCGTCGCGGGCTCGGACTTATAGGCGGCGGCCGAGGCCGCCGGACCGTCCGCGACGCTGTGGGGCAGCACCCCGATCCTCGAACCCGCCCAGGGCCGGTGGCGGAGCAGTCTCTGCGCCAGCGCGGGACGGCACGATGACCAGGCCGGCCAGCGCCACCATCTCCTACTGATCGCGGCAGTCGCCGGGTCTCCTGGGCTGGCTGATCTCGTCCATGTGGACCTCGAGGGGGAAAGGACGACAGGAGCTCGGGCCGGTCGCCGGCGCCCCGTGATCCCGGCTCGAGGGTGCCGCGTCTCGCCAGGCCGAGAGAGAACGCCAATGTCGTAGTGGTCGCAGAGATGGAGCAACTCCGGGCGCCCGCCTACAGCGGCGAGGGTCTCAGCCGCGCGGCGAGCTTCCTTTCTTGGACTGCGGAGCACCCCGAGTGCCTGCTCGCCGGGCCTCCGAGGGGGCTCGACCGCCTCCTGTGAGACCATCGCCACATCCGCGCCCAGCTCGACCAGGCCGGCCGCGAGGTCACCCACCGCGACGACGCCACAGTCAAAGGCCGCCGGCGGATGGCCACGGCTCAGGTGGAGGCTGCGCACGGGTGCGTCGGTCGAAAGCGGCCCGGGTCTCGAGGGGCTCGGGTCCCCAGTACAGCCGTGTGCCTGATAAACTGGTGAGAAACAAGCCTGACCGGCGGAGCGTGGTAGCGCGGGTCCTGGACGTCGAGGTCATGCCGAGATACTTCCAGATCCTCTTGAGCACCAGTCTGCGCAGCGGCCGGCGGGCGGGCGGCCACGGCGAGGAGGTGAGCGGCTCGCTGGTCGCGGGCGAGGTGGACCTCGAGGCGGGCACGCTGCGGGTCGAGCGCCAGGTCGACCTGCCGGAGTCGCCGCACCTTCCCGGCCGCCGGTCGGTGCGCGGGATCGCGCCGTTCGCGGACGGCGTCGCCGCCACCAACACCAGCCAGCTCTTCCTGCTCGACCGCGAGCTCACCCGGATCCTCGATTGCCACTCCGAGCGGCGCTTCGGCGACATCCACTCGCTCGCCGCGCGCGACGGCGAGCTCTTCGTGACCGCCACCGCGGCGGACTGCATCGTCGGCTTCGACCGGGGCCTCACCCGGACCTTCGAGTGGTGGGCGGGGTCCGAGCCGGTCCTCGAGCCCTACCTTCGCGACTGGCAGCGCGGGCGGATCGCCGCCGACCACGACTTCCGGCACGACGCCAACCCCGGCTCGCGCTTCCACATGAACCACGTCTGCTTCAACGAGACCGGCGAGATGCTGGTCAACCTTCCGGGGATGGCCTACCGCGAGGGCAAGAGCCGGGTGTTCAACGTCACCCGCGGCGAGTTCCTGTTCGGCGGCCGGCCGATCCCGGGCGCGATCCGCGGGCGGATCCACGACGGCATCGCCCTGGGCGCCGGCTTCTACCTCTGCCGCACCGCCACCGGCGACTTCGTCAAGCTCGACCAGGCGACCGGCGAGGTGGTGGCGGCGGTCGATTGCTCGGTGCCGCTGCCCGAGACCACCGGCGATCCGCTCGCCCTCGAGCACGGCTGGCTGCGCGGCGCGGCGCACCTCTTCGACGAGGTCTTCCTGGTCGGCCAGGCCCGGATGAACGTGTTCGCCGTCGACATGGCGTCGGGCACCCGGAGCGGGCCGCTGCGGGTCCACGGCGCGCGCGGCGACCTGGGCGATCCGGGCCTCGCGATCTACGCCATCCACCGGCTGTGAGCTGCGCCATGGCCGAGACCTACCGCATCCTGCTCACGACCTCGCTGCGGAGCGGTCGCCGGGACGGCGGTGCCGGCGAGGAGGTGAGCGGCTCGCTGATCCTGGGCGAGCTCTCGGTCGAGCGGCGGACCTTCCGGGCCCTGCGCCAGATCGAGCTGCCGGGCTCGCCCCACCGGCCGGGGCGGAGCTCGGCGCGCGGCGTCGCCCCGTTCGCCGGCGGCCTCGCGGTCGCCAACAGCACCCAGGTCTTCCTCTTCGACCGCGACCTCGACCGCATCGAGCGGGTCGTCTCCGAGCCCCGCTTCGGCGACCTCCACTCGCTGGCGGCGCGCGACGGCGTCCTCTACGTGACCGCGACCGCCTCGGACAGCGTCCTCGGGTTCGACGAGCGGTGGCGCCCGGTCTTCGACTGGTGGGCGGGCTTCGAGCCCGAGCTGCGGGACGCGATGGAGCGGCCGACGCCGCCCGCGCTGCTCGCGCGCCACGACTTCCGCGGCAAGGGGCCCCACGGCAACCAGCTCCACGTCAACCACGTCTTCTTCGATCCCGCAGGCGACCTGATCGTCAACCTGCCCTACCTGGAGGTGGCGCCCGGCCGCTCGAAGCTCTGGAACGTCACGCGCCGCCGGTTCCACCTCGCGGCGAGCTCCGAGGTCGAGCCGATCGAGGGCCGGATCCACGACGGCTGCTTTTACGACGGCCACTATTACTTCGCCTGGACCGAGCACGGGACCTTCGCGAAGCTGGAGCCGGCGAGCGGCCGGATCGTCTGCCGGGTCGACTGCAGCGTGCCGCTGGGCGAGACGACCGGCAGCCCGCTCGCCAGGCGGCACGGCTGGCTCCGCGGCTCGGTGCGGCTAGAGGGCGAGCTCTTCCTGGTCGGCCAGTCGCGGCTCAACCTCTTCCTGGTCGACATGGCGCGCGGCACCCGGAGCGGTCCGCTCGAGCTGGTCGGGGTCGAGGGCGAGCTCTCCCACCCGGGCCTCGCGACCTACTGCATCCACCTGCTGGCGCAGGACGGCGGCGAGGCTCAGTCGGAGTTGGCGACCAGGCCGCAGCCGCCGGGCTCGAGACCGGCGGCGAGGAGGTGAGAGGTGTCGCCCACCGCCAGGCAGCGGGGGGTCGCCCACTCGGGCGAGCGCTCCTCGAAGAGCACGGTCGTGACCGAGCTCGGGGCGAGGAAGAAGCCGGCCCAGACGAGCGGCGCCGGGATCCCGAGCAGGTGGCCGAGCCAGGAGAGGGCGAGGCCGGCGTGACAGACCACGGCGATCCGGCGGCGATGGGGGGCCTCGGCCCGGTAGCGATGGCCCTCCCGCACGTAGCCGTGGCCGGCCAGGAAGCGGTCCGACGCCGCCTCGAGCCGGGCGAAGCCCGCCGCCAGGACCGGCGTGTCGAACGGCGGCAGGCCGAGCCAGTTGCGCGCTGCGAGGGGCAGCCGGCGGATCACGGCGCCGTCGACGTTCCAGGCCGGCCACTCCTCCTGCGGGCCGCCGTCGAGCCACCAGTCCTCGACCTCGCGCGCCCACTCCACGGTCTCGGGCTCGAGGGCGCAGGCGCGGCCGACCGGCGCGGCGGTCGCGCGCGCCCGGGCCATCGGCGAGGTGTAGAGCCGGTCCAGGCCGCCGGCGGCGAGGCGCTCCGCCAGGACCTCGGCCTCGCGCCGGCCGCGCGCGGAGAGGCGGTCCTCGGGGTAGGCGGGGTCGGCGTGCCGGATGACGTAGAGGCGCATCCTCGGAGGGGTGGCGATAGGCTCGCCGGGAATCGAACGATGTCCGAGCGAACCTACGGAAGCTCTCGGGCGCTGTCAAGGCGCCTGGCGGTCCTCTTCCCGCACCTCGTCCTGGGCGGCGGCGAGACGGCGATGATGGAGGTGGCCGCCGGGCTCCGAGAGTGCTTCGAGGTCTCGGTCTGCGCCCTCGCCCGGCGCCGGATCACGGTCGAGCCGACGATCCGCCGCGAGCTCGAGGAGCGCTTCGGGAGCGTCGAGCTCGCCCGCGACGGCGACGAGCTCGCCGCCGCGCTCGCCGGCGCGGAGGCGGTCCTCTGGTACGGCCTCAACCCGCTCACCCCGGGCACCCTCGAGCGCCTGGCGCCCCGCCCGACCTCGATCCGGGTGGTCCACACCGACAAGGCCGAGGAGGTCGAGTACCACCACCGCTGGCGCCACGTGATCGACGCCGCGAGCTGCGTGACGCCCGCCGCTGCGCGGCGGCTGCCGGGCGCGGTCTTCATCCCCAACACCGCCTCGGCCGCCGCCCTGGAAGGCGAGCCGTGGGCCGAGCGGCGGGCGGAGGGGCGGCGGCGCAAGACCCTCGGCTTTCTGGGGCGCCTGCTGGCGATCAAGAACGTCGACTGGCTGGTCGAGAGCCTCGCCGAGCTCGACTGCGACCTCCTGGTCCAGGGGCTCGACACCGAGGAGCTCGGGCGCGCCGAGCTCGAGCGGCTGGCCGCCGAGCGCGGCGTGGCGGAGCGGGTGCGCTTCCTGCCGCCGGGCCGGCGCGTGGGCACCCTCCTCAAGAGCGTCGACGCCCTGGCCGTCCTCTCCGCGCGGGAGGGCTTCCCGGTGGTGGTCGTCGAGGCGGGTCTCGCCGGCACGCCGGTGATCGCGACTCCGGTGGGCGCCCTGCCCGAGCTCTTCGGCGACGAGATCCTGTTCGTCGAGCTCGACGGCGGGCGCCCCCGCCTGGCGTCGGTCGCCGCCGCGCTGGCCCGGGTCGACCCCTCGTGGGGGCGCCGGCTCGGCGAGCGGGTCGGCCACCTCTGCGACCGCGACCGGGTGGTGGGCGCCTACGCCGAGCTGATCGAGGCGACGCTCGCGCGCCGCGCCCGCGACCACGCCGCCGGGGCGTGGAGCTGACCCCCCGGCCGCCGGGCGCCATGCGACGAGTCGGCACCCTGGTCCTCAGCCACTCGAGCCGGCGGACCAACCTCGCGCGCGCCTCGGCCGAGTTCCTAACCCGGCGCTTCGGTGACCCGCGGCGGCTCGAGGTCCGGCCGCCGTTCGAGAGCCTGGGGCCGCCGCCGACCCTCTACTCGGGGGCGCTCAGCTTCCACGCGCTCGATCTCGCGGACGACGGCACGCCGACCTGCCGGCAGATCGGCCGGGTCAAGCACCGGGACAAGATCCAGCACGCCGCCTTCGCCGGCGACCGGGACCTGCTGGTGGGGTTCGAGCAGCGGATCGAGCGCTGGCGCCTCGCCGCGCCGCTCGAGTCGATGGCCCGGCTGCGGCCCGCCGACTTCACGCTCGCGGGCCGGATCGAGCACCCGCTCCTCGCCGGGCTCCACACCGTCGAGCCGGTCTCGGAGCGCTCGGCTCTCGCCGCCTGCGCCGCCTCGGACGCGGTCCTGGTCCTCGACCCGCTGGCGGGCGGCGTCACGCGGGTGCTCGAGCTGCCGGCGGAGCTCTACGGCCGCGGCTACACCTCGGCCCCGACACCGACCTGCGCCGCCACTACGTCCCGGACGGCTTCCAGCGCACCCACGTCAACGCCGCCTCGCTCGACCGCAGCCGGCGCCGGGCCGCGGTCTCGACCCTCATCCAGGGGGCGATCGGAGTCTTCGACCTGGTCAACGGCGAGTACCGCGAGCTGGCGCGTGGGTTCGTCGGCTGTCACGGCGCCCGCTTCGCTCGCGACGGGCGGATCTACTTCGCCGACAGCTCCGCCGGTGCCCTCGTTCGCCTCGATCCGGAGGGCCGGGTCGAGCGCCGGTTCGAGACCGGCTCGCACTGGCTCCACGACGTGCAGCAGCTCGCGGGCGGCCTCTACGCCTTCGCGCTCGCGGATCACAACGAGCTGCGGATCTACGACCTCGACCGCGGGGCCCTGGTCCACCGGCGCCGGTTCTCGACCTGGCCCGTCGAAGGCGCCTTCGCCCTCGCCCGGCACGTCCCGGGCTGGCTCGGCAACAGCACGCAGGCGCTCTCCTACCGCCCGGCGCCCGGCGCCCGCCGCGGCCCAGGACTCGGTTAGGCCGGCCGGGCACTGGATGTCTGATCAGGCCAGAATCGTGACGAAGAAGCCGAGTTCTCGAGCAGCAGACAGAGCGGGAGGGGGCGTCCCCTTCCCCCCCGTGGGGAGGGAAGGGGATCGAGGGGTTGCGGGGGGCATCCGATGAATCCATCGGTCTGGAGTAGCCGTTGCGAAGTGCCTAGCCGAGATCGCTCGACGTGGGCGGGGGACCAGCGGTCCATGACGCCGGAGACGTTCCGTGCGGCTCGTAGGTCTGAGGCGAAGCTTCACTGAATTTCGAGCGGGGCGTCCGGCCCGTAGTAGGCGCGGTTCAGGCCGAGGAGCTGGCGGCGCATCGGGGTCGTCGCCCGCTCGGCCAGCCACTCGGAGGGCTCGTGGCCGCTCCACATGCGCATCCAGCGGTGGCCGTAGTTGAACAGCAGCATGCGGCGGGTGACCGCGCTCCGGTTGTTGCCCGGCGCGTGCCAGAGGTTGCCGTTGTAGAGGTAGGCGGTGCCCGCCTTGCAGGTCAGGCGCACCGCGCCCGGCAGGTCCTCGGGCACCTCGACCGCCGGGATGCGCACGTCCGCGGTGTAGCGGTGCGAGCCGGGCAGCACCAGGGTGGCGCCGCCATCCGGGCCGACGTCCTCGAGGGCGTACATCACCCGCACCATCATCGTCGAGCGCGGGTGGTAGACGCCGCCCACCCGGTGGCCGATGTCGGAGTGCCAGGCGGTGCCGCGCACGAGGGCGCCCGGCGGGGTGATGTAGTAGGCGTGGTCGAGGAGCTGGACGTCCGGGCCGAGGACCTCCCAGACGATCGGGAAGAGGCGCGGCTGCTCGACCAGGTCGAACAGCACCGGGTGGTACTCCATCACCGCCTCGATCTGGAAGAAGTGGGGTCCGCGCACCCCCGGCAGCTCCGGCATCCGCCGCCAGCGCGCCTCGGCGTCGTCGGCCGCGGCGCGCACCCGCTCGAGCTCGGCCGGCGCGAGGGCGCCCTCGACCATCAGGTAGCCGTTGGTCTCGAAGAAGAGGCGCTGCTCGTCGCTCAGGTAGCTCATCTCGGGGCTCCGCGCGGTCAGGCTTCCAGCGGCGCGTTGGGCCCGTAGGGGTCGGCGAGGCCGAGGAGCTGCTGGAGCATCGGCGTCGTCGCGCGGGCGGCGAGCGCTTCCGACGGGCGGTAGCCGTCCCAGATCTTCATCCACTTGTGGCCGTAGGTGTAGATCAGCAGCAGCCGCCTGAGGTCCGAGAGGTTGTTGCCCACGCAGTGGTAGACGCGGCCGTGCATGAGGTAGGCGCTGCCCGCCGGCAGACACATCCGGACCGAGGCCGGCATCTCCTCGGGGACCTCGGTGTTGGGCAGCGCGAGGTCCCGGCGGAAGGCGTGGGAGCCGGGGAGAAGGACGGTGCCGCCGCCGTTCGGCGGGATGTCCTGGAGGACGTAGAACACCTTGAGCATCAGCTGCGAGCGGGGGTGGTAGACGCCGGGGAAGCCCTCGTCGTAGTGCCAGCCCTTGTGGATCGTCGCCCCCGCCGGGGTGATGAAGTAGTCGTGGTCGAGGACGTTGACGTCCGGCCCCAGCAGATCGCGCACGATCGGGAACACCCGCGGGTTGATCAGGGTCTCGACGAAGATCGGGTCGTACTCCATGATCGCGATGACCTGGTCGAGGTCCCAGCGGCGCACTCCGGGCAGGCCGGGGTCGGCGCGCCACCGCTCTTCGGCCGCGTCGCACGCCGCGCGCAGGCGCTCGAGCTGCTCGGCCGAGAGCGCGTCGTCGAGGATCAGATAGCCGTTCGCCTCGAAGAAGAATCGCTGCTCCTGCGTGATCGCAGGCATCGGCTCCACCTCCCGCGCGGCGGGTCCCACGCTCGTCGAATTGGACGGTCTTCGGCCAGCATTATACTCAATTCTTCGAATGGAAGAGGAGGCCCGGATGAGCCGCGAGGAGCGCGAGGTGCGGTGGGAGCGGATGTTCCCCGACGAGCTGGAGGCCGCCTTCCGGGACCTCCCGGTGGTCTACTTCCCGTACGGCCTGTGCGAGCCCCACGGGCCGCACTGCGTCCTCGGCCTCGACGCCTTGAAGGCGCACGGCCTGCTGGTCGCGACCGCCCGGCGCCACGGCGGCATCGTCGCCCCGCCCGACTACTGGCACGTCCACGAGATCGGCCGCTTCGCCCTCTGGGCCGAGGAGCACGTCGGCCAGGAGCGGCCCTGGCTGACCGCGGTGCCGCCCTGGATCCACTTCAAGAACGTCTGCTACCACCTGCGCGCGGCCGAGGTGCTCGGCTTCCGCGCCGCGATCCTCCTGACCGGCCACTACGGCCCGAACTGGCACGACTTGAAGACCCTGGTCGAGATCGTCCAGCCGTCCTTGCGGATGCGCGTCCACGGCCTGCCCGACTTCGAGGCCAACCGCCCGGGCTTCCGCGGCACGGGGGCGGACGGCGATCACGCGGGGAAGGTCGAGACCTCGCTGCTCTGGGCGCTCGAGCCCGGCGGCGTCGACCCCGGCCGCCTGCCGAGCGACGGCGCGCCGCGCTTCGCCATGGGCCGCGACGCGCCGGAGGCGGACCGCGAGGCCGGCGAGGCGATGGTCGCCGACGTCGTCGAGCACCTGGGCGCCCTCGCCCGCGACCTGCTGGCGGGATGGGATCCGGAGCGCCCGTCGCGCCTCCGGAGCTTCGACGACGTCGAGGAGCTCTGGCGCCGCGAGGTGGCACCGCGGATGGCGGACTTCAAGGTCTGGAACGGCTCGTGGACCGAGGCCGACGCGCCCGCCGAGGGCTCGCGCTGGCGGCTGAACTTCCTACCCCGCTCGCGGTGAGCCGGCCCGCGGCGCCAGCAGGTGAGCCGCGACCCGCGCCTCGAGCTCGCCCACGGAGAGCTCGCCGGTCACCTCGAGGGCGGCGAGGCCGAGCCGGCCGATCTGCCGGGAGAGGGTCTCCGCCCAGGCGTCGTCGCGGCGCATCCAGCGCGCGAAGAGAGCGTCCGGATCGGCCGCGCCGGCGAGGGCGCCGCGCACCGTGGCCGCCCGGGCGGCGTAGTGGCGGCGGCGGAAGCGGCCGTCGGCGAGGAGCCAGAGGGCGGCGCCCGGGTCGGGGAGGAGCGGCGCGAGGCGCGCCGGCAGGAGCCCCGCGCCCTCGACCAGGAGGAGGCCGGAGGCGGGCGCTCCGAGCGCCCCCGCCAGGTCCTCGAGGAGCAGGTCCATCTCGTCCTCGTAGAACGACTCGAGCTCGCGGACCTGCCGCGCGACGCCCCCGGCGAAAAGCTCGGTGGCCGGGCGCCCCATGAGGCGCCGGAAGCCGTCGTGGCGGCCGGGCTCGGCGCGCGCCGCGTGGCGATCGAAGAGGTCGTCGCAGGCGACCACCCGCAGGCCGTGGCGCTCGCCCAGCCGGCGCGCGACGGTCGTCTTGCCGGCGCAGGCCGAGCCGCCGAGCCAGCGCACGCGCTCGAGCTGCCGCGGGTCGAGGACGGGGATCACGGTGTTATCTTGACAGCCTTGGATCCTCGCTATCCGCCGCTCTCGCGGCCGGCGGCAGACTTCGGCCCGGCCGAGGGCTCACCGCCGGGCCCGGCGGCCGCGGCGCTCGATCTCGACGGCCTCGAGCGGCTCGAGGTCGTCTGCCCGCGGCCGATCCACCACGTCCTCGAGTACGTAAGCCTCTTCCGGCTGGCCGAAGAGGCCGCGGCCCGGCGGCCGGGGATCGAGATTCGCTTCCACCTGCGCTCGGCGCTCGCCGCCGACCCGGCGCCGTTCGGCCGGCTGCCGGGACGGGTCGTGCCGGCGCCGGCGGCGGAGGGTGCCGACGCCTCGGATGCGCTCGCGCAGCTCGCGAAGGAGCTTCGCCGCCCGGGCGCCGGCGGCGTCCTGGTCGGGGCCGATCCGGCGGCCGCCCGGGCGCTGACCGCGGCGCCGGGGGCGCGATGGGTCGGCTCGCTGCCGCTCGACTTCCGGGTCGGTTACCCCGAGAGCGCGGCCTGCCGGCAGGCGAGCGACGCCTTCTTCGCGGCGCTCGCGGCGGCCTCGCCGCGGTGGGTCGAGCCCGCGGGAGCCGCTCCGCCGCCGCTCGCCGGGCCGAGCCCCCGGATCCTGGTTCACCCGTCGCGCTCCCACGTCGGCGACACGCTCTGGGCGACCCCGCTGCTGCGCGCCATCGGCCGCCTCCTGCCGGGCGCGCGGGTGACGGTCGCCGGCGAGGCCGTCCTCGAGCGGGTGCTCGCCGGCTCTCCCCATGTCGAGGAGCTCCTGGTCTTCGATCCCTGGGCGCAGGAGGACCGCGCGCGGGTCCGTCGCGAGCTCGCGCGCCGGCGCTTCGACGCCGCCCTCTTCGCCTTCGCCCGCCGCCCGAAGAGCCGCTGGCTCGCGGCCGCGGCCGCGGCGGCGGGCGTCGCCCACCGCGTCGACCTCGAGTACTTCGAGGACGCCGCCGACGGCCGCCGTCCCGGGGATCTCTTCACCGCCCAGGGGTTCTTCTTCTGGGGGACCGTCGCCAGCCCGCGGATGCTGATGCACGCCCTCGCGCCGCTCCTCGGCCCGGGCGAGGCGCCGCCGGGCTGGCTCGCGGACCGGCGCCTCGAGCTGCGCCCCGACCGCGCCTCGCACGCCGCGGCGGCACGGCTGCTCGAGCAGGCGGGCGTCGGCGGCGAGCCGTTCGCGGTCCTGGCGCCCGGCGGCGCCTCCTCCGAGCGCTGGCCGGCCGGGCGTTTCGCCGAGCTGGCGGCGCGCCTCGCCGGCGAGGCCGGTCTCCACGTGGTGGTCGAGGGCGGGCCGGGCGAGGACGCCCTCCTGGCGGAGGTCGCCCGCGGGATCGAGGCGGCCGCCGGCTCCGCGCCCGGCCGGCGCCGCGTGATGGTCCGCCGCGACCCGCTCGGCGTCCTGGCGGCGCTCCTCGCGCGCGCGGCTCTCCTGGTCGCCAACGACAGCGCCGCGATCCACGTCGCCGAGACGGCCGGCACCCCGAGCCTCTACTTCGCCCAGCACGAGAAGCTCACCCACTCCCACCCGGCGGGTGCCCGCCAGCTCGCCCTCTTCGACGACCTCGAGAACCGCGTGGCCCGGATCTCCGTCGACCAGGCGCTCGCGGCCTCGGCCTGGCTCCTCGATCCCCGGGGGGCGGGCGCGCCGATCGAGCCAACACTCGACTAAGGATCTGTGTTATCATCTAAATTACATTTCTAACCATAGGGGGAGGTTGCTGATGAGAGGGTCATCCTCCGGCAGTCCGTCGGGATTCCTGTTCCTGTTGGCCACCTTGCTCTGCGGCTGCTCCGGCTAGGCGGTACGGCCCGCCCCGGCGCCCGCCGCGCCTTACCCGGAGACGAAGCCCGCTCCGACGCCTCCCGCCCCGGCTGCGGCCTGCGAGACCACGGTCCACGCCAGGGTCGTCGCGCTCGACACGGTGATCACCGACAACCGGCTGGGCGCGACGGTCCCCGGCGGCATGATCTTCGCCCTCGCCGGCGACGTCCAGCCCAAGGACGACCCGGCCTGCGCCCAGGCGAACGCCGACGACTGGACCACCTGGGCGGCGGGGTGCGTCGAGCTCAAGGGCTACAAGCGACCGCGCCCGATGGTGCTGCGCGTCGACCGCGGCCAGTGCCTGGAGATCGAGTTCCGCAACCTGCTCGCC
Organism: uncultured Acidobacteriota bacterium; assembly: GCA_963837945.1. GTDB lineage: Bacteria > Acidobacteriota > Thermoanaerobaculia > Multivoradales > DATKCC01 > CAVUBL01. The sequence continues at coordinate 20,876 of CAWIQD010000005.1, forward strand.
CCCACCGCCGACGCCGCGGCCGGCCAGCCGCCGACCCGCGCGGCCGGGGTCTTCTCCCAGGGTCTCGAGTGGGTGCGCGGTCCCGAGGACGACGCCTCCTGGGTGGGCGCCAACGCCTCGAGCCTCGCCATGCCGGGCGATCCGGCGAGGACCTACCGGTACTTCGCGCCCGAGCAGGGCCCCTTCCTCCTTTACAGCACCGGCGACGACTACACCACCGCTGGGGTGGGCGCGGTCTCCTTCGGCGACGGCGGCCAGCTCACCCAGGGCCTGTTCGGCTCGGTGATCGTGGAGCCGGACGACGCCGAGTTCTATCGCAGCCAGGTCAACTTCGAGGATCTCTGCCTGGCGAGCGTCGGGCACACGGTCCAGAACGACGCCGACGGCTACGTCCGCGGCTCGTGCACGCGGGACCGCGGCAAGCTGCCGCAGATCGACTACCAGGCGACCTATCCGGCCGGGCATCCGCTCGCCGGCCGGCCGATCCTCGCCATGCTCCAGGACGGCGAGCTGGTCCACAGCGACCTGACGGCGATCGTCACCGGCCCCCACGCCGGCCGCTTCCCGGACTCGGACCTCGACCAGCCCGGCTTCCACACCATCGGCGCGGAGTCGAACCCCACCGCGCCCGACCGGCTCGAGCCCTACCGCGAGTTCACCATCGTCTACCACGAGCTCCTGCGCTCCCAGCAGGCATTCACCGAGATCTACGACAACTCCCAGCTCGTCAACCTGATGCAGTCGGCCGGCGACAACTTCGCCATCAACTACGGCATGGGCGGCATCGGCTCGGAGATCCTCGCCAACCGCTACCAGGTCGGCCCGATGGGCAGCTGCACCGATTGCAAGTACGAGGAGTTCTTCTTGAGCTCCTGGCCCAACGGCGACCCGGCGATGATCGTCGACCATCCGGCGGACGAGGGTTGCGCGGAGGGCACCGCCGGCGACTTCACGACCTACTCGTGCGCCGGCAAGACCAAGAAGGCGACGCGCGCCTACTACCCGGACGACCCGTCGAACGTCTACCACTCCTACCTCTGGGACCACACCAAGTTCCGGATCCTCCACGGCGGCGTCGACCTCCACCACCTCCATCACCTGCACGCCCACCAGTGGCTGGGATCGCCCAACACCTCGAAGGGGCACTACCTCGACAGCCAGGCCCTGGGCCCCGGTTCCGCCTTCACCCTGGAGACGGTCTACAACGGCGGCGGCAACCAGAACCTGACGGTCGGCGACTCGATCTTCCACTGCCACTTCTACCCCCACTTCGCGGCCGGCATGTGGTCGCTCTGGCGGGTGCACGACGTGTTCGAGGAGGGCACCGAGCTGGCGAGCTACCCGAACGGACGCCCGCTGCCCACGTCGCGCGCCCTGCCCGACGGCGAGATCGAGAGCGGTACGCCGATCCCCGCCGTCGTGCCGCTGCCGACGCGGGCGATGGCGCCGATGCCGGCGGCGGTCAAGCTCACCGACGGCGGCCACGACATCGAGGTCTGCGAGGGCGACCAGGGCCATCCCACCGAGCCCTGCGTCTCGAACCTCCAGGCCTCGGCGACCGGCGAGTATGCGAACCCCGGCTACCCGTTCTTCATCCCCGGGGTCGCCGGCTCGCGCGCTCCCCATCCGCCGCTCGACTTCGCCGCCGCCTGCCTGAAGAGCGGCGAGCCGTGCAGCCACGACCAGCCGTGCGGCGCCGGCGACAGCTGCGCGCCGCTCGACGGCGGCCTGCCGCGCCACGTGGTCGAGCCCGGCGGCGTGACCGACGCCGCGGCCTTGAACCCGCTCGACTTCAGCAAGGAAGTCGAGAAGGCGACCGCCTTCGGGCTGCCCGAGGAGGGGACCTTCATCGAAAAGGTCGCGATGGGCTTCCACGCCCAGCGCCAGCATCCGAGCAAGACGCCGGAGAGCCCGCCGGGTTCGACCGACGCCACCTTCGTCGCCAACGGCCGGCCGCCGCGCCACGGCGCGCCCTACGCCGACCCCTGCATCGACCTCGCGGGCAACGTCCCCGAGAAGCTGAGCAGCCGGGACTACTGGGCGGTCGACCTGCAGACCGAGGTGACCTACAACAAGGAGGGGTGGCACTACCCGCAGCAGCGCATGACCTCGCTCTGGGGGGACGCCTGGGACTTCCTCGGCATCCAGCCGGGCAAGCCGAAGAAGCCGCCCGAGCCCTTCTTCTTCCGGGCCAACTCCTACGATTGCGTCAAGTACCGGCTGGCCAACCTGATCCCGAAGACCTATGAGCTCGACGACTTCCAGGTGCGCACGCCCACCGACATCCTGGGCCAGCACATCCACCTGGTGAAGTTCGACGTAACCTCCTCCGACGGCGCCGCCAACGGCTTCAACTACGAGGACGGCACGCTCGGCCCCGACGAGGTCGTCGAGCGCATCAGCGCCTTCGACAACGGTGCCTTCCACCCGGAGTTCGGGAGCCCCGAGGTCGAGAAGCTCGAGCCCCGCTTCATCAAGTTCTTCGGCGCCGATCCCGGCTGCACGGCGGGCGGCGGCGACCTCGAGAAGTGCGGCTGCAAGCTCGAGAAGTACCAGGACGAGCACGGCGAGACCCATTACAGCGTCAAGGGGGGCCGGTGGTGCGGCTCGCAGGCGACGTTCCAGCTCTGGTACGTCGACCCGCAGCTGATCGACACCGGCGAGGACCGCACCATGCGGACGGTCTTCACCCACGACCACTTCAGCCCCTCGACCCACCAGCAGACCGGCCTCTACGCCGGCATGGTGGCCGAGCCCTACGACTCGACCTGGCACGACAACCAGAGCGGCACGCCGCTCGGCGGCCGGACGGCGAGCCAGAACGGCGTCAAGGTGGCCGACGGCGGGCCGACGAGCTGGCAGGCGGTGATCGAGACGCCGGAGGAGAGGAAGAGCTACCGCGAGTTCATGCTCGAGTTCCAGGACTCGACCCTGATGTACCGGCCGTTCCCGACGCTCGTCTACCCCAAGTGCCCGGTGCCGAAGGTCGGTGGCCGCTGCCCGGTCAGCTACGGCTTCTGCTCGACCAAGCTCGACCAGGCGTGCAGCGTCGACCCGGCGTCGCCCTTCTACTTCGGGAAGGTCTGCGGCGACCCGGTCGACCTGCCGCAGCCCGGAGGCTCGCCGTCGAAGCTCCAGCCGAGCTGCAACTTCATCGCCGGCATCCCGTCGGCCAACAGCCTCTTCTATCCGCCGAGCAACGTCTTCGGCAACGCGACCGATCTCGGGTTCCTGGGCTGGAACACCGTGCCCATCGACCCGGGTCCGAGCGGCCTGCAACCGGTGGCCGGCCAGCCGGCCCAGCCCGAGCTGATCACGTTCAACGGCTCGACCTCGAACTTCTCCACGAACTACCGCAACGAGCCGCTCTACGACCGGATCCACGCGACCTCGAGCGACCCGCACGCCGACGACCTGTCCTACGTCTACGCGTCGCTCGACCGGCAGCTCCCCAAGTGCTCGGGCACCTCGGACGCCGACGCCGGCTGCGGCGCCCCGGCCGACCCGCCTTACGCCATGCCCCTGACTCCGGGCGTCGAGGCGGGCGACCCGTTCACCCCGTTGCTGCGCGCCTACAGCGGCGACGACGTCCAGATCCGGGTGCTCGTCGGCGCCCACCAGAACCCGCACAACTTCACGATCGACGACACCAAGTGGCTCTACGAGCCGACGAACGTCAACTCCGGCTGGCGCAACGCCCAGACGATGGGCATCTCGGAGCACTTCGAGATGCTCTTCAAGCTGCCGGTCGAGCTCGAGCAGCCGAACGCCCAGGAGAAGCCCAAGCCCTGGACCGATTACCTCTACCGGCCGACGATGGCCCGCAAGGGGGCCGCCTCCGGCAACTGGGGCCTGATGCGGGCCTACGACACCAAGGAGGCGACGAAGGACCTCTACCCGTTGCCCCAGAACCAGACCCCGGGCACCGAGGAGCCGATCCCGGTCTGCCCGAGCGGTCTCGCCGAGGCCACCTGCTCGGAGATGCAGGACGGCTTCTCGGTCAGCCCGCCCGACGCCGAGGGCCATCGCCTGCGCTGCTACAGCGTGGTCGCCGTCTCGGTAGCGGACCCGTCGCTCCAGTTCAAGGACGGGGCGCTCAGCTACAGCACCCGGCTCGGCTGGACGACCGCGAACGCCGTTCTCTACATGCACTACCAGGACTGGCAGAACCTGACCGCCAGCCCGCAGCAGCCGGTGCCCGGCTTCGATCCCGCCCAGGGGCTCGCCGAGCCGGTGATCCTGCGCGCCGCGGCCGGCGACTGCCTGCGGGTCAAGCTGATCAACAAGATCAAGCAGGCGCCGTGCAACGTCAGCGATCCAAACCTGCCATCCTGCTACCTCTCCGGTCAGCTGCCGGTGGCGGGGGAGAACACGGCGAACCGCAATCTCCAGGCGTCGTCGGACTACTCGCTCGAGGTCGGCCTGCGGCCGCAGCTCCTGAGCTACGACATGGCCCAGAGCGACGGCACGAACGTCGGGTTCAACCCGACCCAGACCGCTCTGCCCGAGACCGACCCGGTGAAGAAGGACACCTACTACTACTGGTATGCCGGCAACATCGACCCGGCGGCACCGGCCGGCAAGCGGCACGTCCCGGTGGAGCTCGGCGCCGGCAACCTCCTGCCGTCCGACCCGATGAACCACCACCAGTGGGGCCTGTTCGGCGGCTTGATCGTCGAGCCGGAGGGCTCGACGTGGATCACCGACCCGGGCTCGCGCGCCTCGGCGACGGTCACCGAGAAGGACGGCCACACCTTCCGCGACTTCGTGCTGATGTTCCAGGACGACGTCTTCGTGCAGAACGCCAAGGGCCAGCGGGCGGGAGCCGGCAGCTTCGGGGCGATCAACTACCGCACCGAGGAGCTGCGGGCGACCGGCAAGACCGGCTTCCGCACCTGCTCCGACCCGACCGGGGCGACCGGCGTCGACTGCGTGCTCTCGACCGAGGCGCTGTGCGAGGGCTCGGCCAACCCGTCCGGCAACCCGCCGCCGTGCGGTGAGCCGGCGAGCGAGACGCCGCTGCTCTGCGCCGAGAAGGGGAGCGAGGTGCGCCTGCGCCTGCTCCACCCGGGCGGCGCGGTGACCAACCAGGTGTTCGAGCTCCACGGCCACACCTTCGCCGAGGAGCCCTACGCCACCACCGGGCAGGGCTGCGATCCGCCGCTCACCCAGGCGAACCTCTACGCCTCGCGCACCATCGAGGTCGCCAACCACTGCCACGACGGCACGGTGACGCTCGGCCCGTCGCTCACCGAGTGGAAGGGCTCGCGGATGGGCCACGGCCCGGCGAATCACTTCGACATCGTGGTCGAGCACGCGGGCGGCACCTACGAGCGCCCGGGCGACTACCTCTACCGGAGCTATCCGGCGATCCACATGGCCACCGGGCTGTGGGGGATCTTCCGGGTCACCGACAAACCGCTGAGCGAGAGCACGGACGTATGCCCGAGCCTGCAACCGCCTTCGACCGAGTAAGCCGGCGGCGGCCGGCCGCCCTGGAGCTGACGGCCGGCCTGCTCGCTGCGGCGTTCCTCGTCGGGGCGGCGCCCGCCGCGACCCCGGCGCCGCAGGTCGTCGAGAGCTTCACCGCGAGCGGCATGGAGATCGACGTGTCGGTCCAGGCGCTCGGCGCGGACCGCGCGCCGGGCCCCCTGCGCGAGGGGGACGACGCGCTCTTCCGTTTCCGGATCTCGGACACGTCGAGCGGCCAGCCCTTCTCCGGCGCCTACCCCGCCGCCTGGATGGACCACCTGGTCCGCACGATGGAGACCGACGCCCGCCCTTGCAAGCAGAAGATCGAGGAGCTCCTGCGCGGCGGCCTCTTCTCCCAGGCCGACGTCGATCTGAACGTCTTCTACGTCCTGGCCCTCAACGACGACAACACGATCAGCGTCGTCGACCCGCGATTCCACTATGGCGACTCGAAGCTCCTGACCATGGTCGTGCTCGAGAGCCCGGGCGAGGACTGGGTGCTCTCGAACCCGGGCAACCGGCTGTTCGTCACCATGCCCGAGGTCGGCCGAGTCGCGGTCGCAGACACCCGGACCTGGCGGGTCGAGACGAACCTCGAGGTCGGCGCCGGCAAGCCGCGGCGGGTGGCGCTCCAGCCCGACGGCCGCTACCTGTGGGTGACCTACCCGGAGGCCACGGGCGGCGGCGCGGGTGGGGTGGCGGTCTTCGACGCCACCGAGCTGCGGCGGGTGGCGACGATCGAGACCGGGCACGGCCCCCACGAGATGGCGTTCAGCGACGACAGCCGCTGGGCGTTCGTCACCAACCGGGACGACGGCACGCTCTCGGTCGTCGACGTCCGGACCCTGGCGGTGGCGGCCCGCCTCGCGACCGGCGAGCGCCCGGTCTCGGTCGCCTACTCGCCCTTGAGCCGCACGGTCTACGTCTCGAACGAGGGCGACGGCACGATCGCCGTCGTCGACGCGGTCGACCACCGCCTGCGCGGCCGGATCCAGGCCGAGCCGGGGCTCGGTGAGGTGCGGGTGGTTCCGAATGGCCGGCTCGGGCTGGTGGTCAACCCGGAGCGCAACCTGCTCCACGTCTTCGACACCGCGACCGGCCGGATCGTCCAGACCGCCGACAGCATCTTCGGCTCGCGCCCGGACCAGATCGCGTTCAGCGACGGGCTCGCCTACATCCGGAACCGGGGCAGCGAGATCATCGTCTCGACGCCGCTCGAGGCCCTCGGCCAGGAGGGCCGCCCGGTGTCGATGATGGACATCTCGGGCGGCCAGGCCGCCTTCGGCGCCGGGGTCGAGCCGAGCCCGGCGGTCGGCATGATCCAGGCGCCGGGCGACGGCTCGATGCTGTTCGCCAACCCGGCGGACGGCGCCATCTACTACTACCGGGAGGGGATGGCGGCGCCGATGGGCAGCTTCCAGGACTACGGCCGCCAGCCGCGGGCGGTGCTGGTGGTCGACCGCAGCTTGAAGGAGAAGGCGCCGGGGAGCTACGAGACCGTCGGCAAGCTCTACGAGCCGGGCCACTACCAGCTCGCCTTCTTCCTCGACTCGCCGCAGGTCATCCACTGCTTCGACCTGGCGGTCGAGGCCGATCCCGAGCTGACCCGCAAGCGCCTCGGCGGCCGCGTCGCGGACGTCCACTACCTGGTCGACGAGCCGAGCGTGCCGGCCGGGCACACCTTCCCGCTGCGCCTGCGGCTCACCCGCCTCGACGATGGCCAGCCGGTGCTCGGCGCCCGGGACGTCCAGGTGATGGCCTACATGCCACCGGGGACGCGCGAGTACCGGCGGCCGGCCCGCGAGGTGGGCGACGGCGTCTACGAGGCCGAGCTCTACCTCGGGGAGCCGGGCTCCTACCGGGTCTACACCCAGGCCCCGTCGCTCAAGCTGCCGTTCCGCGCCACGGCGCCCCTGGGGCTCGACGCCGTCGCGCCGCCCGCGGCCGCGGCGGCGGTGCCCGGCGCCGGGACCCGAGGAGATCCATGACCGACGTCCTCCTGGCGCACGCCTTCTTCCTCAAGAACGACGCCAAGCAGATGGAGAAGATGCGGCCGTACGCGCCGCTGGGGACGCTCTACGCCGCGAGCCTCCTGCGCTCCGCCGGCCACTCGGTGGCGCTCTTCGACGCCATGTTCGCCGGCGGGGTCGAGGAGTTCGAGGAGGCGCTCGCGCACCACCGGCCGAAGGTGGTCGCGCTCTACGAGGACAGCTTCAACTTCCTCAACAAGATGTGCCTCGAGCACACGCGCCGCGAGACCTGCCGGATGAGCGAGCTGGCGCGCGAGCACGGGGCGCGGGTCGTCGCCGCCGGCGCGGACGTGACCGACCACCCGGAGCTCTACCTGGCGCACGGGGTGGAGTTCGCCGCCCTGAGCGAGGCCGACGCGAGCGTGCGCGAGCTGGTCGACGCGCTCGCCCGCGGCGACGACGCCGGGGCGGCCGCGATCCCCGGTCTCGCCCTGGCCGACGACGGGGCGCCCGGCGGCGTCCGGCTGACCGCCGCGCGCGGCCCCGAGCGCCACCCGGACGTCTTCCCGTTCCCGGCCTGGGACCTGCTCGAGGTCGAGGCCTACCGCACCGCCTGGCGCGCCGCCCACGGCTACTTCAGCCTGAACATGGTGACCACTCGCGGCTGCCCGTTCCACTGCAACTGGTGCGCGAAGCCGATCTGGGGGCAGCGCTACGCCATGCGCAGCCCGGCCAACGTCGCCGAGGAGATGCGCCTGGTCAAGACCGAGCTGGCGCCCGACCACCTCTGGTTCGCCGACGACATCTTCGGGCTGCAGCCGCGGTGGGTCGCGGAGTTCGCCGGCGAGGTCGAGAGCCGGGACGCGTCGATCCCGTTCATGATCCAATCGCGGGTCGACCTGATGACCGACAAGGCGGTGCGCGGCCTCGCCCGCGCCGGCTGCGTGGAGGTCTGGATGGGGGTCGAGAGCGGCAGCCAGAAGATCCTCGACGCGATGGACAAGGGCACGCGCGTCGAGCAGATCCCGATCGCCAGGGAGCGGCTGCGCGAGGCCGGCATCAAGGCCTGCTTCTTCCTCCAGTTCGGCTACCCGGGCGAGACCTTCGACGACGTCATGGCGACCGTCCAGATGGTGCGCGACACCCTGCCCGACGACATCGGCGTCAGCGTCAGCTACCCGCTCGCCGGCACCCGCTTCCACGAGCTGGTCGAGGCGCAGCTCGGCGCCAAGTCCCACTGGGACGAGAGCAACGACCTCGCGATGATGTTCCGCGGCACCTACACGACGCCCTTCTACCGCCAGCTCCACGAGACGCTCCACCGGGACCTCGAGCTGCGCCGCCGTCTGGGCCCGGGCGGCACCGGGCTCGGGGCCGACGGCCGGGCCGAGCTCGACCGCCTGAGCGCCGACTGGCTTGAGCTGGGGCGGCTCGAAGGCACCTGCCGCAGCGCCGACCCGACCCGGATCGAGAAGGACTACGACCAGCCCGCGGCCCCCGACCTGAGCAAGACCTGGAACTGAGAGCGAAGCCATGCCCGACCTCCTCCTCACCCACGGCTACTTCCTGCTCGAAGACGAGAAAGAGCGGGCGATCATGAAGCCCTACCCGACGCTCGGGCTGCTCTACCTCTCGGCCTACCTGCGCCGGGCCGGGTTCTCGGTGGAGGTCTTCGACACCACCTTCGCGACCCGCGAGGACCTCGAGCGGCGCCTGGCGGCGGGCGACGCCGGCGTCGTCGGCTTCTACACCAACCTGATGACCCGCCAGCCGGTCCTCGCCGGCATCCGGCGGGCCAAGGAGCTCGGCTGGACCGTGGTGCTCGGCGGCCCCGAGGCGGCCAACTACCCGCAGCACTACCTCGAGCGGGGCGCCGACGCGGTGGTGCTGGGCGAGGGCGAGGTGACCCTGGCCGAGCTGCTCGAAGCCCTGCCCCGGCGCGGAGCCCACCGCCTCCACGAGGTCGCCGGCGTGGTCTTCCGGGACGAGGCCGGCACCGTGGTCACGACCGCCGCGCGCGAGCAGGTCCCGGACCTCGACAGCCTGCCCTGGCCCGACCGCGAGCAGATCGACATCGCCCGCTACGTCGACGTCTGGCGCACCCACCACGGGCAGGGAAGCGTCAACCTGATCACCGCCCGCGGCTGCCCCTACCGCTGCCGGTGGTGCTCGCACGCGGTCTACGGCTACACCCACCGGCGCCGGAGCCCCACCGACTGCGCCGCCGAGCTCGAGCAGATCGTCGAGACCTACCGCCCGGACATGGTCTGGTACGCCGACGACGTCTTCACCATCCACCACCGCTGGCTCTTCGACTACTCGGCCGAGCTCGACCGGCGCGGTCTCAGGATTCCCTTCGAGACGATCTCGCGCGCCGACCGCCTGATGAGCGACGAGGTCCTGGAGACGCTCGCGACGATGGGCTGCTCGCGGATCTGGATCGGCTCGGAGAGCGGCAGCCAGCGGATCCTCGATTCGATGGAGCGCAAGGTCACCGTCGAGCAGGTGCAGTGGGCGACCCACGCCGCCCAGCGCCACGGCATCCAGGTCGGGATGTTCCTGATGTGGGGCTACGAGGGCGAGACGCTCGCCGACATCCAGGCGACGGTCGACCACGTCAAGGTCGCGCAGCCGGACGTCTTCTTCACCACGGTCGCCTATCCGATCAAGAACACCAAGTTCTTCGAGCGGGTGGCGGATCAGGTGGTGATGACCAAGGACTGGGAGGCCGGCACCGACCGCGACTACGTGCTGCGCGGGCGCCACTCCCGCAGCTACTACTCGTTCGCCGACCGCTGGCTGCGCAGCGCGGTCGAGGCGGAACGGATCGCCGGCGACGACCCAGCGCGGGCCTCCACGCTGCGCGCCGACGCCGCCGCGGCGCGCCAGGCGATGCTCGGCGTGGCCGACGAGGTCGAGGCCTGACGATGGAGCCCCGCCACCACGCGGGCGGAGGCGTCCCCTTCCCCCCGGGGGGAGGGAAGGGGATCGAGGGGATGCGGGGGGGATCCATTGGCCGTTCGACGCCATGGCGGCCGGCTACGACGCTTCCTTCACCTCCGGCTCGGTCGGCGCCCGCCTGCGCGCGGCCGTCCGGCGCCGCCTCGACGCGCGCTTCGCGCCCGGGCATTCGATCGTCGACCTGGGCTGTGGGACCGGCGAGGACGCCCTGCATCTGGCCGGCCGCGGCGTCCACGTGCTGGCCGCCGACCGCTCCGAGGCGATGGTCGCCACCGCGCGGCGCAAGGCCGAGGCCGCCGGCCTCGGGGCGCTCGTCACCACCCGAGCGGTCGCCATCGAGCAACTCGCGGCGGAGCTCGCCGCCTCCCCTCCGGAGCCGCCGTTCGACGGCGCCCTCTCGAACTTCGGCGCGCTCAACTGCCTGGCGGACCTGGGCGCCGTCGCCGCGGGCCTGGCGGCGGCCGTCCGGCCCGGGGGCCGGGTCTTCCTTGTCGTCATGGGGCCGGCGGTGCCCTGGGAGTGGCTCTGGTTCCTGTCGCGCGGCGAGCCGGGCAAGGCGTTCCGGCGCTGGCGCCGCGGCGGCGTCGACTGGCGCGGCCTGACCGTCCGCTACCCGACGCCGGGAGCCGTTCGCCGGGCCTTCGCCCCGGGCTTCCGGCGGCGCGCGCTGGCCGCCGTCGGAGCCCTCTTGCCCCCGACCTACGCCGAGGCCTGGGCGGCGCGCCACCCCCGCCTGCTCGACCGCCTCGACCGGTGGGAGCGGCGGCTCGAGGCCGTGCCCCCGCTTCCCTGGCTGGCCGACCACTACCTGCTGGAGCTCGAGCGGCGATGACCGAGCTCGCGCCGGCCCCGGTCCCCACCCACGGCGCTCACGCGGCGCCGCCCCTGCCGCGGCGCGATCCGGTCACCGAGCTGCCGATCCTCATCCTGTATCCGCACAGCCGCTGCAACTGCCGCTGCCTGATGTGCGACATCTGGCGGGTGACGACCCGGGAGGAGATCTCGACCGAGGACGTCGCGGCCTGGCTCGCCGAGTGGCGGAGCCTCGGCGTCGAGCGGGTGGTGCTCTCCGGCGGCGAGCCGCTCCTGCACTCGCGCTGCGCCGAGCTCGGCGCGCTGCTGCGGGGGGCGGGCATCGGGGTGACGCTGCTCAGCACCGGCCTGCTCCTCGAGCGCCGGGCCGCCGGGCTCGCGGCCTGGTGCGACGACGTGATCGTCAGCCTGGACGGGCCGCGCGAGATCCACGATCGGATCCGCAACGTCCCGCGGGCCTTCGACAAGCTCGCGCGCGGCGTCGCCGCGGTGCGCTCGGCGGCGCCCGGGATCGCCGTCTCCGGGCGCTCGACCGTGCAGCGCGAGAACTTCCGCTTCCTGCGCGCGACGGTGGCCGCGGCCCACGAGATCGGCCTCGACCGGATCAGCTTCCTGGCGGCGGACGTCTCGAGCGAGGCCTTCAACCGGCCGGGCGGCTGGGAGGCCGAGCGCGCCGGCCAGGTGGCCCTCGCCGAAAGCGACCTGCCGGCGCTCGCGGCGGAGCTCGCGGCGCTCGCCGCCGAGCGCGCCGCGGACTTCGCTTCCGGGTTCATCGCCGAGAGCGCCGCCAAGCTCGACGACAAGCTCTACCGCTACTTCGCGGCGCTCGCGGGCCACGGCGAGCTGCGGCCGGTCGAGTGCAACGCGCCCTGGGTCTCGAGCGTCATCGAGACCGACGGCACGGTGCGCCCCTGCTTCTTCCAGCCGCCGCTCGGCAACGTCCACGAGGCCGGGAGCCTGGGCGCGGTCCTCAACTCGCCCGCGGCGCTCGCCTGGCGGGCCGGCCTCGACACCCACCGGGACGAGGTGTGCCGCCGGTGCGTGTGCTCGCTCCAGCTGCGCCAGAGCGGCGCCGAGGGGGCGTCATGACGAGCGCCGAGCCCGCCGCCTCCGCCCGCCCGGCCCGCGGCCGGCGGAAGGTCGTCCTCTACAACCCGCACGCCGTCTTCTTCACCATGCCGCTGGCGCTGCTGACGGTGGCCTCGCACCTCGATCCGGAGCGCTACGAGCCGCGGCTGGTCGACGCGCGCCTGGAGGAGGACCCGGTGGCCGCGGTCCTGGCCGAGCTCGACGACGCCCTCTGCCTGGGCGTCACGGTCCTCACCGGCGCGCCGATCCAGGACGCGATCCGGATCTCGCGCGCCGCCAAGCGCCACCGCCCGGACCTGCCGGTCGTCTGGGGCGGCTGGCATCCCTCGATGTTCGGGCTGCCCTGCCTCGAGGAGCCCTCGGTCGACGTGACGGTCCAGGGCCAGGGCGAGGTGACCTTCGCCGAGGTCCTGGAGCGGCTGGCGGCGGGAGAGAGCCTCGAAGGGTGCCAGGGCACCTGCTACCGGGACGCCGACGGCGTGGCGCGCGCCAACCCCGCCCGGCCGCTGCTGGACCTCAACCGCCTGCGGCCCCACGACTACGGCCTGATCGACGTCGAGCGTTACTTCGCCCTCAAGGGCAAGCGCCAGCTCGACTACATCTCGTCGCAGGGGTGCGCCTTCCGGTGCGCCTTCTGCGCCGATCCGTTCGTCTACGAGCGCAAGTGGAGCGGCCTCGAGCCCGAGCGGATGGCGAGCGAGCTCGAGGCGCTGTGGCGGCGTCACCGCTTCGCCGACGTCAACTTCCAGGACGAGACCTTCTTCACCTACGCCAAGCGGGTCGAGGCCTTCGCCGACGAGCTCATCCGGCGCGAGCTGCCTTTCACCTGGGCGGCGACGATGCGTGCCGACCAGTGCCAGCGGCTGCCCGAGGAGGTGTTCGCCAAGTGCAAGCGCTCGGGGCTGCGGCGGGTGCTGGTCGGAGTCGAGACCGGCTCGCCGGAGATGCTCGAGCGCATCCGCAAGGACATCAAGCTCGAGCAGGTCTTCTTCGCCGCCGAGCGCTGCCGGCGCCACGGCGTGGCGGTGAACTTCCCGTTCATCGTCGGCTTCCCCGAGGAGAGCGACGAGAGCGTGGCGGCGACCCTGGAGGTCGCCAAGCGCCTGCGCTCGATGAGCCCCGACTTCCAGACCCCGATCTTCTACTTCAAGCCCTACCCCGGGACCTCGATCACCGACGAGGCGGTGCGCAAGGGCTTCGCCCTGCCGTGCGACCTCGAGCAGTGGTCGGGCTTCGACTTCGTCGGCTCGGTCGGCGGCCCCTGGGTGTCGCCCGAGAAGTTCCGCCTCGTCGAGCGCTTCAAGTTCTACCAGCAGGTGGCCTGGGACCGCGTCTCGCCCTGGACCCGGCCGGTGCAGGGGATCGCCCGCTGGCGCTGCCGGAACGACGTCTACGCGCTGCCGGTCGAGAAGGTGCTCTCGCACTGGCTCCGGCCGCCCGTGGAACTGAGCTGACAGGATGCCCCCCGCAACCCCTCGCTCCCCTTCCCACCCCACGCCCGCTTCCCCGGGTCAGTCGGGGGCGAAGCTCGCGGCAGAGTGCGGCGATCCGGCGGTAGCCTTCGGTCTCGCGCCGGGCGAGGACCTCGCCTCGGATGTTGCGGAAGGTCTCGTCCAGGTAGGGCGGCACCGGGACGGGAGCGCCGTCGTAGAGCTTCGAGAGGGCGGCGGCGAGCGCCTCCTCGCCCGAGACCAGGTCGTCGAAGCGCACGGCGACCCCCGGGAGCGCGGCGAGCGCCTCGCGGGCGCGGGCGAGACCCTCGACCAGCGCCCGCTCGGACCCTGGCGCGGCTCCGTTCGCGGCCTGCGCCGGGTAGAGCCAGCTCCGCGCCAGCATGTTGTGGGCGACCTCGGCGAGCGGGCGCTCGATCTTGAGCACCTTGCAGCCGCTCGCGGGCAGCCACGCGGCGGTGACGAAGGGCTGGACGACGTCCTTGTAGGCGAAGCCGTGGGGCCTCGCCGCCTGGCCGAGGAGCGCCACCAGGCCCTCGTACTGCTCGGCCCGGCGCTCCGGATGGGTGAACTTCAGGAGGTCGAAGGGACCGGCCTCGGGCAGGCAGGTGTAGCGGTCGAAGTTGAGGATCTCGCCGTCGGAGGTCCAGGTCGGCTCCGCGAGGCCGAGGGCCGCCCGCGCCAGGTGGTAGACGCGGGTCGAGAGGGAGCGGGGCAGCGAGACGACGAACAGCGACCTCACGCCGCCCGCCTCCCGTCACCCGCGATCGGCGCGGGACGGCGCTCAGACGACGGTGGTGATGCCCGACCCGAGGAGGCCCGAGCCACCGACGCCGGACCCGTGGGTCCCCGAGCCGTTCGTCCCCGAGCCGTGGCTCCCGGACCCGTTGGTCCCCGACCCGTTCGTCCCGGAGCCATTGGTGCCGGACCCGTGCATCCCGGACCCGTTGGTGCCGGAACCGTGCGTCCCCGACCCGTTGGTCCCGGACCCGTTGGTGCCCGACCCGGGAGTCGCTCCTCCGCCTCCGTTGGGACCGTAGAGAATCCCCCCGGGCGGGTTGACATAGGTGATGCCCATGGCCCCCCTCCTGGCAGCGGCTTCGTTCGGACCGTCTCTCCGGGCCGACTCGATCGCCGTGTCGTCGAATCGAATCGTTTCATACTACAGCGTTGAACGCGAAAAGTCTACGGTTCTCCCGCGAGCACGCTCTGGAAGACCCGGTGCCATCGCTCGGCGACGTTCTCCCACCGGTAGTCCGCCTGGGTCGCCGTGCGGTAGGAGGCCTCCGAGAGCGAGGCGAGGAGCCCGCGGTCGTCGTAGAGCCGCCCCAGGCCGGCGGCTACCGCCTCCGGCGCCACCAGCTTGCCCTCCGTCAGGATTCGTTCCGCCACCAGCGTGACCGCGGGCTCGATCAGGAGGGCCGCGCCGTCCCACAGCTCCTCGCAGGCGCTGTGCCGCGGCATCACCTGGGCGGCGCCGGTGGCGGCGTGCTCGAACGAGACCAGACCCCAGCCCTCTCCCAGCGACGTGTTGAGGCCCACCTCGCAGGCGTTGTAGATCCGGTTGAGCATCTCGTCGGGCACGCCCGGCGTCCCGTTCACGGCGCTGGTGAGGATCACGCGGTCCTCGATGCCGTAGCGCCGGGCGAGCTCCGGGATGTTCCAGCCGAGGTCTTCGACGCCCATGTGGAGGTAGAGCGCGACGTCGGCGGGCCGTTCGCGGGCGAAGAGCGAGAAGGCGCGGAGCGTCACGTCGATCCGCTTGCGCGGCTGGTTCCGGTTGCCGTTGAAGACGAAGAAGCCGTCCCAGAGGTCGGGACGGCCGGGCAGCAGCTCCCGGCGGAGCTCGACGCGCCGGTGGTGCGCGTCGCGGCCGTCGCCGGCCAGCGGGTAGAAGCGGTCGGTGTCGACGCCGTGGGGGATCACCTCCACGTCGCCGAAGGCAAAGCCCGGGTCGCCGCGGCGCAGCTCCGCGAGGGCGTCGGTCACCTCGCGCCGCCCGAAGCGAGTGTAGGTCACCAGGCGGTCGACACCGCGCAGCTTCTCGAGCAACGACGGCCGGATCGGCCCGGCGTCGACCGGGCAGTACATGACGATCTTGAGCTCGCCGAAGAACTCCCGGAGCTGGTCCATGTAGCCGGCGAGCACCCAGACGTCGTTGAGCGCCCAGACCAGGTGCGGCCGGACCAGCCGCACCAGCCCCTTGAGCCGGTTGGTCCCGGACGGGTCGCCCTCGGCGCTCGCGGGGTAGATCCGCCAGCCGAGGTCGTGGGGATCGCCGAAATAGTTGAGCCCCACGTGGTGGAACTCGTAGCGGTCCTGGAGGCGCTCGATGAGGCTGTGGAGGACGCGCGCGAACCCGGTCGAGGCGATGGCGTCGCCGACGACCAGCACCCGCGGGCGCTCGGAGGACTTGGGCGGCGGGGCGCCGGCCCGCTTGGGCCTGGTGGGCGGCGGCGTGGTGCGCGGGCGCTTCACGTCGCCCTCCAGGGCGTCGGATCGAGGTAGCTCGCGGCGAAGAGGTCGAGGGCGTCGGCCCAGGCGGTGAACGAGGGCGCCAGCCGCCGGGCCTGGCCGGCGACCAGAGCCGAGGTGCGGTCGCTCGGAAAGTAGCGGTGGAGCAGGGCGAGGGCGGGGTAGACCGCCCGCGGGTCGATCTCTCCCAGCAGGGTCTCCGGGCGGCCGACCTCCGGGGTCAGGCGGCAAAGGTCGACGAGCTGGAGGAGCCGGAAGGTGTTGAGCAGCACGTGGTGGGTGGTGTGGATCAACAGGTGGAGCCAGAGGGTCTCGGTCGAGGGCACCCAGGCGCGCGCCGCGAGGAGGCTCCGGCGCTCGGCCGAGGCCCACATCGGCCCGGTCAGGTCGACCACCTCGTCCCGGATCCGCTCGCGGCAGCGCGGATGCACCTCGAGCCGGCGCGGGTTGTCCGGGTGCTCGCAGGTCGGGTCGACCACCTCCTCGTTGTCCGCTCGGGCGTAGCGGCGGTGCTTCCAGCCCTCGAACGTCCGCCGGTAGCCGAGCTCCTCGAGGAGCCGGTCGCCGGCGGCGGTGTGCTCCTCGGGCAGGAGGAGGTCGAGGTCGTTCATCGGCCGCTCGCCGGCCTCCCGGTAGTGGCAAGCGAGGAGCACCGCCCCTTTCATCGGCATCAGGGGCACGCCCTCGGCGTCGAAGCGGGCCAGGATCTCCCGGAGCTCGCCGAGCATGCGCGCGACCCGCTCCCGGTTGCGGCGGTACTGGTGCTCGAGCCAGGAGCAGAGCGGCGGCGGGGCCTGGCAGAGCGGCGGCGGGGCCGCTCCGTTCGCCGCCAGGCGCAGGTGGAGCAGCGGCGCGACGCCGTGGACCTGGCACGCTTCGCGGAGGCCGGCCTCGTCCTCGGCCCACGCCGCTCGGAGCGCGACCGTGTCGTCGAGGCCGCGAGCCAACGCTTCGCAGGCCGCGGCCAGCCGGCTCACCACCAGGCTCCCGCGACCAGCTCCTCCAGCAGGCCGACCGCGCGGTCGACGTCGTCGCCGAAGCGCGAGGCCGTAGAGGCGGCCGGCAAGCAGGGGCGCGACCGCCTCGTCGTAGCGCGGCCGCTCGTGCTCCCGGCTGGCACCGCCCCGCCGCCAGCGCTCCAGGGCTTGGGCGGCCGAGAGCTCCTCGATCCGGCTGGTGCCGCCCGGCGCGCGCCGCAGCAGCACGACGGCGCCCGGCCGGGCCGAGACCGTGGTGCTGCCGGGGCTCAGCCGCTCGAGATCGACCTCGATCTTGGTCTCGCCGTTGATCTGCACCGAGGGGCGATGGCCGGCGAGGTCGGGAAACAGCGTCCCGGCGTCCGGGAGCATGCGGAACGCCCAGGGCGCGCCCCACCAGCGGGCTTCGCCGGTCGGGCCGGGAGCCAGCCAGACGACGTCCTCGGCGAGGGCCCGGAAGCCCGCGCGGGCGGCGGCGAAGGCGAGGGTCGTCTTGCCCTCGCCGCTCGGCGCGCGCAGCAGCAGCCCGCGACCGTCCCGGGCCAGGGCGGCGGCGTGGATCCCCACGAAGCCCCGGTGCTCGAGCATGAAGAAGAGGGCGAGGTCGAGGAAGTGCCAGCGGAAGAACGCCGGGTTGGCGAGCGTCGCGGGCGAGAAGCAGCCGAAGGCATGGCCGGCCGCGCAGTCGGCCACCAGGGTCGAGCCCCGGCCGGTCGTCTGGTAGACGAGCGGCCCGTCGCTGCGCAGCACCGGCTCTCCCGGGGGGCCGTCGTCGACCGAGTGCGCGAAGAGCCGGAAGACGAGATCGGGCACGCGCGGGCGCGGTGGCTCGCCGAACCCCCGGAAAGACGCCCGGCCGGCCGCCTGGATCGCCGGGCTGTCGGTCACCAGGTGGAGGGTGAGCCCCATGGGCCGGAACCAATCCTCGAGCAGCTGCCCGCGGCGGGCCGCGTCAGGGGCCTCGAAGTCGGCCACGGTCGCGTTCGTCGGGTCCTCCCTCGAGGGGGGAAGGGGACGCCCCCGCCCTGAGGCGAGCGGAGGTGTGCCGGGCTTCGACAGAGGGGGTCCCCAGGCCATCAGATGCTCTGGCGCTGCGGCTCGCGCAGCGGGATCAGGCGGCGCGCGAGCTCGAGCTCCCAGGGATGGCCGTAGCGGCCGCTCCGGTAGCGCCAGGCGGCGAGCCCGCGGAGCACCGCCCGGCTCCAGGCCGGCGCCCGGTAGTCCTGGACGGTCGGGAAGCGGCAGCCGAGGACGGTGCCGAAGTCCTTCACCCGCCGGCGCATCTTCGGCGACAGCCAGGGGGCGTCCTGGTGGCAGACGTACTCGATCCAGCGCGGCTGGGTCCACTCCTCGGGCGTGTCGGGCAGGTCGGGCCCCTCGGGGCCGTAGCGCTCGAGGACCGGCAGCCGCAGGCCGCTCGTGCGCGTGCGCTCGGTCACCGCCTCGCGCCGCGGGGTCGGGCTGTAGAAGTAGAGGATCACCTCGCAGCGCGGGTGGATCGTCTTCAGGCGCTTGATGAAGGTGAGGGTCTTCTCGATCTCGCCCTCCGGGTCGGTCGGCCCGCCGAGGACGAACGAGAACTCCGGGATCACCCCGTACTCGAAGCAGCGCCGGGCCGCCTCGAGGGTGTGCGCCACCCGCGTGCCCTTCTTCATGGTCGTGAGCACGTCGTCGCTCGCCGCCTCGGCGCCGATGAAGGCCATCGAAAGGCGGCTCTTGCGCACCAGCTCCCAGGTGCGGGTCGAGAACTTGGCCAGGGTGTCGGCGCGGGCGTAGCACCACCAGGGCAGGGCGACCTTCGCCAGCTCCTCGAGCAGCGGCAGGCTCGCCTCCTCGGTGTCGAAGAAGTTGTTGTCGTAGTACTGCATGGCGGTTGCGCCGTAGCGGTCGCGCAGGGTGAGTGCGGCGTCGTAGAGGCGCGATCCCGACTGCAGCACCGTCGTGCCGTTGTACATCGTGACGACGCCGCAGAACTCGCAGCGGTAGCGGCAGCCGAGGGCGGCCTGGTGAACGCCGGTCCGGCTGCCCATGAAGCTCGGCCGCAGGTACTGCCCGACGTCGCCCACCCGCTCGTAGGGGAAGGGCGGGTAGGCGTCCGGCGGCCGGAACCGCCGGTCGGCGTTGTGGTGGATCTCGCCGTCGCCCTTCCACGACAGGCCGGCGACGCCGGCGAGCGCGGTCGGGTCGGCGGCGGAATCGCCGGGGCCTCGCGGCGCGCCGGCGTCGTCGAGGCGGGCGAGCAGCTCGAGCAGGGTGTCCTCGCCCTGGCCGCGGGCCAGGTAGTCGACGTAGGGCGCGTGCAGCGCAGCGTTCGGGTACATGGTGGGGAAGTAGCCGCCCCAGACGATCGGCACCTCCGGGTGGCGCGCGCGGATCGCGGCGGAGAGGGCGATGGCGGGGGCGACCTGGGGACCGGGCATGACGCTCATGCCGACCAGGCTCCGGGGCTGCCGTTCGAGGGCGGCGAGCAGGGTCGCGAGCGGGTCCGGGTCGACGTTGCCGTCGACGATCCGGTACTCGTGGCGGCCGTCGAGGACGGCGGCGAGCGCCAGCAGCGAGAGCGGCAGGCGCATCGACCTTTGCGAGCACATCTTCGGATTGACCAGGAGGACGGGGCGCGGAGTCATCGGTGGGAGGCCTCCCGGAGGGCGCCGGCGGCCGGCGCGGACGTGGCGGCGGGCTCGGCGGCGGTGTCCGGGGCCGCGGCCGCGCTCACCGAGTGGAGCCGGAGGACCTCGCCGCCGAAGTCGCGCTCGGCGCTCACCGCGAGCCGCATCCCCCGCGCCGCCAGGCCGGCGAGCAGGCTCTCCCCCTCGCCGTGGCTCGAGAGGACGACGAGCGCCCGGCCGCCCGGCGCCAGGACTTCGTCCAGCCCGGCGGCGAAGCGCTCGAGGACGTCGAGGCTGCGCCAGGCCGCGTCCAGCCGGTGGCCGGGCTCGCCGCGGAAGAAGGGAGGGTTGAACAGCACGAGGTCGAAGCGGCGGCCCCGGACCGGCTCGAACAGGTCGCCTTCGAGCGCCTCGATGCGGTCTTCCAGGTGATGGAGGAGGGCGTTGATCCGAACGCAGCGCACCGCCTCCGGATTGACGTCGACCGCGGTCACGGCGTAGCCCGCGCGCGCCGCGAACAGCGCCCCGACGCCCGAGCCGGTGCCCAGGTCGAGCGCCCGGAGCCCGTGGCCGGCGGCGCCTGCGAGGCCGGCGCCCAGGCTCTCGGCCAGGAACCGGCCCGAGCGGAAGACCACCGGGTTGAACACCTCTCGGAGGACCACCAGAGGGATCCCCGCGACGGTTTCGACCACGACGCGGTCCAGACGGCGGCGCAGGATCGGCCGCCGAAAAGCGTCGACGAAAGATGCAACGAGCCGGGTCGCGGCGTTCATCGCTCCGGTGCGCCGTTACGGGAAGCGCCCCCCGACCTCGGGGAACGCACGGGTTTGGACGAGTTCCTCCTCGCCAGCTTATTGCAACTTGCGTGTGGACTCAAGACCGCGCTTCTCCAGGTCGAGGACCAGGAACCGCCCCCAGTCGAGCCAGGGCCGGCGACGGCCCCAGCGCGCCTCGACGCGTCCGAGGACGTGGGCCGGCGCCCGGGGGAGCCAGCGCCCGGCCCGGCGCGGCCAGAGAAAGCCCACGGCGTAGACCGACCGCACCTCGAGCCAGGGGTCGACGAGGCGCTCCGCCTCGGCCGCCCGGTAGAGGCGATGGGCCACCCGCTCGCCGCCGATCTCGGCCACCAGCTGCGGGCGGGTCGCGAGGCGCCGGGCGCCGCGCCAGCGCAGCGTCGCGAGGAGCGGCAGCCGCTCCCAGAGCCCGGCGCGGGCGAGCAGGTGGAGCACCGCGCGGCCTCCGGGCCGCAGGACGTGGGCGATGCCGCGGGCGGCGACGGCGAGGTCGGGCAGGGCGTTGAGGCCGGCGAAGGCCGAGACGACGCCGTCGTAGCCACCTTGCGGCCAGAGCGCGAGCTCCGCCGCGTCGCCCTGGCGGGTCTCGACCCGGCCGGCAGCCTCGCCCGCCTCCGCCGCGAGACGGGCCTCGAGCGCGGCCAGCATCCCGGACGAGACGTCGAGCGCCGTCACCGCGACCCCGAGGCGGGCCAGGAAGAGGGTGTCCTGCCCGGTGCCGCAGCCGAGGTCGAGCACCCGGTCGCCGGGGCGGAAGAGACGGCGGTAGTGGTCCCAGAGGACCCGCCGCATCCAGGCGTCCTCGCCGGTCAACCGGTCGTAGTCCGGCGCCACCCGGTCGTAGCCGCGGGCCACCCGCCCGTCGCTCGCCGTCGTGCCCGGGGTCGGTCGCATGGAAGGCACCTCGCCGGGTCGCTCCCGCTACCTGGGCGTCACCCACTCGCCGGTCGGGCTGAAGCTGCGCCGCGAGCCGTCGTAGGCGAGGATGTAGGCGCCCAGGGCTCCCACGCGCCGGGCGGGCCCGTAGGTGATCGGCGGCAGCAGGCCGGTGTCGTAGTCGTAGAGGTGCTCGAGGGTGTCGATCAGCCGCTCGCGGGTGAGGTCGCGGCCGGCGCGGCGCATCCCCTCGACCAGGACCTCGGCCGCGGCGACCGCGGCGAGCTGCATCGGCTGGTGGCCCGGGCCGGCATCGGGGGGTAGGGTGAGCTTCCGGAAGCGCTCGAGCGCCCAGCTCCGCCGGTCGGCGGCGATCACGGGCGCGGAGAGGAAGACCCGCTCCGCCGTCGCGGCCGGCAGCCCGGTGCCGAGCCCGCCCGCCAGCGCCCCCGGCAGGTAGAAGCGGGGCCGCCAGCCGACGGTCGCCGCCGCCTGGAGGAGCGCGCCGGCGTCGGCCTCCGGGCCGAGCAGGAAAGCGACGTCGGTGCCGGCCGCGAGCTGGGCCCGGGCGACCGCCTCGGCGTCCAGCTTCCCGGAGGCGTAAGGGACCGCGGCCACCGACCCCCAGGCGCCGGAGAGGTCGTCGCGCCGGCCCTGGTCCGCGATCGCCGCGGCCAGCCGCTGCGAGACCGGGTCTCCGGGGTAGACGACGGCGACGCGCGCGGCGGGCGCCTCGTCCGGCTGGGTGGCCGCGAAGTCGACCAGGGCCCGCGCCTGCTGCTCGAGGCCGGAGATCAGGTAGAAGACGTAGCGGTTGAGCGGCAGGGCGACCTGCGGGTCGAGCGTGAACGGGCCGACGAGCGGCACCTTGCGCTCGGCGGCGAGCGAGGCGATCTCGGCGTCCGCGCCGGCGATGAAGCCGGCGACCAGGGCGAAGGGCTCGTCGTCGAGGAGCTTCGCGACCGCGGCCCGGCGCTCGGCCGGCGAGCCGCTCGGCGCCGCGAACCGGAGCTCGAGGCGCCGGCCGTAGACCCCGCCGTCCCGGTTGTAGGCGGCGACCAGGGCCTGGAGCGCCGCCCCGACGGCCTCGCCCACGGACCGGAGCTCCGGCGGCGGCAGGACCACCCCCAGCCGGACGGCCGAGTCGCTCACCCCCGGCTCGGGAGAGCGGTCGAGCTGGCGGAGGAAGGCGACCAGCGCGCTCGCCTCGTCGGCGGTCAGCCGGTAGCGGGGCATGGCGTCGCCGAGCGCGTTGCCCCCCGGGTCGGCCCCGGTGGTGATCGCCCAGACCAGCGAGCGCTCGTCGTACGGCGGGTGCTCGCGGCCGCTCGCGTGGCGGACGCCGTAGGGCTTGGTGAGCGCCTCCCAGGTGAGGTCCGAGGGAGAGACGCCGCCCTCGGCCCGGCCGCGCCCGTCCTCGCCGTGGCAGCCGACGCAGGGCAGCACCGAGGCCGGCACCTCCATGCCGCCGCCCGAGATGGCGGCGGGGATCTCGCGGCCGCCGGCGCCCACGCCCCGCTGGTAGATCTGGCGCCCGAGCGCCACCGGCGCCGCAGCGGGATCGGCCGCCGCCGCGGCCTCGGCCGGTGGCGCGGGCGCCGCGGGCGCCGCCAGCAGGCAGCCGAGCAGGGCGGCCGCCGCCGCGCGCAGCCTCATTCCTCGGCGAGGAAGCGCTCGAGCTGCCCGAGGAGCTGGTCGGCCGAGGCGAGCCCGAAGATCCGCTGCCACCGTCCCTCCGGCTCCGCGCCGAAATAGAGCACGTCGGTGTGGCCCTCGCGCGCGGTGACCGCCATGCCGAGCTTCTGGAGCGCGGTGCGCACGTTGGCCGGGTCCCCGGTGAGGAAGTACCAGCCCGCTCGCGCCTTCATCCGCCGGGCGTAGTCGGCGAGCACCGCGGGCGTGTCGGTCTCCGGATCGACCGAGATCGAGAGCAGGTAGACGTCCTTGCCGAGCCGGTCGCCGAGCCGGTCCTGGAGGGCGGAGAGCTTGCCGTTGATCACCGGGCAAACGCCGGTGCAGCTGGTGAAGAAGGAGCTGACCACGACCGTCTTGCCGGCGAGCAGGTCGCTATAGAGGCGCATCGGCCGGCCCTGCTGGTCGACCAGGACGAGGTCGGTGAAGTAGTCGTGGCCGCGCGACGGCGGTGCGACCTCCGGCGCCGGTGCGGCGGGGGCGGCGGAGGCGATCTGCGCCGCGAGCAGCGCGGCGGCGAGCAGAGCGCCCTTCATCGGCCGGCTCCGCCCGCCGGCACGGGCTCGTGGGCCTCGATCTCCTCGACCAGCGCCACGATGCTCTGCGGTGGCGCCAGCCCGTAGACCCGCTTCCAGACGCCGCTCTTCTCGCTTCCCACCAGCACCACCGGGGCGTGGTTCGCGAAGTCGGGAGTGAACACCTGGAGCGACTTGAGCAGCTCGTCGATCCCGGTCTTCGAGCCGGTGACCAGGGTCCAGCCGTCGCCGGCGCCGAATCGCTGCCCCCACGCCTTGAGGCGGGCCGGGGTGTCGGTCGTCGGGTCGACGCTCACCGAGATCAGCCGCACGTCGCGCCCGAGGGCGTCGCCCAGGAGCTTCTGGAGGTGCCCGAAGTGGGCGCCCATCGGCGGGCAGATCGTGGTGCAGGAGGTGAACACGAAGTTCATCACCACCACCTTGTCCGCCACCAGGTCGCTCACGAACCGGACCCGCTCGCCGTCCTGGGTGACGACCGGCACGTCCGCCACGTGGAGCGTCTGGTCGACCGCCGCGGGCCCGCGGGCGTGAAGCGGCGGAGCGCTCGCAAACAGAAGGGGCAGCAGCAGCGCCGCCCCCGAGAAGAGGCGCAGGCGCGCCCCCGGGCTCGTGGACCTCGTTCGCAGCATGATTTTGGCCTTTCCAGTAGTTGACTCTATCATACGAGACCCCGCGGGTTCCTGAGGAATCTCGCGAGATCGCACCGTCCGGGCTACGGAAGCGATGCCGTGAATGCTCCGCTGCTTGAATTTCTGCTAGGCTCCGCGGATCAGATCTCGTCGTCGAAACGCCCCGGGGACTCCCGTTTTGCCCGCGAGCGCCGCGGGCCGAGGGGAGGCGCCCCTCGGGAGCCACCCGCCGGGACCGGCGGAGCAGGGAGAGGGCTCAGATGCCGATCGTGTCCATACCTGAAGCGGTCAAGGCCTTCGGCGACGGCCGGTTCGTCATCCTGGTCGACGCCGAGGACCGGGAGAACGAGGGCGACCTGGCGATCGCCGCCGAGGCGGCGACCCCCGAGGCGGTCTCCTTCATGGCGCGCCAGGCGAGCGGCCTGATCTGCGCGCCGATGCGCGCCGCCGACCTCGACCGGTTGGGCCTGCCGCTGATGATCGCGCCGGACCGCAACTCCTCGCGCTTCGGCACCGCGTTCACGGTCTCGGTCGAGGCGCGCGAGGGCGTGACGACCGGCATCTCGGCCTTCGACCGGGCGCGGACGATCGAGGTGCTGGCCGACCCCACGTCGCGGCCCGAGGACCTCGTCCGGCCCGGCCACGTCTTTCCGCTCCGCGCCCATCCGGGCGGCGTGCTCGCCCGCGCCGGCCAGACCGAGGCCTCGGTCGACCTGGCCGAGCTCGCCGGCCTGCGGGCGGCGGCCGTGATCTGCGAGGTGATGGACGACGACGGGACGATGGCGCGGCTGCCCTCGCTGGAGCGCTTCTCGCAGCACCACGGCATCCCGATCGTGACGATCGCCGACCTGATCGAGCACCGCCGGGCGATCGGCTCGACGGTGGGCGCGACGCCGGCGACGGCTCCGGGCCGGCTCGAGAGCACGGCGGCCACCGAGTTCCCGACCTCGTTCGGCCGCTTCCGGCTGCGCGCCTACCGCGACCGGACCGCCTCCCACCACCTGGCGCCGCACCTGGCGCTGGTGGCGGGCGACCTCGGCGGCTCCGAGCCGGTGTTGACCAGGATCCACTCCGAGTGCCTGACCGGCGACGTGCTCGGCTCCGAGCGCTGCGACTGCGGCGCGCAGCTACGCCAGAGCATGGAGGCGATCGCCGCCGCCGGCCGCGGCGTCGTCGTCTACCTGCGCCAGGAGGGACGGGGGATCGGCCTGTTCAACAAGGTCCGCGCCTACGGGCTCCAGGACGAGGGGCTGGACACGGTCGAGGCCAACCACCAGCTCGGCTTTCCCGCCGACGCCCGGAGCTACGGCGCCGCGTGCGAGATCCTCGCCGAGCTCGGGGTCGGGAGGATCCGGCTGCTGACCAACAACCTGACCAAGGTGGCCGACCTCGCGGGCGGCGGCATCGAAGTCGTCGAACGCGTACCCCTCGAGGTCGTGCCGCTCAGCACCAACCGCCGCTACCTCGAGACCAAGCGGGAGAAGCTCGGCCACCTGCTGGGCGGCCTCGCCGACCGCGCCCGCGGCTGATCCGGGGGCGGCGCTACGCCGCGGCTCAGGGCCCCGGGGGACTGAGAGGCGCCGACTTCGAAGGGCCGTCGGTTGCCCTTCCTATCCGTTAGCCCGGCCGAGACAGAGCTCGGCCGCTTCATGGGCCGGGTGGCGCGGGCGAGGCTGTCGGCGGGTGAAGCGGCCGAGCTCTGCCTCGGCCGGGGCGGGTGGGGGAGCGACGGATCCGGGGCTCCTAGGCGAAGTCGTCGAAGTCCTGCTCGCGGCGGGCCTGCGGGCGCACCCGGAACACGTGGGCCGGGACGACGTCGGGGTCGAGCTCGACGTAGTTGCGCGGGCCCTGCCATAGGTAGCGGGCGCCGGTCAGGAGATCGTGCACCTGGAAGGGCTGGTCGTCGGCCGCGATGCCCAGGGCCCCGAGGTCGAGGCCGGTCCAGCCGGACTGGCGGTGGCGGGGATCGAGGTCCACCACCACCAGGATCACGTTCGGCCCGGCGCTCTTCGAGTAGACCAGGAGCTGGTCGTTGTCGACGGAGTGGAAGGTGAGCGAGGCGTTCGACTGGAGGGCGGGGTTCTCGCGCCGGATCCGGTTCACCCGGCCGATCAGCTCGGCCAGGCTGTCCGGCCGCTCGAGGTCCCAGCTGCGGAGCTGGTACTTCTCCGAGTCCAGGTACTCTTCGGAGCCGGGCGC
Organism: uncultured Acidobacteriota bacterium; assembly: GCA_963837945.1. Lineage (GTDB taxonomy): Bacteria > Acidobacteriota > Thermoanaerobaculia > Multivoradales > DATKCC01 > CAVUBL01. The sequence goes on from CAWIQD010000005.1 coordinate 47,419, forward strand.
GCGGGGCAAGGACTCGCCGAGCTCGAACGGCGGGCCGTAGATGCCGTAGGAGGCGCCCAGGGTCGCCGCCAGCACCAGGCGCTCGACGAACGCCGGCCGACCGCCGGTCTGGAGGGCCTCGGTCAGGATGTCGGGCGTGTTGGGCCAGAGGTTGGGACGGAAGTACTCGGCGACCTCGGTGCGGGTGAGCTCGGTGAAGTACTCGACCAGCTCGTGCTTGGCGTTGCGCCAGGGGAAGTAGTTGTAGCTCTGGGTGAAGCCGAGCTTGGCCAGGCGGTACATCGGCTTGGGGCGGGTGAAGGCCTCGGAGAGGAAGACCGTCTCCGGGTGGCGGTCCTTCACCCGGCGGAGCAGCCACTCCCAGAAGCCGAGCGGCTTGGTGTGCGGGTTGTCGACCCGGAAGAGGCGCACCCCCTCGCCGATCCAGTGCTCGAAGACGCCTTCGAGGGCCTCCCAGAGCTCCCGCCAGGCGCCGGTCTCGAAGTCGAAGGGGACGATGTCCTCGTACTTCTTGGGCGGGTTCTCGGCGTACTGGATGCTGCCGTCCGGCCGGTGCCGGAACCACTCCGGGTGCTCGGCGACCCACGGGTGGTCGGGGGCGCACTGGAAGGCGACGTCGAGCGCCACCTCGATCCCGAGGGCGCGGGCACGCTCGACCAGTCGGCGGAAGTCCTCGGCGGTGCCGAGCTCGGGATGGATCGCGGTGTGCCCGCCCTCCGCGGAGCCGATCGCCCAGGGGCTGCCGACGTCCTCGGGGGTGACGGACGGGGCGTTGTTCGGCCCCTTCCGGTGGCTCGTGCCGACCGGGTGGATGGGCGGCAGGTAGAGGACGTCGAAGCCCATCTTCGCGACGTAGGGGAGCCGCGCCTCGACGTCTCCGAAGGTGCCGTGACGAGGAGGGGCGCCTTGCTCGGCCGGCGCCGCCGAGCGCGGGAACATCTCGTACCAGGCGGAGAAGCGCGCCCGCTCGGGGTCGACCACCACCTCGAGCTCGCGGCCGTAGCGGGTGGCCGCGGCACGGTCGGCGTAGCGGGCGGCCAAGGCCGCGGTCTCGGGGTCGAGGGCGAGGGCGACCCGCGGGTCCGCGGGGCGCTCGGCGGGCGCGGCGGCAGCCGTGGCGGGGCGGGCCGCCACCTTCCTCCGCCCCGGCTTCGGGGTGCCGGCCTCGCCCGCCAGGCTCGCGGCCAGGCCGTCGAGGACCCGGGCGTCCGCCCGGCGACCCCGAGCGCCCGCCCGCTCGCCGGCCTCCCGCAACAGCCCGGCGCCGATCTCGAGCTCGACCGCCACCTCCTGCCCGGCCGCGACCCGTTTCTCGAGGTCGCGGCGCCAGGAGGCGAAGCGGTCGACCCAGCCCTCGACGGTGTAGCGGCAGCGGCCGAGGGACTCGACCGGGAAGGCGGCCCGCCAGCGGTCGTTGCCGAGGGGGCGCATGGCGGTCTCGCTCCACGCCTCCTCGCCCTCCCGCCGGTGGAGGAGCACCGCCCCCAGCACGTCGTGGCCGTCGGCGAAGAGGTCGGCCTCGACGACGACGCGCTCGCCGACGACGCGCTTGATCGGAAACCGCCCGCAGTCGATCTCCGGCGCCACCCCCTCGATCACCACCCGCCCCGCAGGTCCCTCCGTTTTTCCCGGCTCCTCGCTCCGCCGGCGAAGCGTCTTCAATCAAATGCCTCGGTCCGCCATGTACGCGCAGAAGTCCCTCAGCCGCGCCGAGTACCCCCACTCGTTGTCGTACCAGGCGAGGACCTTGACCATCCGGCCGACCACCATCGTGTCCCGGGCGGAGACCACCGAGGAGTGCGAGTCGCCGATGATGTCGCGCGACACCAGGGCCTCTCCGGTGACCCGCAGGATGCCCCGGAGCGGAGGCTTCGAGGAGGCCTCCTCGAACGCCGCGTGGACCTCCTCGACGGTCACCTCGCGCTCGAGGGTCGCGACCGCGTCGGTGATCGAGCCGTCGACCACCGGCACGCGCATCGCCAGCCCGTCCATCCGCCCCGCGAGGGCGGGGATCACCCGCTCGGTGGCCTTGGCGGCGCCGGTCGAGGTGGGGATGATCGACACCGCGGCCGCGCGTCCGCGGCGGCGCTTGCGCACCGGCTTGTCCATCAGCGACTGGCTGGCGGTGTAGGCGTGGACCGTGGTCATCATGAGGTACTCGATGCCGAAGCTCTCGTCGAGCACCTTGGCGATCGGCGCCAGGCAGTTGGTGGTGCACGACGCGAGCGAGACCACCACGTGCTCGTCCGGGTCGTAGGTCTCGTGGTTGACGCCGGGCACGAAGGTGCCGTCCGCGTCGTCCGACGGCGCCGAAATGACCACCCGCTGGGCGCCGGCGTCGAGGTGACCGGCCGCCGCGTCGCGGGTGCGAAAGACGCCGCTCGCCTCGACCACCACGTCGGCGCCGACGTCGTCCCAGGGGATGTCGGCGGGGCGGTCGGCGGCGAAGAAGGGGATCGACTCGCCGCTCACCAGCAGGGCCTGGTCCTCGAACCCCACCTTCTGCGAGTACCAGCCGTGGACCGAGTCGTACTTGAGGAGATAGGCCAGGTCGTCGAGCTCCGCCAGGTCGTTGACGCCGGCGATCTCGAAGCGGTCGTCGGTGAAGAGCTGCTTGAACAGACAGCGGCCGATCCGGCCGAAGCCGTTGATCCCTACTCTGATCTTCGCCATAGGTCGTTCAGCCTTCCTCTGTCGGGTGCGGGTGTCGGAGCGGTGCGTCACTCGGCTCGTCTCCTTGCGGAACCGTGCAAGGTCGGCGCCATTGCCCGGCGGCGGGGCGCCGGCGGATCGGGAACGCGCGTTGCACTTCGAACCGGCGAGCGGTGATCGGGCGTCGTCGAGGCGCGCCGGAGGCTTCCGGCGCAGGCCGCGCGGGCCGCCGCCCATCCGACGCCGTGGATTGCAATTATTACAGAGAACGGCGGCAAGCGCGGCCTCCCGGGCGACGACCGCGCGGCCGGAGCGCGCCGTGAACCCGGCGCTCCTCGAGCGGCCGTGGCGCGTCCTGGCCCGGGGCGGTGGCCGGCGGCCTGGTGATCCAGGCGCTCGTCTTCGGCCTGCTCCGGCGTTTCGCCCGGCGCACCACCACGCCGATCGACGACTCGGTGGCGCGCCACGGACGCTGGCCCTTGCTCTGCTGCTGCCCGCCCTGCTCGTCTTCATCGTCCTCCCCGGCGTCGCGCCGAGCCTCCCTTTCGGCCTCGGGCGCGGGCTCGGGGTCGCCCTGCGCGTCGTGCTGCCGGTTCTCTTCGGCTGGGCGCTTGTCGCCGCCGTGCGCGTCGGCCAGGACTTCGCCCTCGCCCGCCTCGACCTCCACGCCAAGGACAACCTCCACGCCCGCAAGCTCTACACCCAGACGCGCATCCTCGAGCGCATCGCCATCGTCCTGGTCGTGATCCTGACCCTGGCGGTCATCCTGATGAGCTACGAGCGCCTGCGCCAGCTCGGCGCCGGCCTCCTCGCCTCGGCCGGGATCGCCGGCATCATCGTGGGCTTCGCCGCCCAGAAGACCCTGGGCAACCTCCTCGCCGGCTTCCAGATCGCCATCACCCAGCCGATCCGCATCGACGACGTGGTGATCGTGGAGGGCCAGTGGGGGCGGGTCGAAGAGATCACTCTGAGCTACGTGGTGGTGCGGATCTGGGACCTCCGGCGCCTGGTCGTGCCGATCGGCTACTTCATCGAGACGCCGTTCGAGAACTGGACCCGCACCTCGGCGAGCCTGCTCGGGTCGGTCTACCTCTACATGGACTACTCGGTGCCGGTGACCGAGGTGCGCGAGGAGGTGGGGCGGATCGTCCAGGCCTCCGACCACTGGGACGGCGGCACCTGGGGGCTCCAGGTGACCGACGCCACCGACCGCACGCTCGAGCTCCGGGCGCTGATGAGCGCTGCCGACTCGGCCTCGGCATGGGACCTGCGGTGCGAGGTTCGTGAGAAGCTGGTCGAGTACCTGCGGCGCGCGCATCCGGGCGCGCTGCCTCGATTCCGCCTGGAGAGGGGGGCCCATGAAGCCTGACGCGACGACCGCGGCGATCGACCTGCCAGACGCCCTCGCGCGGTTCGAGGAGCTGGCGGCGGCCCTCGAGGGCCGGCGGCCGGTCGTCTTCCTCGACTACGACGGCACCCTGACGCCGATCGTCGAGCGCCCGGAGGCGGCGGTGCTCGACGCGGCGATGCGCCGGGCGCTCGAGCGCCTGGCGGAGCGCTTGCCCGTCGTCGTGGTGAGCGGCCGGGGGCGCGAGGACGTGGCTCGGCGGGTCGGCCTGCCGGGGCTCACCTACGCCGGTGGCCACGGCTTCGACCTCGCGGGTGCGGCGGACGGCCTCGAGGGTCCGCCGGAGGTCGCGGCGGGCCGCCGGGCGCGGCCGGCGGTGGCGGCGGCGACCCGCGAGCTCGAAGCGGCGCTCGCCGGGGTGCCCGGCGCCCAGGTCGAGCCCAAGGGCTTCACGGTCGCGGTCCACCACCGGCGGGTCGCCCCGGAGCGGGTGGCGGAGGTGGAGGCGGCCGTCGACCGGGTCGTCGCGGCCCACCCGGAGCTCGCCAAGGCTCACGGCAAGAAGGTCTTCGAGGTGCGCCCGGCGATCGCGTGGGACAAGGGCCGGGCGGTCCTCTGGCTGCTCGGCGCCCTGGGGCTCGACGGCCCCGCGGCGCTCCCGCTCTACCTGGGCGACGACACGACCGACGAGGACGCCTTCCGGGCGCTCGCCGGCCGGCCCGGTGGCGGCGTGGGGATCCTGGTCTCCGAGACGCCGCGCCCGACCGCCGCCCGCTACCGGCTGGCCGATCCCGAAGAGGTCCGCGAGCTCCTCGCGCGGCTGGCCGGGCGCCCGGGACCGGGAGAGGCCTCGAGGCCGAGCGAGGAGCTGCGATGACCGCCCGGGATCTCGGCAAGTTCATCATCGTCTCGAACCGCCTTCCGATCGTGCTCGAGAAGAAGGACGCGGGCTGGGAAGTCCATCCCGGCTCGGGGGGCCTGGTGCAGGCGGTCGCTCCCATCCTCAAGGAGAAGGGCGGGCTCTGGATCGGCTGGCCCGGCGTCTCGGGCGAGGACGAGGGCTGGCGCGAGGTCGCCGCGCAGGCGGTCGCCAAGACCGGCTACGAGCTGGTGCCGGTGCCGCTCTCCGAGGAGGAGGTGGACCAGTTCTACCTCGGCTTTTCGAACGCGGTGCTCTGGCCCCTGTTCCACGATTTCCTCGACGCCTGCGACTTCGAGCCGGCTTACTGGCGCACCTATCGCGAAGTCAATCGGAAGTTCGCACGGGCGGTGGTCTCGAGCTCGCGGCCGGGTGACTTCATCTGGGTGCAGGACTACCAGCTCATCCACGTCGGGCAGTTCATCCGGGAGGAGGCCCGCGGCCCGCGCCGGATCGGGTTCTTCCTCCACACGCCGTTCCCGCCGCTCGACATCTTCATCAAGCTGCCGTGGCGGGCGTCGATCCTCCGTGGGCTGGTCGCCTACGACATCCTCGGCTTCCAGACCTTCCGCGACCGGCGAAACTTCCTGACCTGCCTGCGCCAACTCCTGCCCGACGTGCGCACCCGCGGGCGCGGCTCGCTGGTCGAGGCCGAGATCGGCGACCGGACGCTGTCGGTGGCGAGCTTTCCGGTGGGGATCCCCTACCAGGCCTTCGCGAAGGCGGCCATCTCGGAGGAGGTCGAGACCCGGCTCGCCGAGCTGCGCCGCGACATGGGCGATGCGCGCCTGATCCTGGGGGTCGACCGGCAGGACTACACCAAGGGCATTCCGCAGCGCCTGCAGGCTTTCCGCACCGCCCTCGAGCGCTACCCGGAGCTGCGCGAGAAGGTGGTCTTCTTCCAGGTCAGCGTGCCGAGCCGCGAGGGGGTCTCCGAGTACCAGCACCTGAAGATGGAGATCGAGCGCATGGTGGGCGAGATCAACGGGCGCTTCGCCACCGTCGGCTGGGTGCCGGTGCACTACTACTACCGGAGCGTCGCCCACCGCACCCTGATCGCCCTCTACCGGCTGGCGGACGTCGCCTTCGTCACGCCGCTCAAGGACGGCATGAACCTGGTCGCCAAGGAGTACTGCGCCTGCCAGCCGGAGCGCGACGGGGTGCTGGTGCTCTCGGAGTTCGCCGGCGCCGCGGCGCAGCTTCAGGGCGGCGCGCTGCTGGTCAACCCGTACGACGTCGAAGGGGTGGCCGAGACGCTCAAGGCCGCCCTCGAGCTGCCCCGGGAGGAACGCGTCGAGCGGATGGCACGCATGCAGCGGCGCATCGCCCGCCAGGACGTCTTCTGGTGGGCCGACCGCTACCTGTCGGCCGCCTTCGGCGAGTCGCTCAAGGGGTTCCGCGGCGAGCGCGAGTACCTGCCGCTGGTCGACCTCGAAGGGGACGACGAGGAGTCCGAGGCCATGCCGGCGGGCTGAGCCTCGGCGCCCGCGCGTTTCGGGATAGATTCCCCGGCCATGACGGCCCAGATCGCGATCGTCCTCGGCCTGCTCGCGGTGGCGATGGCGTTCTTCGTCTTCGAGTGGCTGTCGATCGACGTCGTCGCCCTGCTGCTGGTCGTCGCCCTGGTGCTCACCGGCATCCTCACCCCGCAGCAGGCCTTCTCCGGCTTCGCCAACGAGATCATCGCGGTGCTGGCCGCGATCTTCGTGCTCTCGGGCTCGCTGGTGCGCACCGGAGTGCTCGACTGGCTGGGCGAGCTCCTGGTGCGCATCGGCGGGCGCCGCGAAAGCGGCATGGTGGCCGCGGTGATGGGGGTCGGCGCCGGCCTCTCGGCCTGGCTGTCAAACACCAACGTGACCGCGGTCCTGGTGCCCGGCGTGCTCGAGTTCGCGCGCAAGAGCCGGGTGAGCCCCAGCCGCCTGTTGATGCCGCTCGCCTACGCCTCGATGCTGGGCGGCACCTGCACCCTGATCGGCACCTCGACCAACCTGGCGGCGAGCGGCCTGCTGGTCCAGCTCCACCTGGCGCCGATCTCGCTCTTCGAGCTGGCGCCGATCGGGCTGGCGACGGTCGCGGTCGGCCTCGTCTACATGGTCACGGTGGGCTACCGCCTGCTGCCGCACACCGCGACCGCGAGCTTGTCGGAGGAGTACCGCATCACCGACTACCTCGCGGAGGTCGTGGTGGGCGCCGAAGCGCCGGTCGTCGGCCAGGCGCTCGAGGCGACCCGGCTCTCGGACCTCGGCGTGCAGCTGCTCGAGATCGTGCGCGGCGAGCGGACGATCCTGCCCGCCGCCTCGACCCGGCTCCAGGCGGGCGACCTGCTGATCGTCGAGGCGCCGCGCCAGAGCCTCCTCGACCTGGCCGAGCTCCCCGGCTTGACCTTCGCCGCCACCGCCGCGCTCGGCGACCGGGACCTGGCGGCGAGCGGCGTCCGCCTGGTCGAGGCGATGGTCATGCCGCGCTCGGCCCTGGTCGGCCGGACGCTCCGCGGCCTCGACTTCCGCCGCCGCCACGGGGCGACGGTGCTCGGCATCCACCGGCGCGGCCGGGGGCGGCCGGTCAAGATCCAGGAGCTGGCGCTGCGGGTGGGCGACGTGCTCCTGCTGCGCGGAACGCGCGAGCGCCTCGAGACGCTCGAGAAGAGCCGCGACGTCTGGCTGCTCGCCGACGTCGACCACCTGAGCGGCCGCCGGAGGAAGGGGCTGGTCACCCTGGCGGCCTTGATCGGCGGGGTGGTCCTGGGCAGCTCGGGCGTGATGCCGCTGTCGATCGCCCTGCTCCTCGCCGCCCTGACGGTGGTGCTCTCCGGAGCGATCAGCGTCGAGGAGATGTACACCCTGGTCGACTGGCGGCTGCTGGTGCTGATCGGCGGCATGACCTCCTTCGGTCTGGCGATGGAGACGACCCATGCCGCCGAGTGGCTGGCGGGCCTGATCGCCCACTGGACCGCGCCGCTCGGGATCCCCTTCGTGCTCGCCACCTTCCTCGCCCTCACCATGCTCTTGACCCAGCCCCTGTCGAACGCCGCCGCGGCCCTGGTGGTGCTGCCGGTGGCGGTCGAGACGGCGGGCGAGATCGGGGCCGACCCGCGCTCCTTCGCGCTGCTCGTGACCCTGGCCGCCTCGCTCTCCTTCATCGCGCCCTTCGAGCCTGCCTGCCTGCTGGTCTACGGCCCCGGCAAGTACCGCTTCTCGGACTTCGTCAAGGTCGGCCTGCCGCTCTCGATCCTGGTCTTCGTGCTGCTCCTGGTGCTCGGACCGCTGGTCTGGCCGCTCTGAACTGCTACTTCCGGGAATCGTCGCCCGGCGCGCGAATATCCAGGCGGCGCAGGCGGCAACCGGCGGCCGTCCGGAGTCGAGATCGCGGCGGCCTCCGACCCGCCCTTCGGGCGGACCTCCGCGTGGTCCGGGCGACCGGCGGGGTTCGGTGCCGGGCGTGGGGATGGGCCGGCCGAGGCGGAGCTCGGCCGCTTCAACCGGGATCGGCTTCGCCGACCGCGCCGGGCCGCTTCAACCGGGATCGCCTTCGCCGACCGCACCGGGTCGCTTCAACCGGGATCGCCTTCGCCGAGCGCACCGGGCCGCTTCAACCGGGATCGCCTTCGCCGACCGCACCGGACCGATGAAGCGGCCGACCTCCGCGTCGGCCGGGCGAACGGCGCAGGCGGCAACCGGCGGCCGTTCGGAGTCGAGATCGCGGCGGCCTCCGACCCGCCCTTCGGGCGGACCTCCGCGTGGTCCGGGCGACCGGCGGGGTTCGGTGCCGGGCGTGGGGCTGGGCCGGCCGAGGCGGAGCTCGGCCGCTTGTACGCCCGCGAGGGTGCATGGTCAGAGAGGTGCGAGTCCTCTCCAGGCATACGCTCTCCGGCCTGTAATCGACTCTGACTGCGTCGCCGCGAGGCGGGGTGGGGAGTAGGAGGAGATGAGCGATCAGTCCGTAGGCAACGAACCCGATTCGGCCGGTAGGACTCGGCGAGCCTGCAAGCGAATGGCGAAGCCCGGACCCGGGAGAGCCGGGGTGCCCGTCGCGCTGAGGGGTAGCGTGCGAAAGCGTGTGCGGGGGGCCTACAGGTGGTTGGGGACGGAATGATCGCGACGGCCAGGCACCGTAAGCGGGGAGACCTGTCGTCCACGAGGAGAAGCAGGGCGGCAGGAGTCAGAGCTTCCATAGTAGCGAGGAAACGCCGTAATGGGCGTGGAGCGAAGGGAAGCAGGAAGGTGGATGTGTGACGGACAGGACGAGAGACGAGACCCCGGCGCGAGTGGGGCGAGCCCCTAATCCCGCCGGAGAGGCCCGGTCCCGATGGGGCTGGGCCGAACCCTCGGTCTGGACGGAGCGCATGCTGCGGGCCCTGGAGACCGGGGTCCGAGGAGGGACGTGGTTCAGCCTGATCGACAAGGTCTACCGGAAGCAGACGCTCCTGCGCGCGTTCGAGAGAGTCGAGCGCAACGGGGGCGCCGCGGGGGTAGATCACGTCACCGTGGATCACTACGGATCGCGCCTGGAGGAGGAGGTGGAGACGCTGTCGGCGTCCTTGCGGGACGGTAGCTACCGCCCGCAGGCGGTTCGCCGGCGGTGGATTCCCAAGCCGGGGAGCCGCGAGAAGCGGCCCCTGGGGATTCCGACGGTGCGCGACCGGGTGGTGCAGGGCGCGTTGCGCCTGGTCCTGGAGCCGATCTTCGAGCGGGATTTCGCCGAGCACAGCTACGGCTTCCGCCCGGGGCGCGGGTGCCGGGAAGCGCTGGAGCGGGTCGAGGAGCTCCTCGACTCGGGCCACACCTGGGTGGTGGACGCCGACCTGCGCCGGTACTTCGACACGATCGATCCGGAGCGCCTGCTGGCGCGGGTGCGTGAGAGGGTATCGGACGGGCGAGTGCTCGCCCTGATCGAGTCCTTTCTCGAGCAAGAGGTACTGGACGGACTGGAGAGCTGGACGCCCGAGCGGGGAACCCCGCAAGGCGCGGTGATCAGCCCCCTACTGGCCAACATCTACCTCGACCCGCTGGACCATCTTCTGGCCCGCGAGGGCTTCGAGATGGTGCGCTACGCCGACGACTTCGTGATCCTGTGTCGGAGCGAGACCGAGGCCCGCCGGGCGCTTGCCCTGGTAGAGGTGTGGACGGCCCAGGAGGGCCTGAGCCTTCACCCGGACAAGACGGCGGTGGTGGATGCCACCGAGCGGGGTGGCTTCGACTTCCTGGGGTACCACTTCGAACGGGGATACCAATGGCCTCGCGACAAGAGCCTCCGGAAGCTCAAGGACACCCTGCGCCGCAAGACCCGGCGCACCAACGGTCACAGCCTCGATCGGATCACCTGGGACATCAGCCGGACGTTGCGTGGCTGGTACGAGTACTACCGCTACAGCCACCCGACGACCTTCCGGCCGCTCGACCGGTGGATCCGCATGCGCCTGCGCAGCATCTTACGCAAGCGTCGCCGAGGCCGAGGCCGGGGCCGCGGTAGCGACCACCAGCGCTGGCCCAACGCCTTCTTCGCCGAGCATGGGCTGTTCAGCCTCGAAGCCGCCTATGCCTCGGACTCGCAGTCCTCTCGTAGGTGAACCACCAACCGGAGAGCCGGATGCGGGAGATCCGCACGTCCGGTTCGGAGGGAGGGGGGGCAGGGAATCCAACCTGCCCTCCCTACCCCTATCAACCGGGATCGCCTTCGCCGAGCGCATCGGGCCGCTTCAACCGGGACCGCCTTCGCCGACCGCACCGGGTCGCTTCAACCGGGATCGCCTTCGCCGAGCGCACCGGGCCGATGAAGCGGCCGACCTCCGCGTCGGCCGGGCGAACGGCGCAGGCGGCAACCGGCGGAGGTCCGGAGTGGAGATCGGGCGGCCTCCGACCCGCCCTTCGGGCCGACCTCCGCGTCGGCCGGGCGAACGGCGCAGGCGGCAACCGGCGGAGGTCCGGAGTGGAGATCGGGGCGGCCTCCGACCCGCCCTTCGGGCGGAGCTCGGCGTGGTCCGGGCGACCGGCGGGGTTCGGTGCCGGGCGTGGGGCTGGGCCGGCCGAGGCGGAGCTCGGCCGCTTCAACCGGGACCGCCTTCGCCGACCGCACCGGGCCGCTTCAACCGGGACCGGCTTCGCCGACCGCACCGGGTCGCTTCAACCGGGATCGCCTTCGCCGACCGCACCGGGCCCGTGAAGCGGCCGACCTCCGCGTCGGCCGGGCGAACGGCGCAGGCGGCAACCGGCGGCCGTCCGGAGTCGAGATCGCGGCGGCCTCCGACCCGCCCTTCGGGCGGACCTCCGCGTGGTCCGGGCGACCGGCGGGGTTCGGTGCCGGGCGTGGGGATGGGCCGGCCGAGGCGGAGCTCGGCCGCTTCAACCGGGATCGCCTTCGCCGACCGCACCGGGCCCATGAAGCGGCCGACCTCCGCGTCGGCCGGGCGAACGGCGCAGGCGGCAACCGGCGGCCGTCCGGAGTCGAGATCGCGGCGGCCTCCGACCCGCCCTTCGGGCGGACCTCCGCGTCGGCCGGCGAGCGCAGCACCGGCTCCGCCGTGGCACTCGGCTTGCAGCCTCCGGCCGGCGATGAACGAGCTGGCGCATCTGCTGCGGGCGCTGGTCGGACACGACGACCCCTCGCGCTCTCTCACCGTGATCCAGATGGGCGTGCGTGCGTTGGTCATCTACCTGGGCGGGCTGTTCGTCGTGCGCCTCGGCAAGAACCGCCTGTTCGGCCGCTCGACCGCGTTCGACATCGTCCTCGGGTTCATCCTCGGCTCGACCCTGAGCCGGGCGATCAACGGCGGTGCCCCGCTGCTCGAGACCCTCGCCGCCGTCGGCGGCCTGGTGGCGATGCACTTCCTCTTCGCCTGGCTGGCGGTGCGCTCGCCAGGCTTCGATCACCTGGTCAACGGGCGGCGGGTGTTGCTGGTCGAGCGGGGGAAGATCCAGCAGGCCAACCTGCGGCGGGCCGACCTCTCCGAGGGCGACCTGCGCGAGGCCCTGCGCCTCGAGGCCCACGCCAACGCGCTCGAGCGGGTGGAGCAAGCGTCGCTCGAGCGCAACGGCCAGATCAGCTTCGTCCTGAAGAGCCCCTCTCCCTCCTGACCCGGCGGCGCTGGGCGAGGACCGCGCGATCGCACGTCACGGTGAGCGCGAAGACCGCCGCCAGGAACAGCCCCACGCCGGCCCAGGTGAGCCCGGAGCCGTCGCCCGCCCAGGTGAGACCCAGCCCGGCGATCGCACCGGCGAAGGAGGCGATCAGCGGCACGAGGCGGAGAGTGGTCTTCACGCGGTGCTCGCCCCACTCCTTCTCGGGCAGCAGGATTCCCTGGTCGCGCAGGTCCTCGAAGCTCATCGGCTCCCCTTCTCGAGTCCAGCCGGCTCGGTCGAGCGGAAGAAATCGACCACGTCGAGCAGCCAGGAGTGAACCACTCGGCGCCGGTGCTTGACCAGCAGCAGCCGGCCGGTCGCGCGGCGCAGGATCCGCTCCGGGACGTTGCCCGCGACGAGCTTGCGCCACGGGCCCTCGCGGCCCGCGCCGACCAGGGTCAGGTCGTAGCGCCGGCTGCGGCCGACGATCCCGGAGACGACGTTCGTCGTCTCGTCGAGGTCGAGCTCGGGCCGGGCGCCTCCGGCCCCCACGGTGAGGTCGTCGAGGGCCTCGTCGAGCTCGTCGAGCCGGGCCTTTCGCGCCCGCTCCTCGAGCCCCGAGGGGAGGGCGTGGTAGAGGTCGATCGCCGCCCCCTTCTCGCGCGCCAGGAGGTTCGCGAGCTCGAGCATCAGGCGGGCCTGGACCGGGTCGGCGACCGGCACCAGGATCGACTCGAGAGCGTCGAGGTCCGCCGCCCGCAGCACCAGCACGTGGCAGTCGCCGTGGCGCAGCACCAGGTCGATGTTCGAGCCGATCGCCGTGCGCCGGTGGCGGGTCGGCCCGCGCCAGCCCATCACCACCATGTCCACCCGCCGCTCCTCGATCTCGTCGAGGATGGCCTGCGCCGGCTTGTGGGCGATCCGGATCACCGAGTTGAAGGGCACGCCTTCGGTGGCGACCATCTGCTCGGCCTGGTCGAGGATCTCCTCGCGCGCCGCCTGGACGAACTGGCGGCCCACCCGGAGCGGCGTCTGCTGGGGCACCGGGATGACGTGGAGCAGCGTGACCTCGCCGTCGTGCTCGCGGGCGACCAGGGCGGCGAGCTTGATCAGGCCGCGGGCGGTGGCGGGCTTGGCGACCGGCACCAGCACTCGGTAGCGCTCCTCGCGCTCGAGCTCCTGGCGCAGGACGACCGGCGTCACCCGCTTCTCGCGCTCGCGCTTCCTGGCGTAGCCGTAGTAGAGGACCAGGCCGATGCCGGTCCAGCCGGCCACGAAGTACCAGGCGACGGGGGAGAACTGGAACATGAAGACGGCGATCCCGAGCATCAGGACGATCGCCAGGATCGGCACCAGCGGGAAGAACGGGCTCAGGAAGCCGTAGTCGAGCTTGTCGCCGTACTTCCGGCGGATCGTGATGATTGCGACGTTCACCTGCAGGAAGAGGAGCAGGAACATGACGTCGGCGGCCGCCGCCACGTCCTCGATCGGCAGGGTCACGGCCATGGCGATGATCAGGCCGCCGGAGGCGGCGAGCGCCAGGTAGGGCGTGCGGGTGCGCCGGTGGACGCGGGCGAAGAGGTCGGGGAGGTTGCGGTCCCGGCCCATGGCGAAGGAGACCCGGGTCGAGCTGAAGGTCGTGGCGTTGAGCGCCGACATGGTCGAGAGCAGGCCGCCCAGGAGCAGCAGCGAGGTGCCGAGCGGCATGAACTGCCGGGCCGCCTCGACCAGGCCGAGCTCCTGGTGCTCGCCGAGCCACTGCCACGAGGGCTGGGCGCTCCCGGTGTCGACCGCGCCCACCGCCGCCACGGCGACCAGGATGTAGATCGGGAGCACGATGGCGAGCGACCAGAAGACCGCGCGCGGGATGTTGCGCTTCGGGTCCTTCACCTCCTCGCCGGCCTGGACGATGATCTCGTAGCCCTCGAAGGCGATGTAGGTCAGCCCCATGGCGGCGAGCACGCCGCCTAGCCCGCGCGGGGTGAACGGCGTGAAGCGCTCCCAGGAGACGGGATGGTGGGCCATCCGCCAGAGACCGCTCGCCACGAACACCCCGATGATCCCGACCTTCGCCACCGTCACCACGTTGCCCGCCAGCCCGGTCTCCGAGACCCCCTTGAAGTTGATCGCCACGAAGAGCAGGGCCACCGCGACCGCCAGGGGCTTCTCGAGGCTGTGGGGGTCGAGGCCGGCGGGCAGCCAGCCGAGCTCGGCGAGCACCAGGCCGAGGTAGGAGCCGAAGCCCAGGGCGTAGAGGCTGCCGGCGACGGCGTGGGCGAACCAGCTCATCCAGCCGGCGAGAAAGGCGTTGGGCCCGGGCAGGCCCTCCTTGACCCAGAGGTAGCCGCCGCCGGCCTCGGGGATCGCCGAGCCGAGCTCGGCGTAGGCCAAGGCGGTCAGGAAGGTGACCACGCCGTTGGCGGCGAAGGCCAGGATCAGCCCTGGACCCGCGGTGCCCGCCGCGATGCCGGTGAGCACGAAGATGCCGGCGCCGATCATCGCGCCCACTCCGACCATGGTGATGGTGAAGAGGCCCAGGTCGCGGGACAGCTCGGTGCGCGTGGGATTTGCCATGGGGGCCCCCGGGCCGCGGGCAGCAGTCGCCGGATGATATCGAAGCCGGTTGGCGTATGCTGGCCCCGGAAGCTCCCGCCATGCCCCCAGGACCCGCAACAGGACTCGGCCCAGGATCCGGTCAGGAGCCGCTCTCCAGCGTCGACTACGCCTGGTTGCGGATGGACGAGCCCGCCAACCTGATGGTGATCAACGGCGTGCTGGTCTTCGACCGGGCGCTCGCCCCGGAAGCTCTCCGGCGGGTCCTCGAAGAGCGCTTCCTCACCATCCCCCGGTTCCGCCGGCGCGTGGTCTTCCGGCGCCGGGGGCGCCCGCTCTGGCAGGACGACCCCGATTTCGACCTGGACCGCCACATGGTGGTCGAGCAGCTCCCCCAGCCCGCCGGCCAGGAGACCCTGCGCGACGCGATCAGCGAGCGGCTGGGGGCGCCCCTCGACCCCGAGCATCCGCTCTGGTGCTTCCACCTGCTTCAGGGGCTCGAGGACGGGGCCTCGGTCCTCATGTGCCGGCTTCACCATTGCCTGGGCGACGGCATCGCGCTGATGCTGGTCCTGCTCTCGCTCACCGACCTCGAGGCCGCCGGCTCCCCGGCCTCGCCGGCCGCCGACGGTCGCGACGGGCCGCGCGCGGCCGAGCGCAGCGAAAATCCGTTCCGGACCCTGTTCGGCGGCGGCGATCCGGACATGGGCCGAGTGCGCGAGCTCGCCGAGCGCGTCATGCCCGAGGGGATGCGCCTCATGCTGCACCCGGCCGAGGCTTTCCAGCGCACCAGCCGGTGGCTCAAGGGCGTGGCGATGACCGGCTCGCTCGGCCGGCTCGCCCTGCGCTGGCCCGACCCCCGGACGCTGCTCAAGGGCCGGCTCAAGAAGGGCAAGCGGGCGGCCTGGTCCGGGCCGGTCCCGCTGGCCGACCTCAAGGAGATCCAGGGCGCGCTCGGCGGCACGGTCAACGACGTCCTGCTGACCGCGGTCGCGGGCGGCCTGCGCCGCTACCTCGAAGGCCGGGGACAGGCGGTGCGCCATCGGCTCGCCTTCCGCGCGGCGGTGCCGGTGAACCTCCGGCCGCTCCACCTGATGGACCGGCTGGGCAACCAGTTCGGCCTGGTCTTCTTGTCGCTGCCGGTGGGAATCGTCGAGCCGGCGGCGCGCCTCGCCGCGGTGCGGCGCCGGATGCGTGCGCTGCGCTCCTCGGCCGAGCCGCTGGTGACCTTCGGGATCCTGAAGCTCCTCGGGCTTTCGCCCAATCTGGTGCAGCGGGCGGTGGTCCAGCTCCTGGCGGCCAAGACGACGGTGGTGATGACCAACGTGCCGGGGCCGTGCGAGACCCTCTACCTGGGGGACAAGCCGATCCGGGAGCTCTTCTTCTGGGTGCCCCAGGCGGGCAAGGTCGGCCTCGGCCTGAGCATCTGCAGCTACGCCGGCCAGGTGCGGCTGGGGGTGGGGGCCGACGCCGGCCTGGTGCCCGACCCGGAGGGCGTGGTGGCGGGGTTCGAGGAGGAGATCGAGGCCTTGAGGGTGCTGGCGCGGGCGGCGGGGTAGCTCCGGAGCTCTACCGGGGGTTCGCGCGCGCCCAGGCGATGTAGGCCGCCAGCGCGTCGAGGTCGTGATCCGAGATCCGCTCGCCGTAGGCCGGCATGCGGATCGCCTGGGTCTCGAGGATCCGCTTGGCGGCCGGGTTCGCCCGGAAGCGCGCGGTGATGCCGTCGCGCACCCACTGGCGGAGCTCGTCCTCGTTGCGGACCAGGTCGGGGTAGTCCTCGCCGGTCCAGGGCGGCACGTAGCCCTTGAGCGAGCCGGGGTTCGCCAGGAGGCCGCGGCCTTCCGGACCGTGGCAGCCGAAGCAGCCGAAGCGCTCCGCCACGTCGCGGCCGGCGACGACCTTCGAGTCTTCCGGCCAGCCGAAGCGGGAGACGGCGAGCACGTAGGCGGTCAAGTCCGAGAGCTCGCCGGCGCTCAGACGGTCGCCGAAGGCGGGCATGGCGATCAGCGCCCCCGCATCCGGCTTGCGGCCCTCCGGGTGACCGTGGGCGATCCAGCCCCGGACGTCGTCCTCGTCGTCGGCGTACATCATGGAGACCCCGCCGCCCCAGCGGGGCACCGCGCCGCCCTCGGCCCCGGGGTTGTGGATCGGGTTCTCGCCGCCCGGGCCGTGGCAGCCGAAGCAGCCCATCCGCTCGGCCACCCGCCGGCCCCGGACCACGGGCGAGTCGGCGGCCTGCCGCTGCCAGTGGGCGCGGACCGCGAGCGCCGCCAGCACCGCGCCTTCGGCGAGGGCGAGCGCGGCGAGGCCGGCGATCCACCAGCGGCTGCGGGTCATCGGAGGGTCGGAGAGGGGGAGCTCGAAGAGCTTCTGAGGGCACCGGCAGAGGGCACCGGGGCCGGGGAGGCCTCTCCTTGCCAGGCGGCCTCCCCGGTCGGTGGGGCCGGACGATCAGGAAGCGGGTTCGACCTTGTCGATCACCAGGAGCTTCTCGCCGCCCCGCTCGCTCATCTCGCCGGTGATCTTGACCTTCTGCGCGGCGTACGGCTTGAGCTGGGCGTTGGCCGAGCTGTGGTCGGAGGAGAGCAGCCAGATGATCTGGTCGGTGCCGTCCTCGAGCAGCGCCAGCGGGATGCCCTTGTCGGCGCACTTCTCGGCGCAGGCCTTGTGCCCTTCGCCCTTGGCGCCCTTGGCGATGTAGCAGGCCGAGTCGATCACCTCGCCGGTCTTGGTGACCTTCTCGCCGGCGAAGGCCGGCATGGCGAGGGCGACCAGGGAACAGGTCACGAGAGTCCAGGCAGCGATCTTTCGCATACGTAGATCCTTTCTTTCCAGTGGACGTGCGTGGGACAGGTTCGCGGCGACCCGGCGCCGGGTCGAGAGCGGCGGAGCGCCGCACTTTCCGAGGGTACGGAGATCCGAGCGCACCGGTTCATTCCGGGCCGCCGGACGCCTCCTGTACTGTACCCCCGCTTCGGACAACGGTTCATCGGTCTCGCTCGCGCGGCGGCGGGACGGCCGGCAACGTGAAGTGGAAGGCGCTGCCGCCGCCCGGCTCGCTCTCGGCCCAGATCCGGCCGCCGTGGGCCTCCACGATACCGCGGGCGATCCCGAGCCCCAGCCCGACCCCGCCGCGCAGCTCCTTGCGCCCCTGCCAGAAGCTCTCGAACAGGTGGGGGAGCTCGTCCGGCTCGATCCCGGCGCCGGTGTCGGCGACCGAGAAGCGGACGTCGTCGCCGGCCGGCCGCGCGGAGACCGTGATCCGGCCGCCCGGCGACGCCGCCTTGAGGGCGTTGCGCAGCAGGTTGGAGAAGACCTGGCCGATCCGGTCCCGGTCGCCCGAGACGAGGCCCAGAGGGCCGGCGACCTCGGCCCGCAGCTCGACCGAGCTCTCGGCCGCGGCCTCCCGGAAGGCCAGCGCCGCCTCGTCGACCAGCGCGGCCGCCTCGATGGGCTCGCGTTCGACGGCGAGGTTGCCGGACTCGATCTGGGCGGCGTCGAGCAGGTCGCCGATCAGCCGGTTGGCGCGCTCGGCGGCGCGCCGCATGCTGGCGGCCGAGCGCATGCGCAGCTCCGGGTCGAGGGCGTCCTCCTCGAGCAGGCGGGTCGAGAGGACGATCGAGTTGAGCGGATCGCGCAGGTCGTGCGAGACCACGGCGAGCAACCGGTCGCGCGCCACCACCGCCTCGCGCGCCCGGCTGAAGAGGCGGGCGTTGTCGACCGCCATCGCCGCCTGGTGGGCGACGTCGAGCGCCAGCGGCAGGTCCTCCTCGGTGTAGCGGCGGCCCGACTCGGTCGACACCAGGCTGACGGCGCCGAAGATCTCTCCCCGCGCCTCGAGCGGGACGACGAGGGCGGAGCGGGGCCCGAGCTCGCGCAGGATCCGCAGGTGCTCCTCGTCGCGGGCGAGGAGGGCCAGCTGGCCGGAGTCGATGTCCGGCACGACGAGCGGCTCGCCGCCGTCGAGCACGCGGCCGACGCCCGAGCTCGTGCGCTGCGGCGGGTAGCGCTCGCTCACCTCGCGCGCCCAGCGGCGCTTCTCCGGGTCGGCGTGCGCGGTCGCCACCCGCCGGATGCTCCCGTCCGGCTCGAGCAGGTCGAGCACGCACCAGTCGGCGAGGAAGGGCACGGTGAGCTGGGCGACGCTCGCGAGCGTGGTGTCGAAGTCGAGCGAGGAGCCGAGGACGCGCGAGACCTCGGCGGTGAACCGCAGCACCTCTTCGCCCCGCTTGCGCTCCGTGACGTCGCTGCACACGCCGGCCATCTTGACCGGCTCGCCGTCGTCGTCCAGGAAGAGACGGCCACGAGCCTCGAGCCAGCGCACGGCGCCGTCGGGACGGACGATCCGGTACTCGACGGCGTAGTTGCGCCGCCGGGAGACCGCCTCCTGGATCGCGGCGAGCACCCGCTCGCGGTCTTCCGGGTGCATGTCGGCCTGGTAGTCGTCGAAGGTCCCGCCGAAGGAGCCGGGCTCGAGGCCGTGGAGCCGCTCGAGGGTCGGCGACCAGGAGATCCGGCGGCCCGGGATGTCCCAGTCCCAGGTGCCCATGCGTCCCGCCTCGAGCGCCATGAGGAGGCGCTCCTGGCTGCGCTGAAAGCGCTCCTCCGGCGGTTCGGCGTGGGGCGGCATGGGGGGCGGCAGGGGCATCTCGAAGAGGCGGCCTCGCTGCTTCCGGCGGGTCCTGGCGACTCGGCCGGCTGGATCGGCTCCGCACCGGTCCTCGGAGCTGCGGACAAACTGACACTTTATCTCATCGCGGGCTGAACGAGGGCGAGCGAAGGCGCCATGCCGCCGCTCGAAGTGTGCGATGCTGGGCGCTCACGTCCAACGGAGGTCGAAGATGATCGGAAGCTCGTCCGCCCGAGTGCTCGTCCCCGCCGTGCTGCTCTTCACCGTCCTGGCCACCACCCCCGGGGTCGAAGGCGAGACCTACCACCTCTTCGACCGCTCGGGGCGGCCCGGCCTGGCCGGTCCCGGCGAGCACGGTGGCTTCCCCGGCCGCGGCGAGCCGGCGCGCCGCGCCCGGCCCGCGGACCCGGAACCGGACGCAGCGGCCGCGCGGAGCGCCGGCCACCCCTCCTTCGGACGCCTGCTGGTCGAGGACCTGCACGAGGTCTTCACCTCCCCCGCGCGTCTCCACGGCCGAGGCTGGGGCGCGACGGCGCTCGCGGTCGGCGGCCTCGCCGCCCTGATGGCGTCCGAGACGGGCGACGCGGACGTCGAGATGCCCGAAGGCGGGTCGTTCGAGCGCAACGTGGCGAGCACCTTCGAGCCCTTCGGCGCCGAGGGATCGTTCGCGGTGCTCGGCGCCTTCGCGATCGTGGGCGCCGCGCGCCACGACCGCCACGCCGAGGACGTGGCGCTCGACGGCGCCATCGCGAGCCTGATCGCGGCCGGCCTGATCGCCCCGGTGCTCAAGGAGGCCGTCGGGCGCAACCGGCCGAACGACAGCGCCGACGCGACGGACTTCCAGCCGTTCAGCGGCAACGCCTCCTTCCCGTCCGGCCATGCCACCCAGGCGTTCGCGATCGCTTCCGTGATCGCCACCGAGTACCCGCGGCCGTGGGTCGAGGTGGCCTCCTACGGCAGCGCGGCGCTGGTCGGCTATGCCCGCGTGCTGCACGATCGCCACTACGTCTCGGACGTCCTCGCCGGGGCCCTGATCGGCACCCTGGTGGGGCACGAGGTGGCCCGCCACAATCAGCTCCGGCGGGGCGAGCGGGTCGCGGTGATGCCCTGGATCGCGCCGCACGGAGGCGCCGGCCTGGCGCTTCACGTGGGCTTCGGCGCCGACCACCGGCACGGCTGACGTGGGCGGAGAGCCGAGCGCGCCGGCCAACCTGGCCGAGTTCGAGACGGCGGCGCGGGCGCGCCTGTCGCGGACGGCCTACGACTACTACGCCGGCGGCTCGGGCGACGAGCTGACGCTGGCCGACAACCAGGCGGCCTTCCGCCGCCACCGGCTCGCCTACCGGGTCCTGCGCGACCTCTCGGAGCGGTCCTTGGCGACCGAGGTGCTGGGGACGCCGCTGGCGATGCCGGTGCTGGTGGCGCCCACCGCCTTCCACTGCCTGGCCGACCCCGAGGGGGAGGTGGCGACCGCCCGGGCGGCCGCCGCGGCCGGCACGGTGATGATCCTCTCCACGCTCTCGACCCGCTCGATCGAGGACGTCTGCGGATGCGGCGGACCGGTCTGGTTCCAGCTCTACGTCTACCGCGACCGGGGCGCCACGCGGGCGCTGGTCGAGCGGGCGGAGGCCGCCGGCTGCCGGGCGATCGTGCTGACCGTCGACGCCCAGCTCTGGGGGCGGCGCGAGCGCGACCTGCGCAACCGCTTCGCGCTGCCGCCCGGTCTCGAGCTCGCCAACCTGGCGGCGCAGCGCGAGGCCGGCATGAGCCACCTGCCGAAGGTGGCCGTGGGCTCCGGGCTCGCCGCCTACGTGGGGTCGCTCTTCGATCCGGCCCTGTCCTGGAAGGACCTCGCGTGGCTCGCCTCGATCACCCGCCTGCCGGTGGTGGTCAAGGGCCTCGTCCATCCGGACGACGCGCGGCTCGCGGTCGAGCACGGGGCGGCGGCGGTCGTCGTCTCGAACCACGGCGGCCGCCAGCTCGACACGGCGGTGGCGACGCTCGACGCCCTGCCCGGGGTCGCCGAGGCGGTCGACGGCCGGATCGAGGTGCTCCTCGACGGCGGGGTGCGCCGGGGCACCGACGTGGTCAAGGCGCTCGCCCTGGGCGCTCGGGCGGTGGCGCTCGGCCGGCCGGTGCTCTGGGGGCTCGCGGCGGGCGGCCGAGCGGGCGTCGAGCGCGTGCTCGAGCTGCTTCGCGACGAGCTCGACGTCGCCCTGGCCCTCTGCGGCTGCCGCACCCCGGCCGAGGTCCACCGGGGGCTGCTAGTGGTCTGATTCACTCGCGGAGGAAGCGCCGAACGTAGAGCAGGTAGCCGAGCATCGACGCCCAGAGGATCCCCATCGCGGCGAGGAACCACGGCGCCTGGTACATCGCGATCACATCCGGTATGCCGGGCTGTTGCACCAGCCCCATCGCACGGCGGAGCGCTTCGAAGTCGGTCCGGGGAAAGGCGAAGAGCGCCCAGGGGGCGGTGGCCAACGTGGTCGCCAGGGCCACCCACCATGCCGCACGGCTGCGCCGGGCGAGGCCGATCGCAAGGTAGGTCCAGAGCGCGCCCAGGGCCAGGCTCACCGCGACAGCCGGAGGACCGCTGAGGAGCACCGGACCGGCCGGGAAGACGGCGTAGGCGCTCGAGAACAGCGTTCCGAGCGCGGCCGTGCCCATCCACAGGCTGAGACCGAGGAGCGGCGTCGGCACGCGGTCGGTCCAGCGCGGCGACGGGTCGCGGGCGGCGAACGTGGCACGGACGTCGGGGCCCCGGTAGAGAAGAATGAGGAGCAGGGGCATCAGGATTCCCAAGAGGACCTGGACCACGCCCATGCACCCCAACGTCCAGTGCGCGGTCCTCGGGTCCACCGATGGCGTGGTCTCGAGAATTCGAGGTAGCAACACGAAGAACACCACGAGGGTCAGCACGCCCAGGCCGAGCCAGGCCCAGCCGAGGATCAAGATGAAGGGCCGCGCCCAGCGGCGGCACCGGATCGACCCGATGCCGAGCGTGATGAGAAGCACCGCCGCGGTGACGTAGAAGATCAGGCTCGGGAGGACCTGGACCGGCCGGAGGTGTGCTTCCGGTGCGAACCGCCCGGCGGCGAGCACGCTCAGCAGGGTGAACCCTCCGACCAGAAAGGCACCGCAGCCGAAGAGCACCAGGAGCGCCCCGAGGACCAGCAGGCGGGTGCGGCAGTCGCGGTGCGCGGGGGGCTCGTCGTGGGGCCGGTCGAGATCCATCGGGGACAGTGCCTGCGCCGAAGTTACACTTACTGTAGCAGCCCTGAAAGCCCGAGCGGCCGGGTAGCATGGAGGCGTGAGCGCGTCGAGCGGACGGCGGAGAGCCGGCGAGCCGGATGGGCCGGGCGGGCGCCTGGACCGGGGCCTCGAGCGGCTGGCGGGTCGCTACCGGCTGGCGGGATGGCTCTTCCTGCGCCTCCTGGGGGCGGTCTACCTGGTCGCCTTCGTCTCGCTCTGGGTGCAGGTCGACGGGCTCCTCGGGAGCCGGGGGATCCTGCCCGCGGCCCGCTACCTCGCGACCGCGACCCGGGTGCTCGGGCCGGAGCGCTACCGGCTCCTGCCCACTCTCTTCTGGCTCGGTGCCGGCGACGGCGCGCTCCACGCCGCCTGCGCCGCCGGAGTCGTGCTCGCCCTGTTGCTGATCGCCGGGGTGGTCGAGGCGCCGGCGCTCGCCGGGCTCTGGCTGCTCTACCTCTCGCTGGTCACCGTCGGGCGCGACTTCCTCGCCTTCCAGTGGGACGCGCTCCTCCTCGAGACGGGTGCCCTGGCGGTCTTCCTGCCGCGCCCCTCCTGGCGGGCCTGGCGCACGCCCCGCGCTCGCGCGCGGCCGCCGCGACCCCTGGCGCTGCTCCTCCTCTGGTGGCTCCTCTTCCGGCTGATGTTCAGCTCGGGGGCGGTCAAGCTCGCCTCCGGCGACCCCGCCTGGCGGA
This sequence comes from uncultured Acidobacteriota bacterium, assembly GCA_963837945.1. GTDB lineage: Bacteria > Acidobacteriota > Thermoanaerobaculia > Multivoradales > DATKCC01 > CAVUBL01. The sequence continues at coordinate 70,520 of CAWIQD010000005.1, forward strand.
GCCTCGACGCCCTCAAGTACCACTACCAGACCCAGCCGCTGCCCACCTGGATCGGCTGGTTCGCCCACCAGCTCCCGGGCGCCTTCCAGCTCGCCTCGGTGGTGGTGATGTTCGCGGTCGAGCTCCTCGTGCCCTGGCTGGTGCTCGGCACCCGGAGGGCGCGCCGGATCGCCTTCGCCCCCCTGGTCGCCCTCCAGATCCTGATCGCCGCCACCGGCAACTACGGCTTCTTCAACCTCCTGACCGTGGGGCTTTGCCTGCTGCTGCTCGACGACCGGGCGTGGGGCCGGCTCGGACGGCCCGGGCGGTGGCTCGCCGGCCGGCTCGCGTCGCCGGACGGGGAGCCCGGCGAAGCGCCGGCGGATCGCCGAGCCCGCCGGCCCTGGGGCCGCTGGCTGGCGGTCCCCTTCGCCGCGTGCGTGTTCCTGGTCTCCCTGGTCGAGGTCACCGGCGCCACCGGCCTGCCGAGCCCGTGGCCCGCGCCCCTCTACTCGCTGCGGCGGGCGATCGCCCCGTTGCGGGTTGTCAACGGCTACGGGCTGTTCGCGGTGATGACCACCGAGCGGCCCGAGATCGTGGTCGAGGGGAGCGACGATGGCGCGACCTGGCGGGCCTACCGGTTCCGGTGGAAACCGGGGCCGCTCGACCGGCGGCCGCGCTTCTGCGAGCCGCACATGCCGCGGCTCGACTGGCAGATGTGGTTCGCCGCCCTCGGCGGCAACCCGGCGCGCGATCCCTGGTTCGTCGCCTTCCTCTCCCGCCTCGCCCAGGGCTCGCCGCCGGTGCTCGACCTGCTGGCCGCAAACCCCTTCCCGAACGGCCCGCCTCGCTACCTCCGGGCCCGGCTCTACGATTACCGCTTCACCGACCTCGCGACGCTCCGGCACACCGGCCGCTGGTGGCGCCGGGAGGAGCTGGGGGCCTACTTGAGCGAGGTGAGCGCGGAGCAGCTCCGCGCGCTGGAGCCCTGATCGGATCCCACGCACGCCCAGCCCGTCGTGCGATGGTCGCCGGTGAAGCGCTAGAGGCCCGAGCCCTTGGGCGGCTCTCAGCGCCCCGGTCGCCGGTCATGACCCGAAAGATGATTGTCGAGGGACCAGATGAACACTCGTCGCGCGGGGTTGAGGGCACACTGCGAATTGAAGATCTTGACGATGGAAAGGTCGGCGAAGGTCAGCCCCCGCATGGCGGCTTCCGGGAACTCCTCGAGCCAACTCACGACCTCAGCGTGTTGGGTGCCAGGCGTAGGTATCCACGGCGCTTCGCCCTCGAAAGCTCCGCGCACCTGCTCGACGAAGATCTGTGCCCAGCGCCGGCGTCGGTCGCCGTCCCCGATGCGGGCGATGTGGTTCCCGGTCTCGAAGATGACTGGCAATGGTAGCAAGAGGGCAGCGTTCTCTGCCTGGTACTGCTTCAAGTCTTGCTCCACCCTCTCTCGATGCTGCTCCCGCCCGGGCACCCGTAGGATGTTGCAGAACACGGTGGTGTCGAGGATGCAAACAGTCATCCGGCGCTGACCTGCTTCTCCAGGCGCTCGATCCACTTCCGCGCTTGCTCCTGTTTCTGCTCGCGCGTACGGGGGTCCTTCACCACACGCTCCAGGATGCCCCGCGTCATGAGCTGGCCGATCCCTCCCTGTGCGACGAGCTGCGGATAGGCCTCCAGGTCCTGTAGGCGGACCAGTGCGCTGTCGCCGGATGCCGGCTCGCGGTAACAGAACACCACGTTGGGCACGGATTCCTCGGGAAGGGAGTCGAGGAGCGCCGGGTTGTGCGCTGTAAGGAGGACGCGGAGGTCCCGCTTGCGAGCCCACGAGAGGATGTTCTCCAGCAGCAGACCGGCCCGACTGGGGTGGACTCCATTGTCGATCTCTTCGACTACCACCAGTGATCCGGCGGGCGCGGAGAGCATGGCCGCCGCCACTGCCAGCACTCGCAGGGTGCCGTCCGAAAGCAGCGGTGCCTCCCACGACCGGTAACCACCACCGAACGACTCCTCGAGCTGCAGCATGACCTCGTTGCGAGGGGTGTCGAGGAAGGAAAGGTCCCGGATGTCCTGTTCGGGCAGCGCACGGATGAAGGAGAGGATCGCGTCGCGCTGACCCGCACGAACTAGCGCGTAGAGGACGCTCGAGAGGTTCGATCCATCGGCCTTGAGGCGGCGATCCGATATGAAGCTGTACTGGCGCATGCGGCGCGGGCTCGGATCGAGGAAGAGCACGTTCGTCAGCAGGTCACGGTAATGGCCGACCACGGTCGGGATGGTCCTCTGCGCTTTGGGAGTGCTGAAGCGGGCTGGGGTGCCGAGCTGCGTGAAGACCGCCTGTTGATCGGTGCAAGCCACCCGGGGTTTGATACCGCCTCGGGCGAAGTTGTTGTACTGGACTTGGATCTCGTGGGTATACGGATCGGCGGGTGCCGTCACCTGGTAAAGGGGCACTTTCTCTCGTGGGGAGGTCACCTCCTCGCCAACGATACGGAGCCCTTCGGTGGTCACTCGGAGAGTCACCTGGAGCTCATTCCAGGGGTCGCTATCGTCTATTTGGCATCCGAGTCGGAATGTGTCTCCCGCTGGATGGGGCAGTTTATCGACCGTCCCTCGAACCTGCTGGTCTTCTTCCTGGACGGCGCTCAAAATATCGTCTAGGCGTCGACCCCGGGCAAGCCAGGTCAGCAGCCGAGCCGCCTCCAGAAAGTTGCTCTTGCCGGAAGCATTGGCCCCTATCAGCAGAGTCAAGGGCGCCAGCTCCAGAGTCGCTTCACGAAAGCTCTTGAAACAGCTGGCCGAAATACTCTCGATCATTGGATCCTCGCCGGACAGGTCGCAGCACTGGAGTCTACACTTCTCCTAGCGTCGGTGCCGCTCGGGCGACGGCCTGCAAACACCTCCTCTCCCGACGACGGCTCCAGCTCACGCTCGCCTTCTCGCGGGTGGCCGTGGACTGAACGCGGCCGGCTGAGCGAGCCATGACAGCGTCTCACTCCCCTTTCAGGACGCTCGCCGGATCGAACCGGGCCGCCCGGCGGGCTGGCAGCCAGCTCGCGACGAGGGAGGTCGCCGCCAGGAGGGCGACGCCGGCCACGAGGCTCGCCGGGTCCCAGGGCGCGACGCCGAAGAGCAGGCTCTCGAGCAGGCGCCCGAGGGCGAGCGCTCCGGCCAGCCCGAGGGCCAGGCCCATGGCGACCATGCCGAGCGACTCCCGGAGCACCAGGCCGACGAGGCCGACCGCGGTGGCGATCCGGACCTGCAGCCGCTGCTCGAAGAGTGACCGGCGGACCTGGGCGGCGAAGGGGACGAGCTCGATCACCGACACCTCCGGGTGCTCCCGGTGGAGCGTCCGGCGGATCGTCTCGCCGAGCGCCGCGGCCGCCTCCGGGCCGCTGCCCGCCGCGCGCAGGACGACGGTCATCCGCTTGCGCGGCCGCTGGGCGGCGGGGTAGTAGACCATCGAGCCCGGCGCCTCCGTGAGCGAGCCATAGCGGCTGTCCGCGACCACGCCGACGATCTCGAAGGCGCGGCCCCGGTCGCGCGGCGGCAAGTCCGGGCCGAGGGTCACGCGGTGGCCGATCGGGTCCTCGCCGGCCAGGTGGCTTCGGGCGAAGGTCTGGTTGACGAGCGCCACGGCCTGGGCGCCGGCATCGTCGGCGGCCGTGAAGGCGCGGCCGCGGAGGATCTCGAGCCCGAGGGTCGCGAGGTACCCGGGCCCCACCATGTCGCCGCCCGCCGCGAACGGCTCGGCGCCGCCCGCACCGGCGGCGTCGACGGTGACCCGATCGGGGTAGGAGCCGCCGAAGAGGGGCGGGCGGGCGACGAGGCCGGCGGCAGCGACCTCGGGCAGCGCGCGGAGGCGGCCGACGATCTCGGCGTAGCGCTCGGCCTGGCGCGCCGGCGCCGCCCGCTCGGCCGCGCCGTCATCCGCGGCGCTCGCCGCGTCCTCGGGCAGGTAGAGCGAGGCGAGGAAGAGGCCGTCGAGGTCGAACCCCGGGTCGCCCCACCCGATGCTGCCCAGGGACCGGACCAGGAGACCGGCGACCACCAGCAGCACCAGGGCGAGGACGACCTGGGAGACGACCAGCACCCGCCGCGAGCCGCCGGCGAAGAGACCGCGCCCGGCCCGCCCCTCGCCCCTTCCCGGCCGGAGCGCCTCGAGCGATCCGGCGCGCAGGAGCTCGACGACCGGGGCGAGCGACACCAGGACCGCCGTCAGCACGGCCAGCGCCAGGGCGAAGGCCAGCATGCGGCCGTCGAACACCAGCACCGTCGAGCCCTCGCCCCACGAGCCGAACCCGACCGGGGCGGCGTCATGGAGGATCGGCTCGAGCCAGCGGGTCGCGAAGCGGGCGAGCAGAGCGCCCGCGGCGCCCCCCGCGAGCGCGAGGAGCAGGCTCTCGAGAAGAGTCGTCCGGAGCAGGCGCCAGCGACTCGCGCCCAGAGCCGAGCGCACGCCGAGCTCGCGCCGACGGGCGAGCACGCGGGCGAGGAGCAGGTTGGCGACGTTGGCTGCCGCGAGCAGGAGAAGCAGACCGACGACCGCCATCAGGATCGCGGCACGCCGGACCTGTGGGTCGGCGACCCCCTCGCCGACGCGCGACTCGAGGGAGGTGGCGAAGCGCAGGGAGATCCTTCGCGGATGGCCGATCGGCGCGCTCTCGTCGAGGTGGCGCGCCAGGCCGGCGAGAGCCTGCTCGGCGGCCTCGCGCGAGACGCCGGCCCGAAGCCGGCCGAGCGGGTCGACCCGGCCGCCGTCGCGCTCGTCGAGGCCGGAGACGACGTCGTGCCAGTGCGCCATCGGGAGGTAGACCGAGAAGGGGAGGCCGTCGGCCTGGAAGTCGGGGTGCATGACCCCGACGACCGTGTAGGCGTGCCGGCCGTCGAGCGAGACGGTCCGGCCGACGACGCTCGGGTCGGCACCGAAGCGGCGGCGCCAGAACGGGGCCCCGAGCACCATCACTCGGGGCGCGCCGGGCCGGTCGTCGTCCGGCCCGAGCCAGCGCCCGAGAAGCGGCGGCCGGTCGAACAGCGGGAAGTAGTCGCCCGTCACCAGCGTGCCCCAGGCGAAGGCGCTCGTCCCGCGATCGACCACCGAGGCGGCGAACAGGCGCGACGCCGCGAAGCGCTCGAAGAGAGCGGGCTGGCCGGAGCGTCGGCGGCGCCGAAAACGGCGAATCCCCGCGCCGGGGAGCACCCGGCGGCGGGGATTCGCTTGCGGGACCGCCTGGGCCCCGGCTGCGGTGGAGCGGCGCGGTTACTTCGCGCCCTTGCCGGAGTCCATGCCCTTGTCGCCGGCCTTCGCCTGCTGGATCAGCGGCTCGAAGGCCGAGAGCGGCTGGGCGCCGTTCAGGAACTGCCCGTTGACGAAGAAGCCCGGGGTGCCGGAGACGCCGAGGCCCTCGCCGGTCTTGATCGACTCCTCCACCTTCGCCTCGGCCGCCTTGTGGGCGTCGGAGCTCGCGTCGGTGGCACAAGTCGACCACTTGTCCATGTCGATGCCGGTGTCGGCCAGGAAGCCCTTGGCCTTGTCCAGCACGTTGTCCTTGTTGATCTCCTTCTGGTTCTGGAAGAAGCTGTCGTGGAGCGTCCAGAAGGCCTTCGGGTCCTGCTCCGTGGCGCAGACGGCGGCGATTGCGGCCGGCTTCGCCCAGGGGTGGATCTGGACCAGCGGGAAGTGCTTGAAGATGAACTTCACGTCGTTCGGGTACTTGTCGAGGATCTGCTCGACGGTCTGGAAGCCCCGCTCGCAGTAGGGGCACTCGAAGTCCGAGAACTCGACGATGGTCACCGGAGCGTCGGCCTTGCCACGCACCGGCATGCCCTCGGTCGCCTGGGCCAGCTGCTCGTTGCGCGCGGCGGCCTGCTTGGCCTGCTCGGCCGCGATCTCGTCCTTCGAACGGCTGACGTCGATCGGCTCGCCCGCGATCAGGAAGAGCTTCGTGTCGTCCTTCGAGACCAGGAACTGCTGGGTCTGGCCGTTGATCTGGAAGCTGCCGTGATCGAGGCCCTGGAAGCCGCTCGGCTCGATGTCCCCCATGACCACGTTGGCCTGGGCGAGGGGCGGGAACTTGAGACTCAGGTTGGCGAGGATCCGCTCCTTCCGGGCTCCCTGGTCGTTCTTGGCCTGGGCGCCCGAGTCCTTCTGGGCGACGGCCGCGAGCGGCAGCAAGAGGAGGGCGAACAGTGCGACGGCGGAGAGCTTTCTCATCATCGGCTCCTGAAATGGGGACTGTCGAGAGGGGTGAAGGGTCGTCGGGTCGTCTTCGGAACGTCTGTGCACGTTGACAACACGTTCGGGACAGGAGTTCTTCCGGCGGTCTCGTCGGGGTCCGGGCGGCGAAGAAGGTCCGGGCGGCCGCCGGGCCGGCCCGCTTCCATGTTTGCGCAAGTGTACACCAAGCCGGCCCACCCGCCGGGGTAGCCCATCTTTTTCTGCACAACCACCCCTGCGGGTATTCGTGAGCAGGTCGCTTACTTGGCAGGATTCGAGCTGCGCGGGGCCGACCCCTCCGGTGGCTCCGGGCACACGATGACGTCGAGCACTCCCAACTCGCCCTGGCCGTTTTCCAGTCCTCGCGCCGACGTCGACGCGCCGCGCCGAGGACCATCCCCGGGAGGGTCCCCCATGAGTCCGAACGTGCCCGACCCGTCGGGTCGCGACGGAGGTTTCCCTGCCGCCGAGACCGCCGCCGCTCCCGCCAGCCGGATCGCCGAGGAGCATCGCCAGTTGCGCCGGGCGCTGGCCCGGATCGAGGCGCTCGAGGAGCCGGGCGCCCTCGCCCGGGACCTGCGCGCGCTGCGCCCGCGGCTCGCCGAGCACTTCGCCGGCGAGGAGGCCGCCGACGGCCTCCACCGGGTGATCGACGCCGCGGCGCCCCATCGCCTCGCCCAGGTCCGCGACCTGTTCGCCGAGCACCGCGAGTGCCTGGTGTCGCTCGATCACCTGATCGCGGGGATCGAGGACCTGCTCGCCGGTCCGGTGGCCGCCGCCCGGCGCGACGTGGCCGAGCTCTGCGCGCGCCTCCACCTCCACGAGGCCGCGGAGACCGAGCTCCTCGCCGACGCCCTGTACGAAGAGCTGGGCGGAGGCGGCTGACCCCGTGTCCGGGATCCAAACCATCGAGGAAGACATGAGCCGACAAGAGAAACAGGACAAGCGCCTCCGGGTCGACCAGCGGATCGTCGAGATCGTCTCCGACTCCGGCGAGGGCGCCCAGAAAGCCGGGCAGACCTTCGGCACGGTGAGCGCCAAGATGGGCAACGGCGTCTGGACCGTCGAGATCATCCCGGCGGAGATCAAGCCGCCGGCCCGCTCGCGCGCCGGCGCCAGCGGCATCCGAGTGCGCGTGGGGTCGCGCCCGGTCACCAACATGGGCGACGAGGCCGACCTGGTGGTGGCGTTCAACGAGCAGGTGCTCTACGGGCGGATCGCCCAGGGTGCCTACCGCCCCGGCACGGTGGTGCTGCTCGAGTCCAAGTGGGCCGACGACCCGCAGGAGGAGATCCGCCGCCAGTACGCCGAGGCGGTCGAGGAGTTCCGCGCCCGCGGCCTCGAAGTGGTCGAGATCGCGCTCGACGCGGCGTGCCGGGAGGTGGTCGACGATCCACGGCTGGGCAAGAACATGTTCGTGCTCGGCATGCTGTGCGAGATCTTCGGCCGCGACCTGGACAAGGCCCTGGACGAGGTCGCCTTCGTGTTCAAGAGGAAGGGCGAGGAGGTGGTCGCGAGCAACCAGGAGCTGGTCCGCGCCGGCTATCGCTTCGCCGCCGAGCGCGTGCCGCTCGCCTTCGAGATCCCGCCCTGGGAGAACCACAAGCCGCAGGTGGTGATGAACGGCAACCAGGCCACCGGCCTCGGGGTCATGGCCGCGGGCATGGAGCTGGTCTCGATGTACCCGATCACCCCCGCGACCTCGGTCTCGCACTACCTGGCGCGCTCCTTCGCGCGGGTCGGCGGCGTCGTCCACCAGGCCGAGGACGAGATCGCGGCGGTCGGCTTCGCGATCGGCGCGAGCTACGCCGGCAAGACCGCCTGCACCGTCACCTCCGGTCCCGGCCTGGCGCTCAAGACCGAGTTCCTCGGCCTCGCGGTGATGGCCGAGGTGCCGCTGGTGGTGATCGTGGTGCAGCGCGGCGGCCCCTCGACCGGCCTGCCCACCAAGGTCGAGCAGGGCGACCTCCTGGCCGCCCTCTACGCCGCCCCCGGCGACGCCCCGAAGGTGGTGGTGGCGCCGGCGACGATCGAGGAGTGCTACCACTTCGTGCCGATGGCGCGGCGCCTGGCCGAGGACTTCCGCACCCCGGTCCTGGTGCTCACCGACGCCAACCTCGCGACCGGCGTCTCGCTCTTCCCGCGCCCGGAGGTGCGGCCCGAGGCGATGGCCCCGCCGGTCGACCAGGCGCCCTGGAAGGAGGGCCTCCAGGCCTACGACTGGGACGAGACGACCGGCCTGTCGCCGCGCCCGGTGCCCGGCCAGCGGGGCGGCGAGTACACGCTCACCGGTCTCGCCCACACCCGCGCCTCGAAGGTCGCCTACGATCCGGTGTCGAACGAGACCGGCTGCACCATGAGGAGCCGCAAGCTCGCCGCCCTCGCCGCGAGCCTGGTGCCGCCCGAGATCCACGGCGACCCCGAGGGCGATCTCCTGGTGGTCGGCTGGGGCTCGACCCTGGGCGCGATCGACGAGGCGGTCGACCGCGTGCGCGCGGCGGGCCACAAGGTCTCCTCGGTCCACCTGCGCTTCCTCTCGCCGCTCGAGCCCGGCCTCGCCGAGATCTTCCGGCGCTTCGCGCGGGTGATGACGGTCGAGATCAACTACAGCGATCGCCCCGGCGATCCCCTCATCACGCCCGAGACCCGGCGCTACGGCCAGCTCGCCTTCATCTTGCGCGAGCGCACGCTGGTCGACGTCGACTGCTGGACCACGGTCCACGGGCAACCGATCCCCCCCGGCGCCATCGCCGAGGAGCTCACGAGACGCCTCGAAGGGCGCCCGCTGCCGGCGCGGCCGGCGGCGGAGCCCCACGAGGCCGGCGACGCCGTGGAAGGAGAGCTGGCATGTTCGGTCTGAAGACGGACTGGTCCCTGGACGTCCCGGAGCGCTACTTCACGCTCGAGAACTACGCCGGCGGCGTGGCCCGCTGGTGTCCGGGCTGCGGCGACCACGCGGTTCTCTCGGCGGTGCAGAAGATCTGCCGCGACGAGCAGCTGCCGCCGGAGAAGGTGGTGGCGGTGTCGGGCATCGGCTGCTCGTCGCGCTTCCCGCACTACATGGCGACCTACGGCTTCCACAGCCTCCACGGGCGGGCGCTGCCGGTCGCCTGCGGGGTCAAGGCGCGGCGCCCCGACCTCACGGTCTGGGTGGCGACCGGCGACGGCGACTGCTGCTCGATCGGCGCCGGCCACTGGGTGCACGCCCTGCGCTACAACATGGACATGACCGTGATGTTGTTCGACAACAACGTCTACGGCCTGACCAAGAAGCAGACCTCGCCGACGACGCCGCGGGGAGTCTCGACCAACACCCATCCCGGCGGGGCCTGGCTGCCGCCGCTCAACGTCCTTCAGACGACCCTCGGCTTCACCAACATCTCCTGGGTCGCCCGGACGGTCGACTGGAACCCGCTCCACCTCTACCAGACCCTGCGCGCGGCCTACGGGCACAAGGGCCTCTCCTTCGTCCACATCCTCCAGCGCTGCCCGACCTACACCGAGGACCTGTTCGAGGAGGTGCGCCGCAATCCCGACCTGACGACGCTCCTGACCCACGAGCGGGGCATTCCGGCCGATCCTGCGGTGGCGCGGATGTACAAGAACCAGCTCGAGCACGACCCGTCCGATCTCGCCGCGGCGCGCGAGCTCGCCGCCGAGACCGAGCGCATCCCGATCGGCCTCTTCTTCCGCAACCCCGACGCCCCGCGCTACGAGGACTACACGGAGGTGGGGCTGGGGATGCCGGTCGAGGAGAAGGCGGCCGCCCTCGAGCGCGAGCTCGACCGGTTCGCCATCTAGCCTGGACTACTCACGAGCCACCTACTACGAGGCGCAATTGCACGCGATCTCAGGGCGTACTCGCTCTTCGCTCCTCGACGTACTGTCCAGTACGCCTGCGTCGCTTATCGCTACGTGCGCCCTGATCTCACACACACTTGCGCCTCTCGCTACGGCGCCTCATGAGTAGTCCAGGCTCCGGCGAGGAGGGACCGACGATGAAAAGCCCCCGAGAGACCCCCCCGCGCCCCCGGTTGCCCCGTGCCGCCGCATCCGGCGCCGGCGCCGACGGCTTTGCCGCGCTGCGCCGCTTCCACCTCGGCGTCCCGTCCCCGGCGGGATCCGACAGCGAGCTCGAGAGGGTGGGGGAGGGCCTCCTGCCCGCCCTCCTCCACTCGTTCCGCGGCGCGCCGCGGGTGCGCTCGGACTATCCCCTCTACTTGCCGCCGCTCGAGGCGGCCGGGGAGGGCAGCGGCTGCCTCGCCTTCTCGGCGCTCCTCGAGCGTCTCGAGCGAGCCCTGGAGGGCGAGGGGCGGCCCGCCGGGACGCTGCTGCACGACAACCTCCGCCGTCTCGAACGCCACGCCGCCGAGATCGCCGGACGGGCCCCTGGAACGGCTGAGGCACCGGTCGGCGCCCGTGAGCTCCTCGCCGCGGCGGGCGCTGCGATGGTCGCCGAGCTGGCGCTCGCCCCGGGCGACCGCGAGACCCTGGCGGCCGACCTCGACCGCCTGGCCGCCGCGATTCCCGAGGGCGGCCGCCTCCTGGGCGCCACGGCCGGGGTCCCCCTGGTCCTCGCCCGCCACGCGATCCTCGTTTGCCAGCGGCCCGCCCGCGAGGCCTTCGCCCGCGAGGCGCGCGACCTGGCCGCGCGGGCCGAGGCGATCCTCGACGCCGACCGCCGGAACGACCCGTCGAGCCGGCGGCCGGGTGGCGCAGGCGCCATGGGGGCGGCCGGCGGCCGCCATTTCGACCCCGCGGCGCTGGCCGGCGTGCTCGGCGAGCGGCGCGGCTCGGAGCGCCTCGAGCCGGCGCGCCGTGCGGCCCTGGAGGCGAGCCGCGAGACCCTGCGCCAGGCGGCGGCGCGCGTGCCCTCGCCGGCCGTCCACCTGGTCCACGACGGCACGGTCTCCTGGCTGCCTGCGGAGGCCGAGATCTCCGGCGGGTCCGGCTGGTCGCTCCTCGAGAGCGCCGACCCCTGCCGGAGCGCGGCCGAGCTCTTCGACCGGGAGGCCGAAGCGGTCGTCGAGGCGCTCCGCGCCGCGCGCCGCGTCCGCCTCGAGAGCGAGGGGAGCTACCAGGGCGAGCGCCACGAGGCCCAAGAGGCCAGCCTCGCCGCCCTCGACTGGCAGGCGCTGTCGCGCGAGGAGCTCGCCCTGCTGCCGCCGGTCCTGGCGGTCGAGTCCGCCGGCGAGCTCGCCGGCCGCGGCATGGTGAGCCTCTCGAAGCTGCTGCTCTCGGGCCGGCCGGTGCAGGTGCTCCTCGAGATCGACCCGGCGGGGAACCCGGGGTCGGCTCCGGCCCCCGGCGAGGAAGCGGCCGGCGAGCCGCTCGCCGGCTTCCGCTTCGAGCCCGCCTTCCTGGGCGTCGCGCTGCGCGAGGCCTTCGTCGCCCAGAGCTCGCTCTCCCGGCCGCTCCACCTCGCGGCCGGCCTGGCCCGGGCCGCCGCCGGAACCCGGAGCGGCCTCCATGTCGTCGCCGGCGACGGTGCCCGCCAGACCGGGCTCGGCTCGAGTCTCGACCGAGTGGTAGCGGCCGGCGCCGCGGTCGACGGCCGGGCCCATCCGCTCTTCGCCTACGATCCCGAGGCGGGCCTCTCCTGGGCCGAGCGCATGAGCTTCGACGGCAATCCCGAGCCGGCCGAGGACTGGCCGATCCACGCCCTCGAGGTCGAGGGCGCGGGCGGCTCCCCCGAGACCCTGTCGCTCGCGTTCACCTTCGCCGACTTCGCCCTCCTCTCGGAGACGCTCGCCGGCGGTTTCCGGCGGGTCCCGGACGCCGTCGCGGCCGACGGCCTGGTGCCGGTGCCCGAGTGGCTGGCGCTCGATTCCGAGGCGGCGCTCGAAGCGGTGCCCTTCTTCTGGGCGGTCGAAGGCGGCGGCCGGATGGTCCGGCTGGCGCTCTCGCGGCCCCTGGCGCTCGCCTGCCGCGACCGCCTCGCCTTCTGGCGCACGCTCCAGGAGCTCGCCGGGGTCAAGAGCGAGTACGTCCGCCGCGCACGCGCCGCGATCGAGGGCGAGGCCGCGATGCGGATCGCCGCCGAGCGCGAGCGCCTCGAGGCGGCCCACGGCACCGAGATCGAGCGCGTCCGGCGCGAAGCGGCCGAAGAGGTCGCCGACCGCCTGACCGCAGCGCTCGTGGGCGTCGACCCGGGCCTGTTCGCGCCGCCTTCTTCGGGCGCCGGAGCCCTCGCGGCGCTCGCCGGCCGCGACGCCGAGGAGGTCTCGGCCGAGCTGCTGGCGCTGATCGAGGGCGATCTCGACCTCGACATCCCGGAAGAGCGGCAGAACTGACGAGCAGCGAGGAGTCCCGAGCCATGAAGGCCACCGAAGAGCAGAACGCCACCGCCGCCACCGTCCGCTACCCCGGCGTCCCCGCCGCCATGGACGGCACCGCCGCGGTGGTCGCCATGGAAACCGCCGCCGGCGAGGCGGCCGGCGCCTACCCGATCACCCCCTCGACCCAGATGGGGGAGGGCTGGGCCCTGGCCGCGGCCGAGGGCCGGCCGAACGTCCACGGCCGGCGCCTGATCTTCTTCGAGCCCGAGGGCGAGCACGCCGCAGCCGGCGTCACCGCGGGCCTCTCGATGGTCGGCCTGCGCTCGACCAACTTCTCCTCCGGCCAGGGCATCGCCTACATGCACGAGTCGCTCTACGCGGCGGTCGGCAAGCGCCTGACCTACGTGCTCAACATGGCCTGCCGGGCGATGACCAAGCACGCGCTCAACGTCCACGCCGGCCACGACGACTACCACGCGATCGACGACACCGGCTTTTTCCAGCTCTTCGCCAAGAACGCTCAAGGAGCGGCCGACCTCAACCTGATCGCCCACCGCATCGCCGAGCTCGCTCTCAACCCCGGCATCTGCGCCCAGGACGGCTTCCTGACCAGCCACGTGATCGAGTCGATTCTCCTGCCCGAGCGCGACCTGATCCGCGAGTACCTGGGCTCGCCCGGCGACCTGATCGAGTCGCCGACGCCGGCCCAGCGGCTGGTCTTCGGTGAGCGCCGGCGCCGGATCCCCGAGATGTTCGACCTCGACAACCCGGCGATGCTCGGCGTGGTGCAGAACCAGGACAGCTACGCCCAGGGCGTCGCCTCGCAGCGGCCCTTCTTCTTCGACCACATCGCGGCGCTCGCCGACCGGGCGATGGCCGAGTACGCGGCGCTCACCGGCCGGCGCTACCGGCGGGCCATGGGCTATCGCGCCGAGGACGCCGAGTACCTGATCCTCGGCCAGGGCTCGCTGGTGGAGAACGCCGAGGCGGTCGTCGACTACCTGCGCGAGGATCGACCCGGGAGACGGGGCCTCGCGGTGGGCGTCGTCGACGTCACCATGTTCCGGCCCTTCCCGGCCGACCTGCTGGTGGCGCTGCTCGCGGGCAAGAAGGCGGTGGTGGTGCTCGAGCGCCTCGACCAGCCGCTCGCGGCCGACCCGCCGCTCCTGCGCGAGATCCGTTCGGCTCTGGGCCGGGCGGTCGAAAACGGGCGTGCCGCCGCGGACGGGTCGGCCGAGGTGCCCCATGCCGGGCTGGCCGCCATCACGCCCGCCGCGGTGCCCGATTTCTACTCCGGCTCCTTCGGCATGGGCAGCCGCGACCTCCAGCCCGGCGACCTGATCGCCGCGGTCGAGAACATGCTCCCCGCCGGCCACGGGCGCCGCCGGTTCTACCTGGGCGTCGAGTTCGTCAGGAAGGGCCGGGTGCCCGAGCGGCTCGGGGAATGGCAGCGAAAGGTGCTCGAGGCCTACCCCGGAGTCGCCGACCTCGCCCTCGACCCCGCCCGGGAGGCCTCGTCCGTGGAGGCCCCCACCGAAGGCGGGAACGAGCCGCTCAGCCTGCTCCCCGAGGGATCGCTCGCCGTCCGCATCCACTCGGTGGGCGGCTGGGGCGCCATCACCATGGGCAAGAACCTGACCATGACCCTCTTCGAGCTCCTGGGGATGCACGTCAAGTCGAACCCCAAGTACGGCTCGGAGAAGAAGGGCCAGCCGACCACCTTCTACGGCGTCTTCGCCCACGAGCCGGTGCGGGTCAACTGCGAGCTGCGCCACGTCGACGTGGTCCTCTCGCCCGATCCCAACGTCTTCCGCCACTCGAACCCGCTCGCCGGCCTCGCCCACGGCGGCACCTTCGTGATCCAGTCGACCGCCGGCGGCCAGGCTCTCTGGGAGGCCTTCCCGGCCTGGGCCCAGGCGGCGATCCGCGAGCGCGAGATCCGGGTCTTCCACCTCGACGCCTTCCGGATCGCGCGCGACGAGACCGACGCCCCGGACCTCCAGTTCCGGATGCAAGGCGCCGCTTTCCAGGGCGCCTTCTTCGAGGCGTCGCCGGTCGCGGCCCGCGAGGGCCTCGCCAGGGACGAGCTCTTCGCCACCATCCACGCCCAGCTCGAGAAGAAGTTCGGCCACCGCGGCAAGACCATCGTCGAAGACAACTTCCGGGTCATCCGCCGCGGCTTCGAGGAGGTCGAGGAGCTCGACTGGCGGGGGCTCGCCGACAGCCCGGCCGAGAGCGGCCGGAGCGCCGACATCGAGCCGCCCTGGTACCTCGATCCAGCGCTCTCCGAGCGTGCCGAGCGGGCCGGCGCCCACCCCCTCGCCGATCCCTACCGCTTCATGCACCAGGTCTGCGCCCTCTACCGCGAAGGGGCAGACCCGATCGCCGACCCGTTCGCGGCGCTCTCGGCCATCCCGGCGGCGACCGGCATCTTCCGGGACATGACCAACATCCGCTTCGAGGCGCCGCAGCTCATCGCCGACAAGTGCACCGGCTGCGGCCAGTGCTGGACCCAGTGCCCCGACGCCGCGATCCCCGGCCTGGTGGTGGAGGTCGAGCAGATGATCCGCGCGGCGGTCGAGGACTGGGGGGCCAACGGCGGCCCGAGCGAGGCGATGCGCAAGCTCGTGGCGCCGCTCGCCGCCGAGGCCCGCCGCCTGCTCCGCGAGGAGGACTACTCCTCGTTCGGCGCCACCGTCGCCCGCGCCTACCGGGCGCTCGCCCCGAAGCTCGAGCTCGAGGCGCCGGAGCGCTCGGCGCTCGAGAGCGAGCTCGACGGCGTGGTCGAGCGCCTGGGCGAGTTCCCGCTCGCCAGGACCGCACCGTTTTTCACCGTTCCCGAGCGGCGCCAGGAGGGCTCGGGCGGGCTGCTGGCGATCACCGTCAACCCGTACGCCTGCAAGGGCTGCAACCTGTGCGTCGAGGTCTGCCCGGACGACGCCCTCTACTCGGCGCCCCAGACCGACTCGCTGGTCGAGACGCTCAGGCGCAACTGGAAGCGCTGGGAGAGGCTGCCCGACACCCCCGAGCGCTTCCTCCAGGTGAGCGACCTCGACGAGGGCGTGGGCGTGCTCCACACGCTGCTCCTCAAGAAGAAGACCTACCACTCGATGGTGGGCGGCGACGGCTCGTGCATGGGCTGCGGCGAGAAGACCGGCATGCACCTCGTGGTCGCCACCGTCGAGGCGGCGATCGCGCCGCGGGTGGCCGCCTTCGTCGCCAAGCTCGAGACGCTGATCCCGCGGCTCGAGGACAAGGGCAACGAGCTGCTGACGATGTCGGCCGACCTGGAGAAGCTCGCCGAGGCCGGCGAGCTGCACCTGGATCTGAAGTTGGACCTGGCGGTCGCCGGCGAGAACCGGGTCCGCCTCGGCCGGATCTCGAAGGTGCTCGAGACCTTGAAGGACCTCCACTGGCGCTACACCGAGGGTCCCAGCGGCCGGGGCCGGGCGGCGCTCGGCATCTCGAACTCGACCGGCTGCTCGTCGGTCTGGGGCAGCACCTATCCCTACAATCCCTACCCCTACCCCTGGTCCAACCACCTCTTCCAGGACGCCCCGTCGGTCGCGATCGGCCTGTTCGAAGGGATCATGCGCAAGATGGCCGACGGTTTCGCCGCCGTCCGCACGGCCGAGCTCGAGGCGGACGACGCCTACGACCCGGCGGTCCACGACGCCTTCTTCCGGGCCTTCGACTGGCAGGCGCTCACCGACCAGGAGTTCCGGCTCTGCCCGCCGATGCTGGTGGTGGGCGGCGACGGCGCCATGCTCGACATCGGCTTCCAGAACGTCTCCCGCCTGCTCGCCTCGGGCAAGCCGATCAAGGTGGTGGTGCTCGACACCCAGGTCTACTCGAACACCGGCGGCCAGGCTTGCACCAGCGGCTTCAAGGGCCAGGTCTCGGACATGGCGGCCTACGGCGGCGCCCACCACGGCAAGGAGGAGCAGCGCAAGGAGATGGGGCTGATCGCCATGGCCCACCGCGGAGCCTTCGTGGTCCAGACCTCCCAGGCCCTGCCCGCGCACCTGGTGGGCGGCGTGCTCCGGGCGCTCGGCTCGCGCCGCCCCGCGGTGATCAACATCTACACCCCCTGCCAGGCCGAGCACGGTCTGCCCGACTCGGCCTCGGCCCACGCCGCCAAGCTGGCGCTCGAGGGCCGGGCCTTCCCGTTCCTGACCTACGACCCGGACGCCGGCGCCACGGTCTCCGAGCGCCTGTCGCTCGACGGCAACCCGGAGCTCGACGAGACCTGGCCGAGCTACGAGCTCGCCTACGTGGACGAGGAGGGCGTCGCCCGGACGATGACCGTGCCGCTCACCACCGCCGACTGGGCCGCGACCGAGCCCCGGTTCGCCAAGCACTTCCGGCGGCTCGCGCCGATCGACTGGACGGACGGTCCGGACAGCCCGCAGGTGCCGTTCGCCGACTACCTGGAGCTCGACGCCGAGGCGCGCCGGGGCAAGACCCCCTTCCTGTGGGTCACGGAGAAGGAGGAGAGGCTCGGCCGGGTCGCCGTCGCTCCGGAGATGGCGGCGCTCGCCGAAGAGCGCCTCGACCTGTGGGACGAGCTGCGCGAGCTCGCCGGCGTCAAGGTGCCCGAGCGGGTGAGGGCGCGGATCGAAGCGCCACTCGAGGAGAGGCTCGAGCGGGAGCTGGCACAACTCAAGGAGGAGTACGAGATGAAGCTCGCCCGGCTCAAGGAGCAGTACCCGGCCCGGATCACCCGGCGGATCGCGGAGGTCCTGGTCGGCGGCGACGGCGGAAGCGGCCGCCTGGCGGCCCTCTTCGGCGGCGCCGCGGCGCCCTCGACCGCTCCGGCGTTCGTCCCGGCGCGGCCGGCCGGCCCCCGTCCGGTGGCGGTGCCCAGGCCCGCGCCGCCGGCGGCCGAGCCGAGCGAGCCGGAGGCGGCCGCCGAGCCGGCCGCGGCCGAGGCGGGGGGCCTCGAGCCCTGGATCGAGACCGAGCTCTGCACGACGTGCAACGAGTGCACCCAGATCAACCCGAAGATCTTCGCCTACAACGAGGACAAGCAGGCCTACATCAAGGATCCCAGGGGCGGTCCCTTCGCCGATCTGGTCAAGGCGGCCGAGCGCTGCACCGCGAGGGTCATCCACCCCGGCTCGCCGCTCGACCCCAGGGAGCCCGACCTCGACAAGTGGGTGAAGCGCGCCGAGGCCTACCAGTAGAGGAAGGCAGAGGAAGCTCCGTCCAGGCGGAATCTCCCATGAACGAAATCCTCAACGCGGCGCTCATCATGATGGGGCTCGGGCTGGCCTTCGGGACGGTCCTCGCCCTCGCCTACCGCTTCCTCAAGGTCGAGGAGGACCCGCGGATCGAGCAGGTGGAGGGGATGCTCCCGGGCTCGAACTGCGGCGCCTGCGGCGAGCCGGGCTGCCGCGCCCTGGCGGAGAAGATCGTGAGCGGGGCGCTCGCGCCCTCGAAGTGCACCGTCTCGAGCCCCGAGCGGATCGACTCGATCGCCGACTTCCTGGGCGTCGACGCCGGCGCCGAGGAGAAGCGGGTGGCGCGCCTCCACTGCGGCGGCGGCGTGGGCCGGGCCTTCCGCGTGGCCTCCTACGAGGGCTTCGAGAGCTGCCGGGCGGCCCACCTGGTGGGCGGCGGCGGCCTCGAGTGCTCCTGGGGCTGCCTGGGGCTGGCCGACTGCGCCCTGGCCTGCACCTTCGGCGCCATCGAGATGAACGCCCTGAAGCTCCCGGAGGTGGCGGTCGACCTGTGCACCGCTTGCGGCGATTGCGTCGACGCCTGTCCCCGGGACCTGTTCGAGATCCTGCCCGTCTCCCGGCACCTGGTCGTCCAGTGCCGGGCGCCGCTCGCGGCCGACGCCGCCCGGCGCGTCTGCCGCGTGGCCTGCGACGCCTGCGGCCGGTGCGCCGCCGACGCGGCACCGGGCCTCGTCCGGATGGAGAACAACCTGCCGGTGGTCGACTACGCGGCGGCCGAGGGCCCCGCCGAGCCGGCCGCCACCTGGCGGTGCCCGACCGGCGCCATCCAGTGGATCGAGCGGGAGCAGACTTTCGTCCTGGTGGCCGCGGCTTCGAGCCCGGCCCCGAGCGCCGCCGAAGCTGGCGAGCGGAGGATCCATGCCTGACGTCACGAGCTCGGCGCGCGCTCTCTACCGGCGCCTGATCGGTGTCCGCCCCCCCGCGACCCACCCCGGCGCGCCGGCGGCGGCCGAAGGCGCCGCGGTCCTCGCTCTCCTCGAGGAGCTGATCCAGAACCCGGACGCGCGGCGGAGCCCGAGCGCCCCGGCCGTTCCCGCCCTCACCGGCCGCTCCGGTCTGGCGCGGGCCCTGGGCCTCGCGGCCGCCGGCGAGCGCGCGGCCGCCTTCCTCGACGACGCCTCGCTCGCGAGGTCGGGCGACCTGCTGGCGCGCGCCGGCCGCGACCGCCTCGCCGTGGTGGTCCACGCCGCCCTCGCCGACCACCGCGCCCTCGAGGCCGCGCGCGCCGCCGGCGCCCTGGTCCTGGTCGCCGGCGACGTGCAGGAGGCGGTCGACCTGACGCTCGTCGCCCGCCGGGTGGCCGAGGACGGCCTCCTCCCCGCCGTGGTGGCGGTCGACGGCCCGGAGACCGCGGCCTCGGTCCAGGATCTGCTCCTGCCCTCGGGCGCGACCGTCGAGCGCTTCCTAGGCCGCCCCGGCGACCGGGTGCACCCGCGCACCCCGGCCCAGGAGATGCTCTTCGGCCGGCACCGCCGGCGCCTGCCCCGCTGGCACGACCCCGAACGGCCGATGGCGGCGGGTGCCGCGCGGCCGGCCGAGGTCGAGGCCCTGGCCGCCGCCGGGCGCCGCGCCTACCTCGAGGCGCCGGTCGCGAAGCTCCTCGGCGAGGCCTGCGCGGCCTGGGCCGCGGAGACCGGACGGCCCCTTCACGCCCTCTCGGCGCGGGGACCGGAACGGGCCCGGAAGGGCTCCGCCCTGGTCGTCGTCGCCCAGGGAGCGGCGGTCGCCACCGCCGCGGCGGTGGCCCGGCTCCTCGACTCGGAGAAGGGCGGGCCGAAGGTCTCGGTGGCCGGCGTCGTGGCACTCCAGCCGCTTCCGGCCGGCGAGCTCGCGGCGCGGATCGAGGGCGCTTCCGCGGTGGCCGTGCTGGAGCGCGCGGACACCTCGTTCGGCGGCGACGGGCCGCTCGCGGCGGCGGTCCGCGAAGCCCTGGCCGCGCGACCGGAGCCCGGCCGCGGAGCCGCCTCGCCGACCGTGCCGCGGATCACCCGCCTGGTCTATGGCCTGGGGGGCGCCGCGCTCTCGCCGGCCGATCTCGCGGCAGCCTGCCGGCAGCTCGCGTCGGACGGAGCCGCCGCCGGGGGCTCGATCACCCTCGGGGTCTCGTTCGACGCCCCCTTCGCCGGCGAGGCCGGCACCTTGCCCAAGCGCCAGGTCCTCCTCGACGCCCTGCGCCCCTTGCGCGCCGCCTATCCCGAGGCGTCCCGAGGCCTCCGGGCCGGGGAGCCGGGCGGATCGGACGGACGGGCGCCGGACCTCCGGCCGGAGGGCGCGCTGACCGTCGCCGCCTACCGCTTCGCGGGCCGGGGCGGCCGGCCGCTCGTCGCGACCGCGGCGACCCTCCTCCACGAGGTCGCGGGCGGCCGCGTGCGGACCCGGGGCGCGAGCGGGGGCTGGGGCGAGTGGGTCGCCGAGCGCCTGCTCTGGGCGCCGGCGGAATCGGACCCGGCGGGGCCCTGTCCGGCGGATCCCGGCGACGACTCGCTGGTCGACGTGGCGCTCTGGGGCGCGCCGGGTGCGGCCCCGTCTGCCGAGCTCGCGTCCCACCTGGCGGCCGGTGCGGCCGTCCTGGTGCCCTCGGCCGGAGGTGACCGGACCGACTGGTGGACGGCGCTGCCCGCGGTGCTCCGCGAGGCGGCGGAGGCCGGAAGGGTCACCCTCTACACCCTGGAGGCCGAGCCCGCCGATGCCGGCGGAGCGGAGCAAGACGAGCTCGCCGACCTGCTGACGGGTGCCTTCTTCGGAGTGCTGATCGCCCAGGGACGCTTCGCGGCGAAAGCCCGGAAGCTCCTCGATGCGCGCCGGACGCTGCTCGAGTCGGGGGCCGGCTCGGAGGTGCCGACCCCGCGCGCGATCGAGGACCGCCTCGCCGCCTTCCAGGCGGGCCTCGATCGCGTCCACCCGGTGCCGGTCGCCGGCCTCACCGTGCGGCACCGTCCGGCGCCGCAGGCCGACGAGGTGCCCGCGACGGTCCGCCGCCGCGGCGCCGCCGCGGCCGCTCCGACCGTCGACAGCCTGCCCCGGTTCTGGGACCAGGTGGGCGTCTTCTACCGCCGCGGCCGCACCGGCGAGCTGACGCCCGACCCCTATCTCGCCGCCGGCGCGCTGCCGGCGCTGTCGGGAGCGCTCCGCGAGGTCGCCACGGCGCGGACCGAGCTGCCCGCCTTCGCCCCGGAAGCCTGCACCGGCTGCGGCGCCTGCTGGTCCGCCTGCCCCGACGGCGCCCTGGCGCCGGTGGTCGTCGGCGCCGGCGCCCTCCTCGAGCGGGGCATGGCCCTCGCCAAGCGGCGCGGCGCCCCGGCTGACGCCCTGCGGATGGCCGCCGGCAAGCTCGCCCAGGCGCTGGGCCTCGAGCTGGCGGCCTCCGCGACCGGCGGCGGCCCGGCCGGCCCGCTGCTCCGCGCCGCGTTCGAGGCGACGATGGCCAAGACGGCGCTCCCCGAAGAGCGCAAGGCCGCCGTCGTCGAGGCCTTCGAGGCGGTGGTCGCCGAGATCGGCGAGATGCCGCTCGCTCGCACCGCCCCGTTCTTCGACGCTCCCGAGGCGGAGTCGAAGGGCGGCGGCGAGCTCTTCCTCCTGGCCGTCGACCCGGACGCCTGCAAGGGGTGTGGCCTGTGCGTCGCCGAGTGCGAGCCGGGCGCCCTGGAGATGGCGGCCGACTCGGCGGTGCGCTCGCGCGACGCGCGCAGCCTCTGGCGCCTGGCGGCCGAGCTCCCCGGAGCCCGCTCCGGCGACCGTCGAGCGGGCGCGGCGGCACCCGGACGTCGGCTCGCTGGCCGGCGCCCTCCTGCCCGGGTCGTCGCGCGCGCCGCTCGGTGCCGCCCACGGCGCCGAGGCGGGGTCGGGCGAAGCGATCGCCGTCCGCCAGGCGCTCGGCGCTCTCGCCTTCCACCGCGCTCCGGTCGCCACCGCCCTGGTCGAGGACCTCGACCGCCTGCGCGAGGACCTCGCCGAGGCGATCCACGGCGGCCTCGCCCGGGCCCTGCCCGACCGGGATCTGGACGCCCTGGCCCGCGGCCTGGGAACCCTCGGGCTGCCGGAGGCCGACCTCGCCGACCTCGCCCGGCGGGTCGAAAGCGCCCTGCAGCCGGCAGAACCGGCGGCCGCGGACGAGCGGGTGGACGTGGCCCGCCTCCGGCGGCTGGTGGATGCGGCCCGCGCGGTCGCCGACCTGCGGCTGCGCCTGGGCGGCCCGGACGCGGGCGGCGAAGGCGCCGCCGGCACCGCGCCGGGCTCCGGCCCGCGGGCAAGCGGCGGCCTGGGGCTGGTGCTCGGGGCGCGCGCCGCGGCCTGGGGCGCCACCTTCCCGTACGACGCCTTCGCCGTGCCGGTGACCGTCGACGCGACCGGCGACGCCGTCGCGCTCGCCCGCGGCTTGGCCGAGGGCCGCGCGCGCGAGGCGGTGGCTGCCGCCCGGGTGACGCGGCGGGCGCGGATCGAGCTCGGGGCCTCGGGCCCCGCCGAGCGCTCGCGCGCCGACGCCGAGATCGCGACCTTGGGCGCGCTCTCCTGGGACGAGCTCTCCGCCGCGGAGCGGCGAGCCGCGGGTCCGCTCGTCCTGGTCGTCTCCGAGGCCGAGGCGGCGGCGGAGCTGGGCGAGCTCGCGGCGCTCCTCGCGGCCGATCGACCGGTCCTGGTGCTCGCCCTCGCGGCGGGAGCGGGGGAGGAGCGCGCCGCGGCGGCCCTCGACGCTCTGCTGCCGGCCTGGGCGGCGTCGCCGGCCCTGCCCGTGGCGACTCTCGCCCAGGGCTCGATCGGCCACCCCGACCACCTGGAGGGCGCGGTCGCGGCGATGCTCGCCGCCGGCGGCCCGGGCCTCCTCCGCGTCCTGGCTCCCAGCCCGGTGGCGGGCGGCTTCGCGCCGGCCGAGACCGTCGAGCGCGCGCGGGCGGCGGTCGCCTCCCGCGACTTCCTGCTCTTCCTCCGCCGGCCGGCCGGCGAGGAGGGCGCGGCGTCCGGGCTCGACCTCTCCGGCAACCCGGGGGCTGCGGACGACGACACGCTCGAGCCGCCCGCCCTCTGGCAGGCGCTCGAGCGCGCGGCTTCGGCCGGCGAGGCGTTCGCCGCCGCGACGGCCGCCCGGGCGGAGGCGGGACGGATCGAGCGCCTCGAAGAAGAGCACCGGCGCGAGGTCGAGGAGCTCCGGGCCGGCTACGAGGCCCGCCTGGACGAGCTCGCAGCTCCACGGCCGAATCGATCTGGCCCGCCAGGTCCGCGGGCGCCTCCTGGAGATGCTCCAAAACGGAGCCCGGCCCGAAGCCCGGCAGAGCGCCGAGCCGGCCGAGGCCGCTCCGGCGGCCGGCCCGAACGGCCGCGGGGAGGGCGCATGAGCTCCGGCCTGGCGACCTTCCGGCACGGGGTCCATCCCGCGGAGCACAAGGAGGCGACCGAGCACCTGGCCGTCGCCCGGATGCCGTTCGTCGAGCGCTACGTCCTGCCGCTCTCGCAGCACACCGGGGCGCCGGCCCGCCCGGTCGTGCGCCCGGGCGAGCGGGTGATCCGCGGGCAGCTGGTGGCGGCGCCCGGCGGCTTCGTCTCGATGGCGCTCCACAGCCCGGTCACCGGCCGGGTGGCGGCGATCGCCCCGCGCCTCCATCCCAACGGCCGGCTGGTCGAGTCGATCGAGATCGAGGCGGATCCCTTCTCGACCCAAGAGCTGGACCTGGACCGCGCGAAGCTCGGCCCGGTCGATCCGGCGTCGCTCTCGGACGACGAGTTCATCGCCCGGGTGCAGCAGGCGGGTCTCGTGGGGATGGGCGGGGCGGCGTTCCCGACCCATGTCAAGTACAAGCTCCCCGAGGGCAAGCGGGTGCGGCGGCTGGTGGTCAACGGCTGCGAGTGCGAGCCCTTCCTGACCGCCGATCACCGGGTGATGGTCGAGCGGCCGGAGGCGGTCGTCCGCGGCGCCGAGATCGTCGGCGCCCGGCTCGGCGTCGAGGAGATCGCGATCGGGGTCGAGCTCAACAAGCCCGACGCCATCGAAGCCTTGCAATCCATAGTCCGAACCCGCATGAAGCGGCCGAGCTCTGCCTCGGCCGGCCGGGCCACAGGCCCGACCCTACCGAGCTCCGCCTCGCCGGCCGGGCCGCAGGCCCGACCCTCCGAGCTCTGCCTCGGCCGGCCGGATCCCCATCCGCGTCGTCCCCCTGCGCGTCAAGTACCCGCAGGGCGCCGAGAAGATGCTCATCCGAGCGATCTACGGCCTCGAGGTGCCCTCCGGCAAGCTGCCGCTCGACGTCGAGTGCCTGGTCAACAACGTCGGCACCATGGCCGCCGTCGCCGACGCCTTCGACCGCGGCCTGCCGCTCATCGAGCGCCTCCTCACCGTCGCCGGTCCCGGCGTGCGCCGGCCGGCGAACCTCCTGGTGCCGGTGGGCACGCCGGTCCAGGCGGTTCTCGACCACTGCGGCGGGCTCGACCCCGACACCCGCGAGGTGGTCATGGGCGGCCCGATGATGGGCATGCCGCTCGCGAGCCTCGACGTGCCGGTCCTGAAGGGCACCTCGGGCCTGCTCGCCTTCACCGAGGCCGAGACCCGCCTGCCGCGCGAGTACACGTGCATCCGCTGCGGCCGGTGCGTCGAGGCCTGCCCGCAGTTCCTCAACCCCTCGCGGCTCGGCAAGCTCGCCCGCGCCGGCCGCTGGGAAGAGCTCGAGAGCTACCACGTGCTCGACTGCGTCGAGTGCGGCTCGTGCAGCTTCTCCTGCCCGTCGGGCATCCCGATCGTCCAGCTCATCCGGGTCGCCAAGTCGACGATCCGCGAGCGGAAGACCAAGGCGGCACAGAAGGCTCGAGAGAAGGTGACGGCGGGATGACACGGCGAAGGTCGGAGGGTGGCGGCCCTCTCCTGTTGGTCCAAAGCTCGCCCTTCCTGCGCCAGGGCGTCACCACGCCCGGTCTCATGGGCGACGTGCTGATCGCGCTCGCGCCGGTGCTCGCGATCTCGGTCTGGGTCTTCGGGCTCTCGGCGATCCTGGTGGTGGTTGCGGCGACCGCCGGCGCCATGGGCACCGAGTGGCTCTTCACCCGCGGCCGCCCGGCGGCCAGCCTCGGCGACGGCAGCGCGGCGCTCACCGGCGTGCTCCTCGGGCTCACCCTGCCGCCCGGCATCGCCCTCTGGATGGCCGCCCTGGGCGGGTTCGTGGCGATCGCCTTGGGCAAGCTCATCTGGGGCGGGCTCGGGCACAACCTGTTCAACCCGGCGCTGGTCGGCCGCGCCTTCCTGCAGGCGGCGTTCCCGATCGCGATCACCACCTGGGCGGTGCCGGCGGGGCCGCTGGCTCTGCGCGCCACCAACTTCGCCGCCCCGTTCACCCACTCGGCGGCCGACGCGGTGACCACCGCCACGCCGCTCAACCTGATGAAGTTCCAGCACCAGGCGACCGGCATCGCCACCCTGTTCGGCGGCCAGGTGGCGGGCTCCCTGGGCGAGACGAGCGCCGCCGCGATCCTCTTGGGGCTCGCCTGGCTGCTCGCGCGCCGCGCCTGCGACTGGCGGATCCCGACCGCGATCCTCGCGACCGTGGGCGTCTTCGCCGGCGTCCTCCACCTGGTCTCGCCCGAGCGCTTCGCGGGGGCCTCGTTCATGCTGCTGTCGGGCGGGCTCCTGTTCGGCGCCGTCTACATGGCGACCGACCCGGTGACCTCGCCGCTCGCGCCCCGCGGGGCGTGGATCTTCGGCGCCGGGATCGGCGTGCTGGTCGTGCTGATCCGGGTCTGGGGCGGGCTGCCGGAGGGGGTCATGTACGCGATCCTCCTGATGAACGCCGCGAGCCCGCTGATCGACCGCCTGACCCAGCCGCGGCCCTTCGGTCACGGCCGGCCCGCCGCGCGCGGAGCGGAGGGAGCGCGATGAGCGACGAGCTGGTCCAGCTGCCGCGGAAGCGCCGGGGATTTCCCGAGACGCCGCGCCTGGTGCTCACCCTGGGGCTGGCGGGGCTCCTCTCCGGCCTCGCGATCGTCAGCGCTTACCGGCTCACGCTCCCGACCATCGAGGCGAACAACGCCCAGGCGCTCCGCGAGGCGGTCTTCCAGGTCCTCCCGGGCTCCGAGCGCATGCAGCGGCTGGTCTGGCAGGACGGCCGGCTGGCGCCGGGCGAGGGGGCGAGCGCCGACGAGCCCTCGGTCTACGCCGGCTACCGGGCGGACGGCACGTTCGTGGGCTACGCCCTCCCCGCCGCCGGGGCGGGCTTCCAGGACACGATCCGCCTGATCTACGGCTTCGACCCGGCGAAGGACCGGATCGTCGGCCTCCAGGTGCTCGAGAGCCGGGAGACGCCGGGCCTGGGTGACCGGATCTACAAGGACCGGCATTTCCTCGACCAGTTCCACGACCTGGCGGTCGCGCCGAGCGTGGTGCTGGTCAAGCAGGAGCGGACCGCCCCGAACCAGGTCGACGCCATCACCGGCGCCACGATCTCGTCGACGGCGGTGGTCAAGATCGTCAACGCCGGCAACCAGACGTGGCTGGCGCGGCTGCCGGAAGCGGACGCCGCGCCGCCGCTCGCCGCGGGTGCCGGGCCACAGCCGGTGCCGCCTCCACGGGGCGGCCCGATCCCGGGAGGCAAGCAGTGAGCCCATCCGGTCCTCCGTCGGGTGAGAACCCCGGCCAGGCCTACGCCGAGCTCGTCAAGGGCCTGTGGCGGGAGAACCCGGTCTTCGTCCAGGTGCTCGGCATGTGCCCCAGCCTGGCGGTGACCAACACCGCGGTCAACGGCCTCGCCATGGGCGGCGCGACCCTCTTCGTGCTGGTCATGTCGAGCCTGATGATCTCGGCGCTCCGGAACCTGATCCCCAGGGCCGTGCGCATCTCGACCTACATCATCGTGATCGCGACCTTCGTGACGGTGGCCGATTACACGCTCCAGGCGCTCTCGCCCGGGGTGCACCGCGAGCTCGGGGCGTTCATCCCGCTGATCGTGGTCAACTGCATCATCCTCGGCCGCGCCGAGGCGTTCGCGGCCAAGAACCGGGTGACCCTGGCGGTGGCGGACGCGCTCGGAATGGGAGGCGGGTTCTCGCTGGCGCTCCTGATCCTGGGGAGCCTGCGGGAGATCCTGGGCAAAGGTTCGCTCTTCGGGTTCTCGCTCTTCGGGGCGAGCTACGAGCCCTGGGTGATCATGATCCTGCCGCCGGGCGGGTTCCTGATGCTGGGGACGATCCTGCTGATCTTTTCGTGGGTGGCCAAGGCACGGCGCCGGGCGGCCGAGCGGGCGGAAGAGGAGGCGGCGTGATGATCTCGAATCTCTCCTGGATCTTCATCTCGGCGCTGCTGGTCAACAACTTCACGCTGTCGTACTTCCTCGGGCTGTGCCCGTTCTTCGGGGTGTCGAGCCGGTTGCAGACGGCGTTCCGGCTGGGGCTCGCCAACATCTTCGTGATGGTGATCACGTCGATCGCGGCCTGGGCGCTCAACACCTTCGTGCTGGTCTACGCGCCCTACCTGCGCTTGATCAGCTTCATCGTGGTGATCGCCTCGACGGTGCAGTTCGTGGAGATGGTGATCCGGAAGCTGTCGCCGGCGCTGTTCCGGGCGCTCGGGATCTTCTTGCCGCTGATCACGACCAACTGCGCGATCCTGGCGCTGGCGCTCTTCCAGACGAGCCGGGGCTACGGCTTCCTGGAGGGGCTGGTGTTCTCGGTCGGCGCCGGTGGCGGGCTGACGCTGGCGCTGGTGTTGATGGCGGGCCTGCGCGAGGAGGCGGAGCTCTCGGACGTCCCGGCGATGCTCCGGGGCACGGCGATGAGTCTCTTGATCGCGGGGATTCTCTCGATGGCGTTCATGGGGTTCGCCGGTCTGTTCTCGGCGGCGTCGTGAGGGCGGGGAGGGGGGCGAGATGATCGCGGACGTGCTCTCGATCGGTGCCGTGGCGGTGCTGTGCGCAGGCTGGGTGCTCTTCCAGCGCTGGATCGCCTGGATGGACGCGGACCTCCCCGGCATCCAGCGGAGCTGCTCGGGCTGCCCGGTGCCCGGGGCCGAGAGAGGGAGCTGCGGCGGAGGGTGCGGGACGGCCACACCCGACGCCTGAAGCGGCCGAGCTCTGCCTCGGCCGGCCGAACGTCCCACAGGGCACCAATCCTCGAAAGGCGCCATCCACCGTCTGGGGGGCGGCAACCATCGCGCCCGCAGACTCGGCCTCGAGCGATCGACAATTTGCACCGAGAAAGCGTCTGAAAAGTGGGTGGCACCTGCCCCGCTGGCGGACAGCTCGACGATCCCGTCGCCTTTACTCGGCCAGCGGGACGAGCTTGGAGGTGCGAATCGTCGCGTCGCGGGTGACCAGCGGGACGTGGTGAACCAGGCTGGTGGCGGCGATGAGCTCGTCGGCCGGATCGCTCTGGAAGTCCAGGTCGTGGATGGCGCGACAGACCTCGAGAGTGAGCGGCCAGAGGTGGACCTTCGAGAGGGCCCGAACGACGTCCGGGCCGTGGAGATCCATGTCGAGGCGGCCGAGCTGGACGAGCTTGGCGACTTCCCACAGGACGATCCCCGAGATGCTCCAGGTCTCGCCAGAGAGCAGCGTCCGCTCCGCCGGCGTGAGGCGCCCGTTCAGGGCGAAGACCAAGATGTGGGTGTCAAGATTGAGCATCCCAGCGCAGCCCGGTCGAGAGCAGGTCTCCGTGCACTCGGATCTTGTCGGAGAGACTTCCGATGAGGAGAGCCGACTCGGCCGCCACGGGGACGAGCTTCGCCACCGGTTTGCCGTGCTTCGTGATGACGAGGCCCTCCGGCTCCACGCGGTCGAGGAGAGCCAGGCACTTCTGCTTGAACTCCGTGGCTCCGATCGTCTTCATGAACAGAGCCTAGCGCTGGACAGAATTTCTGTCCAGTTTGGCCTCATGCGACCCTGCGACCCCGAGAAGGTGAGAAGGTGCCAGCCACTTGTCAGGACTGCCGTCTCCGCCTTGCGGTTACCGTCGCCACGACCGGCCTTTGCCGGGCGGGCGCATCCGCCGAGCGCCGGCTCGGAGCCCCGGGCCCTGCCCTCCCAGCCCGACTCCTCCGCGATCTACAAACGGACTGATACGTGTCCGGTTCGGCCCTCCCACCGCCGGCACGAAGGAGGCCGCGGCCCTCGACGGGAGCGGCGGTCACCACCAGCGTGTGAAGCGGCCGAGCTCTGTCTCGGCCGGCCCAACGTTCCACAGCGCACCGATCCTCGAAAGGCAGCGCCCACCACTCTCCAGGACGAGCCCTCGGGGCCGGCGTCGCCCTCGATCCCGGGCAGGACCCGGGGGCTCCGCCCGGTCGTCGGCTCCTGAGCCCGCACTTCGGCGGCGGCGGACTGCGGACTGCGATGGGGGACCCCGCCGCCGGGTGCCCTGCGACCGCCGAGAGCCTGTCCGCGACTCTGAGGGTGGCGGGTAGCGGTGTTGAGATCCGGCCTATGGTCGCGCGCAAGGGTCTTACGGGATGGATCCAAGGCGCGAGGAGGAAGCGATGCAGGGACGTCGGGAACGACGAGCAACGCCGGAGACTCACGGGCGCGCTCCAGCTTCCGGACGCCGTCGGGCCGTAGCTTGAACGGATGCTCTGTTCGGCGGTAAGATAGCGTAAGGGCAGGGCCCCCGCACACTCGACCGCTACGGAGAATGCCGATGACGGAGACCGCAAAGCCCAGCGCCGCCCCGCCGGTCGCCTCGCGCGGGACCAAGATTCTCGCCTGGGGAAACCGGAGCCGCAGGTTCGCTCGACAGCCACCGGGTGCCGGTCCGCAGCCCTCGTCCGAGTGCCCCAGGACCTTCGCAACCAATCGCTGCGCCACCGCACCCGGTTCGAGTCAAGCCCTTGCAAACAAAGGCCGTCGGCCGTTTGCGTACGAACGCAACACGCCCTACTGTCTGGAGGTGCGCGAGGTCTCCGAGGACCAACCGGACCGGGACCGACTGGAAGGCCACCGCCTCGCCCGGAGCAAGGCGCTCGTGCTCCTGAGGGCGCACCGAGGCTTCTCGCAGCGCCGCCTCGCCGCGGCGACAGGGATCAACAAAGCGACGATCTCCGGCTACGAGACCGGCAGACTGGAGATCGGCCAGGCCAATCTGGTGAGGATGCTCGAGGGCCTGGGCTGGAACCGTCGCGCCTGGGAGGCGACGCTCCGGCACGTCGAGTGGCTGGAGTGGCTCTTCGCACGCGATCGAGGGCAGCCAGACGAGGTGGAGACGATCGCGAGCGGCTCCGCCCCGGCGCCGGGCTCGCCCTCGGAGCTCACGGAAATCTGCGGGCTCCGGCGGGAGATCGAGAGGATCGCCGAGCTCGCGGGCCGCGAGAAGGAACGGCGAATCTCGATCTTGCTCGAGGTCGTGGCACGGCTGCTCACGTGAGCGTGGGGAGCGGCGAGAGCAAATAAAGTTGTCACGCTTACTCTTCATCGCCGCACCCTTGGTTTCGAGTGCATCTGAAAGGAGCGTCGCATGCGCCGCAGCCAGTGTTTGCTCGCCTTCCTCGTCGTAACGCTCTGCGGGGCCCTCAGCTGTTGCCCGAACGCGGGCAAGTGCTTGGGCTGCGGTGACTGTGGAGCCTGCTGTCGGAAACCCGCGGTCTAGGACCCTGCGCGGAAGAAACTCAGGGTTGCGAGTATGGGTCTTACAGGCTGGATGCAAGGCGGGACGCTTCCTCGATGAGTCCGCTGGCCTACGCCGCGCTGGTCGCTCTTCTGCTCGGGGGCGGCGTAGCGAGGGAGGAAGTCCCCGCGCAGGCGGTCGCCGTGCCCTCTCTCGAGGTGGTCGAAGCCACCGGGACTGTCTACGTGCACCTGCTGGGGGCGGCGGACGGGCCGGTCTGGCTGCCGGTTGACGGGGTGCCCGGCCTCCAAGCCGTACAGATCCTGGGCGACTATGACACCAAGACGGGTCGGGCGACGGTCCGCCTCGGAGCGGTCGCCGCCGACGACTCGGTGCAGCCGCTGGCGACCAGCACGCTCCAGGCGGGCCGGCCGGCGGCTTCCGTCGAGGGTCTGACGCGCCGCGGCGTGCACTGGGAGCTCGCCCTCGGGACCGTCTCCGGCGTGCCGTCTGGATGCGGATCTTGCGGTGAGGCGGTCTGCTGTCCGAGCGCGGGAGGATGCCTGCAATGCGGCCTGTGCGGCCGGACGTGCCGAAAGGCTCCAGGGCCGGCGCCCCGCGAACGGCCGCCTACGGCGGAACCAGGGTGAGGGTCGGGTCGATCTCGGCCCGGAAGGAGGCGCCGCTCGCCACCGAGAAGCCGCTCGACAGGACGATGCGGGTGCCGGCACGGAAGAGGACCGTCGCGGGCCCCGCGACCGTGAAGCCGGACCCGGCGGTGATCGTATGGCAGGCCTCGTAGGTCGGGCCGAACACGTCGGTGCCGAGGGGCGGCGGCAACACCAGGTCCAGGAGCGCGGTGCAGGGCGCCACCACCTGGATCTGCTGGACCGCCGAGCCGCACCCGCCGGCGTTGCACACCTCGAGCCGGACCGACGGCTCGCCGGGCTCCGAGAAGGTCCAGGTCGGGTTCTGCTCGGTGCTGTCGACCGCGGCGGGCTCGGCGCCGTAGTCGAAGTCCCAGCTCCAGGAGGTCGGGTTGCCGGTCGAGGCGTCGAGGAACTGGATCGCCTCGCCGACGAAGACCGGCGTGGTCTGGGAGCTCGTGCCCAGGACGAGCTTCCGAGGCGACGTCGCGGCCGCGGCCGGGCCCGCGAGGGCGAGGCAAGCGGCGAGCGCGAGGCTGGCGGTCTGTCGGCGCAAGGGCGGCATGTCCTCCGGATGACCTCAGTCGAAAGAGACATGGCCATTCTACGATCCTCCGCGGCCGGACGCTACTACCCCGATAGACGGTTCGCGCCTCATGCGCGTAGAGCTATGTAGCGATGAATGACCGGGCCAAGCCAGACTTCGATGCTTTGAAGGAGGTCTTCATGCCCAGCTATCAGCTCCATTTCACCATCCCGCAGCAGCGCCAGGGCGAGCGCGCCCACTACCAGGCGTTCTCCAAGACCCTGCGGGAGCTCTCGAAGCTCAAGCAGAAGAACAACAACCCGAAGGGAGCCCGGATCCAGGACATCGAAGTCACGGGCGGCAGCATCCGTGGCTTCGCCAACATCGAAGCGGCGAGCTACCAGGACGCCCTGGACCTGGTGTGCAGCAACACCCCGGTGATCGACCTCGAGTGGCATCTCGAGGAGAGGGTCGAGCCCGACCAGGTCGAGCGCATCCTCGCCGAGGCGATGCGCCGCTAGCACCGCAACCGCAGAACCGGCAACTCCACACCACAACCCGACGACGACACCCATCTAGAACGAGAGCAAGGGAACCCGGCTCGGACCGGTTCCATCGCGAGGGGAGGCGGCGCCCGCCGTCTCCCCGTTCTTCTTTCGGGGTACGGGTCTCCGCGGCACCGGGTGGCCGAGCAGGCGGGGACCGCCCACGCGCGAGAAAACCTCGACCGGGGGCTCGGACGCGATCGCGCCCAGCCGCCGGTACCCGGCCAGAAACTCCGGTGCGGTCCGCAGCGCATCCATGCCCGCGTGCATCAAGTAGGGCTCGGCGAGGACGAAGTCCGGTCGCCTGCGGAGCACGAGCTCGACGAACCGCTCGACGTTCTGCCGCCGCACGTCGGCCAGCGCCTGCTTCGGGGAGCGCCCGGAGGCGACGGAGCGCATCACGGCCAGCAGATTGCGGTCGGGCCGGTGGATCGCGGCGACCTCGCGGTCCACCCAGCCGACGGTGTCGAGAAAGCGGATGTCCCGGCCGAGGAGCGAGGCGAGGTAGGGGGCCTTGCCCATCTGGCCGTAGGCCACGGTGGCGCCGTCGGGCACGTGCCGGACGATCCACCAGGAGACCGCGACGCCCCACCGCTCGCGATGGGCGTAGGGGTGGAGCCAGCTCCGCGCCACGCCGGACGGTGTGAAGCGCATCCATGGATCGCGATGGAGGAGCACGAGCGAGGGGGCCACGAGCGACAGGAGGAGGACGCCGGCAAATGCCAAGCGCAGGCGGGGCGCCGCGCGGCGGGACATCGCCGCGAGCGTCGCCCAGGCCGCCGCCAGGAGCAGCGGCAGCGGCGGCAGGAGGTACCGGAACCCCGGCCGGTAGTCGCCACCCGCGACGAAGTGGAGCCCGAAGGTCAGGACCAGGCCCGCCAACCAAAGCCGGCCGATCCGGGCGCGCTCCGCGGGCCGCCAGCGCGCCAGGCTCCAGCCGACGGCCGGCAGGATCAGGGCGAGGACGCCGAGGTAGCCCAGGTAGGCGAAGGCCTGCGGCACCGAGCGGTCGACGTGGAGCGGGTAGAGCTTGACGCTGGTATTGGGCAGCCACGCCCCGAAGTACGCCCGCCGCCAGAGCAGGTAGGGCACGAAGACCGCGCCGACCCCGAGCAGGTAGGGCTGCGCGCTCCTCCTGTCGCCCCGGCGCAGGCGGTCGGCGAGCGCGAGCACCGCGAGCGCCAGCCCTTCGGGGCGCGCCAGGGAGAGGACGCCGAGGAGCCAGGCGGCCGTCCACCGGCGCCGGCCGGGCACGGGGCCCGTCGTCGCAAGCGGGTACTCGGCGCGCAGGTAGGCGGTGGCGGCGAGGGTCATCACGAGCATGTAGAAGGGCGTCTCGAGGCCGCTCTGCCCCCAGGCGAGGACGTAAAAGTCGAGCGCCAGGCTGAGCTGGACCGCGAGCCGATAGCGGGCGTCCAGCCCGACCGCCGCCGCCAGGCGACCGGCGGCGAGGACGAGCGCGGCGGTGCAGGCGACCCCGAGCCCGCGCGCCAGCAGGTGGACGGCCGCACCGGCGCGTGCGCCGAGCCAGAGCAGGAGCATCCAGAGCGGGCTCGAAAAGCCCTCGACCCGCTGGCCTGGGTTGAACACGAGCCCCAGGCCGTGGGCGGCGTTGAGGGCGTAACGAAAGTAGATGTAGGCGTCCTCCTCGCCGGGCCAACACAGGCCGAAGGCCAGGAGGACGGCGAGGATCGCCGGCAGCGACGCCGCAAGGCGTCCCGCCCACCGCCTCGCGGGCGAGGCAGGGGCCGAGCGGCCCGGGAACCGGTCTTCGGTGACGGGAGGGGCCACGGCGGACGGGATTCTACGCTCGGGGAGCGCGGCTTCGCCGCCGGAGAAGCCGGGGCGGCCAAGAGCAACAGGGGCCCCTGTCAGCTTCTTACTTCGCCTCGAGGAACTCGTTCGGGGTCACTCCCGCCTGCTTCAGGATAGCCCGTAAGGTCCCCTCTGGAAGATCGCCAGGGTGGTTCGGGATCGTGGTGTAGCGCTTGCTCGCGGGGTTGTACCAGATCTCGTGGCTACCGGCTGCCTGACGGTCGAACTCGAAGCCGAGGGACTTGAGCCTTTGGACGACTTGCCGAAATCGGTAGCCGGCGAGCCGACCCATCAGGCGCTGACGATCAGGGGATAGTCGAATACGTCGGCCGTCGGGCGGAGAACTGGAGCCTCGTTGCGCTCCGCGCGAGCCTCGAGGATCTTCTTGGCCACGTCCCGGGCGATCTCGAGGGTCTCGGTGATCGTTCGGCCTTGGGCCACCAAGCCCTGCACGTCCTCTGAGGTGGCGAGATAGACGCCTTCGGGGAGCTTCTCGATATGAAGACTGAGCACGCGTTCCATGGGCTTTCCCTCTCGACTGCGAGAGTACCAGAGGCAGCGAGAGTCCGCGCTGGCTGCGAGAGCCTGTCCGGGCCCTGAGGCTCGCGGTCGGCGGTGGGGGAGCTCCAGCCGTCTCGGCTTGCGGCCCCCGTCGCCACGACCGGCCTCCGCCGGCGGGCGCATCCGCCGAGCGCCGGCTCGGAGCCCCCGGCCCCTGCCCTCCCGCCTCGGACTCTGGGCCGGTCTGAAAAGTGGGTGGCACCTTCCCGGCACCTACCCGCCTTCCCGTCCTTTCCAGTCCTCGGACTCCGGGCGGTCTGAAACGAGGGTTCTGACACCTTCCCGGTGCTGAGACGCTATACTCCGGATCGAGCAAGGTAACGTCATGAGCCTGGCTGCTCCCACAGTTCCGAACCCCCTGAGGGCCGACGCCGCTGGCGTCATACGTATCGGCGCCTCGCGAGTCATGCTGGAGCGGGTGGTCCATGCCTTCGACGCCGGGGCCTCAGCGGAGGAGATCGTCGCGACCTATCCGACGCTCGAGCTCGGCGACGTGTACGCCACGATCACCTTCATCCTGAAGAACCGAAGCGAGGTCGATGCCTACATGGCGGCCAGCGCGGCTGAGGCGGAGCGCAGCCATCGAGAGCGGGAGGAGCGATATCCGACGGCGGAGCTACGCCGCCGCATCCGCGCCCGAACCGTACGAGCCTGATCCCGCCAGGCGATGCTTCGGCTCCTCGCAGACGAGAATTTCAAAGAGCAGATCGTCAATGGCCTCCGGCGGCGGATCGCCACCCTCGACATCGCTACCACCCGCGGCGCGGGCCTCCACGCACGAGACCCGCACGATGGGAGGCTTCGCCTATGCCCGAGTCGAATCGAGGGCTCCGATGCCGGGTGTCCTCGAAGTGCCGGATCTCCTGCCTATCGGCGAGGCGATCGAGGAGCTCGCTCTGATTGTCGCGCTCGTCGAGCCCGAAGAGATCAGCGATCGCGTTCTCCGGTTGCCGCTCTGAGACTCCCAGCAGAGTCCGGCCGTCTCGCCTCGCGGTTGCCGTCGCCACGACCGGCCTCGGCTGAGCGGGCGCATCCGCCGAGCGCCGGCGCGGAGCCCCCGGCCCCTGCCCTCCCGCCCTGGGCTCCGGGACGATCTGAAAGGCGGGTGGCACCTGTCCGGCACCTGTCCGCGGAAAAGCGGGTGGCACCTGTCCGCCTCGCCTACGAGGCAGGAGGCAGTACCCGGCAGGTTCGCTGTCCGCCCTGGCAAGGTGTCAAGCTTTGAGCGGCGCCGCGTGCAAGCTGAGGCCGAGAGAACGTACGACTTTCAGGATTGTCCCGAGCTCGGGGTTGCCCTCGGGCGAGAGTGCTTTGTAGAGACTCTCGCGGCCGAGACCCGTCTGCCGGGCGATCTCGCTCATCCCCTTGGCCCGCGCGATGTCACCCAGGGCGGCGGCCACGAGCGCAGCGTCCCCTTCCTCGAGCGCCGCCTCCAGGTAGGCGACAATGTCTTCCTCGGACTCCAGGTGCTCGGCCGCATCCCACGGGTGAGTCTTCGTGCTCTTTTCTGCCATGGCTGTCTCCTCAAATGCTCTGGGCCAGCTCCTTGGCCTGGGCGATGTCGCTGCTCTGGGTCCTCTTGTCGCCGCCACCGAGCAGTATCACCAGGGCAGCACCCCGCTGAACGAAGTAGATCCGATACCCAGGGCCGTACGGGATGCGAAGCTCCGACACGCCCTCGCCGACGGGTCCAGCGTCCCCGGGGTTACCGAGCTGGAGCCGGCGGATTCGGACGAGAACCCGGGCCCGCGCCTGGCGGTCGCGCAGCTTCTTGAACCACCGAGCGTACTCCTCGGTCTGCCGGACCTCCACCACGCCCCGAGCGTATCCCACAAGATACAATTCCGCAAACGGAGGCTCCTCCAGGGCAGGCTCTCGTTCACGTCGTCATGAGACCATCGGGCTCCAGCGCGCGGACCTGACGAGAGAAGATTCGGTCTCGCCACTGCGGTCTGAAAAGTGGGTGGCACCTTTCTGGCCCGCTCGGTGCCCTGCGACCGCCGAGAGCCTGTCTTGGGCTCTGAGGCTCGCGGGAGCCGGCGGCGATCTCCGGCCGTCTCGCCTCCGATCACCGTCGCCACGATCGGCCTCGGCCGAGCGGGCGCATCCGCCGAGCGCCGGCTCGGAGCCCCCGGCCCCTGCCCTGCCACGCTCGGACTCCGAGTCGGTCTGCAAAGCTGAAAAGGGGTGACACCCTTGCGCCCTTCCGGGAACCCTTCCGTCTACATGCCTTTGGAACCGAGCCCCTCGGCGGTAGACTCTGAGCCGAGGAACCGCTAGCGATGACCTCTATCGCCGTCAACGAGACTCGCCTCGGGGCGACAGATGAATTTCCGGCTCACCTCGGTGCCACGGAGAGCGAGGCCTTGGCCGACTTTCTCGATCGGGCGCGGGCGCTCCTGGGAGACGAGCTGCTGGAAGCCCGGCTGTTCGGGTCCCGCGCGCGCGGCGGAGGAGACGAGGCGTCGGATCTCGACGTGGCGCTGGTCGTCACGCCACGAGGTCGGGAGCTGCGGCGCGAGGTCTACGGCCTCACGTTCGATACGGCCTACAACTTCGGGATCCGCCTGGAGCCCTTGGTGATAACGGACGAGCAGCTCGGGGAGCTCGTCCGGCACGAGCTCGCCATCGGGCTCGCGCTCGAGCACGAGGGCATTCGGCTGTGACCGGCGAGAATCGCGAGAGCAACGCTCGGACAGAGCTCGAACGAGCCGAGACCTGTCTGCAGGAGGCACGGCACCTGCAGGCCGCGGATCTTCCGTACGGTGCCGCCTCTCGCGCCTACTACGCGGTCTTCCACGCTGCCCGTGCCCTCCTCTTCTCCATCGGGCTCGAGGCGACCTCCCATGGCGACTTGGTGAACCTGCTGGGTGAGCACTTCGTCCGGCCGGGGCGTCTGGAGCCGGAGCTGGCGCGCCTGCTGTCGAGGATGCAGGCGGACCGCCACGACGCCGACTACTTCGTCCAGGCCGTCTTCACGCTCGCCGAGGGTGCCCAGGCGCTGGCCGACGCCGAGAGGTTTTTGGAAGCGGCGCAACAGCTTCTCGATCGAAAGTCGCCGCGCTGAAAGCCGGGTTTCGCGGACTACCACCATGACCGAGCGAGTGCCACCGATTCACCCGGGCGAGGTTCTCCTCGAGGAGTTTCTGCGCCCGATGGGGATCAGCCAGTACCGGCTCGCCAAGAGCATGCGCGTGCCTCCCCGGCGGATCAACGAGATCGTCCATGGGAAGCGGTCGGTGGCGGCGGATTCGGCCCTTCGCCTCGCGCGGCTCTTCGGAACGAGCGAACGGTTCTGGCTGAACTTGCAGACTCGTTACGACCTGGCGACGGAGAAGGACCGGCTGGGCGAGCGGCTGGATCGGGAGGTCTCGCCGCTCCTGCGGGCTTCGTGAGGGCGAAGGAGCGGGCTGCGTCCAGCGCCGGGCAGGGGCCGGGGGCTCTGCCCGGCGTCGGCTGCTGAGCCCGCATTCGGCGGGGGAGGACTGCGGTCGGTGGCGGCGGATGGGGCCGTCAGATGCCCTGCGACCGCCGAGAGCCTGTCCGGGGCTCTGAGCCTTGCGAGAAGCAGCGTTGAGCTCCGACCGTCTCGCCTCGCGGTCACCGTCGCCACGACCGGCCTCGGCCGAGCGGGCGCCTCCGCCGAGCGCCGTCTCGGAGCCCCCGGCCCCTGCCCTCCCGCCTCGGACTATGGGACGGGCTGAAAAGCGGGTGGCACCTGTCCGGCTCGAACTACGGGTTGGTCTGAAGGGTCGGTGGCACCTCTCTGCGCGTCTCGGAGGGCTCTGAACCTGGACCTCTCCTAGTTCAGTATCGACGGCCAACGCTTCCAGAAAGTCACGGTGTTCCTTGGCGCTACTCTTCAAATGTCCGCTCGGCGCGGCTCCGTCCTCTTGAGTAGCGAGGCTGTATAACTGGATCGCCGGTTCGAATCCAAAGTTGGCGTCTAGTACTCCATGACTCGCTTCTTCCAGAGGCGGAGATCATCCTCGGGGATCGTCCCTCTGGCCGGGGATGCCTGCTCCTCTGCTCGCTGGCAGAGTCCATCCAGCTCGTTCTGGTATTCCCGGAGATCGAGGGCCACCGAAGCCGCTATTAGGGGCTTGTGGCCCGGCCGCCATGGTTCATGAGCCCTCCTGAGTCGTTCCCAGCTCAGCAAGAGGATCGCACCTGCCGAGCACAGGGAGAAGACGATTAGCCCGACTGCAGCGATGAGCGGATGGAGTTTGACTGGAATCCACACGGGATCGGCGTACTCGATGAAGGCAGTCATACCGAGCCCTGCTGCGCCCACGCAGACGCTCGTCCATCCAAGTCTTGAAGGTCGGACCATAGCGCCCCAAACCGTTTCGACGCAGCCCCACCGCCGCGTCTGGAGGGAGTATATTGGGGAGGGGAGGGTGAGGGCGGTCACGGCGCACCCCCGCCGCCGCCGGGGCCGGTCGGCCGCCCCGGGGCACCAACACGCCGTTAGGACACGACCTCCCGGAGGCCCGGCCGCTTGGTGCCTTTCGACCGCCGAGAGCCTTTCCGGGGCTTTGAGGCTTTCGGGCGGCGACGGTGAGTTCCGGTCATCTCACCTTGCGGTCGGCGTCGCCACGACCGGCCTCGGCCAGGCGGGCGCATCCGCCGAGTGCTGGCTCGGAGCCCCCGGCCCCCGCCCTCCCACCTCGGACTACGGGACGGCCTGAAAGGTGGGTGGCACCTCTCCGCACTCTCGCCGTCGGCATCTTGCTCGGGGGCCCCGCCCTCCGTCCCTACATGGGATGGGACGACGCAGCGACCGGAATCCCTCATCCGAAGCGAACCAGGCCTGTACCTTCGCCGACCCGAAAGCCCGGCTTGCCAGTGGCCGGCCATCACCCATTTGGGTGGCGACACCACCCCCCCTCGGCCTCCAGACTGGGTGCGCCTTCGGGGATCCGGCGGGCGGACCTTACCGGGGGTCGAGTCGTTGACGCAGTCCAAAATTGGACATAGACTATGGCTGTGCCCCACGCCCCGCCAGATCTCCTTCGCCGACACGGCGTTCAGGTCACGGCGCAACGCCTGGCGGTGTTGACTGCGGTGTCGGCGAGCCCGCACTGCACCGCGGACGAAGTCGCCGAGGCCGTCCGCGTCGAGATCGGCACCATCTCCCGTCAGGCGGTCTACAACGCCCTCGGCCTCCTGGCGGAGAAGGGCATGATCCGCCGGATCCAGCCCGCCGGGTCGCCGGCACGTTACGAAGATCGAGTCCGCGACAACCATCACCACCTGATCTGCCGCGGCTGCGGCCGCATGGTCGACGTCGACTGCGCCGTCGGCGCGGCGCCCTGCCTGACCCCCGCCGACGACGCGGGGTACGAGATCGACGAGGCCGAAGTGGTCTACTGGGGCCGCTGCCCGGACTGCCTCGCGAACGCCCAAGAGTCGATCCGAGACTGAATCAAGTCAAGACGGGACCGATTCCCTACATCCTGCAAGTGACGACCGCCGCGGGCCCGGCCCGGCGAACGAACCACAGCCGTGTAGGCAACGAGAAGGAGAACGACATGTCGGACCAGACGAACACCTGCCCCGTGGCTCATGAAGGCCACGCCTCCGCCGCCGATCACGGGCGCCGCGCCCGGACCAACCGCGACTGGTGGCCGAACCAGCTCAACCTCAAGATCCTCCATCAGAACTCCTCCGTGTCGAATCCGATGGGCGAGGACTTCGACTACGCGAAGGAGTTTCAGAGCCTCGACCTGGCGGCGGTCAAGAAGGACCTCCACGAGCTGATGACGACCTCGCAGGACTGGTGGCCGGCGGACTGGGGGCACTACGGAGGGCTGTTCATCCGCATGGCCTGGCACAGCGCCGGGACCTACCGGATCAGCGACGGCCGCGGCGGCGCCGGCACCGGCACACAGCGCTTCGCGCCCCTCAACAGTTGGCCCGACAACGCCAACCTCGACAAGGCGCGCCGGTTGCTCTGGCCGATCAAGCAGAAGTACGGCCGGACGATCTCCTGGGCCGACCTGATGGTCCTCGCCGGCAACTGCGCCCTCGAGTCGATGGGTTTGAAGACGTTCGGCTTCGGCGGCGGCCGCGAGGACGTCTGGGAGCCGGAGGAGGACATCGACTGGGGCGCCGAGGCCGAGTGGCTGGGCGACGAGCGCTACAGCGGCGACCGCGAGCTCGCGAACCCCTACGGCGCCGTGCAGATGGGCCTGATCTACGTCAATCCGGAGGGCCCGAACGGCAATCCCGACCCGGTCGCCTCGGGGCGTGACGTGCGCGAGACCTTCGCCCGCATGGCGATGAACGACGAGGAGACCGTCGCGCTCGCCGCCGGTGGCCACACCTTCGGCAAGTGCCATGGCGCGGCTCCCTCCGAGAAGTACCTCGGCCGCGAGCCCGAGGGCGCGCCGATCGAGGAGCAGGGCCTGGGCTGGAAGAACAGCTTCGGAAGCGGCAAGGGGGACGACTCCATCACCAGCGGGATCGAAGGCGCGTGGACGCCGAACCCCACCCAGTGGGACAGCGGCTACTTCGACATGCTCTTCGGCTACGAGTGGGAGGTGGTGAAGAGCCCCGCGGGCGCCTGGCAGTGGACTCCGAAGGACGTCGCCGAGAAGGACATGGTGCCGGACCCCCACGATCCGTCCAAGAAGCATCCGCCGATGATGACCACGGCCGACATGTCGCTGCGCATGGACCCGATCTTCGAGCCGATCGCGCGCCGCTTCCACGAGCACCCGGACGAGCTCGCCGATGCCTTCGCCCGCGCCTGGTTCAAGCTGACCCACCGCGACATGGGGCCGATCTCGCGGTACCTGGGGCCCGAGGTTCCCAAGGAGGAGCTGATCTGGCAGGACCCCGTCCCGGCGGTCGACCACGAGCTCATCGGAGAGTACGACATCGCCGAGCTCAAGCGCGAGATTCTCGCTTCGGGGCTGTCGATCCCGGACCTGGTCTCGACCGCCTGGGCCTCGGCCTCGACCTTCCGCGGCTCGGACAAGCGCGGCGGGGCGAACGGCGCGCGCATCCGCCTGGCGCCGCAGAAGGATTGGAAGGTCAATCAGCCGGAGCGGCTGGCCAAGGTGCTCGCCGCCCTCGAAGGGATCCAGCAGAAGTTCAACGGCGCCCAATCCGGCGACAAGAAGGTCTCGCTCGCCGACCTGATCGTCCTCGGCGGCTCGGCCGCCGTCGAGCAGGCGGCGAAAAACGCCGGCCACGACGTGGAGGTTCCCTTCTCGCCGGGGCGCACGGACGCCTCACAGGAGCAGACCGACGCTCACTCCTTCGCCCCGCTCGAGCCCCGGGCGGACGGCTTCCGGAACTACGCGGGCAACGGGTGCGCCGCGGTGGCGGAACACCTGCTGGTGGACCGGGCGCAGCTCCTGACCTTGACCGCTCCCGAGATGACGGTGCTCGTCGGCGGCCTGCGCGTGCTGGGCGCCAACGCCGGCGGGTCGAAGCACGGCGTCTTCACCGACCGTCCCGGTACGCTGACCAACGACTTCTTCGCCAACCTGCTCGACATGGGCAGGGAGTGGAAGACGTCGGAGGGCGGCGAGGGAGTCTACGAAGGGCGCGATCGCGCGTCGGGCGAGCTCAAGTGGACCGGGACGCGTGCGGACCTGGTCTTCGGCTCGAACTCGCAGCTTCGGGCGATCGCCGAGGTCTACGGCTCCGCCGACGGCCAGGAAGCCTTCGTGAACGAGTTCGTGGACGCCTGGGCGAAGGTCATGGATCTCGACCGCTTCGACCTGGCCTGATCAGCTTGATCGGGGCGGGCGGGGATGCCGCCGCCATCAGGGCGCCGGACTGCGGTTGATTGAGCCGGCGATCGGTAGGTGCCAGCGTAGTGTCCGGCGCCAGATCCGGCCGACCTCCTGGCGGCTTCGGAGG
The DNA here is from genome assembly GCA_963837945.1 of uncultured Acidobacteriota bacterium. Taxonomy (GTDB): domain Bacteria; phylum Acidobacteriota; class Thermoanaerobaculia; order Multivoradales; family DATKCC01; genus CAVUBL01. The sequence continues at coordinate 112,716 of CAWIQD010000005.1, forward strand.
TGGGGGGGAGAGGTCTTCCTCGTCGGGCCCCAACCCGCCGAGGTAGATGATGCGCTCGACGCCCGCCGCCTTCGCCGTCTCGGCGAAGTTGCGGGCCGCCCGCCGGTCGTCCTCTTCGAAGGACCCCTTCGAGACCATCGAGTGGACCAGGTAGTAGGCGACGTCGACTCCGCCCAAGGCGGTCTGGAGGCTCTCCCGATCGAGCACGTCGCCTCGCACGACCTCGGTCGAGGCGGCCACCCGGGGCGCGAGGAAGTCGGGCCGTCGTGCCAGACAGCGCACGCGGCACCCCCGCTGCTCGAGCACCTGCAGCAAGCGCCCGCCGACATATCCCGTCGCACCGGTCAGGAGGATCAGGGGGGACTCTCGGAGGGGTCGTTTGTCCTCAAAACCGGTCCAGTAGGCGGCGTGCGCGTCCCAGGGATTGGTCTTCGATGAAGGGGGACCGCACGGCTTGCCCGATCCTATCGGTCGGGGGGACATCGAGGGGCGGGTTGCCTGCGTTGCCGGGCCGGGGCCTCGATGGAACAAGGGAGATGAGAAGCGGCACCTTTTCGGGTTGGCTTCTAGACCTTGCGACGTCCGCGCCACCGCCAGCCTGATCCACTCGAAAGCCCGTAGCTCCTGACCATCCGCCGAGAAAGCCTGTACGACGATCGTCAAGCGCCTCGCGGTCACCGTCGCCACGATCGGCCTCGGCCGAGCGGGCGCATCCGCCGAGCGCCGGCTCGGAGCCCCCGGCCCCTGCCCTGCCACGCTCGGACTCCGAGTCGGTCTGCAAAGCTGAAAAGGGGTGACACCCTTCCGCCCTTCCGGGAACCCTTCCGTCTACATGCCTTTGGAACCGAGCCCCTCGGCGGTAGACTCTGAGCCGAGGAACCGCTAGCGATGACCTCTACCGCCGTCAACGAGACTCGCCTCGGGGCGACAGATGGATTTCCGGCTCACCTCGGTGCCACGGAGAGCGAGGCCTTGGCCGACTTTCTCGATCGGGCGCGGGCGCTCCTGGGAGACGAGCTGCTGGAAGCCCGGCTGTTCGGGTCCCGCGCGCGCGGCGGAGGAGACGAGGCGTCGGATCTCGACGTGGCGCTGGTCGTCACGCCACGAGGTCGGGAGCTGCGGCGCGAGGTCTACGGCCTCACGTTCGATACGGCCTACAACTTCGGGATCCGCCTGGAGCCCTTGGTGATAACGGACGAGCAGCTCGGGGAGCTCGTCCGGCACGAGCTCGCCATCGGGCTCGCGCTCGAGCAGGAGGGCGTTCGGCTGTGACCGGCGAGAATCGCGAGAGCAACGCTCGGACAGAGCTCGAACGAGCCGAAACCTGCCTGGAGGAGGCACGGCTGCCAGCTCCGGCTCAAGACGCCCCGGCCGGACGAAGTGCTCACCTAGCAGGTTCACCAAGCCGCCATGGGAGGTCGCCTCGAGCCCGATGGAGAAGAGCAGGGCACGGGCAGCTCGGGGTCACTCCCGCCTGCTTCAGGATAGCCCGTAAAGTGCCCTCTGGAAGATCGCCAGGGTGGTTCGGGATCGTGGTGTAGCGCGTGCTCGCGGGGTTGTACCAGATCTCGTGGCTACCGGCTGCCTGACGGTCGAACTCGAAGCCGAGGACTTGAGCCTCTGGACGACTTCCCGAAATCGGTAGCCGGCGAGCCGACCCATCAGGCGCTGACGATCAGGGGATAGTCGAAGCCGTCGGGCGGAGAACTGGAACCCCGTTGCGCTCCGCGCGAGCCTCGAGGATCTTCTTGCCACGTCCCGGGCGATCTCGAGGGTCTCGGTGATCGTTCGGCCTTGGGCCACCAAGCCCTGCACGTCCTCTGAGGTCGCGAGATAGACGCCTTCGGGGAGCTTCTCGATATGAAGACTGAGCACGCGTTCCATGGGGTTTCCCTCTCGACTGCGAGAGTACCAGAGGCAGCGAGAGTCCGCGCTGGCTTTCTCGACTCCTCGAGTGCCGGACCGCGGCGTGTAGGCTGCCGGGCGGCCAGGCTCGTTGCCTCCGCCGACGGGCAGGGGCAGGGGGCTCCGCCCGGCGTCGGCTCCTGAGCCCGCATGCGGCGGGAGTGGACTGCGGTCGATGGCACGGGACCGGGCCGGAGGGTGCCCTCCGACCGCCGAGAGCCTGTCCGGGGCGCTGAGGCTCGCGGGCGGCCGTGGGCGGGGCTCCGACCGTCTCGCTTCGCGGCCACCGTCGCCACGACCGGCCTCGGCCGGCGGGCGCATCCGCCGAGCGCCGGCTCGGAATCCCCGGCCCCTGCCCTCCCGCCTCGGACTACGGGACGGCCTGAAAGGTGGGTGGCACCTCTCGGCCGCGCGAATCCACCGGCCCCGAGGCCCTGCCCATCCTCGTCCGCACTCTCGCCCGGCACATCGAGGCGCTGATCCAGTAGCCGAGGAACCGAGCGGCCCCGGGGTCCGATCCCCCGGGGCCGGGGGGCGTCACGGCCCTGCCTGCCCGTGCCCATCCGTCGCCCGGACGTTCGCTGCGTGATACTGTGTAGCTGTCAATCTACCCGTGTAGAACTATGGCGCTCAACATCAGAAACCGCGAAGCAGAACGGCTGGCCAAGGCGGTAGCCGAGCTTGCGGGGGAGACGAAGACCGAGGCGGTCACCGTCGCCCTCCGCGACCGGCTGGAGCGCCTGCGGCGAGAGCGCAGCCAGCGCTTTCTCGCAGACGAGCTCGATGAGATCGCGCGTCACTGCGCCAGCCTTCCGGTCCTCGATGACAGGACGGCGGACGAGATCCTCGGATACGACGAGCACGGGCTCCCACGCTGATGGTCATCGACACTTCGGCACTGCTCGCGATCCTCCAAGACGAGCCGGAGCGGCGCGCTTTCAATCTGGCGATCGAGGCGGCCGCCGCTCGCCGCGTCTCAGTGGCGACCTGGCTCGAGGTCTCGATCGTGGCGGAGGCCCGTTGGGGGGCCGAAGGGCTCCGCGATCTCGACCTCCTCGTCGACCGCGCGGCGCTCGAGCTGGTACCCGTGGACGTCGGCCAGGGCAAGGCGGCCCGCCGCGCGTTCAGCCGCTTCGGCAAGGGGTGTCACCCGGCGGGGCTGAACTACGGCGACTGCTTCTCCTACGCCTTGGCCCACCAGCTCGGCGAGCCGCTCCTCGTCCAGGGCGAGGACTTCGAGAAGACAGACATCGCGGTCGCCGTCACGCCGAGTCCCTGACGCGACCCTGGGCTCCAGTCGTCAATTGGGTTGGCGGAAGGGATTCTCCACGCGGACGCCGCCGTAGTCCTCTCCGTCAGATAAGTCCTCGGACAGAACGACATCGCAGCCGGCGGAGCGGGCCGCCTCCAAGATGCCTGCGTCCCAATAGGAGATCTTCCAGCGGTTTCGGGTAACGAAAGCCGCCTTGACGATCGGAAGCGTGAGCTCCTGCACGGGATACCGGCAGAACGACTCGATCAGGCGCACCGCCTGATCATGGCGAAGGCGACCGCGGCGAGTCTCGCGGGTCGCCTGCACATAGAACTCCTGGAGCACCTGGACGGAGAGCGCGAGGGCCCGCCGGCGAAGGATCCTTTTCGCGATCGCAGCCTACGCCTGTTCGTCCGGCGCTTTCGAGACGTCGTAAAGCAGGACGCTGGTGTCAACGAAGTCCACGCTCGTGCACCTCGCCGCGGCCCAGGCGGTCTCCGGCGCGGAAGTCCTCGATCTCCGACAGGACTTGCTCTTCCTGCGAGACCAACCGCTCGAACTCCTCGTCCGCCTTGGCGAGTGAGGACAGGAACTCGGCCACGAGCGCGCTCAAAGATCGGCCCTGCTCCGCGGCCTTGACTCGCGCTTTGCGGTAGACCTCGTCGGGAACGGAAAGAGTCAGGTTGCGCATGGCGCCAGGTTAGCGCAGTCTCACAGGAACTGTGGAGCACAGCGCCCAGATGTTCGCCGAGGGCCAGCGGCTCGCGACGGTGCGGCAAGCTCGTTCCCAGGCGGCCAAGCCCCAACCACCACCCGAGGCCGAAGGGCCGGCGCGCGGCGGCTAGCCGCCGCCGGGCTTGGCCGGCTCGCCCTTCGCCGCCTCCGCCGGGCGCTCGCGCACCGGCAGGGGCACGTTGCACAGCCCCACCTTGCCCACGGGGTCGAGAAACCACTCCTCGCGGCGCCATCGGCGCGATTCGATCCAGGCGCGGAAAGTGGCGGTGTCGGTCCGGAACAGCTCGAAGTCGGCGCGGTCGGCGGGCGGGAGCTCGCTGCCCAGGCGGACCCGACGGATCGGTACGTCCTGGGCGGGGTCGGTGTAGAAGCCAAGGTCGCCGGTGCCGCGCGGGAGGGTCGAAAGGACCTCCATGCCCTGGACCACGCGGCCGACGAGGGTGACGTTCCGGTCGAGGTGGCGCGGCGCGTGGCCGATCACCACGTACATCTCCGAGCCGTTGCCCGAGTCCCGGGCGACGTCCCGGCCGACGCCCACCATGCCGTAGCAGTGGGCCAACCAGGTGCGGCCGGCGGCGGGATCGCGGGCCGCCGGGAAGCCGTCGGTGAAGCCCACCTCGGGGGCGTAGACGTCGCCGTCCGGCAGCGGGGTGAACGGCAGGTCGGGGGCGATCGGGCGGTCGAGCTCCGCCGGCACCTTGGCCTTCGCCTCGCCGAGCGAGCGGCGCTTTGCCGGGTCGTCGGCGGCGGGGTCGCCCCACTGGACCACGTAGTCGTCCTGCGAGCGCACCACCGCCAGGCCGTCGAAGTAGCGCTGGCGGACGAGGCGCTCGATGTTGGCGACGGTCTCCGGCGCGAAGGCGGGGGCGAGCTCGATCACCACCCGGCCGCCCGGCAGCTCGACGTAGAGGGTGTTCGCCGGGTCGAGGGGGCGCCAGTCCGAAGGGCTCGAGGCGGCGAGGACCTGGGCCGAGGTGGGGGCGGAGGTCTTGTCCGGTGGCGCCTTCGGGGCCGGCGCCCGGGATTCGGCTTCGGCCGCTGCGGCGGCGGGGGGCTCGCCGCAGGCGGGCAGGGCGGCACCGAGGGCCGCGGCCGCGAGCAGGGCGAGGGCGAGGCGCGGGGAGCGGCAGGGGCGGGTCGAGGGGTGAAGACTGGGCATGGGCGGGCTCCCGGGGTCGAGGTTCGCGGCGAGTCTATCGAGGCTCTCAGACCACCCCACCTCACCCCGACCCTCTCCTCACCCTCGAGGGGAGGAGAGGGCGCCCCCACCCGGACCCCGTGGTTATCTGTTCAGCGCGGGCCTACGGGGCCGGGCTGCCGTTCGCGACCGGCGCTGCGAGGCGCCGGCGGCGCCAGAGGTAGACCGGCAGACCGGCCAGGATCGCCACGCCGCCGGCCGCGAGCTGGTAGGCGTTCGCCTGGGCGAGGAGAGCGAGGCCCAGGGCGAGGGCGACGAGCGGCACCGTGGGCCCCAGGGGGATGCGGAAGGCGGCGGCCGGAGCCTGCCGGCGGCGCCGGAGGACGAGGACGGCGAGACAGGTGGGCAGGTACTGGAGCAGGCGCCCGACGACGGCGAGCGCCGCCAGCTCCTCGAATGAGCCGCTCATCGCCACCGCGCCGGTCAGGGTGAAGACCACGGCGATCGCCACCCAGGGCGTGCCGAAGCTCGGATGGAGGCGGCCGAAGAGGGCGGGCAGGTCGCCCCGCTCGGCGAGCGCCGAGAGCCGGCGGGGGAGGATCAGAGCGCTCGCCGCGTTGACCCCGACGATCGAGATCACCACCCCGGCCGCCACCAGGGCGCCGCCCGCGGGGCCGAGGAAGCTCCGGGCCGAGTCGGCCACCGCGTCGCCGGCGCCGGCCGCGGCCGAGCCCAGGGTGCCGGCGGTCACCCACAGCACCCCGGCGTAGAGGGCGCTCACCAGGCCCATGATCGAGAGGATCGCCGCCGGCACCGAGCGCTGGGGCGCCGCCATCTCGCCGGCGGGCACCACCAGGTTCTCGAAGCCCACGAAGGCGTAGAGCATGAGGAGGATGGCCGCCGGCAGGGGCGCCCAGCCGTGGGGGGCGAAGGGGCGCAGGTGGGCGGGGTCGACGAACAGGGCGCCGGCGGCGACGAAGGCCGCCAGCGTCAGGAGCTTCGAGGCCGAGAAGAGGTTCGAGAGGCGGGCGCCGGGCTTGGCACCGCGGAGGTTGATCCAGGCGAGAGCGGCGACGAAGCCGGCGACCACCAGCGGCTGGAGCGGGTGCCTGGCGACGGCGGGGAAGAAATGGCCCAGGGCGACGGCGAAGGCGTTAACCAGGGCGCCCCAGGCGACGATCCCAGCGAGCGTCGAGACCCACCCAACGGTGAAGCCGACGGCGGGGCCGAAGGCCTCGCGGGCGTAGAGGTAGGCGCCGCCGGTGCCGGAGAAGCGCGAGCCCGCTTCGGCGAAGCAGAGCGCGATGACGAAGGCCAGGACGCCGGCCCCGCCGACCGCGACGATCGCGGCCGGGCCGACCCGGGAGGCGACCGGGCCGGGCAGGAGGAAGATCCCGGAGCCGATGACGCAGTTGACCCCCAGGCCCACCACGTCGAGCCGCCCCAGGGGTCGGGCGGGGGTCGGGGCGGTGGCGGGCATGGCGGTGCGCGACCGCCGCCGACCGGAGACGCCCGGGGCCGGGCCGCACCCTGGTAGTGAAGGCCGACGGCCGGAGCGTGACAGGCCGCCTTCTGCCGGCGTCAGCTCGGCAGGATCGGTGGCGGCAGGTGCACCTGCGCCCGCGAGAGCACGTCGAGCGCCGCCAGCCCGATCAGCGTGCCGGCGATCAGGAGCGACACCACGAAGGCCACCCAGTTGGTCGTCCTCTGCTCGACCAGGTGCATGAAGAAGAGCGCGATCAGGACGCTCTTCGCCACCGCGATCGCCATCGCGACCGGCACCGCGAGCGGCCCGAGCTGGAGAAACGAGAGCCCGAGGGTGAGTGTGGTCAGGAGTAGCAGCCCGCCCAAGGTGAGGGAGTATCGCAGCATGGCTCGGCTCACTTCATCAGGTAGAACATCGGCCAGAGGAACAGCCAGATGATGTCCACGAAGTGCCAGTACAGGCCGCCGAGCTCGATCGGCGTGTGCCAGGTCGAGGAGTACTTGCCGCGGCGGGCGCGCCAGGCGAGGAACCCGAGGACCACGATGCCGCCGATCACGTGGATGGCGTGCAGCCCGGTCATCAGGTAGTAGAGCGAGAAGAAGACCCGGGCGCCCGGCCCGGTCAGCTTGTCGTAGTGGTAGTAGGCCCCGGGGAAGAGCCCTTCCCGGAAGTGGTGGGCGTACTCGATCCCCTTCAGCACCAGGAAGAGCACCCCCAGGCCCGAGGCCCCCGCGAGGAGCCAGGAGGAGAGGAGCGCGCGGTCCTTGCGGATCGCGCCGACCGCGAGCGCCACCAGGTAGCTCGCGACCAGCAGGATGTAGGTGTTGGCGGTGCCGAGCCAGAGGTCGGTGTGCTGGACCGCCTCGGCGAAGGCCGCCGGGAAGGTCACCCGGTAGGCGGCGTAGAGGGTGAAGAAGCCGGTGAAGAAGAGAACCTCGCTCCCCAGGAAGGCCCACATGCCGAGCTGGGCGGCGTGGGCCTGCTGGTCGAGGTCCTGGAAGTGGCGCTTGAGGTGGGCCCGGCGGACCGCCTCGGGGCTCTCGGCCGGGCCCCGGCCCCGGCTCCGGCCTGGGGCGACGCCGCCGCTCGCGTTCGCCGAGGCGCTCACGTGCCGATCTCCCGGTGGTAGTCGTGGGGCCGGTGGTCGAAGACCGGCGGCTTCTCGAAGTTGTGCGGCGGCGGCGGGGTCTCCGTCTCCCACTCGTAGCCGCGCGAGCCCCAGGGGTTCGCGGGGGCGCGCTCGCCCCGGGCGAGGGCCCAGAGGAGGTAGATCAGGATCAGGGTCAGGCCGGCGGCGAACGACCAGGAGCCGACCGTCGAGACCACGTGCAGGGTCTGGAAGTGGGCGGGGTAGTCGGCCGAGCGCCGCGGCATGCCGGCGTTGCCCAGCAGGAACTGCGGCACGAAGGTGCCGGTGAAGCCCATGAACACCAGCACCGCCGCCACCAGGCCGAGCTTCTCCGGGTACATGCGCCCGAACATCTTCGGGAACCAGTAGTGGAGCGCCGCCAGAAAGCCGGTGAGCGTCGCGCCGACCATGATGAAGTGGAAATGGGCGACGACGAAGTAGGTGTCGTGCCAGTGGATGTCGAGCGAGGTCGAGGCGAGTGCCACGCCGGTCGTGCCGCCGACGCCGAACAGGAAGAGGAACTCGAAGAAGTAGATCATCGGCGTGGCGAACGAGATCGAGCCCTTGTAGAGGGTGCCCACCCACGAGAAGACCTTCACCGCCGAGAAGATCGCCACGAACATCGAGAGCGCCCCGAAGATGCCGGCGTCGAGGGTCGAGATGCCGGCCACGAACATGTGGTGGCCCCAGGTGAGGAAGCCGACGAAGGCGATGCCGAGCGAGGCGACCACCAGCCCCCGGTAGGTGAAGGGGTTCTTGTGCGAGAAGGCGGAGACGACCTCGCCCATCACCCCCATCGCGGGCAGGATCATGATGTAGACCGCCGGGTGCGAGTAGAACCAGAACAGGTGCTGGTAGAGGATCGGGTCGCCGCCCTCGGCCGGGTTGAACAGGCCGACCTGGAACAGGTGGTCGGCGGCCACCAGCGCGAGGGTGAGGCCGAGCACCGGGGTCGCCAGGACCTGGATGATGCTGGTCGAGTAGATGGTCCAGACGAAGATCGGCATCTTGCCCCAGGTCACCCCCTCGGCGCGCATGGTGTGGGTGGTGACGATGAAGTTGACGCCGGTGATGATGGTCGCGATCCCGAGGATGAAGACGCCGATCGCCACCGGCACCACCTCGGTGGGGGACTGGGCCGAGTAGGGCGGGTAGAAGGTCCAGCCGGTGTCGGCGCCGCCCAGGACCAGGCCCCAGAGGATCACCACCGCGCCGGTCAGGTAGATGTACCAGCTCGCCAGGTTCAAGCGCGGGAAGGCCACCTCCTCGGCGCCGACCATGATCGGCAGGAAGAAGTTGCCGAAGGCCGCCGGGATCGACGGGATCATGAACAGCCAGACCATCACCACGCCGTGGAGGGTGAACAGGCGGTTGTAGGTCTCGGAGCTCACGATCGTCGCCCCGGGCGCGATCAGCTCGAGCCGCATGAGCATGGCGAAGGTGCCGCCCACCGCCAGGAAGAAGAGCACGCTCACCAGGTAGAGGATTCCGATCCGCTTGTGGTCGAGGGTGCCGAGCCACGACAGGACCCCGCGCTCGGATTCGAGGTAGCTCGGGCCGCGCCGGAGGCCGGCGTCGGGGGCGGTGGCGACGGCGGCCGCGCTCTGGCTCATGGGGTCTGCTCCTTGGGGGCGGGTCCGGCGGAGGCCGGGGCGCCGCCCGGGGCCTCTCGGGGGATCACCGACTCGAGCTCGGGGCCGGGCTCGCGCAGGGCCTTGATGTAGGCGAGGATCGCCGCCGTCTCGGGCGGCGCGAGGCGGCCCTGGTAGGTCGGCATGGCCGGCGGGTAGCCGGCGACGATCTCGGCCATCGGGTCCATCATCGAGCGGGTCAGGTAGGCCTCGTCGGCGACGACGGTCGTGCCGTCGGCGAGCTTCACCCGCGAGCCGTAGAGGCCGAGCCAGGTGGGGCCGATGTGGCGCGTGCCGTCCGGCGTGTGGCAGCGCATGCAGCCGGCGAGGGCCGCAGCCTCGAGGCCGCGCCGCGCGAGGCCGCCCGGCGGCGCCGCCTGGCCGCCACGCGGGGTCGCCCAGCCGCCGGCCGGCGCGGGCCGGTCGCTCGCCAGCGCGCCGGCGGCCACCGGCGCGCCTTCGCTCCCCAGGTCCTCGGGCTCCTGGCCGTCGAGCCACGCCTCGAAACGCGCCTCGGGCAGCACCACGACCCGGCCCCACATGCGCGCGTGGCCGGCGCCGCAGAGCTCGGCGCAGAAGAGCTGGTAGTCGCCTTCGCGGGTGGCGGTGAACCAGGTGCTGGTGTAGCGGCCGGGCAGGGCGTCCTGCTTGACCCGGAACGCCGGCACGAAGAAGCTGTGGATGACGTCGCGCGAGGTCAGCAGGAGGCGCACCGGCCGGCCCTTGGGGACGTAGAGCACGCCCGCCGAGTCCTGGCCGTCGGCGTAGGTGAACTTCCAGACCCACTGCTTGGCGGTCACGTAGACGTCGAGCGCCCCCTTGGGCGCGATCGTCGTGTCGACGTACTGGCGGAAGCCGACCACCCAGAAGATGAAGAAGAAGGTGAGCAGGAAGGCGCTCACCGCGAGCTCGAGCCAGAGCGGCGAGCGCACCTCGGGCGTGGGTCCCGAGTCGCCCCGGCGGCTGCGCCGGTAACGCAGGCAGAACCAGCCGGTGACCAGGAAGGTGACGATCCCCAGGAACCAGAAGAAGGAGAACTCCACGTACTGCAGGTCGTCGAGCCGGGGCGCCGCCTCGGAGGCCTGGACCGGCAGGGCGAGGAGCCGGTGGAGGATGCCCTGCATCGCGTCGAAGAAGTCCGACAGCGGATGGGGCGGCACCGCCGCCAGCGGAGCGAGGAGAGGGGCGAAGAACCACCCGCCGCTCATGCGCCCTCCGTTCCGAGCGCCCCGCCGTCCGAGCCCGGCCGGCCTGCTGCCCCGGCGTCCGCCCCCGCCTGAAGCGGCCGAGCTCTGCCTCGGCCGGGGCGGGTGGAGGGGCCCGCCCCGCGGCGCCGGACCCACCGCAGGGCGAGCGCGATCCCGGCCCCGGCGACCAGCAGGATCATCACCCCGCCGAGCCGCAGGAACCAGGCGAGGGCTCCGGCGTAGCGGCGCAGCGACGGCGTGTAGCGGTAGCAGCACTGGAGCAGGGCCTCCTGGATCGAGCGGCCTGCCTCGCCGGCGGCGGCCGCGTCGAGCGCGGCGTCGAAGTCCTTCTGGTCGGGTTGCGCGCCCACGACGTAGCGCGACACCCGACCGTCGGGAGCGACCGCCACCATCACCGCCGGGTGGGCGTACTGGCCCGAGCGGCGGTCGAAGGCGTAGCGGAATCCGATCGCGTCGGCGATCCGGCGGGTCTCGGACTCCGGCCCGGTCAAGAAGGCCCAGGCGGCCGCGGCGCCGGGGCCCACCGAGCCCGCCAGGTCGTGGCGCTTCTTCCGGGCGTCGGCCGGGCCGTCGCGCGGGTCGATCGACACGAAGACGGGCCGGACGCCGCCGGCCGCCGCCGACTTCGAGTCGGCGAGCGAGCGGGTGGCGCCCTCGATCACCAGGCTGCAGAGCATCGGGCAGGTGTAGTAGCCGAGCACCAGGACCACCGGATGCTCGCCGTCGAAGAAGTGGCCGAGGCGCACCTGCCGGCCGGCCGAGTCGGTGAGCCGGACGTCGAGCGGCAGCGAGGCGCCCGGGTGCTGGTCGAGGCCGACCTTCTTCAGGATCGCCGGCTCGCCGACGTCGGCGCAAGCGGGCGGCGCGCCGGCGACGAGGGCCACCCCGAGCAGAACCGCGGCCAGGACGAGCCGCCGCCTCACGAGCCACCTCCCGGCGGCTTGGTCTCGGCCCGTGACGAGACCGGGTGGGGGCGTCCCCTTCCCCCCTTGGGGAGGGAAGGGGATCGAGGGGATGCGGGGGGGATCCGGTCAATCGTCCCCTTCCCCCCCGGGGGAGGGAAGGGGATCGAGGGGATGCGGGGGGGATGTCGATCGCGCCACCACCAGCGCCATCGCCCGCTCGATCGGGATGCGGGCGTAGGTGTGGGCGCCGTCGACCCAGCCCCAGCTCTCGAGGTCCTGCTCCGGCGGCAGCGGCCCCGGCTCCTCGCGCTCGCTCCAGCCCCGGCCGACCGGTCCCTGGAGCAGGCCGCCCAGCCGGCGCGGCGCCGGCGGCCGCAGCTCGGGCGCCGGCCCGTACGCCATGTGGAGCCCGGGGCGCGAGCGCGCCATCTCGCTGTCGAGCAGCCCGCGGGCCCAGAAGACGCCGCCCGCCACCACGGCGAGCCCGAAGAGCATCAGGATCACCGAGGTCCAGGCGCCGACCCGGTCGGGCTCCTGGCGCGGGTGGGTCTCGCTGTCCGGGGTCTCCTCGGTCGCTCGGCGTTCTTCGGTCATCGGCTCTGGTACTCCATGGAGCGCACGAGGCGCGGGTCGCGGCGGGGGACGATGGGACGGCCGGTCAGGCGCCAGGCGCCGAAGGCCAGGGTGGCGCCGGCCACCCAGGCGAGGGCGGCCGCATCGAGCCACAGGTACTCCCAGGCGGGGCCGGCGGCGCGCGGCGCGTGCTCGGCCCCGAGCGCCGGCAGCACCAGCCAGAGGACGTCGACGTAGTGCAGGGCGAGGAGCCACACGGCGACCGCGGCGAGGCTCGCCGGCCGGCGCTTGAGCCGCCGCGAGAGCAGCACCAGGAAGGGGAGGAAGAAGTGGCCCAGGATTAGCGCCCAGAGCACCCACTTCCAGCCGCCGTCCCAGCGCGCCAGGTACCACTTCGCCTCCGCCGGCTCGTCGGCGATCCAGACCAGGAAGCCCTGGGCGTAGGCGAAGTAGGCCCAGAGGATGACGAAGACGAGCTGGAGGCGGCCGAGGGCGTGGAAGTGGGCCGGCGAGACCCGCCCGGCGAGCGGGCCGCCGCGCTCGAGCGCGTGGGTGAGGACGACCATGAGGGCGATGCCGCCGACCATCCCGCCGGCGAAGACGTAGGCCCCGAAGATCGTCGACACCCACTCGGGCGCGAGCGACATCACCCAGTCGACGGACGCGAAGTGGAGGGTGAAGGCGAAGGCGAGGAGCCCCAGGCCGCTCACCAGGACCGGCCGCTCGCGGGGCGCCGCGAGCCCCTCGTCCTGGCGGAAGGACCAGCGCCGCAGGGCGAGCGCGAGCCCCGACCAGACGGCGAGGTAGATCGCCGCGCGCACCACGAAGAAGGGGACGTTGAGATAGCCGTCCTTGGCGTCGATCACCTCCCGGGCCTTCTCGGAAAGGCCGGTGAGCGGCCGCACCCACGGGTAGAGGGTGCCGACGCCGATCAGGATCGGCAGGATGAGGAGGGCGAAGAGCGGCAGGGTGCCCGCGACCCCTTCCGCCAGGCGCCGGATGACGACGAACCAGCGCGCCCCGGCCGCGTGCGTGATCATCACGAGACAGAGGACGCCGAGCACCACGGTGACGGCGAAGACGAAGGCGGCGAGATAGGCGTAGAGCGCTTCGGCGGGCCGCTCGACGAGGGCGACCGCCCAGACGACCAGCCCGAGGAGCGCCACCGCCGCCGCGGGCACGATCACCCGCCGCGCCGAGGTCACCACCGGCGGCTCGGTCATCGCGCCTCCTCCCTCGCGCCGGCGGCCCTGCGGTCGAGCTCGCGGCGCGCGTCGCCGGGCAGCTCGCCGGCGGGCGCGCGGCGGCTGAGCTCGAGGGCCCGCACGTAGGCCACCACCGCCCAGCGCTCGTCGATCGTCAGGTCGCCGCCGTAGGCCGGCATCATGCCGTAGCCGTCCCGGACCACCCGGTAGAGCGTGCCGTCGGGCAGCGACCGGATGCGCTCGGTGTGGAGCGACGGGGGCTTTCTCAGGCTCATGACCTCGGCGACCGGGCTCACGCCGTCGCCGGCCGGGCCGTGGCAGGCGGCGCACAGGATGTCGAAGTGGTGGCGGCCCTTGACCAGCACCGCCATCGAGAGCCGGATCGGGATGCGCGCCACCGGGGCGCCGCCGGCGGAGGTGCCCTCGACCAGCTCGGGCGGGCCGAGCCGGCGCTCGCGGGGCACCGTGCCCTCGGGCGGCGGCTGCATCACCGTGCCGTCGGGGAAGAGGTCGGTCGGCTCGTAGGCCTTGAAGCTCCGCTGCTGGATCATGCGCTCGAGGTTCCAGGTCTCGGAGGGCTCGCGCTCGTTGGGGCCCTGGCAGCCGAGCGCCGCGATGAGGCCCGCCGCCGCCAGGCCGGCCAGCAGGGCGCGGCCGGCGCCCCGAGCAGTCCGGGTGCGCCGGAACCTCACGAGGCACCTCCCGGCAGCGCGATCTCGGGCTCGACCCGCTCCGGATGGACGACCTGGAGGGCGCCGGCGCCGGCGAGCACCCCGGCCAGCGCCTCGTCTTCGCCCTCCTCGTCGAGCCGCGGGTCGCGGGCGTCGACGGCGAGCCAGAAGCGGTCGACGCTCGCCCGGTCGAAGCCGTCGAGCTCGAAGAGCGGGTTCCAGACCTCGGGCAGGCGGGCGCCGATCCAGAGGCCGAAGAACAGGAAGAGCGAGGCGAACAAGACGGTCATCTCGAAGGTGACCGGGATGAAGGCGGGCGCCGAGTTGAGCGGCCGGCCGCCGACGTTCAAGGGGTAGTCGACGGCGTTGCACCACCACTGGAGGAGGTAGCCGGAGACGCCGCCGAAGGCGCCGCCCGCGAAGGTGAGCCAGGGCAGGCGGGTGCGCCGCATCCCGATCCGCTCGGCGAGGCCGTCGACCGGGTACGGGGTGTAGGCGTCGAGCCGTTCGTAGCCGCGGTCGCGGAGCGCTCCCGCCGCCGCCAGGACCTCCTCCGGGGTGGCGAACTCCGCCGCCACCGCGATCCGCATCGGGTCGACGACCAGGCTCATTCGGCGGCCTCCTGGTCGTCCTCCTCGTCCTCTTCGTCCTCGCGGTCGAGCTGGCGGGAGAGCCTCCTTGACCTCGTGGATCGGGACGAAGGGGACGAAGCGGATGAACACCAGGTAGAGGAAGGTGAAGAACGAAAGGGTCCCCGCGAGGATCCCCCAGTCGACCCAGGTGGGGAAGTACATCGCCCAGCTCGAGGGCAGGAAGTCGCGCGAGAGCGAGGTGACGATGATCACGAAGCGCTCGATCCACATCCCGACGACGATCAGCGAGGAGCCGACGAACAGGGCGAAGACGCTCCGGCGCATGCGGCGGAACCAGTAGATCTGGGGCACGACGACGTTGCAGAAGATCATCGTCCACCAGACCGGCGCGTACGGGCCGCGCGGGCGCATGAAGAGGAACACGTAGCGCTCGAAGGGCTCGCCGCTGTACCAGGCCGAGAACATCTCGACCGCGTAGGAGAAGAGCATCAGCGAGCCGGTCACCAGGAGGATCTTCGCGAGCACGTCGAGGTGGCGCATGGTGATGACGTTCTTCATGTGGAAGATCCGCCGGATCGGGATCACCAGCACGAGCACCAGGGCGAAGCCGGAGTAGATCGCCCCGACCACGAAGTAGGGCGGGAAGATCGTCGAGTGCCAGCCCGGGAGCTGGGCGATGGCGAAGTCCATCGAGACCACGCTGTGGACCGAGATCACGAGCGGCGTCGCCAGGCCGGCGAGCAGGCCGTAAGCGACGCGGTAGCGGCTCCAGTCGCGCACCGAGCCGCGCCAGCCGAGGGCGGCCAGGCCGTAGACGCGGCCGGCGCGGCGGGTCGGCGCGCGGTCGCGGGCGGCCGCCAGGTCGGGCACCAGGCCGACGTACCAGAAGAGCAGCGAGACCGTGAAGTAGGTGGCGACGGCGGCGGCGTCCCAGGGCAGGGCGCTGCGAAACTGCGGCCACAGGCGCATGGTCGCCGGGTAGGGCAGCAGCCAGTAGAAGAACCAGGGGCGCCCGAGGTGGAGGAGCGGGAAGAGCCCGGCGTTGATCACCGCAAAGAGCGTCATCGCCTCGGCGATCCGGTTGATCGAGCCGCGCCACGGTTGCTCGAGCAGCAGGAGGAAGGCCGAGATGAAGGTGCCGGCGTGGCCGAGCCCGATCCACCAGACGAAGTTGATGATCGCGTAGGCCCAGGCGACGGGGATGTTGTTGCCCCAGACCCCGATGCCGGTCGAGAAGGTGTAGAAGACCAGCAGGCCGAGCCCCAGGGTGCCCAGGAAGGAGAGGCCGGTCAGCGCCTGCCAGATCCGCGAGGATTTCCAGAGCGGCGCCAGGATCTGGTCGGTCAGCTCGGCGTCGCCGGGGCGGCCGGCGAGCACCGGCCCGGGCGCGAAGGCGCGCTCGCCGCTCACTCGCCCGCCTCCTCGCCGTTGGTGCCCACGGCGTCGCCCCCCGAACCGGTGGAGACGCGGCCCCGCCCGCCGGCGCCGGCCCCTGCGCGTCCTGGCCGGTTCTCCCGGCGATGGCGCTCCATCTCGGGGCTGGGGTTCGAGACCTTCACCAGGTAGCGGGTGCGCGGCTGGGTCCCCAGGTCGTGGAGCTCCTCGTACATCCGCGGGTTCTCGCGGCTCTGAGAGACCCGGCTCTCGGGATCGGTGATCGAGCCGAAGACGATCGCTCCGGTCGGGCAGGCCTGCTGGCAGGCGGTCACCACCTCGTCGGTCGCGAGGTCGCGGCCCTCGACGTCGGCGCGGTTCTCCGCGCGCCGGATGCGCTGGACGCAGTAGGTGCACTTCTCCATCACCCCGCGCTCGCGCACGGTGACGTCGGGGTTCAGAACCAGGCTCTCGGTGTCGCTGCGCGCCTCGTTGAAGTCGAACCAGTTGAAGCGCCGCACCTTGTACGGGCAGTTGTTGGAGCAAAAGCGGGTGCCGACGCAGCGGTTGTAGACCATCTGGTTCAGGCCGTCGGCGCTGTGCACCGTGGCGTTGACCGGGCAGACGTACTCGCACGGCGCCTTCTCGCACTGCTGGCAGAGCATCGGCTGCTGGACCGTGCCGAGGTGCCCGGGCTCGCCGGTCAGGTAGTTGTCGATCCGCAGCCAGTGCATCTCGCGGCCGTTGGCGACCCCTTCGCGGCCGACCACCGGGACGTTGTTCTCCGCCTGGCAGGCGATGACGCAGGCCGAGCAGCCGGTGCAGGCGGCGAGGTCGACGGTCATCGCCCACTGGTGGGGGGCGTTCATCGGCGGCGTCTGGTAGAGGGTCGCCACCGGGCCGCGGTGGCGCGCGGCCTTGTCCGGGTGCCTGCGGAGCTCCTCGAGCGTGTCGTGGAGGGCGATGTCGCGGCCTTCGAGCGACCAGTGCGCCTGGGTCGAGGCCAGGCGGTGGGTGAGCGGCTCGCCGTGCTCCTCGTGCGCTTTGCCGCTCAGCTCGCGCGGCGGGCCGAAGAGCCGGCGGACCTCGAGGCCGGGCGCGACCCAGAGCCGCCCGGCCGAGCGCAGCCGGTAGGCGTCGAAGCCGACGCCTTCGCCCACGCCGGCCGCGGTCCGCCGGCCGTAGCCCAGCCGCACGGTCACGGCGTCATCGACGTGCCCGGGCAGGGGAAAGACCGGGGCGCGGACCGTCCGCTCGCCGAGGACGAGCTCGATCACCTGGTCGCGCTCGATGCCCAGCCGGTCGGCGGTCGCCGGGGAGAGGAGGGCCGCGTTGTCCCAGGTGATGCGGGTGGCCGGATCCGGCAGCTCCTGGAGCCAGGCGTTGGCGGCGAAGCGCCCGTCGTGGACCTTGGGGTCGGGACGGAAGACGAGCTCGAGCGGTTCGGGCCGGGCGCCTCCGTCGCCGGCGGCGCTCGCTCCTCGGGCGGGGCTCGGGGCGGCCGTCGGCCGCCAGGCGAGGAAGCGCTCGACCGCCCCGGCCGCCGGCGCGGCCTGGACCGCCGGCTTGGCGGTGTCCGGGAAGACGCCGCGCTGGAGACTCCGGTTCCAGAGCTCCTCGAAGGCGGCCACGCCGCCGGGGGCGGCCTCGCGCCAGGCCTCGCGCACCAGCTGGTGGGCACTCGCCTCGCCCCGCCCGGCGAAGAGCGCCAGGACCTCGTCCGCGGTCCGGCCGCCGTAGAGCGGGCGGATCAGCGGTTGGATCGGCGAGGCGGTGCCGTCCCAGGCGCCGGCGTCGCCCCACGACTCGAGGTAGTGGGCCGCGCCGACGTAGCCGTTCGCGAGGGCCGCCGTCTCGTCCTCGTGCTGGCCCAGGTAGAGGCTCCGCGCGACCCGCGGCAGGAGGGTCGCGAGGCCAAGGTCCGGCGGTGCGGTGTAGGCCGGGTTGCCCTCGAGCATCACCAGCGTCTCGACCTGACCCGCGCGCAGCTCGGCGACGAGGCCGGCCAGGTCGTGGGAGGGATCGCCCGCCTCGAGGAGCGCCGGCTCGCCGTAGGTGACGGTGGTGCCGGCGTTGCCCAGGCGGTGGTTGAGGAGGGCGGCGTGGGCGTGGGCGGCCGGCGGCAGGCCCTCGCCCGCCACCACGACGCTCCGGCCCCGGGCCCGGCGGAGATCGCCGGCCGCGGCCGCGACCCAGGCCCGGGCCTCCTCGGGCAGCGGGATCTCGCCCGTCCCCCGGCCGCCGCCGGCCACCGCCAGCGCCAGGGCGGCGAGGAGCGAGACCATCTCGCCGCGGCGCAGCGGGAGACGCTCGTCGGCCAGGGCGCCGGTGGGCGTGGGCGAGTCCTCGGCCACCCAGAGCCGGCTCATCTCCTGGTCGAGCGAGGCGGGCCGGCGCTTCGCGACCAGCTCGCGGGCGTAGCGCAGGTGGAACGGGCCGGAGGCGGCCGGGTCCGCGCCCACCACCACCACCACCTCGGCTCGGTCGAAGTGGAAGCGCGGCGCCAGAGGCCGGCCGAAGAGCTCGCGGGTCGCCTCGTAGGGCGCCGGATCGTAGGTCGCCGAGTGGAAGGTGAACCGGGCCGCGGGGTGGCGCTCGAGGACCTGCGCGATCAGGCGGCGGCGAAGCGGCGAGGCGGTCGGCTCGAGGAGGAAGCGCAGGCGCTCCCCGCGGTCCCGCCGGGGGGCGCCGAAGGCCTCGCCGAGCTGGCGCCAGTCGACCGCCCGGTCGCGCCAGTGCGCGCCGCGCCCGCGGGCGGGGTCGTAGAGGCCGAGGACCGACGCCTGCTCGAACACGCCCGCCGCGCCGAGGCTCGCCGGGTGGTCGGGGTTGCCCTCCACCTTGATCGGCCGCCCCTCGCGGCTCTGGACCAGCAGGCCGGTGGCGAAGCCGTCGAGGACCATCGAGGTGGCGTAGGTGAGCGGGACCCCCGGAGTGACCTCGGGAGGCGTGCGCGCGTAGGGAACGATCAGCTCGTCGGGCGGGGCGCAGCCGGCGAGGCTCGCGAGGCTGGCGGTGGCGCCCAGGAGCTCGAGGAAGCGGCGGCGCGAGAGGCCGGCGGGCGGCCGGTCGGCCCCCGGCGGGAACTCGCCGGCCCAGCCGCCGGCGGCGTCTTCTCCTCGCGGGTCTCTCCTCTGCCTCATCGTTCCTCTCGGCTCCGTGCGGTCGGTGTCTCGGCGCTCCCTCTAGCGATGGCAGGCCCAGCAGTCGGTCGACGGGCGGATGGCGTAGGCCTTGGCGAGCTTGGCCCCGAGCTCGGCTTGCGAGCCCGCGGGTTGCCACCCCATGGCGGTGATCTGGTCGAGGGGCCGCAGGTGCTTCTCCGGGTCCCGGTGGCAGCCGAGGCACCAGCCCATGGTCAGGGGCTTCGCCTGGTAGATCCGCGCCATCCGGTCCACCCGGCCGTGGCAGCTCTCGCAGCCGACGCCGTTGTCGACGTGGACCGAGTGGTCGAAGAAGACGAAGTCGGGGAGACGGTGGACCCGCTGCCAGCGCAGCGGCTTGCCCTCGTAGTAGCTCTCACGGACCGGTTCGAGCAGCGGGCTGTCGTTCCACACCTGGCTGTGGCAGCTCATGCAGCGGTCGGCCGACGGGATGCCCGCCGACGCCGACGTCTCGACGGTCGTGTGGCAGTAGCGGCAATCGATGCCGTCGTCGACCACGTGGTGGCGGTGGTCGAAGGGCACGGGCTGCTCGAGGAGCTGATCCTGGCCGGTGGCATACGGGGAGCGCACCCAACCCATCGCGGCAAGGATTACAAGCACCGGTGTAACGAGCACGACGGCCAGGAGCCACCGGGTCGCGGCGTTGGCCGATCTGGAGAAATGCGCTGGCATGACTGGGAGGTCCGGCGGTGGGGCTCACCGGAACGCTCGGGGCCCGCGGCGCTTCGCGCGGGGGGTTCGGTGAGTCGTCTCGCCGTCGCGGCCGGGTCTTTTGCAAGAGGCAGGCCGCCGCGGGCTCAGGGAGTCGCCGGCGGGGGCGAGAGCGGGAGGGTGCCGGTAGCGGCGAGCCGGCGCGCCCAGGCCGGGTCGCGGACGAGCGAGCGCAGCTTGTCCAGGAGCGGGCGCCGGTGGAGGCCGAGGAAGGGCAGAACCACCCGCAGGAAGCGCTTCGGCACCTCTTCCATCGGCGCGTGGCCGCAGCGCTCGAAGACCACCAGGCGGCCCTGGGGGAGGCGGTCGAACTCGCGGACCGCGCGTTCGAGCGGGATCACCTCGTCCTGGGCGCCCCAGACCACCAGGGCCGGGACGTCGAGCGCCTCGAGCGGCGCGTCGCAGGCGGCCTCGTCGCACGGCGCCATGAGACCGAAGAACGCCTCCTCGACCCCTTCGACCAGGAGCCGGTCGCGGTACTCCTCGACCAGCTCGTCGCTGACCAGCGAGTCGTCGTAGTAGCAGGTCTCGAGATCGCGGCGCACCGAGCTCCGGCTGAGGAACAGGCCGTGGAGCAGGAGGTAATTGAGCGAGCGGAAGCGGGCCCAGAGCTGCCGCTGCTCGTCCATGTACTCGGGCAGGGCGGAGGCTACGAGCACCGCGCTGCGCAGCCGCTCGCGATGGTGGCAGCCGAGCCAGACGGCGATCGCGCCGCCGAACGAGTGACCGATCACGTGGACCGGACCGACGCCGAGCCGGTCGAGGACCTCGAGCACCACCCGCCCGTACGCGGGGATGGTGTAGGCGGCGGGATCCCGGGGCCGCTCGGAGTAGCCGAAGCCGGGGAGGTCGAGGTTGATCACACGGTAGTGGCGCGCGAGAGCGGGAACCACGGAGCGCCACGAGAAGCTCGAGCAGGCGAAGCCGTGGAGCAGGACCAGCGGCTCGCCCCGCCCCGACTGCTCGACGTAGACCTCGCGTCCCTCGACCTCGATGAAGCGATGCGGCGGCAGCTTCGACCGGAGCTCCCGGTAGGACCGGGTGCGGGACCAGGCGTCCTCGACCCAGGTTCGAAGGGTCTCGATGGTCGAGAGGCGGGGGCGTTCGGAGTCGTCGATCACCGGTCGTAACTCACTGGTAGTGCATCGGTTCCGCCTCGCCGTGAGGCGGCCTGCCGGGGCCCTTTGCAACGAACGGGCCAGACCGCGTCGCGAGCGCGGCGGCCTGCCGTCCGCGGTAGAGTCGCGCGGTCATCCGGCGTTTCGACAGAGGGCGCGGCCGCGGTCCGCGCGGCACACCGAAAAGGGGGTCTCGTGAACCGGAAGCTCTATCTGCTCGGCCTGTTCCTGGTCTTTCTGGGGTTCTGGATGTGGGCGGCGGTTCGGCCGGTCTTTCCGGACGACTGGCTGCTCGAGAACTACCTGGTGTTCCTCGGCGTGCCGCTGATCCTCGTCCTCGGGCGCTGGTTCCGCCTGTCGCTCATCTCCTACACCCTGCTGACCGTCTTCATGATCCTGCACGTGATCGGCTCCCACTACACCTACGCCGAGGTGCCGTTCGGCGACACCCTCGAGCGGTGGTTCGGGGCCGAGCGCAACATGTACGACCGCCTGGTCCATTTCTGCTTCGGGTTCCTGGTCGCCTACCCGGTGCGCGAGGTCTTCATCCGGATCTCTCGCGCTCGCGGCTTCTGGAACTACTACCTGCCGATCGAGCTCACCCTGGCCTTCTCGGCGATCTACGAGATCATCGAATG
The DNA here is from genome assembly GCA_963837945.1 of uncultured Acidobacteriota bacterium. Lineage (GTDB taxonomy): Bacteria > Acidobacteriota > Thermoanaerobaculia > Multivoradales > DATKCC01 > CAVUBL01. The sequence continues at coordinate 134,152 of CAWIQD010000005.1, forward strand.
GATCGCGGCGGTGGCCTCGGGCCCGGAGGCCGGGCTCGCCTTCCTCGGGGCGCAGGGGGACATCTGGGACGCCCAGAAGGACATGCTGATGGCCGGGATCGGGGCGCTCCTCGCCATGGCGATCACCTTCGCCGTGGCGATGGTGGTCGAGCGCGACACCTGGTCCGCGGTCCGCGCGAGCCTGCGGATCCCGGCCGAGGACCGGCCGATCGGCGAGGACCAGATCGCCGACTGGTGGCGCCGCCGCAAGGCTCGCTAGCGCGCGACTCGGAACCGTCTCGGCGCCCGAGGCCGGCGCCGCGCAACTTTTTCCCGCTTCGCCAGTAGAAGGGGTGGGGTCGGTCGTCCGGACCGGCCCGGAGCCGACGACCGGACCGGAGAAGGAGCGCACATGCGAGCTCGCGCGAGGGTGGTGGCCTGGAGAGCGTTCGTCCTGCTGACCGCGACGATTTCCCCGGCCGTCGCCTCGCCGGACCGCGCGGCCCAGGCGCCCGCCGCAGGTCAGCCGCCCGCGCCCCGCGCCGAGCCCCGGGTCTTCGAGGTCCACCGCCTCGACCCGGTCGGCGGCCCGATCCACGTCGACGGCAAGCTCGACGAGGCGGTCTGGCAGGCGTCCCCGACCTTCACCCTCGACTACGAGACCTACCCGGGCGACAACGTGCCGCCGCAGGTCGAGACCGAGCTCTGGATCACCTACGACGACCACGCCCTCTACGTCGCCGCGCGCGCCCACGACCCCGAGCCGGCCGCGATCCGCGCCCACCTCCGGGACCGGGACGCCGCCTTCCAGGACGACTTCGTCGGCGTGGTGCTCGACACCTTCGACGACGAGCGCCGCGGCTTCGAGTTCTTCGTCAACCCCCTGGGCGTGCAGATGGACCTGACCCAGAACGACGTGACCGGCAACGAGGACGAGTCGTGGGACACGATCTGGGACTCGGCCGGGCGGCTCACCGCCGAGGGCTACGAGATCGAGATGGCGATCCCGTTCTCGTCGCTGCGCTTCGCCCGCGGCACGGGACCCAAGACCTGGGGCATCGACGCGCTCCGCGTCCGGCCCCGCGACCAGCGGGTGCGGATCGGCCTCAACGCCCTGCCCCGCGGGCGCAACTGCTATCTCTGCTACGCCTCGAAGCTCCGGGGCTTCGAGGGGATCACGCCCGGGCGCAACGTCGAGCTCGACCCGACGCTGACGGCGAACGACGTCGCCACCCGCCCCGACGCCTCCGTACCGTTCACCACTCGCGACGACCAGCAGCTCGGCCTGACCGCCCGCTGGGGCGTCACGCCCGGCACCACCCTCTCCGGCGCGATCAACCCCGATTTCTCGCAGGTCGAGGCCGACGCCGCCCAGCTCTCGGTCAACACCCAGTTCGCCCTTTTCTTCCCCGAGAAGCGGCCCTTCTTCCTCGAGGGCGCCGACATCTTCGACACCAAGATCACCGCCGTCTACACGCGGACCATCGCCGACCCCGACTGGGGGATCAAGCTGACCGGCAAATCGGGCAAGAGCGCCTACGGCGCGATCGTCGCCCAGGACTCGCGGACCAACCTGCTGATCCCGGGCAGCCAGGGCTCGCGCCTCGGCGAGCTCGCGAGCCCGAACACCTCCTCGATCGTGCGCTACCGGCGCGACCTGTCCGGTTCTTCGTCGGTCGGCGCCCTGGTGACCAGCCGCGAGGGGGACGGCTACCACAACCACGTCCTCGGCGCCGACGCGCTCTTCCGGTGGCACGAGGGGGACGCCTTCCGCATCGAGGTGCTGGGCTCGGACACCGCGTACCCCGAAGCGGTCCAGGAGAGCCTCGGCCAGAGCGCCGGCACGCTGCGCGGCACGGCGATGCGCGTCGCCTACCAGCACCAGACCGAGGGCTGGATGGGCTACCTGCTCTACAACGACTTCTCGGGCGACTTCCGCGCCGACCTCGGGTTCATCCCGCAGGCCGACTACCGGACCGGGTTCGGGACCCTCGAGCGCTACTGGTACGGCGAGGCGGGCGAGGACTGGTGGAGCCGGTTCACGCTGGGCACGGAGACCACCTGGACCTACGACTACGCCGGCCACCCGCTGCAACGGCAGGTCGCGCCTTACGTCAGCCTCTCCGGGCCGCGCCAGTCGAACCTCCACGTCTACCTCGGCCTGGGGCCGAGCTACTTCGACGGCCAGGTCTTCGACCGCAACTTCGTCCTGGTCGACGGCGAGATCCAGGCTACCCCCTCGCTCTTCCTGAGCCTGAGCAGCCGGATCGGCCAGGAGATCGACTACTCGAACACCCGCGACGGCGACATCCTGCGCTTGGTCCCGGGGGCCCGCCTCGAGCTCGGGCGCCACCTGCGGGTGACCCTGGAGCACGACTACGAGACCCTCGACGTCGCCGGCGGCCGGCTCTACACGGCGAACCTCACCGACCTGCGGGCGACCTACCAGCTCAACGTCCGCACCTTCGTGCGCCTGGTCACCCAGTACTTCGACCTCGAGCGCGACCCGGCGCTCTACACCTTCGCCACCGAAGCGCAGTCGAGCACCCTCTTCAACCAGCTCCTCTTCTCCTACAAGGTCAACCCGCAGACCGTCCTCTTCCTGGGCTACGCCGACGACTACGCCGGCGAGGCGCGCTCGCTCGACCAGCTCGACCAGACCAGCCGGACGCTGTTTCTCAAGCTGGGCTACGCCCTGGTGCTGTAGGGAGTCGGGCGGCGGGGAGGGCGGTGGTCGTGGCGGAGGCGTGGGGGTTGACGCCCGCGGGTCGGGTGGCTTTCTCGGCGGCGGACCGCGCCGGCGAGAAACCACCGCGCCCCGCGGGCTGCCACCTCGGTGGTTGGACCGGCTGCCCCCGCCCGGGAGTGGGGGATGGGGGTGGATCGGCGGGGTCGGACTCCTCGGCGGAGGGCCGGGTGGGATCGGAGCGAGGGGATGCGGCGGTGATCCGAAAGCGCGAGCGGCCGGCCCGACTCTTCGTCGGACCGGCCGCGTCGTTACTGCCTTACGGGTAGGTCAGGGTCAGGGCACGCAGGCCGTGACCGAGACGTTGTCGAGGAACCAGCCGTCGCGCGTCACCGAGCAGTCGCTGATGCCGGTGAAGGCGATGTAGAGCGACTGACCGCCGCACCCGCCGCTGCCACCCGTCACCAGGTCGCAGGCGGCGTCGAGGTCGATCGTCGTGTTGCCGAACGACGACTGGGTGCCGGTGAAGATCGGCAGCCCGGCCGAGCCGCTCGGCTCGCACGCCGCGGTCACCGTGCCGTTGTACGAAGTGCCGGAGAGGATGGCCGACGCCGGCACCACGGTGTAGCTCGAGCCGTCGAGCGACAGGGCCACCAGGCCGCCGTCGTAGCCCGACTCGAAGTCTCGGCGGTGGTCGAAGGACAGCCGAGCGTCGCTCGAGCCCGAGGGCACCGAGATGCCGCTCGCGCCGTGCGGCTGGGCGAAGATGAACCGGTTGGAGCTGTAGTTGCTCGTGCAGCCGGTCCCGCCGAAGCGGAAGATGTGCGGCGAGCTCGCCGCACTGCAGGTCTGGACACCCCGCCAGATGGTGACGCCCGAGCCGTCGAAGGTTCCCCGCGTCCAGTCGGACAGGCCCGACGTGGAGTCGAAGTCGTTCGAGTAGAGGGTCTGCGTGGTGCAGCCGCCGCTCGTGCACCCGGAGGTGTCGAAGCCGGTGCAGCTCCCGTTGCAGGCGAGCGTGCCGCCCGAGAAGCCCTGGCTCACGCAGGTCTCGCCGCCCAGGTTCGAGCCGTCGCAGACCTCGCCGGTCTCGATCACGCCGTTGCCGCACACCGGGCCGCCGTTGTTCGAGCAGCCCGAGGTGTCGTACGCGGTGCAGGTCGAGTTGCAGGCGAGGGTGCCGGTGTCGAAGCCCTGGCTCTGGCAGGTCTCGCCGTTCAAGTCGGTGCCGTCGCAGGTCTCGCCGGTCTCGGTGGTGTTGTTGCCGCACACCGGTCCGCCGGTGCCGCACTCGAAGTCGACGATCGCGAAGCCGAGGTTCTCGGCCTGGCTCGTGCTGGTGAAGCTCGGGTAGTAGTGGCGGGTGTCGGTCCAGGACAGGTACGCCTTGCAGTTCTGGGCGTCGAGGCCGAGGTACTCGCCGTACTGGTTGGGGTTGGCGTTCGGGTTGTCGGAGGTGTTCTCGTCCGAGTAGGAGATGCCGCTGTTGTTGAACTCGGAGGAGGCCGCCGACACCTTCTGGTTGGCCGAGAAGGTCTGGCCGCAGTCGGTGGAGCGCGCGGTGTAGAAGTCGACCTTGCGGTTGTTGGTGTCGTTGCGGGCGTCGTGCCAGGCCACCACCACCTGCCCGTTCGACTGGTCGACGACCAGGAAGGGGTGGAACTGGGCGCTGTTCGACAGGCCGTCGTCGTTGATCTTGATCGGCGTCGACCAGGAGGTGCCGCCGTTGGTCGAGCGCGACACGTAGACGTCGGCGGTGTTGGCGCTCGCCGAGCCCGAGGAGGTGTCGCCGAAGGCGGCGTAGAGCGTGCCGTCACAGGCGCCGCCCGAGTTGTCCACGTCGACGGCGCCGAACGGGCCGATGCCGCGGTTGTTCTGGACGTTCGGGTTGCTGTTGCTCGAGAACGCGACGAGGTTGAAGTCGCGCACCAGGACCGGCGTCGACCAGGAGGCGCCGCCGTTGGTCGAGCGGGTGTAGAACATCCGCTCGTTGGTGCAGGTGGAGCCGCAGGTCAGGGTGTCGAACACCACGTGCACGGTGCCGTTGTCCTCGACCGCCAGGTCGCAGCCCAGGTCGGCGCCGCCGCCCGACGGAGTCGGCAGGTCGACCTCGGTCCAGGAGGAGCCGCTGGTAGTCGAGTAGGCCGACTTCTCGTTGTTGTTGCGGTCCCAGCAGGTGTACTGGCGACCGTGGTAGGGGCTGGAGCTGTTGTTGTCGATGACGAAGAAGTTCTTGTCCTCGAAGTTCGAGGTGCCCCAGCTGTTCTTGACCACGCCCCGGCCGCTCCACGTGGCACCGCCGTTGGTCGAGCGGGCGACCACCATGGAGGTGTAGTTGTTGCTGCCGACGGCGCAGATCAGCATGTGGTTGATGTAGACGTTGTTGCTGTCGTCCCAGTAGAGCGCCGGGTCCGAGCCGTAGACGGTGCCCGAGCAGCTCAGGCCGGAGTAGGCGCTCTGGCCCGGCGCGCAGGTGTAGCCCCAGGTGGCGCCGCCGTCGGAGGAGTAGAAGATCGCCTGGATGCCGCCGGCGCAGGCGCCGCCCATGGTGTCCCAGGTGTTGGCGGCGGCCACGATCTGGTTCGAGTTGTTCGGGTTGACCACCACCTGGATCTCGCCCTGGAAGGTCTCCGGGGCGGGGGTGAAGGTCGACGCCACGTTGCGGTTGGTGCCGACGGTCGTGCGGGTGGCGAGGCCGTTGCCCTCGCCCTCGGTCTCGACCGGCACGCCGGCCAGAGCGCTGTCGACGTAGGTGTCGCCGTAGATCGCCCGGGCCTCGGCCTCGTGGAAGTGGATCCAGCGCAGGTGCCACTCGAAGAGGTAGCGCGGGATCGCGATCTCGTAGTGGCGCGTCTGCATGTCGATCTGGAGGTACTCGAGCGGCGAGATCGGCAGGTACTGGAGGTACCTGTCGACGACCTCCGGCCGATCCATGTTGCCGGCGAGCTGCTTCTCGAGGGTCTTGAGCTTCGGATCCACCCGCAGCCGGTCATAGATCGGCTGGAGCGCGACGCGGGCCTGGGCCGGCGTCACCGGTGCGGCGCCCTTGCGGAGCGCTTCGGGTACTGCCTGAAGCCGGATCGGCCCGGACAGGATCACCTGCCGGCCGACCTTCGCCGGCGCCTTTTGCGCCGCGGCCGGCCCGGTCGCTAGCGTGGCGACCGAGGCCAGCGCGAGGCACACGCCTACGGTACGGCTGACGACATTGTTCATCCGTCCTCCTCCTCTGGGTTTGCTACCTTACTAGCTAAAATTCTGACGCATCGAGACACACAATAACCCCCGTGCAGGCGTGGCCGCGAAACGTGACAGCGGGGAGGGTCTCGGATGCTCAGCGCCGGCGCCGGCGCCAAAGCCAAAGGGCGGTGCCGCCGACCGCCAGAGCGGCCGCCCCGGCGACGGCGGCGAGGCCGCGCGAGCGCTCGCCGGAGTACTCGCCGACGTAGTCGCGCTCGGGCAGGGCGCCCGGAGGACCGCCGCGGCCCTCGGCGAGCGCCATCCGGAGGACCTGGGCGAGGTGGAGCGCCCGGCGCTCGGTGGTCTGCTCGATCTGGCTCCGGCAGGAGAAGCCGTCGGCCACGATCAGGGTGCGCGGGTCGGCCTCTCGGACCCTGGGCAGGAGCACCCGCTCGCCGGCGGCGATCGAGACCCGGTACTTCTCACCGCGCTCGTAGCCGAAGGCGCCGGCCATGCCGCAGCAGCCCGAGTCGAGCATCTCGACGTCGAGCCCCATGCGCTCGAGGATCCGGCGGTCGGGGTCGTAGCCCATCACCGCCCGCTGGTGGCAGTGACGGTGGACGATCGCCCGGCGCTCGAGCCGGGGAACCTCGAAGTCGGCGGCCTTCTCGTCGAGGAGCTCGGCCAGGGTGTAGGTCTGCTCGGAGAGGCGGCGGGCGTCGTCGTCGTGGGGCAGGAGGTTGGGGAGCTCGTCGCGGAAGGTGGCGACGCAGCTCGGCTCGAGGCCGACGATCGGCACCCCCGCCCGGACGTCCTCGCGCAGCGCGTCGAGGATCCGCCGGAGCGCCCGCTCGGCGAGGTCGAGCATGCCGTAGTCGTAGAGCGGCCGGCCACAGCACAGCCACCCGGGCGGCAGGTCGACCCGGAAGCCGGCGGCCTCGAGCACCTCGAGGGCGGCGATCGCGGTCTCGGGGTGGAAGGCGTCGTTGAAGGTGTCCGGCCAGAGCAGGATGCGCCGGCCGGCGCTGCCCAGGCGCGAGACGCCGCTCCGGTTCTCGGCGTACCACTGGCGGAAGGTCTGCGGAGCGAAGGCGGGGACCGGCCGCTCGGGCGCGATCCCGCCGAGGACCTTGAGCAGGCGGCCGGTCAGGCGGCCCTGGGTGAGCGCGTTGACCAGGCGCGGGGCCTGGGCGGCGAGCCGCGCCCAGACGCCGATCAGGCCCATCGAGTAGGCGGGCAGCGGGCGCAGGCGCCGGCGGTAGTGGTGGTGGAGGAACTCGGCCTTGTAGGTCGCCATGTCGACGTTGACCGGGCAGTCGCTCTTGCACCCCTTGCACGCCAGGCACAGGTCGAGGGCCTCGGCCACGGCCTCGCTGCGCCAGCCGTCGGAGATCTCCTCGCCCTGGAGCATCTCGAAGAGCAGGCGCGCCCGCCCGCGGGTGGAGTGCTCCTCCTCGCGGGTCACCATGTAGCTCGGGCACATGGTGCCCCCCTCCTCGCGCCGGCACTTGCCGACCCCGACGCAGCGCAGCGCCGCGCGGGAGAAGTGGAAGTCGTCGTCCGGATAGGCGAACCGGGTCTCGGGCTCCCAGGGCTCGTAGTCGGCGCCCAGGCGGAGGTTCGAGGTGATCGGGTAGGGCCGGGCCACCTTGCCCGGGTTCATCCGGTCCTCCGGGTCCCAGAGGCCCTTGAGCTCGGAGAACGCCCGGCACACCTCCGCGCCGTAGACCCGGAGCAGCAGCTCGCCGCGCGCCTGGCCGTCGCCGTGCTCGCCCGAGGGCACCCCGCCGTGGGCGACCGCCAGGTCCGCCGCCTCGTCCAGGAAGCCGCGCCAGGCCTCGACCCCCGGCGCCGAGCGCAGGTCGAAGCTGATCCGGGTGTGCAGGCAGCCGTCCCCGAAGTGGCCGTAGAAGGCTCCCTCGTAGCCGTGGCGCTCGAGCAGGCTCCTGAGCTCGCGCATGTAGTCGCCCATCTCCTCGGGGGCGACCGCCGAATCCTCCCAGCCCGGCCAGGTGTCGCCCTGGCCCGGCACCCGGGCGCTCGCCCCCAGGCCGGACTCGCGGACCTCCCAGATCTCCTTCTGCTCGAAGGAGTCGGCGATGACCGCGGTGTGGAGGACCTTGTCCATCGCCGCCACCCGCGCCTGGGCCTCCTCGGCGCGCGCGCGGGCCGCGGCGCGCTCGCTCGCACCGAACTCGATCAAGAGCCAGCCGGCGCCGTCGGGGAGGAGCCGCAGGGCGGTCGGGTGCATGTGCTTTTTCTTCTGGTCCTCGATCAGGACGTCGTCGAGGCCCTCGAGGCCGACGGGCTCGAGCTCGAGGATCTCGGGCACGTGATCGGCGGCGGTGTAGACGTCCTCGAAGGCGGCGACCAGGAGCACCCGCTCGGTGGGCCATTCGACGAGCTCGAGGGTCGCCTCGAGGGTGAGCGCGAGGGTCCCCTCGCTGCCCACCAGGGCGCGGGCCACCTGGAAGCCGTTCTCGGGCAGGAGCTCGTCGAGGTTGTAGCCCGAGACCCGGCGCGGGATGTCGGGGAAAGCGCCGCGCACCGCGTCGCCGAAGCGGTCGCGGATGCCGGCCATGCCCCGGTAGAGCTCGCCCCGCCGGCCGCCGCCGGCGACGATCGCGGCGAGCTCCTGGTCGCTCGTCGGGCCGACGGTGAGCCGCAGGCCGTCGTAGGTCAGGACCTCGAGGGAGCGGACGTTGTCGGCCGTGCGCCCGGCGAACACCGAGTGGACGCCGCACGAGTTGTTGCCGATCATGCCGCCCAGGGTGCAGTGGTCGTGAGTCGCCGGATCGGGCCCGAAGGAGAGGCCGTGCTCGAGGGTCTTCGCCCGCAGGTCGTCGAGCACGACGCCCGGCTGGACCCGCGCCAGCCGGCGCTCGGGGTCGATCTCGAGCACCCGGTTCATGTGGCGCGAGAAGTCGAGCACCACCGCCAGGTTGCAGCACTGGCCGGCGAGGCTCGTGCCGCCGCCGCGGCCGAGAAGCGGAGCGCCGTGCTGGCGGCAGACCGCCACGATCGCCTCGACGTCGGCGGCGTCGCGCGGGTAGACGACGCCGATCGGCACCTGCCGGTAGTTCGAGGCGTCGGTGGCGTAGAGCCCGCGGTGCTTGACGTCGAAGCCCACCTCGCCGCCGATCGCCGCCCGGAGGTCCCGGGCCAGGGCGCGGGCGTCGCCGGGCCAGGACTTCGGCGGCGTGGTCGTCCATGAGCTCGTGGTCTGCTCGCGTTCGATGGTTGCCATCTCTGAGGTCGTCCTTTCCTCGTGTGCAGCGGGCCGGCGCTCAGCGGCCGTCGTCCCGGTAGCGAAGATACTCCTCCACGTCGGCGCGCTTGAGCTCGAGCCCCATCCCGGGCCGCGAGCGGTCGGGGCGCAAGCAGCCGCCCTCGGCCGCCAGGGCGCCGTCGAAGAAGCGCCGCTCGATCCGCACGTGGTCGTGGAAGTACTCGACGTCGCGCAGCACCGAAAGGGCGCAGCCCGGGTGGGCGTGGAGAGTGGGTGCGGTGTGGGCGGAGAGCGGCAGGCAGCGGGCGCGGCAGAGCTCGGCCGCGGCGAGCAAGCCGGTCAGGCCGGCGCAGCGCGTCGCGTCGGCCTGGAGCACGTCGACCGCGCCGGCGTCGAGCATGCGGCGGAAGTAGAAGCGGTCGTAGCCGTACTCGCCGGCGGCGATCTCCATGCCGGCGGGCGAGCGGTCGCGCAGCAGCGAGAGCCCCGCCAGGTCGTCCGAGGAGACCGGCTCCTCGAACCAGGTGACCCCCTCCCCGGCGAAGGTCTCGGCCAGGGCGAGGGCCTGCCGGCGGTCGTAGGCGCCGTTGGCGTCCACCATCAGCCCGGCGGCCTCGCCGATCGCCCGGCGGGCGAGCCGCACCCGCTCGGGGTCGTCCCCGGGATGGCGGCCGATCTTCATCTTGACCTTGCCGATCCCTTGGGCGACCCAGCCGCCGAGCTGCTCGGCGAGCCGCTCCGGGCCGTAGGAGGTGAAGCCGCCGCTGCCGTAGACCGGCACCGCGTCGCGCACCGGCCCGAGCAGGTCGACCAGGCTCACCCCGAGGAGCCGCGCCTTCAGGTCCCAAAGCGCGTTGTCGACGGCGGCGATCGCCATCGAGGTGACGCCCGGGCGGCCGAGGTTGCGGGTGGCCCGGACCATCGCCTCCCAAGCGGCCGAGACGCCGAACGCGTCGCCCCCGACCACCGCCGGGCGCAAGGTCTCGGCGGCGAGCCGGGCGGTGGCGGCGTCGGCGTAGCCGTAGGCGAGGCCGGTCGTGCCCGCGGCCTCGGCCTCGACCACCACGACCGTCGTCGAGTCCCAGGCCAGGGTGCCGTCCGACTCGGGGGCGTCGGTGGGCACCGCGTAGGCCGCCACGCCCACACGCTCGATGCCGGCGTCCACCTCAGTGGCTCACCAGTTCCGCGATCTTGCCCAGGAAGCTCTGCTTGATGATCTGCTTCGAGGCCGGGTCGCGCTTCAGGAGGGCCTTGAGCATCGAGCTCGCCTGCTCGAAGGTGACGTGGGGCGGCAGCGGCGGCACCTCGGGATCGGTCACGGCGTCGAAGACCACCGGCCGGTCGGAGGCCAGCGCCTCGTCCCAGGCCGGCCCGACGTCCTCGGGCGAGTCGACCCGGATGCCCTTGAGGCCGAGCTCGCCGGCGAAGCGCGCGAAGCTCATCTCGGGCAGGCGCTGGGAGGGCTCCCACTTGGGGTCGCCCTCCATCGCCCGCATCTCCCAGGTCACCTGGTTCAGGTCGCGGTTGTTGAGCACCTGGAAGACGAGGCGCGGATCCTCCCACTGCCGCCAGTAGCGGGCGACGGTCAGCAGCTCGTTCATGCCGTTCATCTGCATCGCGCCGTCGCCGACCAGGGCGAAGACCGGCCGGTGGGGATGGGCGAACTTGGCGGCGATGGCGTAGGGCACGCCGGGGCCCATGGTCGCGAGCGTGCCGGAGAGCGAGCCGCGCATGCCGCGGCGCATCTTGATGTCGCGCGCGTACCAGTTGGCCGACGAGCCGGAGTCGCAGGTGAGGATCGCGTCGTCGGGCAGGCGCTTCGAGAGCTCCCAGAAGACCCGTTGCGGGTTGAGCGGGTCGGCCTCCTGCATCGCCCGCTTCTCCATGAGCCGCCACCACTCGGCGACGTTGCCCTCGATCTCGTCGCGCCACGACCGGTCGCTCTTGGCCTCGAGCCGAGGCAGCAGCGCCTGGAGGGTCTGGCGGGCATCGCCCACCAGGTTCACCTCCATGGGGAAACGCACGCCGATCATCTTGCCGGAGATGTCGATCTGGACGCCGCGTGCCTGGTCCCATTCGGGCAGGAACTGCGAGTACGGGAAGCTCGACCCGATCATCAGGAGGGTGTCGCAGTCCATCATCATCTCGTAGCTCGGGCGGGTCCCGAGCAGGCCAATCGAGCCGGTGACGAAGGGCAGGTCGTCCGGGATCACGTCCTTGCCCAGCAGCGCCTTGGCGACGCCGGCCCCCAGGCGCTGGGCGACCTCGATCACCTCGTCGGCCGCCCGGCGCGCGCCCTGGCCGACCAGGATCGCCACCTTGCGGCCCTCGTTGAGGACGCGGGCGGCGTGCTCCAGGTCCTTCTCGTGGGGCAGGACGATCGGCTCGTTGTAGCCGATGCTCGAGGGATTGATCTTGAACTCGTGGGGCGGCGTCTCGACCGCCTTCGCCTCCTGGACGTCGGTGGGGAAGATGAGCGCGGTCACCGTGCGCTCGGCCTGGGCGATGCGCACCGCCCGGTCGACCACCGCCGGGAGCTGCTCGGGGGTCATGACCGTCTGGCAGTAGTGGTGCGCGACGTCGGAGAAGAGGTTCTGGAGGTTTACCTCCTGCTGCTGGTGGCCGCCGAGGGCGCTGCGCGGCTGCTGGCCGACGATCGCCACCACCGGCTGGTGGTCCATCTTGGCGTCGTAGAGGCCGTTGAGCAGGTGGATGGCGCCGGGGCCGGAGGTGGCGAGGCAGACGCCCACGTCGCCGGTGAACTTGGCGTGGCCGCAGGCCATGAACGCCGCCATCTCCTCGTGGCGGACCTGCACGAACTCGGGGTCGCCGTCGGACCGGCGCAAGGCACCGGTGATCTCGTTGATGCCGTCGCCCGGGTAGCCGAAGATGCGATGGATGCCCCAGTCCCGGAGGCGTTCGAAGAGGAAATCGCTGACACGGTCTGCCATGGGTGCTCCTTCCAGTGTTCGAGAGATACAGGTTCGGGGTCCGGCCTCCGCCCGGGCGGCTATTCGGCGAATGCGATCGTCGAGAGCAGGGCGTTTTCCGACTGGCGCGAATCGAGGCGGGTGTGCTGGACCACGAGCGGCACGTCCGACTCGATCAAGGTTGCAAAATCAGTTCCGCGGGGGACCGGCTCGGGGTCGTCCAGGTCGTTGAAGCGCAGGTGGCGGGTGCGCCGCGCCGGCACCTCCACGCGGTAGGGCCCGGCGGGCTCGCGATCCGCGAAGAAGACGGTGATCTCGACCCGGGCGTCGCGGTCGCCGGCGTTCAGCAGGCAGGCGGTCTCGTGCGAGAGCATCTCCGGCTCGGGCCCGTGGCTCCAGGTCGGGATGTAGCCCTCGGCGATCGCCCAGCGTCGTCTTCCTATCGGCTCCGGCATCTGTCGCTCACCTCCTCTCACGCCTCGAAAGGTGAGCAAGAGGTGTGCCGGAGCGTCCGGAGACGGGTCCGCCGAGGCCGCGCGGCTGATACCGTCGCGCCCATGACGCGCGTCGCCCGGATCCTCGTCGTCCTCGTCCTGCTCGCGGCGCTCCTGGCCGTCATCGTCTGGCGCCTCACCGCGACCGGGGCGCGCGGCGCGGCGGGCCCGGACACCGCCTACGAGACCTTCGAGCACCAGGTCATGGCGACCACGGTCGCCGCCGTCGTGCCCGCCGGCCGGGACGCGCGCGAGAACGCCGAGACGGTCTTCGACGTCTTCGACCTCGTCGACCAGCGGATGAGCGAGTGGAAGGAGAGCTCGCCGCTCTCGGCGGTCAATCGGCAAGCCGGTGACGGTCCGGTCGAGGTGCCGGAGGACCTGCGCCGGGTCCTCCGCCGCGGCGTCGAGATCGGCGACCTGACCGGCGGCGCCTTCGACGTCACCTGGGCCGCGCTCTGGGGGGTCTGGGACTTTCGGGCGGCCGAGCCGCGAGTGCCCGATCCGGAGGAGATCGCCCGCCGGGTGAAGCTCATCGATTACCGCAAGGTCGAGATCGACGACCGCGCGGGGACGGTGCGGCTGCCCGAGAAGGGGATGAAGATCGGGCTCGGTGGAATCGCCAAGGGCTACGCGCTCTCCCGGGCGGCGGAAACGCTCCGCGACCGCGGCCTCCGGAGCTTCATGATCCTCGGCGGCGGCCAGGTGCTGGCGGCGGGGGAGCGCCGCGAGGACGGCGGGCGCCCCTGGCGGGTCGGCATCCGCGATCCCCGGGGCGGGCCGGAGGACTCCTTCGCGGTCGTCGACGTGGTGGACGCGTCGGTCTCGACGAGCGGCGACTACGAGCGCTACTTCGTCGCCGACGGGGTGCGCTATCACCACATCATCGATCCGCGCACCGGCTGGCCGTCGAAGGGGCTGCGCAGCGTCACCGTGATCTCGCCCGACGCGGTGCTCGCCGACGCGCTGTCGACCGGGATCATGGTGATGGGGGCGGAGAAGGGGCTGGCGCTGGCGGAGCGGCTCGAGGGGGTGGAGGCGGTGCTGGTCGACGACCGCGGCAAGGTCGAGACGACGAGTGGGCTCCGGGGGCGGTTGACGGTGCTGCATCCGCCGAAAGGGTGAGGCCGGGGTAGGGCCCGGGCGGGGCCGGGGCGGGGGGTCCCGCCCTTGCGAGCGGCGCGACTTGGTCGGAAGGTGGGGCGCAGGAGTCGCGCCTCGGCACGGTCCGCGCGTCGGCGGGCCAGGACTCCGTGAGGCCGTCGAGTGCGCGGCCCGTGACGTCGCCGGGCGGGACCCCGCGCCCCTCCGGGGTCGGACTCCTCGACCCGCAACCCCGGATGAAGCGGCCGAGCTCTGTCTCGGCCGGGCGATCCTCTCAACCTGCACCGATCGGCCCATCGGAGGCGATACCGGCCGGTGGCGGACCCCGGTCCCCGGGCCGACCTCTGCGTCGGCCGGGCGATCCTCTCCACCTGCACCGATCGGCCCATCGGAGGCGATAGCGGCCGGCGGCGCACCCCGGTCCCCGGGCCGAGCTCTGCCTCGGCCGGGCCAATGGCGCGCGCTGATCGCCTACCTGCTCGCGCCCCGGATCCGGGCGCTCTTCAGACCGTGTTCCAGCGGCGGGTGACCATCAGGCGCAGCTTGCGGTGCTCCTCCTCGGCGAGGCGCTCGCGGTGCCCGGCGAGGTCGTCCTCGAAGGCCGCGAGCTCGCGGCGGCCGGCGACCGCCTCGAGCCGCTCGCGCAGGGCGTAGAAGAGCTCCGAGAACTCGCCGCACAGCTCGGCGATCACCGGGAACGACATGCGGTGGATCTCGCACGGCCCGTGGGCGCGGATCGCGGCCTGGTGCTCGGCGGTGCCGTACCCCTTGTGACGGGCGAACCCGTAGTCCGGGTAGCGCCGGTCGAGCTCGCGCATCATCCGGTCGCGATGGGTCTTCGCGATGATCGAGGCGGCGGCGATCGAGAAGTTGAGGCCGTCGCCCTTGTCGAAGCGGTTCTGCGGGATCGGCAGCTCGGGGATCTCCCGGGCGTCGAGCAGGACGTGCTCCGGGGGCTCGGGCAGCCCCTCGACCGCCCGGCGCATGGCCAGGATCCCGGCGTGGTAGACGTTGAGCCGGTCGATCTCGGTCACCTGGGCGATGCCCACGGCCACCGCCGCGGCGGCCTCGCGAATCGCCACGGCGAGCGTTTCGCGGCGCTCCGGGTCGACGCGCTTCGAGTCGTCGATGCCGGCGATCTCGACGCCTGGCGGGAAGACGACCGCCGCCGCCACCACCGGCCCGGCGAGCGGCCCGACCCCGGCCTCGTCGACGCCGGCGATCCGGGTGATCCCGGACCTCCAGAGCACGCGCTCGAAGTTGAGCATGGCGTCGAGGCGCAGGCGCTCCTCGCGCTCCTGGTCCTGGCGCCGGCGGAGCGCCTCGTAGACCTGGCGTACGCCCTGGCGGGGGTCGCGGCGAAGCCGGTTGAGCAGCAGCCCCGAGACCGGCTCGCTGCCCTGGACGAACCTCCGGCGGATCTCACCGACGGACAGCTTGGATGGATCGACGGCCATGGTTGGAGCGAGCGGACGGCCGGCCGGCGCGAACCGGCCCGCCATCCCGGAGGCGGATGCTACCAGCTTCGCCGGGCGCCTCGGCGGGAGACCTGCCGGGGGTGCTCGGACCGGAGGGAAGGGGCTCGGGGGGTTGCGGGGGTGATCTGGACAGGCCGGTCGGTGGCGCCCCCTTCCCCCATCGGGGAGGGAAGGGGGTCGGGGGGTTGCGGGGGTGATGCGATCACCCCGCCGGCTCGGGCCCCTCGTAGCGCAGGTACGGGTTGTTGCGCGCCCGGGCGAGATAGCTCGAGAGATCGCGGACCAGCCCGACGGTGGCGGCCTCGGTGGTGGCGGCCTGCTTGAACAAGATGAGGGCGGCCACGGCGTGGCGGTGGACGTCTTGCGAGCGGAAGACCGGGTACATCTCCTCGGCGAGCCGCTTGACCTCGTCGGTCTTCCCGGCCTGGAGGTAGACCGCCGCCAGGTCGAGGGTGACGAGGGCGTTGTCGAAGGCCCGCTCCTCCTCGGAGAAGATGCTTCGCACCTCGCGCAGCGCCGCCGCGGCCTCGTCGAGCTCCCCAAGGCCCTCGTGGATCCGCCCCTCGAGCCACCGCCGCCGGATCTGGATCGACCGGTCGTCCGGAAAGCGGTCGTACTCCGGACGGATCTGCTCGAGATAAGTCGGCGCTTCCTCGATCGGCCGGCCTCGTTGAGGAATGCCGCGATGTTGTGGTTCGCCATCAAGGAGACGAGACGAGGCTTCCGAACCATCCAGGTGGCGGACCGCTTCCCGGAGAAGCTCGACTGCCCGGAGGGTTCGCCTGCAAGGCCTGCCGCGCGCGCCAACTGGACCAGCGCACGTGCTTGAGATCCTGGAGGTCCAGATCCCGATAGGTCTTGAACGATCCGCTCGAGCAGCTGAAGCGTTTCTTCGAAGCGGGATTGGTCTGTGCGGAGCGAGGCGAGCAGGCTCTGGACTTCCGCCATCTCGACGGCGACATCGCCGGTGCCACGTTCCAGGAAGTCGGAGGCGGCGCGCAGAGCCCGTCTCGGCGCCGAAAAGGTCTCCGGCGATCCGGCGGGCGTTACCCGCGATGGCACTCGCCAGCGCTCGGGCGTCGGCCACCAGGCGGCGGCCGTAGAACGAAGGGTCTAGGCACTCTGCAACCTCCACGGCCAGCTCGGCGAGCTCGACGGCCCGCGCGACGTCTCGAAAGCCCTCGGACGGCTCTCTTGCCGCAGGGCATTCGCCAGCGCGAGGAGCTGGTACCGGCTTCTCGCTCCGGACAGCCTCGCGCCGCTCCGGCGGAGCGAGCGCCATGAGCTCGGCCATCAAGGCCGGGAACCGCGGCTTCCTCGGCGCGGGCTCGAAGCGCGTCGCGTTCCCTTGCGAGCCAGGGTCCAAGCCCTGTCGAGAGCCCTCGCGAACGGCTTCCTTGACCGCCTCGAGGAGAGCTTCTCGCTCAGTGGCGAGGTGGCCGCGCCGCCGGCGGCCTCACGACCGCGACGACCACCTGGCTCGGCATCGGGAGCCTCGATCGCCCCGGCGAGCCGCCGGAAGAAGTCCTCCGGCGAGAGGTCGAGGACCTCTAGGAGTCGTGCCACGTGCTGGACCTTGAGGTCTTGGCGCCCCCGGAGGAGCTGCGACAGGTAGCCCTGGGAAAACCCCGCCGCTCTCCCCACCGCGTTGAGCGATCGCCCGTCGAGAGCAATCGCGCGCCGCAGCTCGCGCGCCACGATCGCCTCGAGGTCTCCACGCGCTGCCGTCATGGCCGATGCACAGTAGCACGCGGGCCCCCGGAAGTCGCATGAGGATCGGTTGACATTGCACCGCAACGAGGTATATGTTCAACCGAGCGATGTCAAGAGAACACTGGGGGTCCCTCGTCCTGTCCGGCCCGCCGCGCTGGCTCGGCAGCTCGGCCGCTCGACCACCGCGACCTCGACGCTGTCCGTGCGAAGGGGGCGTCAGGTGACGGGCTGCGAGCGAGGGCTGGAGGGGCCGGTGAGGACGGCAGAGGACGCCCGCATCCGTGTGGGCTCGGCGCTCGCCCTCCTCGACCTCGCCGCCGAGGTGCTCGACAAGGTCCCGCCGCCGGAGACGGCGTTTTCCCACGGCGACCCAGGAGCTCTACCGCTACCTCCAGGCGGCCGAGGCGGCGAGGAGCTGGCTCGTGGGCCACGGGAAGGACGACTGTGTGGACTGTCCTGCGCAGGATTCGGCCCTCGGCGACGGCCTTCGGATCTACGGCTGGGACGACGCGGAGACCAAGCGCCATTTCGAGTCCGCCGTCCGGGCCTGGCGGGAGCGACGGTGAGGGCCGTGTCGGCGACCGATGAGCGCCCGCTACGCCGGCTGCTCGCGCGGGCAACCTCGAGAGGAGGTCGAAGGATGAAGCGCGCATCGCTGTCTCGTCAGACTCCTTGGGTAGCCCTCGGTAGCCTTCTCCGTCCTGGCCGGCTCTCCCTTCGCCGCGGGCGCAGCACCTCGGAGGGCTGCAGTCTGCTTCGCTGTCGTGCCGGATCACTTCTGCCGCACCGGCCGCCGCGATGTGCCGCAACTCCGAGCACATCCACCGAGCGGTGAGGCAAGTGCGCCGTCTCGTGCGAGATCAACTGCATCAGCCATCCCGACAGATCACCCGGAGCACGGCGTGCGAAGGTCGATCCCCGACCGGCCGGTTCGAGCACAGTTCGAGGCGCCGCCTGGGTGCCTCGAGGTACGTCGCGCCCTGTGGAACGACTCCAAGCATCACCAATCACGAACCACCGACCGTCAACATCTACTGGAAGCTGCCGGGTGACACGTCCGCGAGTCGGCTGCCCAACCGTCTGCAGCTGGCCGAGCGGCAGACCGCGATCTACACCTACTGGCGCAAGACGAGCCTCACGTGTGCAAGGCGCTCCGTACGACTTCGGCGACCTACTCGGTCCGGAGCCGTCCACCTGCGAGTTAACGCCGGCTGCGAGCGAGTCTGCCGAGATCGCACACGGCGATCGAGTTCATGGTGACGAAGGCCGACCTCGGCTGCCCCGAGACCAAGAAGATCTGCAACGGCAGCGACAAGACCTGCCGGAACTGTCTCGTAGGCGGGGCGAGCGCCGGCGGCGGTCCGCCGGGGGTGCCCGGTGGCGGAGGTCCCGGAGGCGACAACGGCCCCGGGGCGTTCCTGAGCTACGCCGGCGGCCTGGTAGGCCGGGCTGGCTGGCCGGGATCGGCCATCCACAACGCCACGCTCGGCCGCTACTGGAGCCACGAGTACGCCGAGCGGATCGTCGCCGACGGGAGCCCGAACCCCGAGGACCACGTGTGGCTCCTGACCCGCTACGCCACCCTCGAGGAATGGGCCTCGCCGGACGTCGACGGGGTCTATGCGACCGCCGAGCCCGCCGACGAGAAGCGGACCCTGACCTACCTCGGCGCCGGTCTCGGCTGGGAGCTCCGCGACCTGGACGGCACGGTCGACGCCTTCGACGACGCGGGGACCTGGACGACCCGGACCGACCGGGACGGAAACGCGACGACCGGCGTCTACGACGGCTCCGGGACCCTCGACTACGTGACCCGCCCCGACGGCCTGACGGAGGACTTCACCTACGATCCGACCTCGGGCAAGCTCTCCGCGATCACGGTGATCGGCATCGACACGACCTCGACTCACGTCTGGCAGTACTCCTGGTCCTCCGAGGGCGACCTCGCCCGGGTCGAGCGCCCGGACGGAACCGCGCTCGTCTACGCCTACGACGACGCCCGCTTCCCGGGCTATGTGACGAGTGTGACCCTCGAAGGGACGGATGGCACGACGACCCGCGTCGAGCGGGCCTGGGCGTACGACGACTCCGGCAACGTCGTCAAGACCTGGCGGGGCGACACCGCCCCGGACGGCCCCGACGCGACCGAGCTCTGGAGCTACTCCTTCGACGACCCGGCCGAGCCCACGGTCACCACGGTGACCGATCCCAAGCTCCAGGTCTCGACCTACCACCTCGACCGGACCGACGTCGCCCCGAACTTCCGGGTGACCCGGATCGACGGCGACTGCCCGGTCTGCGGGATGAACCCGAACACCCAGCTCGACTACGCCGACACGGCGAACCCCTTCCTGCCCACGAGCATCACCGACGGCCGGCTGATCACGACGGCGATGAGCTACACCCCGACGGGCCAGGTCGAGTCCCGCACCGAGGCGATGGGCGAGAGCGAGGCCCGGACGACGAGCTGGAGCTACGACCCGACCTTCCCGGCCCTCCCGACCTCGATGGACGAGACCTCCGTCGCCGGCGGCTCGTCGACCAAGACCACCACCTGGACGCTCGATCCCGCGACCGGAGACGTGACGACCCGGTCCCTCGACGGTTCGGAGGGGGGAAGCGCCTTGATGGGCATCGACACCGTCCTCTCCTACAACGGCCACGGCCAACCCCGGACGATCGACCCGCCGGGCTACGGCACCGACGACGTGACGAGCTTCACGTACGACGCTTCGCGAGGGGACCTGCTGCCCCTCACCCGGGTCGATCCGCTCCCCCGTCGGGCACGATGACGACCACCTACGGCTACGATCCCTTCAACCGCCGCAAGTCCGTCACCGACCCGAACGGGCTCGAGACCACGACGACCTACGACGAGCTCGACCGAGTGACCGAGGTACGCCAGGTCGGCTCGAGCCCGCCCGACGACGACCTGGTGACCACCTACGTCTATGACGAGCTCCAGGACCTGAAGCAGGTCACCCTCCCCGCGGGCAACGTCATCGCGTACGGCTACGACCCGGTGGGCCGCCTGATCTCGATCGAGCGGAAGCCGGACGCCTCGACCCACGGCGAGCGGACCGTCTACACCCTCGACGCCGCCGGCAACCGGACGCTCGAGGAGCGCCAGAGGTGGGTACCCGGCGCTCCGGGGCAGTGGGAGACCGTCTCGGCGACCGCCTACGACTACACCAACCGCTGCCAGGTCGACGCCGATCCGCCAGGCGCCGGGCACGCCCGAGGAGGCGACGACGACGTTCGGCTACGACTGTGACGGCAACCTCGAGCAGGTCTGGGATCCGGGCTCCGATCCCGACACCGACCCGCCGACCACGACCTACGTCTACGATCACTTGAACCGGGTGGCGAGCGTCTCTCAAGCCTGGCAGCCTCCGGGCGGGACCCCGGGCACGGTCGTCACCACGTATTCCTACGATGTCCAGGACCACTTGACCGGCGTCACCGACGCCGAGGGGAACACGACCACCTACGTCTACTCGGACCGCGACCTCCTGACCTACGAGCAGTCGGACGCCCTCGTGACCAGCCCCGGCACCTGCGGCCCTCCCACCTGCTCGGCCGGCTGCGGCTGCACCCAGTACAGCTACAACCTGCATGGCGAGGAGGACGCCTCGACCGACGCCCGGGGCGTCACCGTCGCCCGCGCCGTCGATGCGCTCGACCGGGTGACGAACGTCGACTACCCCGACGACGCCCTGGACACCGACTACGCCTACGACACGGCGCCGGGCTCCTGCGGCGGCTCGAGCTCGCCCGTCGGCCGCCTGGCCTCGATCACCCGGGGCGGCCAGACCTTGGACTACTGCTACGACCACTTCGGGCGGACTGGCTGAAGGACGGCGAGCTCGCCTACGCCTACGACCTGAACGGCAACCGCACCGGCATCGTCTATCCTGGAGCCGTGGGCGACGTCACCGCCACCTACGGCTTCGACTACGCCGACCGGGAGATGAGCCTCGCGGTGACGACCCCGGCCGGGGGCATCGACGGCTCACCGCCGTCGTCACGGGCGCCACCTACCTGCCCTCGGGGCCGCTCTCGAGCCTCGCCCTCGGCAACGGCGCCACCGAGACCCGGGCCTTCGACGGCCGCTACGTGCCCACCGGGATCACCCTCTCGGGGCTCGCCGGAGGCGTCCCCGGCCGCACCTGGACCTACACGACCGACCCGGTGGGCAACGTGACCGAGATCCTCGAGACCGCGGAGTGCTCCGGCGGCGGCTCGGGCCTGGTCCTCGAGAACCAGACCGTCACGACCGGATGAGACCTATCACCTCCTGCGCGGACCTCCAGGCCGGCAACGGCTTCGCCGTCGAGAGCCCGGGACAGCGTCACCTTCCAGGCCCAAGGGAAGGTCGTCCTCTCGAGCGGCTTCTCCGTGGGCAACGGCGCCTCCTTCGCCGCCGGCGCCGGGTCCTTGCCGACCTACTCCGACCGGACCTTCGGCTACCAGGCGCCGCAGTACTTTCTCACCTCCGCCGCCGGCCCCTGGGGCACTCTCGACTGGACCTACGACAAGATCGGGAACCGGCTCAGCGAAAGCCGCGACGGCGGCGCCACCGCCGACGCCTACGTCTACACGACGAACGCCGCCTCCGGCGACACCCCCGATCCTCGACCTCGTGAACCTCGCCGTCACCGGCACCCGCGACTACACCTGGGACGCCGCCGGCAACCTCGACTCCGTGGCCCCCGGCGGGAACCTCGTCGACTTCACCTTCGACGACGCAAGCCGCTTGTCTGCTGCCGACCGCACCGGCCTCGGGCGGAGGCGCCGCGACTTCCTCTACGACGGCCGAGGCTTCCTCCGGAGCGCCACCGAGACCTGCGGGCGGCACATCTTCCGTCGCACCGATCTACGACTCCGCCGGCCTCCTCCACGCCCTCCGCCGCCAGCCGACCTCCACCGATCCCGTGGACACGACCTACGTCCTCTACCTCGCCGGCCGCCCCGTCGCCCAGCTCGAGATCGACGGCACCGCGCACCGAGACCTGGACCTACCTGACGACCGACCACCTCGGCACCCCCCTCGTGGCCACCGACCAGAGCGGGGCGATCACCTGGGAAGGGGGCTTCGAACCCTTCGGCACCGACTACCAGGCCGGGATGACGGCAGCTGGGGCCTCCGAGAACGGCATCGACCTCCGGCTACCCGGGCAGTGGGTCAGCGACGTCTGGGCCGACGCCACATCGGGAGCAGGGATCTACTACAACGTCTGGCGGTTGGCTAGAGCCCAGACTGGCAGATTCACAGATGGACGTATTCGGATTTCTATTCGACTCTATCGCTACGCAGGATCAAACGTTTTCACGTTGCTGGACGTTCTTGGTCTCTATGAGCTTCGTGGCATATTCTTGACTTATCTCGTCTCAGATCTCGCGTCTATTGCATCTCTTCGATAGCTTGTACGTTTCCTAACTACTCCTTCACCTGCTACCGCACGCCTCGCTCTGACTGCACATGGAAACTGTATGCAAGCCTAATTGTAGTGACATCTACTACGCTATCGTTATAAAGCTTATCTTCAACAGACTACTTTTCTACACTCTCACATTCAAAGGCTCGCTTCAGCGATCGTACACGAGTTCGTCGCTCACATCATCCCTCGATCGATCGCGTGACGCTTGAAATCCACAAGCTTGAGCGCCAAAAGTTCCCTTCACAAGAGGCCTGAGGAGGAGGAAGCTTGAAAGCAAGAAAAGAATAGAGCGATCACTTCGGTGTGACAATGGCCCTACCCAGGCTGCGAAATAACAATGATTGTACTTTCGACTATGTTCGCGCGTTCTTTGCTCGGCGCTTGTGCGTCTCTACACTCGAAAGGACGTGAGCTTTAGGGACTCTTTTGATCAAGCACTTAAAGAACTCGCAACTAGAGACTGGCGCTCTATGGCTCCAGCATATCTGTCGAACCTCTGGCCACAGAGCTTAGTCGCGCAACGCTTGGCGGTCGTTGACGGCAGGGGCACTCACGGCTTCCTGGCCTAGCCATTCGGTATCTTTGACTGGATACAGACGTTTCTCTTCCTTGGTCGCAAAGAGCGCGGACAGCAGTTCGAGCCACGATCGACTGATAACGGTCACCTTCTGGCGCTCTCTTGACATCTCCGAAAAAGCTAAGCGCGAAGCACAGAGATTTATGTTTATTCTCGGCATGCATCGAGCGCAGGCGGACTGGTCCCCTTGGAACAGTGACGTCAGCTACTTGGTCCTCCAGAAGACTGTGAATTCGACAAAGGAAACGGCAATGGCGCGCATCGAAAGACAAACATCCTGTTGGAGCCTTATGATGACGTGGACTCGATATTGGGACACCACGAACGTCATCGGCTCTTCCCCTTCGGCTAGACAGTGAAGAACGGCGAGCTCACCTACACCTACGACGTCAACGGTAACCGCACCGGCATCGTCTATCCTGGTGGCGTGGGAGACGTGACCGCTACCTACGGCTTCGACTACGACGACCGGGAGGTGAGCCTCTCGGTCAACACCCCGGCGGGCGGGATGACGCCCCATGCCGTCGTCACCGCCGCCACCTACCTGCCCTCGGGACCGCTCTCGAGCCTCGCCCTCGGCAACGGTGCCACCGAGGCGCGGGTCTTCGACCACCGCTACGTGCCCGCGGCGATCACCCTCTCCGGCGGCGTCCCCGGCCACACGTGGACCTACACCACGGATCCGGTGGGCAGTGTCACCGAGATCCTTGAGACCCCGCAGTGCTCCGGCGGGGGCTCGACCTGCTCCTTGAAAACCAGACCGTCACGACGGACGAGACCTTCACCTCCTGTGCGGACCTCCAGGCCGGAGGCGGCTTCGCCGTCGAGAGCCCGGGCCACGTCACCTTCCAGGCCCAGGGCAAGGTGGTCCTGACCAGCGGCTTCTCCGTGGGCAACGGCGCCAGCTTCGCCGCCGGAGCGGGGTCGCTCCCGACCTTCTCCGACCGGACGTTCGGCTACCAGGCGCCGCAGTACTTCCTGACCTCGGCCGACGGTCCCTGGGGGAGTCTCGGTTGGTCGTACGACAAGATCGGCAACCGCTCCAGCGAGGACAGGGCGGACGGGCTCGGTACCGACAGCTACGTCTACGCCGCCAACGCCGTCGGCGGCGACACTCCGCTCCTCGACCACATCGGCCTCGCCGTCATGGGCACCCGCGACTACGCCTCGGACGCCGCCGGCAACCTGGACTCGGTGAATCCGGTCAAGAATCTCATCGACTTCACCTTCGACGACGCGAGCCGATGGCCGGAGCGGACGGACCGCCTCCGGAGCGAGCGCGCCTTCCTCTACGACGGCCGAGGCTTCCTCCGGAGCGCCACCGAGACTTCCGGCGGCACCGCCTCCGTCACCCCGCTCTACGACTCCGCCGGCCTCCTCCACGCCCTACGGCGCCAGCCGACCGCGACGGACCGATCGACACGATCTACGTCTTCTACCTCGCCGGCCGCCCCGTCGCCCAGCTCGAGATCGACGGCGCCGGCACCGAGACCTGGACCTACTTGACGACCGACCATCTCGGCACCCTCGTGGCCACCAACCAGAGCGGGGCGATCACTGGGCGGAGGTTATCGGCCGTTTGGGACCGACTATCAGGCCGGCACGGGCAACGGCGCCAGCGACCACGGCATCCACTTGCGCCTGCCGGCCAGTGGGACGATGACACTGGGCCGAGCGCCACCTCCGGCGCCGAGATCTACCAGAATACCTGGCGTTGGCTAGAACCTCAAACTGGTCGCTATACGCGCAGCGACCCAGTCGGCCTCGTCGGAGGAGTCAATCTTTTCGTTTATGTTCACGAGCAGCCTACCGCTCTCATCGACCCTCTAGGGCGCTTCGTGTTCACCGCAAGAATACCGACACACGGGATCCCCGACCGGAGCCCAATCTGCGGTTCCCGTTCGCATGCTCAATCATCGGGGCCACTGTAGTATGCCCTTGCGTATGTGACCCAGGCGGAGGGTTCAATCCCGAGCCGGAGCTCCGAAATCTACGGCCGCGTCTACTACTCGACTCTGCGATTCGCTTCCATCCACAGAGCGCCGGTTGACAGCAGTGTCGTAGACGCCGAAAGCGCAGTCGCTCACGAATTTGGTGTCCACATCGTTCCCGCGATACTTCCTGTTGCCCCCGCTCTCCACAACCTGGAGCACAAACGATTCAAGACCGAATCCGAGTGCCACGGAGAGTGCGCCAGGGTCGCAGCAGAGGTCGCCAAAGAATACGCCGAGGCCCTCCATCAGACACAAGTGAAGGAGAACCAACAGTGAGGTCGCTTCTTGCGGTCCTTTTGGTTCTGAGCCTGAGCTGTGCCTCCTCCACCCTAAGTGTCTCTAATTCCAGTCGTCTCGACCCCTTCCTCTGGGTTCTATCGACGTCCTGGGAGAGGACCACACCAGGCACTTCGCAGTCGCTGGCCGATACCTCTGCGCCCCCATTACTCTTCTCGTCGCTCCTGCGCAGGCGCGTGCAACTCGATTCCCGTAGAGATCTCAACCAGCCATGTGCCACGTGTAGTTCCTTTTCGTTTTCAACCTTGAACCTACCGCGCAGGCCTGCAAGGAGCGTCTAGATCGATGCCTCTTTCTTTGTCGCGGGATCTCAGGATTCCTCCTGCGGCTGGCTCAAGAGCTTGTACATAGAATCCCCTCCAGCACGCCCGTCTCAACATGGTCGATGAAGTGCCATGGACTGCGGGCACAAGAGCGGTGCGATTGAAGGAGGGGTCCTTCTCCGCCGCTGGGCATATTCCCAAGACAGGGACTCGGCTCTGCTTTTCGAGCTCGAACTTCAACGCGCCAACAGTCACACCTCTTGTTGCGCGTTCACCGCGCTGACCTGCCAGGCCCATCCACCCTGTCCAGTCCTCCACCATCGGCGCCGACCGAACACCCTTCGCTGTCCAGTAGGCTCAACTCACCACTTCGCATTCTTCGCCGTGCAACAGGTCGTGCCGGGAGCGAGCTGCGAAAGGTTACGGTAAGGCCCCCGGGTTCGCGCTTCCAGCTCTCACCCGAGCCCTCTCACCTTGTCTCGGGGATCGCCGCCGTGCCGCCGACAGGGATTCAACGACGCGAGCCCAGGTGTGCCACTTTGCAGGCCACCAGCTGGGTACCTTGCTCGACCTCCGGGCGCTGATTCCTGTCCTGTGCCGAGACCTTCAGAGATCTCTCGCGGGCACAGCGTCAGCTCCTCGTTGCCGAGGTCGCGCGCGCCGTTGCGAAGTTGTAGCCGCTTCTGGAACGAGACCTTCAGGTAGGCCCGACGGTCTCGCTCGGTGGGACGGCTCGGAGGAGGCGGCGCCGGGCCGCCTCCTCCGGGCGTCGGGACTACTTGCGGTCTTGCAGCCGGCGCATGAGGGCGCGGCCGAGGATCGGCGAGACCTCGGGACCCAGTGCCTCCAGCGCCAGGGCATGGCCTCCGGGTTTGCCGCCAGGCAGGCGACGGCGTGGAGGTAGGGGAGGATCTCCCGTCGGACCGCGCCAGGTGGCCAAGGTGCAGGCCGCCGTCGTGGAGCGGGTAGCCGAGGCGCGCCCGCTTCGGGCTGCGCCGAACGGGGGTCCGCTTGAGCGTCAGCCGGTTCGGCGTGGCGAGCGCCGAGAGCGCCGCGGCGCAGAGAAGGGCGCTCGGCCGGCGGAGGAAGACCGCCATCGCCGGGTCACCGCCGGCCACCGACTCGCCTCTTCGAACGACGGCGTAGAGGGCGCCCGAGCCGGCCGGCACCCGCTCCACCTCCCAGGAGCCGGCCGCCATCGCCTGCCGGGCGAAGGGCGGCTCCTCGAGATCCACGGCCTTCCGCGTAGGTAGAGCGCCGAGAAGGCGTTCGCCGGAGGCGTCCGGCGCGCGGGCGCATCGAGGGCTGAGAGGACCGGAACGGACGGGACGGGAGCTGCTACTCTTCTTCGTGCTTCGCATCGGACCTTTTCTCCTTTGCGGAGTGGCCCGGGCGAGCTAGACCCTCGCTCGGGCCGTCTGCGGATTCCCGGTGCGCTCGGCGAGATGCCACCGAGGCTTCCCGGGCTCGAGTTTACGCCATTTTACCGCTTCGCTGCGGAGACGTCAAGCGACGATGCGGCTGCTAGCGCACGCCGCCTGCGCTCCGTCACTGCCGGCCGTGGCGGTTCTACCTAGCTGACGGGCTCGGACGGCTCGTAACGCAGGTACGGGTTGTTACGCGCCCGGGTGAGGTAGCGGGAGAGGTCGCGGACCAGGCCGACGGTGGCGGCCTCGGTGGCGGCCGCCTGCTTGAAGAGGATGAGGGCGGCCACGGCGTGGCGGTGGACGTCGTGGGAGCGGAAGACCGGGTACAGCTCCTCGGCCAGGCGCTTGACCTCGTCGGTCTGGCCAGCCTGGAGGTGGACCGCTGCCAGGTCGAGGGTGACGAGGGCGTTGTCGAAGGCGCGCTCCTCTTCCGCGAAGATGCTTCGCACCTCACGCAGGGCCGCCGCGGCCTCGTAGAGCTCCCCAAGGCCCTCGTGGATCCGCCCCTCGAGCCAGCGCCGGCGGATCTGAGTCGAGCGGTCGTCAGGAAAGAGGTCGTATTCGGCGCGAATGGTCTCGAGGTATGCGGCCGCCTCGCTGCACTTGCCAGCCTCTGCCAGGGACCAGGCGATGTTGTGCTTCGCCAGCATTGCGGCGTGAAGGTCGCCGACCTCGGTGAGCAGATCGATCGCGGGCCGGAGCACCTCGACCGCCTGGAGAGGCGAGCCGCTGAAACCCGCTGCGCTTCCGAGCTTGATGAGAGTCCGGCCCTCGAGCCCGGGTTCATTCAGGCGCCGGTACGTTCCGACGGCCTTCTCCAGGAGGGAAATCGCTTCCGAGAAGCGCGACTGATCGATGCGCAACGAGGCGAGCAGGCTCTGAGCCTCCGCCCTCTCCGAGGCGCTGCCGGTTCCGCCGTCGAGGAAGTCGAGGCCCGACTGGAGAGCCCGCTCCGCGCCGAAGAGGTCGCCGGCGATCCTCCGAGCGTTCCCCACCATCGCCCACGCCATGCCCCGCGTGTCGGCCACCAGGCGCCGGCCGTAGAACTCCGGGGCGAGGCACTCGGCCACTTCCGCGCTCAGCTCGGCTAGCTCGATGGCGCGGGCCACGTCGCGGAACCCCTCGGACCGGCTCTCCTGACGCAAGGCTTCCGCCAGAGACAGGAGCTGATAGCGCTTGCTGGTTCGCACCGCTTCTCTGCGCGCCGCGGGGGGGCGCAGCATGAGCTCAGCCATCAGTGCCGGGACGGCGCTCTCCTCGGCGAGGATCAGGAGGGCCTTGCGTTCGACACGAAGGCTGTACCTCTCGAGGACAGCCTTCTGCTTCCGATCCTCGAGCGACCTGCCGAGCAACACCTCGGCGAGCGCTTTGCGGGCCTCGCCGCTCACCTCGAGGACCAGGGACCTGGCGCCGAGGAGGCATGGCAGGCAGGCGGCTCTGAGGTGCTCCTCGACCTGCCGGTCGCCGTCCGGCGGCAGGGTCCCGGCGAAGAACGCGGCCAACGTCCTCCGGGTGGGGTGGGATCGATCAGTGGCGGTCCTGGTCATCCTCCGTCTCCTCTGTGGCGTCGGGCCAGGTGGTGAGCTCCAGCCTATCAGCTCCGCCCCCCGTGGAGGCCCCTTCCAGCGGAGCATTACCCCGCGCCTCCGTTTCTTCGCACTTGCCAAACTGAGAACCAAGGCTACATGATAAAGCCATGCGGAGTCCAGGGGGGCAAGCCCCAAGGACGGCAATTCTTCCGGAAAGGAATGAGGCCGGGCCGGCGTACGAGGCGCCGGCCCGGCCTCTGAATTTATAGATACATGGCGATTTGTATGCGGTTGAAGCCGTGGCCAGCCTCGGTTGAACGAGGGATCTTCTCCGTCACTTCGGTCGGCTCGCGGCAGAGCTGGCGGCTCCTTCCGGAGGCCGAGAAGGAGCCTGCGGGGGGGTGACGATCCCATCTGGATCTCCGTACCCACCGCTTGGAGCCCAGAGGCTTTCCAGATGGTCCAGGGCTCGGGCCGTCAGGCTCGCCAAGGTCGACAGGGCGCCGAAGCCTCCCGCAGCGACGCCGCCTCCGTGACGAGGTTGCGCGGCCGCGGGCGCCGGCAAGGCCAGAGACGCCAGCGAGAGGACGAGTACCTGTGTCGGTACGATTCAGTTTTGCGTAACATCGACATCCCTCCTATGGAGGCGGGTCGGAGGGTGGCCACTTCGGCCGCGCCCGCCCGCCGAGTCTGTAGAGGCGTCGCCTCGGCGGGCCCTGGCGACCGGTGTCGCCTGGCGGCGGAAGAGCGGGGAGAGCCTCCCCGGTCGGGCTCCACCGTGGGTCCGGAGACGGCGCAGGTTTTGCACCTGGGAAAGTCGCTTACGGCCATACGATCCCAGGGAGTTGATGATGGCAACAGACGATCGGCTGGTAGAGTACCGGAAGAAGCGGGACTTCGGCAGGACCACCGAGCCGGACGGCGGTGGCGGCGGCGGATCGGCGGCGGGCGACGCCCCGAGGTTCGTCGTCCAGAAGCACGACGCGAGCTCGCTCCACTACGACTTCCGGCTGGAGATCGACGGCATCCTGGCCTCCTGGGCCGTGCCCAAGGGCCCGTCGACCGACCCTCGGGAGAAGCGCCTGGCCGTGCGCACCGAGGACCACCCCCTCGACTACATCGACTTCGAGGGCGTCATCCCGGCCGACGAGTACGGCGGCGGAAGCGTGATCGTGTGGGACCGCGGCACCTACCGCAACCTCAAGGAAGACGACGAAGGCGACGACGCTCCCTCGATGTCCGAGGCGCTCGAGGACGGGCACCTGACCGTCTGGCTCGACGGGGAGAAGCTTCGCGGCGGCTACGCGCTCACCCAGACGAAGATGCGCGGCGACCCGAAGAACTGGTTGCTGGTCAAGATGGACGACGCGGAGGCCGACGCCCGCCGCAACCCGACCAGCACCGAGCCGAAATCGGTGCTCTCCGGCAAGACCGTCGAGGAGGTCGCCGCCGATGGCTGAGACGATCGAGCTCGACGGCCGCACCATCGAGCTCTCGCACACCGACAAGGTCCTGTTCCCGGACGCCGGGGTCACCAAGGGCGACCTGGTCGAGTACTACCGGCGCATCGCCCCGACGATGCTCCCGCACCTGGCCGGCCGGCCGGTCTCGATGCACCGCTTCCCGGACGGCATCGACGGCAAGTCCTTCTTCCAGAAGGACGCTCCGGACTACTTCCCGGACTGGATCCACACCGAGGAGATCGCGAAGGAGGGCGGCTCGGTGACCCACGTGGTCTGCGACGACGCGGCGACCCTCGTCTACCTCGCGAACCAGGCCTGCATCACCCCGCACGTCTGGCTCTCCCGGATCGACGACCTCGATCGCCCCGACCGCATGATCTTCGACCTCGACCCGTCGGGCGACGACCCCGCGCGCAACCGGAGGGAGGTGCGGCGCGCGGCCCGTCGGGTGCACGACGGGCTCGACGCCCTGGGGCTGCCGGCGTATCTCATGACCACCGGCTCGAAGGGGTTCCACGTGGTCGTGCCGCTCCGCCGCGAGGCGGGCTTCGACGAGGTCCGGGACTTCGCCCACCGTTTCGCCCGCCGCCTCGCCGCCGATGACCCGGAGCACCTGACGGTCGAGCAGCGCAAGTCGAAGCGCGCGGGGCGGGTGTTCCTCGACTATCTCCGCAACGGCTACGCCCAGACCGCCGTCGCCCCGTACTCGGTGCGCGCCCGCCCGGGAGCGCCGGTCGCGACGCCGGTCGGCTGGGCCGAGCTCGACGGCCTCGACCCGCGGCGCTTCACGCTTCGGAACCTCTTCCGGCGCCTGGCCCGGAAGGACGATCCCTGGTCCGACATCGGCCGGCACGCGAGCAGCCTGGCGAGCGCGCGAGACGAGCTCGGCGACGACTGAACCGCCCCGGCGGCCCGGAACCGCCCTTGCATCCACCGGTCGTCGGAGAAGGAACCCGCCATGCCCGAGCTTCCCGACGTCGAGGTCTTCAAGCGCTACCTCGATTCGACCGCCCTCCACCAGGAGATCGAGAAGGTCCACGTGCTGGACGGCGGCGACGTGCTCGAGGACCTCTCGCCCCAGCGCCTGCGCGACACCCTCGCCGGGCGCGAGCTCGCGTCGACCCGGCGCCACGGCAAGTGGCTCTTCGCCTCCACCGGCGGGGACGGCGATGCGCCCTGGCTGGTGCTCCACTTCGGGATGACCGGCTTCCTTCGGTACTACGAGCACGAGGACAAGGCGCCCGAGCACGTCCGCCTGCTCCTCGACTTCGCCGACGGCTACCACCTGGCCTACGACGACCAGCGCAAGCTCGGCCAGGTCCGGCTGGTCGACTCGCCCGACGACTTCATCGAGGAGCGGGGGCTGGGCCCCGACGCCGCCGCCATCGAGCGCGAGACCTTTCGCGAGCGGGTCGGCGAGCGCCACGGCGCGATCAAGTCGGTGCTGATGAACCAGGAGGTCCTCGCCGGGATCGGCAACGAGTACTCGGACGAGATCCTGTTCCAGGCCCGGATCCACCCGCAGACGAAGGCCGGCGACCTGACTCCCGATCAGCTCGACGAGCTCCACGCCAAGATGGGCGAGGTGTTGCGGGCGGCGATCGACGCCGGGGTCGACCGCGAGCGGTTCCCCGAGAGCTTCCTCGACCGCCGGCGCGAGAAGGGCGCCCCCTGCCCGGGTTGCGGCGGCGAGATCGCCACCGTGGAGGTCTCCGGCCGCACCGCGTACTATTGCCCGAAGTGCCAGTCTCGAAACGGATCCTCCTGAGGGCCCCCGAGGCCGGGGGCGCGCTGCTCGCCGCGCTCTCCCTCTGCGCGGCGCTCCTCGCCGCGCCCGCCTCCTCCGGCCAGGCCGCCCGGCCCGGCGTCCAGCGCTCGCGCTGGTGGGACGAGGTGGACCTCGGTGATCGGACGCTCCGCAACGAGCGCTGGTAGCGGGCGCTCCACTGCGTCGACCGCCTCCGCAAGCAGGTCTCCACGACGAGCTGATACGAGCCCGACCTCGGCGATCGTCCCGCACCCGAGGCCGCCGGCCTACCCGAGCGGGTGTTTCGGTGGCTCGCCCCGGCGCGCGAGCATGGCCGGCGGAGGCGCCGCTCGCCTCCCGGGAGGTTCCGCCATGCGCGAGCTCGTCGACGGCTGCACCGCCATCGTCCGGGGGGCCCTGGCCGCCGGTTGCGATTTCTTCGCCGGCTACCCGATCACCCCGGCGTCGCCGATCCTGATGGAGATGATGCGCGAGCTGCCGCGGCGCGGCGGGGTGGCGATCCAGGGCGAGGACGAGATCGCCTCGATCGGCATGTGCATCGGAGCGACGCTCGCCGGCTCCCGCGCGATGACCGCCACCAGCGGGCCGGGGATCAGCCTCTACAGCGAGCAGATCGGCCTCGCGATCATGGGCGAGGTGCCGCTGGTGATCGTCGACGTGCAGCGCCTGGGGCCGGCCACCGGCGGGGCCACGACGGTCGGCCAGGGCGACGTCCAGTTCGTCCGCTGGGGGACCTCGGGCGGCTACCCGGTGATCGTCCTGGCGCCGTCGTCGATCCCCGAGTGCCACCGCTTGACCGTCCGCGCCTTCGAGCTCGCCGAGCGCTTCCGCTGCCCGGTCTTCCTGCTCGCGGACAAGGAGCTCGGCCTGACCCTGGGGACGGTCGACCAGGCCGCCTGGAGCGAGGTCGCGCCGCCGTCCCGGAGGCGCGCGGCCTCTCCGGCGGGGGAGAGCACCGGCCCGCCGTACCGCTACGACCCGCCGGACGGCGTGCCGCCGCTCCGGCCCTACGGCGGCGACGGGACGGTGCGCTTCACCGGCTCGACTCACGACGAGGGCGCCTGGATCACCAAGGACCCGGCGACGATCGACGCCCTGAACCGCCACCTGATCGCCAAGATCGAGGAACACCGCGACGAGATCGAGATGGTGACCCTGGACCTCGAGCCCGGCGCCCGGACCCTATGGATCGCCTATGGCATCACCGCCGGGGCCGTGCGCGCGGCCGTGGCCCGCGCCCGGAGCTCGGGCCGCGAGGTCTCCTCGGCCGTCGTCCAGAGCCTCTGGCCGGTGCCCGAGACCGCCCTGGCGGCGGCCCTGGAGGGGATCGAGCGGGTGGTCGTCGCCGAGCTCAACCCCGGCCAGTACCGGCGCGAGATCGAACGCCTCGCGGGCGGCCTCGCCCGCCGGCCCGAGGTCGTCGGGCTCCACCGCCTGGACGGCGGCCTGATCACTCCGGACCAGCTCCTGGAGACCCTCCCTTGACCACCACCTTCACCCCGCTCGCGACCTACCGCAACGAGCGCCCGTACCCCTTCTGCCCGGGCTGCGGCCACCACGCGATCCTCGACGCCCTCGACCGCGCCCTGGTCGCGCTCGAGCTCGACCCGAGCCGGGTCGTCCTGGTGAGCGACATCGGCTGCTCCGGCCTCTCGGACCAGTACTTCGCGACCAGCGCGCTCCACGGCCTCCACGGCCGGAGCCTGACCTACGCCACGGGGATCAAGCTCGCCCGCCCCGAGCTCACCGTGATCGTCCTCCTGGGCGACGGCGGCACCGGCATCGGCGGTGCCCACTTCCTCGCCGCCGCGCGCCGCAACGTCGGGGTCAAGACGCTGGTCTTCAACAACTTCAACTTCGGCATGACCGGCGGCCAGCACTCGGCGACCACGCCGACGGGTGCGATCACCTCCACGACGCCGGCCGGCAGCCTCGAGCGCCCGCTCGACCTGTGTGCCACGGCGGCGGTCAACGGCGCGGCCTACGCCTGGCGCGGCACGAGCTTCGACGCCGAGCTCCCCGAGCGGATCGCCGAGGCGGTCCGTACCCCCGGCTTCGCCCTGCTCGACGTCTGGGAGCTCTGCACCGCCTTCTTCGTGCCCGCCAACCGGGCTTCGAAGCGGACGCTGGGCGAGATCCTCGAGCGCCTGGGCTTCGCCACCGGCGTCGTCGCCCGGCGCGAGGCGAGCGACTTCTCCGAGGCCTACCGCTGGGCCCACGCCGGCGACCTGGGCGGCGACCTGACCGACGACTCGGTCACCCCGTGCCTGCTCGAGCCCCGGTTTCGGGTCGCCCTCGACCGTCCGATCCGCCTGGTCGCGGCCGGCTCGGCGGGCGACCGGGTGCGCTCGGCGGTGCGCCTCGTCGCCCGGGCGGGCGTCCTCTCCGGGCTCTGGGCGAGCCAGCGGGACGACTATCCGGTGACCGTCAAGACCGGCCACAGCCTCTCGGAGCTCGTCCTCTCTCCGGAGCCGATCGAGTACTCGGGCATCGAGCG
The DNA here is from genome assembly GCA_963837945.1 of uncultured Acidobacteriota bacterium. Classification (GTDB taxonomy): domain Bacteria; phylum Acidobacteriota; class Thermoanaerobaculia; order Multivoradales; family DATKCC01; genus CAVUBL01. The sequence goes on from CAWIQD010000005.1 coordinate 168,198, forward strand.
GCCGGACGTGCTCCTGGTGCTCTCCGAGATCGGACGGATGAAGGCGGCGCCGTACCTCGCGCGGATGAGCGAGGAGGGCGTGGTCTTCACGCTGCCGGAGCTCGCCGGCGCCGCGGGCCTCGCGACCCGCGCCCGCGTGGTGGTGCTCGATCCGGCGGCGATGCCCCGGGGGCTCGCCAAGACCCATCTCGCCCTGGCCGCGATCGGTGGGGCGGTCCGGGAGCTGGGGCTGCTGCCGGAGGCGGCGCTCGAGGAGGCGGTCCGGCGCGGGCCGGCGGCGCACGCCGAGCGCAACCTCGAGGCGCTCGGCGCGCTAACCTTGGGCGAGTCTCGCGCAGAGACGCAGAGGCGCAGGGCGGAGTCGGCGAAGGTCCATTGACGAGACGGAGGATTCCGTCCTTGATCCGATGGGCACGGAAGCTTAGGAGCCGCAGGTGGACTTCGTATGACGCATCAACAGCGTCCCCGTAGACGCCGTTCTCCTGGGCCCCGCCCCTCGATCGCCGTTCTCTGCGTCTCTGCGCCTCTGCGCGAAGATGTAGTTTGTCGTGTACGTCGAGATTTCTAGGCACGGGAAGATCTGCCTCCCGCGGTCGCCGTCTGAGCCCCCGTGTTAGGATTTTCAACGCTGATGGAATCGAAGCGAGCGCACCGCGAAGACGTCCTGAAGATCCTCGATCGAGAAGGCGGGCTACGCCCCGGGGTGGCCCGCAAGGTCCACCTCGCGACCGGCGTGCCCGAGGCGGACGTCTACGGCGTCGCCACCTTCTATCACCTGCTCGCCGATCCCGAGACCGACGCCTTCGTCTGCCAGGGCCTCTCCTGCCGCCTGGCCGGGTGCGACGCGGCCAAGCGCAAGCTCGAAGCGCGCGGCGAGACGGCGCGCTTCGTCTCCTGCCTCGGGCGCTGCGACGCGGCGCCCGCCGTCTGGCACCGGCGGGGCGAGGGGACCTCCGCAGAGGACACCCTGCCGGTGCACCTCTCGCCCTCCTCGCCCGACCACGCCATCGACCTCGCGGCGCCCGAGCACGTGGGCTACGCCGCCCTCGCCGCGGCGCGCAAGCGGGGCGCCGACTGGGTGTGCGCCGAGCTCGAGGCCTCGGGGCTCCAGGGCCGGGGCGGCGCCGGCTTCCCGTCGCACGTCAAGTGGCGCGGGGTGCGCGGCCAGGCCGAGACCGAGCGCTACGTGGTCTTGAACGCCGACGAGGGGGAGCCCGCGACCTTCAAGGACCGCGAGGTGATGCTCCGCCGGCCCCACCTGGTGATCGAGGGCCTGGCGATCGCCGCCGTCGCCCTCGGCGCGCAGGACGTCTACGTCTACGTGCGCGGCGAGTTCGGCATGTGCCGGGCCGCGCTCGAAGCGGCGCTCGCCGAGGCCCGCGAGCGGGGCGAGCTCGAGACCAACGGCTCGGGCGCCGGGCCCATCCGCTGGCATTTCGCCGACGGCCACGGCGCTTACATCTGCGGCGAGGAGTCGGCGCTCCTCGAGTCGCTCGAGGGCAAGCGCGGGATGCCGCGCTTGCGGCCGCCCTTCCCGGTCGAGAAGGGGTTCCGGGGCAAGCCGACCCTGGTCCAGAACGTCGAGACGATCGCCTGCGTGCCGGCGATCTTGACCCGCGGCGGCGACTGGTTCCGCCAGGCCGGGCGCACCCAGCCGGGCTCGAAGCTCTACTGCCTCTCCGGCCACGTGGCGCGGCCCGGGGTCTACGAGGCGCCGCTGGGGGCGAGCCTGAACCAGCTCTTGGAGCTCGCCGGCGGCGTCACCGGGACCTTGAAGGCCTTCTCGCCGGGCGGCGCCTCGAGCGGCTTCCTGCCCGCCTCGGCGGCCGATCTGCCGCTCGATTTCAAGGCCTTGGCCGCCGCCGGATCGATGCTCGGCTCCGCCGGCATCGTGCTCTTGAACGACACCGCCGACATGGTCGAGGCCGCGCTCGCGCAGGCGGTTTTCTTCGAGGACGAGTCGTGCGGCCAGTGCTCGCCCTGCCGGATCGGGACCCAGATGATCCGCCAGGCGCTCGAGCGCTACCTCGCGACCGGCCGGGATCCCTCCGCCCTGGCCGACCTCGGCGAGGTCTCGTGGGGCATGACCGAAGCGAGCATCTGCGGCCTGGGGCAGGCGGCGTCGCTCCCCCTGACCACGGCCATGAAGCACTTTCCGGAAGAATTTGGAGCCCCGCAATGAGCGACCGCCAGTCCCTTTCCATCGACGGCCGGGAGGTCGAGTTCCGCCCCGGCGAGACGATCCTCGAGGCGGCCCGGCGCGCCGGGACCGAGATCCCCGTCCTCTGCCACGACGACCGCCTCGAGCCGGCCGGCGCTTGCCGCATCTGCCTGGTGGAGGTCGAGGGCCAGCGCCTCATGCAGCCGGCCTGCGCGTACAAGACCGCCCCCGGCATGGCGGTGCACACCGCGAGCGACCGCGCCCTGCGCAACCGCCGCTTCCTCCTCTCGCTCCACATGGCCGACACGGTCCAGGAGCGCGAGGTCGCGGACGACGCCAACCCGAACCGGCTCTTCGACTACGCCGAGCGCTACGGCACCGCCGGCACCTGGACGCCGGTCGCCTCGCCCAGGAAGGGCCGGCCGATGGACGACAACCCGTTCGTCGCCTTCCGCCCCGACCGCTGCATCCTGTGCGCGGCCTGCGTGCGCTACTGCGACGAGGTCGAGGCGGTCTCGGCGATCACCCTCGCCGGCCGCGGCGGCGAGACGACGATCTCCACCGCCGACTCCGTCTCGCTCCAGCACTCGACCTGCGAGCTCTGCGGCGGCTGCATCGACGTCTGCCCGACCGGCGCCCTCACCGAGAAGCCGGCCCTCGCCTACGGCAAGCCGGAGCGCGAGCTCGAGAAGGTGCGCACCACGTGCAACTTCTGCGGCGTCGGCTGCCAGCTCGACCTGAACGTCGACCGCGCCGCCAACCGGGTGGTCAAGGCGACGAGCCCGCCGCCGGGCACCACGGTCAACGACGGCAACCTGTGCGTCAAGGGGCGCTTCGCCAACGACTTCATCCACCATCCGGACCGCCTGACCGTGCCGCTGGTGCGCGAGCCCGTCTCGGGCGAGCTCCGCGAGGCCTCCTGGGACGAGGCGCTCGACCGGACGGTCAAGGGCCTCCAGGCGGTCGCTGCCCGCCACGGGCGCGACGCGCTCGCCTTCATCTCTTCCTCGCGCTGCACGGTCGAGGAGAACTACCTCCTCCAGAAGATGGCGAGGGGCGCATTCGGGACGCACAACGTCCACCAATGCGCCGCCACCTGACACGCCCCCACGGTCGCCGGTCTGGTGACCACGTACGGCGCGGGGGCGATGACCAACTCGATCCCGGAGATCCGGGACGCCGACTTCCTCTTCGTCACCGGCTCGAACACCACCGAGGCGCACCCGATCATCGCCATGGAGATGAAGCGGGCGATTCGCCGCGGGGCGAGGCTCGCGGTCTCGGACCCGCGGAAGATCTGGCTCACCGAGCTCGCCGACTGGCACCTCCAGATCCAGCCCGGCACCGACGTCTGGCTCCTGAACGCCATGGCCTGCGTGATCGTCTCCGAGGGGCTCGAGGACCGGGAGTTCATCGAGCGCAACACCGAGGGCTACGAGGCGATGCGCGAGGCGGTGCTGCGCTACCCGCCGGAGGAGGCCGAGCGGGTCACCGGCGTGCCGGCGGAGACCATCCGCGAAGTCGCCCGCGCCTACGCCACGACGCCCAAGGCCGGCATCTACTACACCCTGGGGATCACCGAGCACACGACTGGCACCGACAACGTCTACGCCCTCTCGAACCTGGTGCTCCTGACCGGCCACCTGGGCGTGCGCTCGGCCGGGATGAATCCGCTGCGCGGCCAGAACAACGTCCAGGGCGCCAACGACGCCGGCGCGACACCGGTCTTCTACCCCGGCTACCAGGCCTGGGACGACCCGGAGGTGCGCGAGAAGTTCGCGCGCCTGTGGGGCGTCGCCCAGCCCGAGACGCCGGGCTTGAACCTCAACCAGATGATGAAGGCCATGACCGCCGGCGAGATCCGCGGCATGTACCTGATGGGCGAGGACATCGTGATCTCCGAGCCCAACGCCTGCCGGGTGGAGAAGGCGCTCAACGAGATCGACTTCCTGGTGGTCCAGGACATCTTCCTGAACGAGAGCTGCCGCTACGCCGACGTCATCCTGCCGGCGGCCTGCTTCGCCGAGAAGGAAGGGGTGTTCACCAACTCCGACCGGCGGGTCCAGCGGGTGAGGAAGGCGGTCGAGCCGCCGGGCGAGGCGCGCGCCGACTGGCAGATCCTCGCCGAGGTGATCCGCCGCGCGGGGCTCGAGCAGCCCGCCTACGCCCACCCGCGCGAGGTCTACGCCGAGATGGCCTCGGTGACCCCCAAGTTCGCCGGCATCTCGCACCAGCGGATCGAGCGCGAGGGCGGCCTCCAGTGGCCGGTGCCGACCCCCGAGTCCCCCTCGACCGAGTACCTGCACAAGGGGGGCGTGCTCCGCGGCAAGGGGCTCTTCGAGGCGGTCGAGTACCGGGCGCCCGCGGAGATCGAGGACCCCGAGTACCCGCTGGTCCTCTCGACCGGCCGCACGCTCTACCACTACAACGCCGCCACTCAGACCCGGCGCTCGGCGGGCCTTTCCGCGAAGCAGCCCGAGGCCTACGTCGAGGTGAACCCCAGGACCGCCCGGCGCCTCGGTCTCGCCGACGGCCAGCTCGTCGACGTGGTCAGCCGCCGCGGGCGGGTGCGCGCCCGGGCACTCTTCTCGCGCCAGGTCAAGGCGAACGTCATCTGGATGCCGTTCCACTTCCCCGAGGCGCGCACCAACCGCCTGACCACCGACGCCGGCGACAAGGTGACCGGCACCGGCGAGTACAAGGTCTGCGCGGCGCGGCTGGAGCCGGCCGAGGGGATCTTCTCCGAGCACGAGTTCCCCGGCGCCTACGCCTCGCAGCCCGAGCCCGAGCTCGTCGGCTGAGCTCATCTCCTTCCTCCGCAGCGACCGGGCTCGGGAGGGTCGGGGCCTCCAGCCCCGCCGGCCGAGGCAGAGGCTCGGCCGCTGCCATCGGGAGGGCCCGTCACTCCCGTTCGCTCCGGGGCGCGCGACCGGTTTCCCATCGGGGATTCCCCGATTGCGCAGCTTCTGTCCCCGTGGGATTCTCGGTCTCTATCACTTGCGAGGCTGGACCGTCGGAGGAAGCGGCCGAGCCCGCCTGGAGTCCTACGATGACATCCGAGAGGTCAGTGGTCCGGTGCGCGAGCTGATCCGCCGCGCCATGCGCCTGTGGCAACGGGCGCGCCGGCCGGGCGCGAGCAGCGAGGAGGTCGTCCGCGCCGCCGAGGTGATCCCGGAGCTCTGCTCCGCTCTGGACGCGACGCTGCGCGAGCTCGAGACCGCGGGCTGCGACGGCCGGGACCCCGCCTCCGAGGCCGACCGCGTCGGCCGCTACGTCAGCCACGAGGTCCGCAATCGCCTCAACCTGGTCGAGCTCGCTCTCGGCCACGCCGACGCCCGATTCCGGGAACCCGAGCTCCGGCAGTCCCTCGAGCCGGTGCGGCGCGCTCTGCGACACCTGGCCGCAGTGACCGACGACTTGCGCGCCGCCGCGGTGCCGGCCGGTGCCGCCGGATCGGAGCGGGTCGAGGTGCCGCTCCTGCCCCTGCGCTCCGTGGTCGAGGACCTGGTCTTCGCGAGCCGCTTCCTGGCCGAGGAGGAGGGCGTCCGGCTCGAGGTCGACGGCGAGCTGCCCGAGGTCGAGGTGGACGCCGCGCGCCTCGAGCTGATCCTGGTCAACCTCCTGACCAACGCGATCCGCCATGCCGACGGCAACAAGCCGGAGCGCTGGGTGCGCATGGAGGTGCTCTCGGCGACGGCGACGCCTCCGACGCGCTCCGGATCAGCGTTCGGGACAACGGCGTGGGGATCCCGGAGAAGCTTCGCGGCGGGCTGTTCCAGGACCCTCCCGGCGATCCGGACGGCACGCCCGCCCGGAACGGCATGGGACTGGTGATCGTCAGGAAGGCGGTCGAGCGCGCCGGCGGCAGGCTGTGGCTCGAAAGCGACGAAGGCGTCGGTACCTCGATCCACTTCACCCTCCCGGTCTACGAGCCCCCGCAGCCGGGTTCGCCGGAGCGCCTCGCCCCCCCCCCCCCGCCCCGATCCCGCTGATAGAGTCTAGCTAGCGCCCCCCCGCTCTTCCTCCCCGCCGGGCCAGCCGGAGAAGGCGAGCGCGCCGCGGCGCTCCGACCATGCCATCCAGCGATCCGCCGAACGAGGACGACTCCGCCGAGCGGAGCTCCGAGCGGGACCAGCCCACTCTCCCGGTCGTGGCCGTCGCCGCCTCGGCGGGCGGTCTCGAAGGCCTGGTGGCGCTGTGCAAGGGGCTCCCCGCCGACACCGGCGCCGCCTACGTCGTCCTGTTCCATCTCCTGCCGGGCGCGCAGAGCCATCTCGCCGAGATCCTGGGCCGGGTGACCGGGATGCCGGTCGAGCCCGTCCGGGACCGCGTCCGCCTGGCCCCGGATCGCGTCTATCTCATCCCGCCCCGGCACGAGGCCTCGGTGCGCGGCGGCGAGCTCCGGGTCCGCGACTTGGGACCGGAGGGCGAGCACCGCTGGCCGGTCGACGACTTCTTGCAGTCGCTGGCGGAGGAGCGGGGAACGCGGTGCGCGGGGGTGCTCCTCTCCGGCACCGGCTCGAGCGGCGTGCGCGGCCTCGGCCACATCCGGGCCGAGGGCGGGCTGACCGTGGTCCAGGACCCGGAGACCGCCGACCACGAGGCGATGCCGCGGAGCGCCATCCAGGCCGGCGTGGTCGACGTGGTCGCGGCGCCCGAGGCGATCCCCGAGATCCTCGGCGACCACCTCCGGCATCTCGACGAGGTCGAGAAGGTCGCCGACCCGAAGACCGCCGGGCCCGCCCTCGACACCATCCTCTCGCTGCTGCGCGTGCGCAAGGACAAGGACTTCAGCCGCTACAAGAAGGCCACGCTGATCCGCCGCATCCGCCGCCGCATGGGCCTCGCCCGGTGCTCGAGCGTCGAGGGGTACCTCGAGATCCTGCGCCGGGACGAGGCGGAGCTCGACGCCCTGGCCTCCGACCTGACGATCAAGGTCACCTCGTTCTTCCGCGATCCCGAGGCCTGGAAGGTGCTCGAGAGAGAGGTCGTCGCCCCGCTGGTGGCCGAGCGGCCGTCGGGCTCCGAGATCCGCGCCTGGGTCCCGGCCTGCGCGACCGGCGAGGAGGCCTACTCGCTCGCCATCCTCTTTCTCGAGCAGGCGGAGCGGGCGGGCAAGCGCCTCGAGCTCAAGATCTTCGCCACCGACGCCGACGAAGCGGCGCTCCAGGTCGCGCGCGCCGGGCGCTACCCCGAAGGCGCGGTGGCCGAGGTCTCGGCCGAGCGCCTGGCGCGTTTCTTCACCGCCGAGAACCCGTTCTTCCAGGTGAGGAAGGTGCTGCGCGACTCGGTGGTCGTCTCGAGCCACGACCTCCTGCGCAACCCGCCCTTCTCGCGCATGGACCTGCTGAGCTGCCGCAACCTCCTGATCTACCTCGAGCCCGACGTCCAGAAGGGGGCGATCGGGCTGTTCCACTTCGCGCTGGGCGAGGGCGGTCGCCTGTTCCTGGGCAAGACCGAGACGGTGGGCGGGCGGCGGGACCTCTTCGAGACGGTGTCGAAGGAGTGGCGGATCTACCGCCGCGTCGGCTCGACTCGGCACGGCGAGGTGGACTTCCCGCTCCTCGGCGGCGGCGCCGGCCTGGAGGCGCCCCACCAGGCGCACCCCGCGGGCCGTCGGACCCAGCCCGCCCAGCTCGTCGAGCGTCTCCTGCTCGAGCGCTACGCGCCGGCCGCGGTGCTGGTCGACGAGGGCTTCGGCATCCGTTACTTCCACGGCGAGACCGAACCGTTCCTGCTCCAGCCGCGGGGCGAGCCGAGCCAGGACCTCCTCGCGGTCGCGCGCCAGGGGCTGCGCTCGGCGCTCCGGCGACTGGTGCGGATGGCGCGGGAGGGCCGGAAGACCGTCGCGCTCGAAGCTCGCCTCGAGTCCTCCGGCAAGGGCTCGCGGACGGTGCGGGTCTCGGCGAGCCCGGTGCCGAGCCGCGACGAGGGGAGCGCCTACTTCCTGATCACCTTCGAAGAGCTGCCGGTCCCGGCGGCCGAGCGCTCCGGGCCGGCTCCCGAACGCCGGCAGGAGGGCTCGGTTCAGGCGCTCGAGCGAGAGCTCCAGGGCACGCGCGAGGAGCTCCAGTCGACGATCGAGGAGCTCGAGACCTCGAACGAGGAGCTCAAGGCGTCGAACGAGGAGATCACCTCGATGAACGAGGAGCTCCAGTCGACCAACGAGGAGCTCCAGACCTCGAAGGAGGAGCTCCAGTCGCTCAACGAGGAGCTCGCCACGGTCAACTCCCAGCTCGAGAGCAAGGTCGAGGAGCTCGAGGGCGTGTCGAACGACCTGCGGAACCTCCTCGCGAGCACCGACGTCGCCACGATCTTCCTCGACACCGGGATGCGGCTGCGGATGTTCACGCCCAAGGCGACCCGGATGTTCGACCTGCTGGCGACCGACGTCGGCCGGCCGCTCGACAGCTTTCAGCCCAAGTACCACGACGAGCGGTTGCGCGACGACGCCCGGGCGGTCCTCGAGTCGCTGGTGCCGCGCGAGGCCCAGGTCCAGGACGACGACGGCCGCTGGTACGTCCGGCGGGTGCTCCCGTACCGCACGGAGGACAACCGGATCGACGGCGTCGTCATCACCTACAACGACGTCACCTCGCTCAAGCGGGCGGAGGACGAGGTCGCCGCCCTCACCCGCGAGCTCGAGCAGCGGCGCCTCGGCGAGGAGCTCCACCAGAGCCTCGGCCAGCAGCTCGCCGGCCTCGCCATGCTCACCCGCACCCTGCACCAGAAGCTCGCCGAGCGCGAGGCGCCGGAGGCCGAGGCCGCGGCCGGCATCGAGTCCGCCCTGGACGCGGCGCGCCGGCAGGTGCGGGCGATCTCGCGGGGTCTGCTGGCCGTGCGCCTGCGCGGCGGCAGCTTGCGGGTGGCGCTCGAGGAGCTGGTCGCCGAGCTCTGCGACGTCTACCGGATCGACTGCCGGCTGGCGGTCGAGGAGGGCGTCGACGTGAGCGACGAGCAGGTCGCCGGCTCGCTCTATCGGATCGCCCGCGAAGCGCTCGCCAATGCCGCCGTCCACGCCCGCGGCACGCGGGTCGAGGTGCGGCTGTTCCGCGACGAGCGGGGCTCCGTGGTCCTCGAGGTCGAGGACGACGGCATCGGGCTCGAGCCGGGAGCGCGCTCGAGCGAGGGCCTCGGCCTGCGGATCATGCGCGACCGGACCCTGAAGATCGGGGGCCGCTTCGAGATCGAGTCGCAGCCGGGCAAGGGCACGAAGGTGCGCTGCATCCTGCCGGAGGAGGAGGGTGATGGCTCGAGCTGAGCCGATCGACGCCCGCGTCCTGATCGTCGACGACCATCCGGTCTTTCGCTTCGGGCTCGCGCAGATGCTCTCGGCCCAGAGCGGCCTCGCGGTCTGCGGCGAGGCCGAGAGCGCGGAGGAGGCCCTGCCCCTCGTCACCGAGCTTCAGCCCGACCTCCTGGTGGTCGACCTCTCGCTGCCCGGCGTTCACGGGCTGGAGCTGGTCAAGCGGGCGCGCGAGGCGTCGCCGGGCATCCTCGTCCTGGTCTGCTCGATGTACGACGAGGCGCTCTTCGCCGAGCGCGCGCTGCGCGCCGGCGCCCGGGGCTACGTCGAGAAGCAGGAGCCGGTCGCGGAGATCGTGACGGCGGTGCGCGAGGTGCTCGCTGGCCGCCGTTACGTCAGCCCGCGGATCGCCCGGCGGCTCGATCAGCCCGAGCGCGAGGGCCGCGGCTCGGACGACCCGATCCCCTCGCGCCTCTCCGACCGCGAGCTCGAAGTCTTCACCTTGATCGGCCGCGGTCTCGGGACGCGGGAGATCGCCGAGCGCCTCGGCCTGTCGGTCAAGACCGTCGAGACCTACCGCGAGCACCTCAAGGAGAAGCTGGCCCTCGGAAGCGGTGCCGAGCTGACCCGCCGGGCGGTGGCCTGGGTCCTCGCTCAGGAGTGAGCTTCCCCTCGGTATCGTAAGATCCCCGCAATTACTGAGGAGGATGGGAACGATGCCGACGAGATCCGCTCGCCTACGACCCGTGCGCTCCGCCGTCGCCCTCGCTCTGGCGGCGGCGGCCCTCGGGCTCGCCCTCGCCGCCCTCGCCTCGCGGGCGGCCGCGGCGCCGGCCGCCGAGTCGCTGGCCGCTTACGTCCGCGCCCACTACACGAAGCGCGAAGAGCGCATCCCCATGCGCGACGGCGCCCGGCTCTACACCGCGATCTACGTGCCGAACGAAAGCGCCCCGGCCGCTGGGGCCGGTGCGGCCGGGGCGGCGAGGAGCTACCCGATCCTGCTCAACCGCACGCCGTACGCCGTCATGCCCTACGGCCCGGACGCCTACAAGCCCTCCCTGGGTCCCTCGCCGGCCTTCGCGAAGGAGGGGTTCATCTTCGCCTACCAGGACGTCCGGGGCCGGTTCATGTCGGAAGGCGAGTTCGTCCAGATGCGCCCGGAGGGCGCGGCGGGCTCCGGCGGGGTCGACGAGTCGACCGACGCCTACGACACCATCGACTGGCTGGTCCGCCACGTCCCCGGCAACAACGGCCGGGTGGGGATGTGGGGTATCTCCTACGGCGGCTTCTACGCCGCAGCCGGCGCCATCCACTCGCACCCGGCCCTCCGGGCGGTCTCGCCCCAGGCGCCGATCGCCGACTGGTTCTGGGACGACTTTCACAGGAACGGCGCCTTCAACCTGGTCATGGGGTTCGACTTCTTCTCGGTCGTCGGCCGGCCGCGGCCCGGCCTCACCACGGCGCGGCCGGTGCGCTTCGACCACGGTACGCCCGACGGCTACGGCTTCTTCCTGCGCATGGGGCCGCTCGCCGAGGCCAACGCGCGCTACCTCCACGGCGAGATCCCGTTCTGGAACCAGATCGTCGAGCACCCGAACTACGACGAGTTCTGGCGCTCGCGCAACATCCTGCCGCACCTGCGCGGGGTGCGTGCCGCGGTGCTCAACGTCGGCGGCTGGTTCGACACCGAGGACCTCTACGGCCCGCTCGCCACCTACCAGGCGATCGAGCGCCAGAACCCGGGGATCTCGAACGTCCTGGTGATGGGCCCGTGGTTCCACGGCGCCTGGGCGGTCTCGGACGGCCGGTCCCTGGGCGGCGAGGACTTCGGCTTCGCCACCGCGGACTACTACCGCGACCAGGTGGAACTGCCCTTCTTCCGCCACTACCTCGAGGGCGAGGGCGAGCTGCACCCGAGCGAGGCCCTGGTGTTCGAGACCGGCGCCGGCCGCTGGCGCCACTTCCCCTCCTGGCCGCCGCCCGGGCTGCGCCGGGAGGAGCTCTACCTGCGCTCGGGCGGTCGGCTCTCCTTCCAGCCGCCCGCCGCGGCGCCGGCCGCGGGAGACGCCGGCGAGGCCTCGGACGCCTACGTATCGGACCCGGCCAAGCCGGTGCCCTACACCATGACGATCACCAACCACTGGCCTCACGAGTACATGACCGAGGACCAGCGCTTCGCCGCCTGGCGGCCGGACGTGCTCGCCTACACGAGCGAGCCCCTCGACGCCGACCTGACCCTCGCCGGGCCGCTCGCCGCCGATCTCTGGGTCTCGACCACCGGCCGCGACTCCGACTGGATCGTCAAGCTGATCGACGTCGAACCCGAGGACCCGCCCGAGTTCGTAACCGGCCGGCCCACGGCGCCGGATCCCGACCTGCGCGGCACCGAGCGGCTGGTCCGCGCCGGCGTGATGCGCGGCCGCTTCCGGGAGAGCTTCGAGCACCCGATACCCTTCGAGCCGGGGGAGGTCGCCCACGTCGCCTTCGACCTGCGCGACGTCTTCCACACCTTCCGGCGGGGGCATCGCCTGATGATCCAGGTCCAGAGCACCTGGTTCCCCCTCGTCGACCGCAACCCCCAGAGCTGGGTGGAGAACATCTACCGGGCGAAGGCGGAGGACTTCGTCGCCGTGACCAACCGGGTGTTCCGCTCGCCGGCTCACCCGAGTGGCTTGCGGGTGTCGATCCTGGATGCCGCGGCGAGCGGCCCGGCCCGGGAGCCGGCCGGCGGAGCGAAGCCTCGCTCGCACAGGTAGCGGGCGCCCCCCGGGCGGATCTCCTCGAGCACGTAGAGCGTCGCCCGGAGCGAGCTCCACTCGAGCGGGTGGACCGTCACCTCCGGGGCGAGCGCCCGCCGTTCGATCACCCGGCGGGCGACCCGGTCGCGCCGTCGCTCGATCTGGGGCCAGGGATTGAGGGCGAGGACCGCGGCCCGCCGGCGGAGCGCCGGGCGCCGGGCGGCGTCGCAGGGCAGCTCCTCGATCGGATGCACCCGGAAGCCGGCGAGCTGGCCGCCGAAGAAGGGCAGGAGCTCCGGGGGCATGACATAGAGGTCGGCGAGAGCGGGATCGCGGGCGAAGGGCGCGAGCGCGGTCGCGAGGCCGGTCCGCGCCTCGGCGATGCCGCTCCAGAGGGGCCCGATCGTGCCGGCGGCGAGCCAGGCGACCATGAGCAGCCAGGCGAGGGCGGCCGCCGGGATCCGCCCGGCCGGGCGCGGGCGGCGTCCGGCGAGCCGCAGCGCCGCGGCGGCCGCGAGGCAGGCGAGCCCCCCGCCCCAGGCCGCCGAGGCCATCAGCGGGTAGCGCGGGCCGTGGAAGACCGGCGCCAGACCGGCCCGGGCGAGACCCCAGAGGAGGAGGGTGAAGAGGAGCCCGGTCCCGAGCCCCAGGACCGCTCCGTGCTCGAGCCGCTCGAGCCGGTCCAGCCGGCCCCCGGCGCGTCCGGCAGGGTCGGCTGCCCGCCGGTCCGGCCGGCGGGCGAGCAGCCAGCCCGCCACCGGCACGGCGACCGTGGCGACCCCGAGGGGCAGGAGGATCTCCAGGCGCGGCCGGCTCGGAATCCCGAGGCGCCCGAGGGGCAGCCACCAGACCAGGGTGAGAAGCAGGTTGGTCCAGGTCGCGGGCGTCATCCACCCGGTGCCCACCCGCTCGAGGTAGGCGAGCTGGCGCGGGACGCGGGCGAGCCAGGGGAGGAAGAGGCCGAGGGCGACGGCGTTCGCCGCGACCGCCGGCACGAGCGCCCGGATCCTCCGCGGGCGGGTGAGGGCGAGGCCGGCCCACAGGAGGCCCAGGCAGGCGAGGACCAGACCCGAGAGCAGGTGCGACCAGAGGGCGAAGGCGGCGGCGGCGGCGTAGAGGCTCCAGCGGCCGGCCTCGCGCCGCGCGCCGGGCTCGCCGGACGGCTCGAGCAGCAGCAGGAAGCAGACCGCCAGGCCGGCGGAGGCGAAGCCGTAGCTCCGGGCGTCCTGGGCCATCTGGGCGAGCCCCGCGGCGCCCGCCACCGACCAGGCGACGAGGGGGCCGGCCGCCGGGCCGAAGCGGCGGCGGGCGATCACCCAGGCCGCTCCCGCGGCGACCGCCCAGAGGAGGAGGTTGAGCGAACGGGCCCAGAGGATCCCGGGCTCGACTCCCAGCGCGCGGCCGGCGGCGAGCCAGCCATGGAGCGCCAGGTAGTAGAGGGGTGGGTGGGAGTCGTGGGCGGTCAGGCGGACGACGGCCGCGGCCGGTCGCTCGACCAGCAGCAGCGTATAGGTCTCGTCCATCCACACGGTGCTCTCGAGCCCCGCCCGCCAGACCCTGGGCGGGAGCAGCACGGCGACGAGCAGGAGGAATCCGAAAAAGGACCGGACGAGGAGGCGCATCGGCCTGGATGGTACTCCCCGCCGGACCGCGACGCTTTCCGGGGTCCTTCGGCCGACGACGCTCCGACGATCGCCCCGGCCCGCTTCGCGACCGGCTCGTCGGGTACCAGCGGGACTGGCTCCAGGCCCTCGCCACCGCGGCCTCGATCACGGTCGAGGAGGGCCACTTCCGCGCCGACGTCGACCCGCAGCAGTTCGCCTACGACCTCTATGCCGTGATCCTCGCCTTCCACCACTTCAGCCGCCTGCTGCGCGAGCCCGACGCCGAGGCGCGGGCCCGCCGCTCGTTCGAGAGCTTGCTGGCGGCTTGCCGAGCTTGAGCCCGAGAGGGGGGGAGCCCATGGCCGACCTGTCCACGAGTGAAAAAGGCACGATCGATCGTTTCTCCCGCGCTGAAGAAAACGCCTCGATTCCCCGGCCTCTCCGCCTGGCCGTCTCGCTGCTCCAGGCCTTGGCGCCCGGCCTCCTGGTGGCGGTGGGCGAGCGGCTCTTCCTCCGGACCCGGCGCTACCCGGTTCCCGCCCGCGAGACACGGGCTCTCGAGGGCGCCGAGGAGCGCCGTCTGGCGACGCCGTTCGGCCCCCTGCCGATCTGGGTCTGGGGCGAGCCGGGGCCCACGGTCCTGCTGGTGCACGGCTGGGAAGGGCGGGGCTCACAGCTCGCGCTCTTCGCCGGCCCTCTCGTCGCCGCGGGCTTCCGGGTGGTGACCTACGACGCCCCTGGCCATGGCGCGGCGCCCGGCCGGAGCTCGTCGCTCGTCCTGATGGGCCGGGCCCTCGCCGAGGTGGCCCGGGCCTGGGGGCCACCGACCGGTGTCGTCGCCCACTCGGCCGGCGCGGTGGCGGCGACCTGGGCCGTAGCCCTCGGTCTGCCCGTCGAGCGCCTGGTCTATGTGGCTCCAGGCGCGGACCTCGTCGGCTACTCCCGGCGGTTCGCCTCGGGGCTCGGGCTCTCCGAAGCGCTCCGCCGGCGCCTCCAGGAGCGGATCGAGCGCCGGATCGGCGTCCGCTGGTCGGAGATCGAGCCCCTGGAGCGGGCGCCCGAGATCGGCGTGCCACTCCTCGTATTCGGCGACCGGGACGACGCCGAGTCGCCCCTGCCTTCGGTCGAGGCGCTGGTCCGAGCCTGGCCCCGTGCCGAGCTCGTGGTCACCGGCGGGCTCGGACACCGGCGGATCCTCCGCGACTCGGAGGTGATCCGCCGAGCCGCGGCCTACCTCGCCAGAGTCGAAGTGATTCCCTTCGCCGCGGGCTCTGACGCAATCGTGACGGAACCATGACCCCGGTTCCGAGGGCCGAGCGGTAGACTGGTCGACTTCGGGGGAGAGATCCATGGACGGGAGCCTGCGCAGCGTCATCACCGGAACCGGCAGCTACCTGCCGACCCGCATGGTGACCAACCGGGACTTCCTCGAGGCCGAGTTCTTCGATCCGGGCGGGGCCCGCTTCGAGCAGCCGACCGAGGAGATCATCGAGAAGTTCGAGCAGATCACCGGGATCGCCGAACGCCGCTACGTCTCCGACGACCTGGTGACGTCGGACATCGCGGCGCTGGCCGCCGAGGCGGCGCTCGAGCGCGCGGGGGCCGACCGCGAGGAGCTCGACTACGTCATCGTGGGGCACAACTTCGGCGACGTGGCGGCGGGCAACCGGCGCTCCGAGCTCGTGCCCAGCCTGGCCGCCCGGGTCAAGGCGAAGCTCGCCATCCGCAACCCGCGGACCGTCGCCTACGACCTGCCGTTCGGTTGCCCCGGCTGGCTCCAGGGGGTGATCCAGGCCGACTACTACCTGCGCTCCGGCGACGCCCGCCGCTGCCTGGTGATCGGCGCCGAGACCCTGTCGCGGGTCTCGGACCCGCACGACCGGGACAGCATGATCTACTCCGACGGCGCGGGCGCAGTCCTGCTCGAGGGCCGGTGGGTGGACGAGCCGGTCGGCGTCCTGGCGCACGCCACGCGCTCCGACACCTTCGAGCACGCCTACCTGCTGCGCATGGGCGCGTCCTCGCGCCCGGAGTCGGCCAACGGGGAGCTGTTCCTCAAGATGGACGGTCACCGGGTCTACGAGTACGCGGTCAAGACCGTTCCGGCGGTGGCGGAGGAGTGCCTGGACCGGGCGGGCGTCGCGCTGGCGGACGTCGACAAGATCCTGCTCCACCAGGCGAACGCAAAGATGGACGAGGCGATCGTCAAGCGCCTCCTCAAGGCCTCCGGCGACCCCCGCTCCTCGGCCGAGATCGCACCGCTGACGGTGGGCTGGCTGGGCAATAGCTCGGTCGCCACCCTGCCGACCCTCCTCGACCTCATGGACCGCGGCGAGATCAAGGGCCACCACCTCGAGCCGGGAGACCTTCTCCTGCTGGCCGCCGTCGGCGCGGGCATGAACGTCAACGCCCTCGCCTACCGCGTGGCCTGAGGTCCGGCGCGGATTCCGCGTCCGGAACCGCGCGCCGCCTGTAGGATGGGGGCGGCGGGGGCAACCGAGGAGCGGGCGGCCATGGAATCGATTCGAGACAAGGCGACGACCAAGGTCCGCGCGGCGGCCCGCAGGGCGGCGGAGCCGGTGCGGTGGACCTCCGGCTGGACCGTCCGGGGCCTGCCCCTGGTCGAGGTCGCGCTGGGTGCCGACCTGGAGACCGGCGAGCCGGCCCGCGCCCGCGGCGTGATCGCCGTCGGCGACCGGGCGCAAGGGGTGCTGGCGCTGGGCGGCGAAGCCCGGGGGTTCTTCGCCCTCGGCGGTCGTGCGACGGGCGCCTTCGCGGTCGGCGGCGTCTCCCGCGGATTCGTCGCGCTCGGCGGCGTCGCCGTCGGTGCCTTCGCGGTCGGCGGGGTGGCCGTCGGGCTCGCGGCCCTCGGCGGCGCGGCCCTGGGCGCGGTGGCGGTCGGCGGCGCCGCGGCCGGATACCTGGCGGTGGGCGGCGCCGCGGCGGGCAAGAGGCGCTTCGCCCGCCGAGGCCGGTAGCGGAGGCGCGGGTGCCGGCGCCTGGTGTCCCCGATCGGGGCGCTGGCGCAACCTAGAGGGTTGACCGCCATCCGGGTGCCGGAGGGGTGCTCCGGGTTCGGGGGCGGCCGCGCTCGACCGCTCGCTTCCGACCGGAGGTCCCCCTGCCCGTCGCCCGCTCGCCTCAGCCCCTCGTCAACCGGCTGGCCAACGGCGCCGCCGGCGTGCTCGGACGCGTGGGCGTACGGCTCGGTCCGGCGCTCGAGCCGGCCGCCCTCGTCGCCGAGGCCGAGGCCGCGAGCGGCCTCTCCGGCTTCACCGAGCCCGACCTGCTCCTCGCAGGGCTCGAGGTCGCCGCGCGGAGCCTCGAGCGGGAGGCGCGCCTCAGCCTGGCCGGCCGGGTGTGGACCCATGGGCGGCTGGTCGAGCTCCTCGTCAGGCGACTGCACGTCGACCGGGACCTGGCCGCGCACCCGGAGATCCTCGGGCGGCCCCTCGCGGGCCCGGTGGTGGTGGTCGGCATGCCGCGGACCGGGACCACGCTGCTTCACAACCTCCTGACCCGCCTGGCCGGCGCCCGCTGGCTCCGGCCCTGGGAGCTCGACGAGCCGTGGCCCGACGACGGCACGGCGACCGCGGCCTCCGATCCGGAGGGCGCCGAGGCCGCCGATCCGCGGGCCGTCGCCTTCCGCCGGACGCTCGCGCGGCACCGGCACCTGCAGCCTCATCTCGACCGCCAGCACCCGTTCGACTCGCCGGCCGAGTGCAACGACCTGTTCATGGCGACCTTCGTCTCGAACCGCTTCGCGATCTTCTGGGACACTCCGGCCTACGCCGCCTGGCTCGACGGCCGGGGCCGCGAGGACTGGAGCGGCGCCTACCGCCACTACCGGAGTCAGCTCCAGCGCCTCTCCTGGAAGCGGCCGGGGGAGCGGTGGGTGCTCAAGTCGCCCCATCACCTGGGACACCTCGACGAGCTCCTCGAAGCGCTCCCCGGCGCTCGCGTGATCCACCTGCACCGCGAGCCGCGCCAGGTGATCGGCTCGCTGGCGAGCCACGTCGCATCGCTGCGCTACCTGAGCTCGAACCGGGTGGACCTGCGGCGCCTGGGCCGCTTCCTGCTGGACGGCTTGGCCGCCACCGTCGAGGCCGCGATCGCGGCGCGGGAGCGGCTGGGCGGCGGGCGGTTCCACGACCTCGCCTTCCGCGACCTGGTGGCCGATCCGGTGGCCTCGACCGTCGCAACCCTGCGGGCCGCCGAGGTGCCGGTGGCGAGCGCCAGCGAGTCCGCGATGGCGGCCTGGCTGGCGGAGCACCGCCACGAAGGGCACGGTGGCCATCGCTACGATCTCGCCGAGTTCGGTCTCGCCGCAGACGACGTCGACCGGGCCTTCGCGAGCTACCGCGAGCTCTTCGGGCACCTGTGCTGAGCTTCGCCGGGCGTCCGGCGCGCCCTGTCCCAGAACCCGGGAGCCCCGCACGTAGGAGATGAGCGTGGCCATGAGCTTCCTCCGCGACCTCCGACTTTCCGGCCGCAGCCTCCTGAAGAGCCCGGCCTTCACCCTCTCGGTCGTCCTCTGCCTGGCGCTCGGGGTGGGCGCGACGGCCGCCGTCTTCAGCGTGGTCGACGCGGTGCTCCTCCAGGCCCTGCCCTACCCTCAGCCCGACCGGCTGGTGATGGTCTGGGACCAGTTCCTGGCCCAGGGCGAGGACCGGGTGCCCGCGTCGGGGGCGGAGTACGTCGACGTGCGCGACGGCAACCGGGTGTTCGCCGGGACGGCGGCCTTCATCCCCCACATCCTGAACCTGACCGGCGAAGGGGAGCCCGAGCGGTTGCTCACCGGCCGGGTCTCGGCGAGCCTCTTCCCGCTGCTCGGCGTCCAGGCGGCGGTCGGCCGGACCTTCCTGCCCGAGGAGGACCGGGTGGGGGCGGACCCGGTGGTGCTCTTGAGCCACGGGCTCTGGAGCCGGCGCTTCGGCGCCGACCCGGGCGTCGTGGGCCGCAAGCTGACCCTCGACGGCGGCCCGTACACCGTGGTCGGCGTGCTGCCGAGGAGCTTCGCGCTCGAGGGCGGCCGCTACGAGCTGTTCATCCCGGTCGCCCTGGACCCCGCCCTCCTGCCGGGCCGGCGCGAGCTGCGCGCCTTCAAGGTCTTCGCCCGCCTGAAGCCCGGCGTCGACCTCGAGGCGGCGCGCGGCGACATGAAGCGGGTCGCGGCCCAGCTCGAGGAGCGCTTCCCGGCGATCTACACCGCGACCAGCGGCTGGAATCTCGGCGTCGTGTCGCTGCGCGAGGAGGTGGTGGGGGACGTCCGGCCGGCTCTCGTCGCCCTCTCGCTGGCGGTCGCGCTGGTGCTGGCGATCGCCTGCGTCAACGTCGCCAACCTGCTCCTCGCCCGCGGGCTCGCGCGGCGCCGGGAGGTGGCGATGCGCCTGACCTTCGGCGCCGGCCGGCTCGACCTGGCGCGGCAGTTCTTCGCCGAAGGGCTGGTGCTCTCGGCGGCGGGAGGAGCCGCCGGCCTGCTCCTCGCCTTCGGGGTCGTGAAAGCGCTCCTGGCGCTCCACCTCGAGGGGATCCCGCGTCTCGAGGCCGCGGCGATCGACGTCCGCGTCGTGCTCTTCACCCTCGCGCTGACCCTGGCGACCTCGCTCCTCTTCGGGCTGGTACCGGTGCTCCAGCGCCGGGCCAAGCTCCAGGAGGTCCTCAAGGAAGGGGGACGGACCGGCAGCGAGGGGGGCACGGGCCTGCGCGGTCGCCGCCTGCTGGTGGTCGCCGAGATCGCGCTCGCTCTGGCGGTCACGGTGGGCGCGGGCCTGATGGCCCGCACCTTCGTCGGCCTGCTGCACGAGGACCTCGGCTTCCGGAGCGCCGGCAAGCTCGTCCTCCAGCTCTGGCTGCCGCGCCGCGAGTTCGCCGAGCCCGGCCAGGCGACCGACTTTCTCGGGCGGGTGCGCGAACGGGTCGCGGCGCTTCCCGGGGTCGACTCGGCGGCGGTCAGCTCCTCGGTGCCGCTCCAGGGTTTCCACCAGTTCGACGACGTGGAGGTCGAGGGCCACCCGCCCGGCGAGCCGCTGCCGTCGGCCGAGTGGTTCGGCGTGTCGCCGGGCTACTTCGACACCCTCGGCATCACCCTGCTCGAGGGGCGCTCGTTCAACGACGGCGACCACGCCGACGCGGCGAAGGTGGCGATCATCGACCAGGAGCTCGCCCGCCGCTATTTCCCGAACGGCGGCGTCCTCGGTCGCACCCTCTCCCTGGGGGGCGGGGCCGACCCCGCGCCCCGGCGCATCGTCGGGGTGGTCGCCCACGTCAAGTCCGAGGGGCTCGCGGTCAGCTCGATCCCGCAGGTCTACCTGCCGTACCCGCAGTTCCCCCGGCCGCTCTGGTTCCTCACGGTCGAGACCTCCGGCGAGCCGGAGAGCCTCGGCCGGGCGGTGCGCCAGGCGGTCTGGGAGATCGCTCCCGAGCAGGCGATCTCGACCGCCCAGACCCTGGACGAGATCGTTTCCGCGGCCCTGGGCCGCGTGCGCTTCCAGACCCTGCTGTTCGGCAGCTTCGCCCTGGTCGCCCTGCTCCTGGCGGCGGTGGGCGTCTACGGCCTGATCGCTTACGGCGTCGCCCGGAGGACCCACGAGATCGGCATCCGGATGGCGCTCGGCGCCGGCCGCGGCTCGGTGCTCGGAGGGATCGTGCGCGAGGGGCTCGTGCTCGGCGGGCTCGGGGTGCTCCTGGGCGTTCCCCTGGCCCTCGGGCTCGCCCGGACCATGGCGAGCCTGCTCTACGGCGTCGGCGCGACCGACCCGGCCACGCTCGTGGCGGTGGCCGTGACCCTCGCCGCCGCCGTGCTGATCGCCGCGTTCTTGCCGGCCCACAGGGCGACTCGGGTGTCGCCCGCCATCGCGCTGAGGGAGGAGTGAGGACGTCCCGGAGGGGTGCCGGCCGGAGCCGTCTCGATCTTGGGCATATGCTGCACTTAGAAGTCGAAGCAGGCGGATTCCGCGTCTCGTCTCTCTTCCGTAAGTGACTCTCGTGGCAGGAAGGACGGAGGCGGAGAAGTCGGTCATTCGTTCAGCGACGCCGGTAGAGCTATTTGCCAATGAGTTCGGTTATGGCGATATCTAGAATCCAATCGACCCGGCCCGACGCCGGCTCCGGACCGCCGGCGAAGGAGCCGCGGTGACCCTTCGGTCGCAGATCGACGACATCTACCGTCTCTCGCCTTCCCAGCAGGGGATGCTGTTCCACGGCCTGTCGACGCCGGAGAGCGGGATGTACTTCGAGCAGCTGATCCTCGCCGCGGAGACGATGCCGGACCCGGACCGGTTCCGGCGCGTCTGGCAGCTGCTGATCGACGGCAACCCGGTCCTTCGGACCTCGTTCGTTTGGGAAGACGTCCGGGAGCCGGTGCAGGTGGTCCACGGTGCGGCGCTTCTCGAGATGGAGGTCCACGACCTGCCGGAGCTGCCGGAGGCCGAGCAGGCGGCCTGGGTGGACCGCTGGGCCGAGGCCGACCGGCGCCGTGGCTTCGACCTCGGCAAGCCTCCGCTCCTGCGCTGGAGCTTGCTGCGGGCGCCCGGCGGCCGGGGCTGGGTGGTCTTCAGCTACCACCACATCCTGCTCGACGGCTGGTCGGCGGTCTCGCTGATCGGCGAGGCGGCCGAGCTGTTCGCCGCCCTCGACCGGGGCGAGCCCGCCCGCCCGCTCGCGAGGCGTCCCTTCCGCGACTACGTCGCCTGGCTCCGGCGGCAGGACCTGGCGGCCGCCGAGGTCTACTGGCGCGAGCGGCTCGCCGGGGTGAGCGCGCCCACCCGCCTGGCGTTCGACCGCGATCCGGCTGCCCCGCCGGGCGCCCACGGCCGTCTCGACGTCCGGCTCGGCGCGGCGGCGACGGCGGCGCTCGAGCGCCTGGCACGGAGCCGCCACCTGACCCTCAACACCCTCCTCCAGGGGGCGTGGGCCCTGATCCTCTCGCGCTACTCCGGCGCCGACGACGTCGTCTTCGGCGTCACGGTCTCCGGGCGCCCGCCGGAGCTCAAGGGCGTCGAGTCGATGCTCGGCTGCTTCGTCAACACGCTGCCGGCGCGGGTGGCGGTGCGCCCCGGCGAGCGGCTCGTCCCCTGGCTCGAAGCGATCCAGGCCGACCAGCTCGAGATGCGCCGCCACGAGCACACGCCGCTGGTCGAGGTCCGGCGGTGGAGCCAGGTGCCTTCGGGAACGCCTCTGTTCGAGACCATCCTGGTGTTCGAGAACATCGAGGCGACGGCCGAACGCCATACGCGCTCGGCCCCACGGATCCAGCGCACCAACTTCCCCCTCGTGCTGATGGTCGAGCCGGAGGGAGAGCGGCTCCTCCTGCGGTTCGGCTGGGATCGCGCCCGCTTCGCCGAGGACGACGTCCGCCGGCTCCAGGCGTCGCTTCTGAGGGTGCTCGAAACGCTGCCTGCCGGAGCCGACGCCGGCCGCCTGGGCGAGATCGGAGTGCTGGGCGCCGCCGAGCGCGAGCGCCTGCTCGGGGCCTGGAGCCGTTCGCCCGACCGCTACCCGGAAGGACGGCCGGTCCACCGGCAGGTCGAGGCCCAGGCGCGCCGCACCCCGGAGCGGATCGCGATCGAGCTGGACGGCACGCTCCTCACCTACGGCGAGCTCGTCGCTCGCGCCCACGCCCTGGCGGCGCGGCTCCGGGCGGCCGGCGCCGGGCCGGAGGTGCCGGTCGCGGTGGCGCTCGAGCGCTCGCCGGAGCTGGTGGTGGCCCTCCTCGCCGTCCTCCTGGCGGGGAGCGCCTACCTGCCGCTCGACCTCGAGCACCCGGACGAGCGGCTGGCGCTCCTCCTCGAGGACGCCTGGCAAGGCGGCGCCGGGCCCCGGGTGGTGGTGGCCGATCCGGAGGCCGCCGCCCGGCTGCGGCATCCGGGGCTGACCGTGGTGGCGCCGCGGGCCGAGTCCCGAGCGGCGGCGGAAGGAGAGCCGGCGCCGCCCGCGCCGTCGCTCGCCCCGGACCATCCGGCGTACGTGCTCTACACGTCGGGCACGACCGGCCGGCCCAAGGGCGTCGTCGTCTCCCACCGGGCGCTCGCCAACCGGCTGGAGTGGGCCCGCCACCACGACGTGACCGGCCCGGCGGCATTCCTCCACAAGACGACCGCCGGATTCGACGTCTCGGTGCTCGAGATCTTCCTGCCGCTGGTGCTCGGAGGCCGCGTGGTGATGGCGCGGCCCGGCGGCCAGCGCGACCTCGCCTACCTGGTCGAGCTCATGGGGCGCGCCCGGGTGAGCCACGCGTCGTTCCCGCCGGCGGTCTACCCCGTGCTGCTGGCCGAGCCGGGGCTCGACGCCTGCCTCGACCTCGAGGTGCTCTACACCGCCGGCGAGGCGGTGGCGCCCGACCTGCCCGCGCGGGTCGCGCGGCGCCTCCGCCACCTGCCGGACCTGGTGTTCGAGAACCGTTACGGCCCGACGGAGACGACCATCGGCGCGCTGGGCTGGCGCTGCCGGCCGGAGGCGGCCGAGCAGCCGGTGCCGATCGGGCGGCCGCTGGCGGGAGCCCGGATCTACCTGGCGGGCGCCGACCTGCGTCCGGTTCCGGCCGGCGTGCCGGGCGAGCTCTGTCTCGGCGGCCCGAGTCTCGCGCGCGGCTACCTGGGGCGTCCGGCGCGCACCGCCGCGGCCTTCGTGCCCAATCCCTTCTCCGACGAGGGCGGCGAGCGGCTCTATCGAACCGGCGATCTCGCGCGGTTCCGGCCGGACGGCGCCGTCGAGTTCCTCGGCCGGATCGACCGCCAGGTCAAGGTCCGGGGCTTCCGGATCGAGCTCGAGGAGGTGGAGCTGGCGCTCGCCCGCCACCCCGGAGTGCGCGAGGCGGTCGTGATCGACCGGGTCGAGCCCGGCGGCGGCGCGCGCCACCTGGTGGCGTACTGGGCGGCGGAGCCGCGCGCCGGCGAGCCCGCGCCTGGTGCCGAGGCCCTGCGCTCGTTCCTCGCCGAGACCCTGCCCTCCTACATGGTGCCCGGCGTCTGGGTCGAGCTCGAGGCGCTGCCCCGGACCACGAGCTACAAGGTCGACGCGGCGGCCCTGCCGGAGCCGCAGGCGGCGCAGGCGGAGCCGAACGAAGGCTTCACCGCCCCGCGCGACGAGGCGGAGCGCGCGATCGCCGAGGCGTTCGCCCGGGTCCTGGGCGTCGAGCGGGTGGGGGCCGGGGACGACTTCTTCGCCCTGGGCGGCCACTCGCTCCACCTGGTGCGCCTCCACAACGAGCTGCGGAAGCTCTGCCCGACGATGCCGGGCTTAGCGGCGATCGCTCGCGACACCACCGTGGCCGGCATGGCGCGCCTTCTCGCGCGGGCCGAGCGGGGGGAGCGGGAGCCGGCCCGCGAGGCCGGACCGAGCGTGGACGAGCTCCGCGCGGCGGCCCGGCTGGCGCCCGGCATCCGGCCCGCCTCGGCGCCCGAGCCCAACTCGGAGCCCAACTCGGAGTCCAACTCGGAGTCAGGCACCTCGGGCCGGGCGGGGGCCTGGCCGGCCGACGGCCGCCCGGCCTTTCTCACCGGCGCCACCGGCTTCCTCGGCGCCCATCTCCTCCACGAGCTCCTGGAGCAGACCCCGGGGCCGGTCCTCTGCCTGGTCCGAGCCGCCGACGAGGCGGCCGGCGCCCGGCGCCTGCGCCGCGCGCTCGAGCGCCGGCGGCTCTGGCGGGAGGTCGACGGCGACCGGATCGTGCCGCTGGTCGGCGACCTGGCCGAGCCCCGCTTCGGCCTTTCCGAGGCGCGCTTCGAGGAGCTCGGCCGCGAGCTCGGCGCGGTCTATCACGACGGCGCCCGGCTCGATCTGCTGCGCTCGTTCCGGGAGCTCGAAGCGCCCAACGTCGGCGGCACCCGGGAGGCGATCCGCCTGGCCTGCCTGGGCCGCGCCAAGCCCCTCGTCTACGTCTCGACGCTCTCGGTCTTCGACGCCGACGCCTACCGCTCGGGCGAGCGGGTGGCGGACGAGGACGATCCGGTCGACGACCCGAGCGGCCTCGCCGGCGGCTACGCGCAGACGAAGTGGGTGGCGGAGCGGCTGGTGCGCGAGGCCGGCGCCCGCGGGCTGCCGGTGTCGATCTTCCGGCCGGGCGTGGTCGCGGGCAACGCGCGCACCGGCTTCACCAACGCCGAGGACTTCGCCGGGCGCCTCTTCCGGGGCTGCATCCAGCTCGGCTGCACGCCCGCCGAGTGGCGGGGTCCGGCGCGGGTCTCGCCGGTCGACTTCGTGAGCCGCGCGATCGTCTGGCTCTCGCTGCGGCCGGAGTCGCGGGGCCGTACCTTCCATCCGCTCAATCCCCATCTCAGCACGGTCGAGGAGCTGCTCGCAGCCGCCCGAGCCTTCGGCTACCGCCTCGCGCCGGCGCCGATCGGCGCGTGGCGCCGCCAGCTCGCCGCGGCGGTCGAAGCGGGGGAGGACAACGCCTTGGCACCGCTCCTGGCGCTGTTCGCCGCCACCCAGGGCGCGGCGGACGGCGACGCCCGCGGGGCCGAAGGGGCGGCGCCGCGGATCCGCTACGAGTGCCGAGGGACCTCCCGGGCGCTCGCGGCGGGCCCGGTCGGGCCGCCCGGTCCCGAGGAGGACCTCGTCTCGACCTTCCTGGCCGACTTCGTCGAGCGCGGCCTGCTGCCGCCGCCCGCGCCGGCCGGGTCCGAGAGGGAGCTCGAATGCGCCGGAGGGAGCGTGGCATGAGCCCCTGGCTGCGCGCCGTCCGCCACCGCCCGGCGGGAGAAGGGGAGAGCGGCTGGGCCGCCACCGCCGCCCCGCCGCCGCCGGCCCGCCGGCTGGAAGGCGATCGGCGGGCCGAGCTCGCCGTCCTCGGGGCGGGCTTCACCGGGCTGGCGATCGCCCGCCGCCTGGCGGAGCTCCGGCCGGACTCGCGCGTGGTGGTGGTGGACGCGGGGCGGGCGGGCGCGGGCGCCTCGGGGCGGAGCTCGGGCTTCCTGGTCGACCTGGTCGACTTCGTCAGCCGGATGGAGCCGGAGGCCCGCCGGCGGTACGTGCGGGTGGCGGGCGAGGGCATCGCCAGCCTCGGCCGGCTGGTCGCCGAGCACGGGATCGAGTGCTCCTGGGACGAGCGGGGGTGGCTGCGGGCGGCGGCGAGCCGCGAGGGCCGCCGCTTCCTCGACAGCTATCCGCCGCTCCTCGACGAGCTCGGCATCCGCTGGGAGTGGCTCGACCGGCGGGCGATGGCGGAGGCGACGGGCACCGGCTTCTACCTCTGCGGCCTGCGCCTGACCGGCTACCCGCTGGTCCAGCCGGCGGCGCTCGTCGCGGGGTTGGCGCGCGCGCTGCCGGCGAACGTCGAGCTCTACGAGGAGTCGCCGGTCGAGACCCTCGAGCGCAACGTCCGCTTTCACCTCACGACGGCGCACGGGACGGTCTCGGCCGACCGGCTCTTCCTGGCGACCAACGGCTACACGCCGGCCCTCGGGTTCCTGCGCCGCCGGATCTTCCCGCTCTACACCTTCGGCAGCCTCACCCGGGTCCTCTCGGCCGGCGAGCAGGCCGCACTGGGCGGCGAGCGGGAGTGGGGCGTGCTGGCGATGGACCCGATGGGGTCGACGCTCCGGCGCACGCGGGACCAGCGTCTCCTGGTGCGCAACACCGTGCACTACTCGACCCGGCCGGGAGCGGGGGCCGATCTGCGCGCGACGGTCCGCGGCCATCACCGCCGGGCCCTCGACGCCCGCTTCCCGGCGCTCGCCGGCGTCGAGATCGAGTACACCTGGGGTGGCCTGATGGGCACCTCGACCAGCCGCCGGCACTGGT
This sequence comes from uncultured Acidobacteriota bacterium, assembly GCA_963837945.1. GTDB lineage: Bacteria > Acidobacteriota > Thermoanaerobaculia > Multivoradales > DATKCC01 > CAVUBL01. Next base: position 194,691 of record CAWIQD010000005.1, read on the forward strand.
TCGGCGAGCTCGAGCCGGGGCTCTACGCCTCGGCGGGCTACACCGGTGCCGGGATCGCGATGGGAACGGCCTCCGGGGAGCGGCTCGCCGAGCTCGCCCTCGGGCACGCGTCGTCCGGCCTTCGGGCCCTGCTCGATCTTCCCCGGCCGAACCCCATGCCTCCGGAGCCGCTGCGCAGCGCCGGCGGCCGGGTGCTGGCGGCGCGGATGAACGCTCAGGCAGGAGCCTACCTGTAGGGAGATCGACCGACTTCGGGAGCACCGCGAAATGGATGAGCAGACGAACGGCCACAACGGACGCCGGCGCTGGCCGGCGCCGACCTACGACCTGGTCGGGATCGGCTTCGGTCCGGCCAACCTGGCCCTCGCCGCCCTGATGAGCGAGGAGGGGCGGGGGCAGGAGCGGCTCGAGAGCGTCTTTCTCGAGCGCCGGGAGGGCTTTGCCTGGCACCCGGACATGTTGATCGAGGGCACCCGGATCCAGCTCTCGTTCTTGAAGGACCTGGTGACGCTGCGCAACCCGCGCAGCCGCTTCACCTTCCTCACCTATCTCCAGGAGAAGGGCCGCCTGGAGGACTTCGTCAACCTGCGCGAGTTCTTCCCGACGCGCCTCGAGTTCAACGACTACTACCAGTGGGTGGCTGCCCAGGTGCGCGACCGGGTGCGCTACCGGCGCGAGGTCGTGGCGGTCGAGCCGGCGGCCGGCGCGAGCGGCCGGGTCGAGATGCTGCGGGTCGTCGCCCGCGACCTGGAGTCGGGCGAGCCCGAGCACTTCCTCACCCGCAACCTGGTGCTCGCGACCGGCGGCCAGCCGTACGTTCCCGACGGCGTCGAGCTCGACCAGCGGCGGGTGTTCCACTGCCGGGACTTCCTCGGCACGATCCACTCGAGCTTCCCCGAGCGCGACGCCCCCTACCGCTTCGTCGTGGTCGGCTCCGGCCAGAGCGCCGCAGAGATCTTCCAGTACCTCTACACCAACTACCCGCGGGCGCAGGTGACCGCGACGCTGCGTCGCTACGCCTACAAGCCCGCCGACGAGAGCCAGTTCGTCAACGAGATCTTCCACGGCTCGACCGTCGACTTCCTCTACAACCTGCCGTGCGACCTGCGCCACTCGGTGATCCACGAGCACTACGACACCAACTACTCGGCGGTCGACCTGGCCCTGATCCGGGAGATCTACTCGGCCCTCTACGAGCGCCGGATCCACGGCGAGCGGGGAGTGGAGGTGCGCACCCTGCGCGAGCTGCGCAAGGTCCGGCGGCGCGGCGAGATCGTCGTGGCGGAGTTCTTCAACCGCGCCGACGAGCGGATGGAGACGATCGAGGCGGACGGCCTGGTGCTCGCCACCGGGTACTGCCGGAACCGGCGACCCGCCCTGCTCGACCACCTGGCGCCCTACCTGGTGACCGACGGCGACGGCGGCTTCCGGGTGGCGCGCTCCTACCGGGTCGAGGCTCTGCCCGCCTTCGGACCGCGGATCTTCCTCCAGGGCTTCTGCGAGGGCACCCACGGCCTCTCCGACACCCTGCTGTCGGTCCTTCCCCTGCGGGCACGAGAGATCTTCGAGGCCCTGGCGGGCGAAGGGGACGGGGAGGAGGCGACGGTCCGGCCGCGGGCGCAGGACCAATTCCAACTCGCCGAGACGCGGGGGTGACGACGATGCGAATCCACAAGCTCGACCGCGACCGATTCACCGAGGCCTTCGGCATCCACTGCCGCCAGATCTTCCCCTCGAAGGATTCGGGCCGGACGCCGTTCATCGCGCTCTGGAACCTGGTGCCGCCGGCCGGCGCCACGAAGCTCCACCGCCACCACGAAGGGGAGACCTTCATCCTCGCCCGAGGCCGCGGGACGATGACCGACGGCGAGCTGCACCACGAGGTCGAGGCCGGGGACGTCGTGTTCATTCCGCCCTTCACCGAGCACTCGCTGGTCAACGGCTCGGAGTCCGAAGAGCTGCTCTTCCTCAACGTCTACTGGGAGGACATGAAGCTCCTGTTCGCCGGCGGCTCGGCGGCGCCGGCCGAAAGCGCCGCGCTCGAGGCCGGAGAGCGCCGGCGGGTGCTGGTCTTCGGCTCGCCGCCCAACCCCAACGGCGATCTCCACCTGGGCCATCTCGCCGGCCCCTACCTCTCGGCCGACGTCTACACCCGCTTCCGGCGGATGCTCGGCGACGACGCTTACTACGCCCTGGGCACCGACGACAACCAGGTATGGACCGCGGCGAAGGCCGAGCAGGAGGGCGTCTCGCCCCAGGAGCTCGCCGATCGCTACGCCCGCGAGATCCACGAGACCCTGCGCCGGGCCGACGTCGAGATCGACTGGTTCTACCGGCCGAACGCCTCGCTCCACCACCGCGACCTGGTGCGCCACTTCGTCGAGCGGCTCTGGGCCGACGGCCACCTGGTGGAGCGCGACGCGCCGGCCCTGGTGTGCGAGACGTGCGATCGCTACCTGTTCGAGTTCTACGTCACCGGGCGGTGCCCGCACTGCGGCAAGCCCACGTGCGGCAACGCCTGCGAGGAGTGCGGCCGGCCCAACCGTTGCGTCGATCTCGTCGACCCGGTCTGCCGCACCTGCGGGCGGCCGCCGGCGGTGCGCGACGTCCGGCGTCTCTTCTTCCCGCTGGAGCCTCACCGCGAGAGCCTGGAGCGCTACCTGGCCGAGGTCTCGATGACCACCGCGCACCGCGCGCTGTGCCGGAAGATGCTCGAGGAGGAGCTGCCCGAGGTCGTCTCGTCGCACCCGACGCCCTGGGGCATCCCGGTGCCGGTCGAGGGCTTCGATGGCCAGTCGGTCTCGGCCTGGCTCGAGATGGCCCCCGGCTACCTCTCCGGGAGCTGGGACCTCGCCGACCACCTGGGCCGCGACGACGGCTGGCAGGGCTTCTGGCGCGCCGGCGACGAGGCCGAGGTGGTGCAGTTCTTCGGCTTCGACAACGGCTGGAACCACGGCCTGCTCTACTACGCCGTCTTCCGCGCCTACGACCCCGAGACCCGGCCGCCGCGGGCGATGGTGGCGAACCAGCTCTACCGCCTCGAGGGCAGCAAGTTCTCGACCAGCCGCGGGCACGCGGTCTGGGCCCGCGACCTCCTGGAGACCGCCTCGCCCGACGCCGTGCGCTGCTACCTGGGCTACACGGCGCCGGAGGTCGAGCAGACCAACTTCTCGATCGCCGAGTTTGACGCCTTCGTCGCGGGCGAGCTGGCCGGCCGCTGGGAGGGCTGGCTCCACGACCTGGGACGGAAGGTCGAGACGGTCTACGGCGGCAAGGTGCCCGAGGCCGGCACCTGGACCGACGGCCATCGCCGCTTTCTCGACCTGCTCAAGGCGGCGATCGACGGCGCCTCGCGGTCCTACCGGGCCGAGTCGTTCTCCCTGCAGCGGCTCACCCGGGTGCTGATCGAGCTGGTGCGCCAGGCCCGGGACTTCGGCCGGGCCGAGGACGCGTGGGGCTGGGCCGCCGCCACCCGGGACGAGCGGCGGACCGGGATCGCCCTCGAGCTCGCGGCCGCGAGGACCCTGGCGCTCATCGCCGCTCCGCTGATGCCCGCGTTCTCCCGGCGCCTGTGGGAGGCGCTGGGCTACGACCGCCCGGCGGGTGAGCTCCGCTGGGAGACCGAGCCCAGGTTCGTGCCCCCGGGCCAGGCCCTCGGGGCCTTGCCGTCGGCCTGGTTTCCGGTCGGCGAAAGCCGGGTGGCGCAGGCCGTCTGACGGTCGGACGCCGCTCGGTCGCGCTACGGCGTCCCCCGACGGCGGCCGGGCCGCACTCAGGAAACGAGCAGTCCGCTCATGGAAACGCCAATTCGATCATATCAAAGGGAGCATGCAATGAAGACAACCGACGCCGTGCGGTTCCTCCGGACCGCGCTCTCCGCCCTGGTCCTCGCGTTTCCGGTCGCGCTCTGGTGCGCGCCGGCCCTCGCCGACGGTGGCGTGGTCCTGAACGACGTCACGGACCAGGCGGGGATCGTGTACCACCAGACGCCGCCGTACCGCAACGCGGTGCGCATCCAGCGCCTCCAGGAGCTTCCCGTGCCGGTCGCGGATTACTTCTCCATGATCCAGCCCGAGACCCCGATGAAGCCGCGCGGGGCGCCGGGCGTCGCGATCTTCGATTACGACAACGACGGCGACCTCGACATCTACGCGGTCAACGGACCGGGCACGCCGAACAGCCTGTTCCAGAGCCAGCTCGCCCAGACCGGCCAGCTCACCTTCGTCGACGTGGGGATCGCGGCCGGGGTCGACGCCACCGCCCAGCAGAGCACCGGCGTCTGCTACGGCGACATCGACAACGACGGTGACGAGGACCTCTACGTGATCGGCACCGCCGAGCCGAGCTTCCTGTTCGAGAACCAGGGCGACGGCACGTTCACCGACATCACGGCCGCCGCCGGAGTCGCGGGCCCCAGCCGCGACGCGGCGAGCTGCGCCTTCGGCGACATCGACGGCGACGGCCTCCTCGACCTGTTCATCGCCAACACCTTCACCGACTGGACGCAGCGCGAGCCGCTCTACTTCGCGAGCCTCTACCCCTACTTCGAGCACAACGTGCTGTTCCACAACGAGGGCGGCGACGTGTTCACCGACGTCAGCTCGACCTCCGGGATCGAAAATCCTGCCAACATGGACTGGCCGGGCACGACCGGCGCCTCCTACACCTGGGCCGGCACCTTCGTCGACCTCGACGGCGACGGCGACCAGGACAGCATCTGGGCCGACAGCCAGGGCGCCTCGGCGCAGACTCCGGAGCAGCACCGGGGGTGGATCCGGTTCTTCGACAACGACGGCACCGGCCACTTCACCGACGTCACCCAGGCCAAGGGGCTCGACGAGGACGGCGGCTGGATGGGCTTGTCGTTCGGCGACGTCAACTGCGACGGCCGGATGGATCTGTTCGCCACCAACTTCGGCGACTACATCACCTTCGGCGCGCCGATCCGCTCCCGCGTCTGGCTCCAGAACGCCGACGGCACCTTCAGCCACGGTGGGCCGAACGTCGCCGACGTCTTCGGCTGGGGCAACTCGATGTTCGACCTCGACAACGACGGGGACGCCGACGTGCTCTACCACGGCGGCGTGGACATCAACCAGATCATCTCGCTCGAGAACCCCGGCGTGATCCTGCGCAACGACGGGCTGTGCAGCGGCGACATGCAGGTCGACCTCTCCGTCATCCAGCGCGATCACCGTTACCGCAACGTCCACGGCGTCGCCACCGGCGACCTCGACGGCAACGGCTTCATGGACTCGGTCTCGGTGTCGAGCCACGACGTGACACCGGGCCAGCCGGTGACTCTGCCGATGACGCTCCTGACCGGCGGTCCGCTCGGCTCGCCGTTCGACGGCGTCGCCCTCTTCCAGCTCATCGTGACCGCCTCGATCGTCCCCGGCCAGGAGGCCTGGCTCTTCCCGGGCCTCGCCCTGCCGGACGGCTCGCTGTCGCTCGAGCTCAACAGCGGCAACGCCAACCACTGGATCAAGGTCCGCACCCGCGGCAGCGTCGGGACTCTGCCCGACGGCAAGGTCAACCGGGACGGGATCGGCGCGATCCTGAAGTTCACGCCGCACAGGGGCCCGACCTCCATGCAGCCGATCCTCGGCGGCTCGAGCTACGCCTCGGAGAACGCTCTCGAGGTCGGCTTCGGCCTGGGCTCGGCCGACAAGGGCGACCTCGAGGTCGTCTGGCCGGGCGGGGTGAAGAACCGGCTGCGCAACGTCGAGGCCGGCTCGACCGTGCTCTTCCCCGAGATCCCGTGCAGCTACGACGGGGCCTGGGCGAGCTTCCAGGCGTACAAGGCGTGCGTCAGCGGCGCCCTCGACGGCCTGGTCGCGGCCGGCGTCCTCACCGACGACGACCGGGGCCCGTTCCTCTCGGGCGCCATCGACGGTTACCACGCGACCCACTGACGGCACGGGACCGAGACCCGCCCGGCGCCTCCGGGCGGGTCTCGACCTTTCCCGGCCGCCGTCGTCCGGCGATCCCCCTCCGGGCCGCCGGCACCTTCTACGGGTCGGCTTGTACGATTTTCAAAGCTCCGCCTGTCCGGAGCGCTCCTCCTCCTCGATCCGCTCGACGACCTGCTCCTGGAAGGCCAGGAGGGCGGGGCTCACCGTGACCGGGTAGGGTGGGTCGGCGGGCTCGAGGGCCCGGAGTCGCGGGGGTAGGGCGGCGATCTCGCGCCGGGCGCGCTCGCGGGCGGCGTCCAGGCTCTCGCGGCCGGCGGGGAGGCGCTCGCCGCCCGCCATCACCTGGACCAGGAGGGGGCGGCCGGGGAGCGCCTCGTCGTGGCGGGCGACGACGTCGCCCGCGGCCTCGCCGTCGCGCTCGCCGCGGAAGACCTGCTTTCTCCCCGGGAGGATCCGCTTGCCGGGAGAGAGCTTGAGTCGCCCCTTGCCCGCGTAGGCGGTGAGCTTGTAGGCCATGTCGAGGTCCGGAGCGTCGCTCGAGACCCCCATGTGCGTGCCCACGCCGAAGCCGTCGATGGGCGCGCCGGAGGCGACCAGGCGGGCGACCGCGTGCTCGTCGAGGCCGCCGCTCGCGAAGATCGCCACCGCCTGGAGGCCGGCCTCGTCCAGGATCCGCCGCGACGTCCTCGCCAGCTCGACGAGGTCCCCCGAGTCGAGGCGGATCGCCCGCACCCGGAACGAGTCGCCGAGCTCGCGGGCGAGGCGGGTGACGTGGGCGACGCCCTCCAGCGTGTCGTAGGTGTCGACCAGCAGCACCGTCTCCGGATAGAGGGCGGCGAGCTCGCGGAACGCCTCGAGCTCGTCGTCGTGGGCCTGGACGTAGCTGTGCGCCATGGTGCCCGTGATCGGCATCCCGTAGACCTTCCCGGCGAGGACGTTGCTGGTGCCGTCGAGGCCCGCGACGTGGTAGGCGCGGGCCCCCTTCATCGCCGCGTCGGTGCCGTGCATGCGCCGGAGGCCGAAGTCGACCACCGTCCGCCCGCCGGCGGCCTCGACCACCCGCGCCGCCTTCGAGGCCAGGACGGTTTGCAGGTGGACCTGGTTCATGACGAAGCTCTCGGCGAGCTGGGCGACCGGCAACGGCGCCACCACCTCGAGGAGCGGCTCCTCGGGGAAGACCGGCGTCCCCTCGGGCAGCGCCCACACGTCGCCCGTGAAGCGGATCTCGGCGAGCCAGCCGAGGAACGGGTCCGAGAGCTCCTCCCGCCCGGCGAGAAAGTCGAGGTCCTCGGCGGTGAAGCGCAGGGTCTCGAGGTAGTGGAGCGCGTCGTCCAGGCCGCACGCGAGGGCGAAGCTCCGGCCTTCAGGGAGGTTGCGGAAGTAGAGGCTGAACACCGCCTGGTCGTCCATCGCCTCGCGCCAGTAGGCCTGGACCATGGTCAGCTCGTAGAGGTCGGTGAAGAGCGCCGCATTGCGGTCGTCGACCCAGGCGGACGCCCCGGCCGACGGATCGCGGGGCTCGGATGGGCTCATCTCTTCGGCTCCTGGTGCGCGGTTTGCACGATCGGGGAGGCGATGATCTCGAGACGCTGGGGGTATGGCGAGACCGACTCTGCGCGGGTCGGCCTGCGGCGCACGTGGCCTCTCGGAAGGTGCGAGGACCGTACCACCGGGCGCCGGGAGGCGGGCCGGGCCGGAGGCGGCGGGCGGTGACCCTCTGGGCCCTGGTCGTCTACTGCGCAGCCGCCGTCCTGCTGGTGGCGGCGATGGTGGGCGTCTCCTTCGTCCTGGGGCAGCGCCACCGCGAGCGGGCGACCGGCGACCCCTACGAGTCGGGCGTCGCGGTGACCGGCTCGGCGCGAGTCCGCCTCTCGGCCGACTTCTACCTGGTGGCCCTCCTGTTCGTGATCTTCGACCTCGAGGCGGCGTTCCTCTACGCCTGGGCGGTCTCCGCGCGGGTGAGCGGCCGGGCCGGCTACGCCGGGCTCCTGGTCTTCGTGGCCATCCTGGTGGCCGGGTTGGTCTACGAATGGCGGCGCGGCGCCCTCGACTGGGGCTGGGCCGACGAGGCGAAGGAGCGGGCCCGGGCGGCGCGCGAGGCGAGCCGCCGGCTGCTCGCGACGAGAAAGCCGGAGAGCTGAGGATGCGCTGGTCGATTACCCGGCCGCGCGGCGGCGCGACCCCGGACCGCGACGAGGGCGACCCGGTCTTCGCCGACGCGCTCCGCCGCTCGCTGGTCTTCTCGCGCCTCCAGGACCTGGTCGCGTGGGGGCGCAAGAGCTCGATCTGGCCGTTCAACTTCGGCCTCTCCTGCTGCTACGTGGAGATGGCCACCTCGATCACCAGCCGGCACGACATCGCGCGCTTCGGCGCCGAGGTGATCCGGGGCACGCCCCGGGAGGCCGACGTGATGGTGATCGCGGGCACCGTGTTCGTGAAGATGGCGCCGGTGATCGAGCGGCTCTACCAGCAGATGATGGAGCCGCGCTGGGTGATCTCCATGGGGTCGTGCGCGAACTCCGGCGGGATGTACGACATCTACAGCGTGGTGCAGGGGGTGGATTCGTTCCTGCCGGTGGACGTCTACGTGCCGGGATGCCCGCCGCGGCCGGAGGCGTTCTTGGAGGGGGTGACGTTGCTGCGGGAGGCGGTCGGGAGGGAGCGGCGGCCCTTGTCCTGGGTGATCGGGCCGCAGGGGGTGCTGAGGGGGGAGCGGGAGTCGATGCGGGATCGGAAGCGGGAGGAGCGGGCGAAGCTGCGGGTCTTGAGGACGCCGGATGAGGTGTGAGGGGATGCGGAGCGCGAGACGGAGGTCGAGACGGAGGTTGAGGTTGTTGGAACGGAGCGGGGTGGCGACGGCGCCGGGGCAGGTGGCTCTCCGGCGGCGGACTGCGCCGGCGGAGAGTCACGCAGCCCCGGCGCCTGCGTATGACCGGTGGTTTCGGCGTCGGGCGTCGCGCGCTGAGAAAGAGGGGCGAGGGGGTCGGCGAGGTCGCTTGAGGTCGCTGGAACGGAGTGGGGTAGCGACGGCGCCGGGGCAGGTGGCTCTCCGGCGGCGGACTGCGCCGGCGGAGAGTCACGCAGCCCCGGCGCCTGCGTACGACCGGTGGTTTCGGCGTCGGGCTTGGCTCGTCGAGAGGGAGCGGCGAGGGGCTCGGCGGGGTCGGTGGTTGAGGGGGTTGGCTCGGCCGCTTGGAAGGGGGGTGGGGGGATGAACGGGGCCGGTGGCCTCACCGACGACGTTCAGGAGCGGTTCGGCGATCGGGTGCTCGGGGTTCAGCAGACTGCGGATCACATGCCGACGGTCTGGGTTGGGGCCGAGGCCGCACCGGGCCTTCTTCGCTGGTTGAAGGAGGGGGTGGAGGGGCCGTTCCGAATGTTGTTCGATCTGACCGTCATCGACGAGCGGGAGCGGACGCGGCGGGAGGGGCAGCCGGCGTCGGACTTCACCGTCGTCTACCAGTTGCTCTCGTTCGAGCGAAACGCCGACTTCCGGGTCAAGGTGCCGCTTCTCGGGGAGGCGCCTTCGCTGCCTTCGGTGACGAGCCTCTGGCCCAACGCCGACTGGTACGAGCGCGAGGCCTGGGACATGTTCGGCCTCGCCTTCGACGGCCACCCGCACCTCGAGCGCATCCTCATGCCGCGCACCTGGCACGGCCACCCGCTGCGCAAGGAGCACCCGGCGCGGGCCACCGAGATGGGGCCCTTCGAGCTGCCCGAGGCGAAGCTGGCGGCCGAGGAGGAGGCGCTCCGCTTCCGGCCCGAGGAGTGGGGGCTCGAGCGCCAAGGCGAGGACACCGACTTCCTGTTCCTGAACATCGGCCCCCAGCACCCGGGCACCCACGGGGTGCTGCGCCTGGTGCTCCAGCTCGACGGCGAGCGCATCCTCGACGTCGTGCCCGACATCGGCTTCCACCACCGGGGCGCCGAGAAGATGGGCGAGCGCCAGAGCTGGCACACCTACATCCCCTACACCGACCGGGTCGACTACCTGGGCGGGGTGATGAACAACCTCGCCTACCTGCTGGCGGTCGAGCAGCTCGCCGGCATCGAGGTGCCGCCCCGGGCGCGGGTGATCCGGGTGATGCTGGCCGAGCTCTTCCGGATCGCGAGCCACCTGGTCTGGTACGGCACCTTCGCCCAGGACGTGGGCGCCATGTCGCCGGTCTTCTTCATGTTCGAGGACCGGGAGCGGATCTTCGACATCGTCGAGGCGGTGTGTGGCGGCCGGATGCACCCGAACTGGTTCCGGATCGGCGGCGTCGCCCAGGACCTGCCCCGGGGCTGGGACCGGCTGATCCGCGAGTACCTGGAGTACCTGCCCAAGCGTCTCGCCGACTACGACCGGATGGTCATGGCCAACCGGATCTTCAAGGGCCGCACGGTGGGGGTGGGCGCCTACACGATCGACGAGGCGATCGACTGGGGGGTGACGGGGCCGGGCCTGCGCGCCTGCGGCTTCGAGTGGGACTTCCGCAAGATGCGCCCCTACTCGGGCTACGAGGACTTCGAGTTCGACGTCCCGGTCGCCGAAGGGGGCGACAGCTACGCCCGGGCCGAGGTGCGGGTCGAGGAGATGCGCCAGAGCCTCCGGATCGTCGAGCAGTGCCTCGAGAACATGCCCGCGGGGGACTACAAGTCCCGCCATCCGCTGGCCACGCCGCCCGTCAAGGACCGGACGATGGAGGACATCGAGACCCTGATCACCCACTTTCTCGCCGTCTCCTGGGGGCCGGTGATCCCGCCGGGCGAGGCGGCCTCGCTGATCGAGGCGACCAAGGGGGCGAACGGCTACTACCTGGTCTCGGACGGCGACGTGCGCTCGTACCGAACCCGCATCCGGGCACCCTCGTTCCCCCACGTGCAGATGCTCCCGCTCATCAGCCGCGGTCTCCTGGTGCCCGATCTCCTGGCGATCCTCGGGAGCATCGACTTCGTCCTGGCCGACGTGGACCGATGAATTAGACCGATGCTGAGCGACGACGAGCGGCGCGAGATCGAGCGCGAGCTGGAGCAGTACCCCAGCAAGCGGGGGGCGTGCATCGAGGCCCTGAAGGTGGTCCAGCGCCACCGCCGCTGGATCTCGGACGAGGCGCTCCGGGACCTCGCCTCCTTCCTCGAGATGACCCCCGACGAGCTCGACAACGTCGCCACCTTCTACAACCTGATCTACCGCGAGCCGGTGGGGCGCCACGTGATCCTCGTCTGCGACAGCGTGAGCTGCTGGGTGGTGGGCTACCGCCGGGTGCTCGAGGCGCTCTCCAAACGCCTGGGCGTCGGCCTCGGCGAGACGACCGGCGACGGCCGCTTCACCCTCCTCCCCATGGCCTGCCTCGGCGCCTGCGACCACGCGCCGGTGATGATGATCGACGAGGACACCCACCGCGACCTCACCGCCGACGGCCTCGACGCGGTCCTGGAGCGCTATGACTGAGCGCCCCTCGACCACGAGCGCCTCGACCGAGAGCCCTGAGGCGCGCCCTCTGACCGAGCGGCTGCTGGCCGCCGACGGCCCCCTCGACCGCGCGGCCTACGAGCGCGCCGGCGGCTACCGGGCGCTGCGCGAGGCCCTCCGATCCATGAGCCCGCAGGACGTCCAGCAGGCGGTCAAGGACTCGCGCCTCCGCGGCCGGGGCGGGGCGGGCTTTCCGACCGGCACGAAGTGGTCGTTCGTGCCCATGCCCGAGGGCTCGGCCGGCGACGGCGACGTCCCCGACACGAAGTACCTCCTGGCCAACGCCGACGAGATGGAGCCGGGCACCTTCAAGGACCGCCTGCTCCTCGAGGGCGACCCGCACCAGCTCCTCGAAGGGATGATCCTGGCGGCCTACGCCATCGGCGCGAACCGGGCCTACGTCTTCCTGCGCTGGGCCTACCGGGAGGCCTACCGGCTGCTCCGGAAGGCGGTCGCCGAGGCCTACGACGCGGGCTACCTGGGGCGGAACGTCCTGGGCTCGGGCTTCTCCTTGGAGCTCGACGTCCACGTCTCGGCCGGGCGCTACATGTGCGGCGAGGAGACCGGCCTCCTGAACGCCCTCGAGGGGCGCCGCGCCACGCCGCGCTCGAAGCCGCCCTACCCCCAGGTCTCCGGGCTCTGGGGCAAGCCGACCATCGTCCAGAACGTCGAGACGCTCTGCTGCGTGCCCCACATCGTCGAGCGCGGCGCCGAGTGGTTCCGGGCGATCAGCCGGAGCGCCGACGGCGGCACCAAGATCTACGGCGTCTCGGGGAAGGTCCGCCGGCCCGGCGCCTGGGAGCTCCCCCTCGGCACGACCGCGCGCGAGATCCTCGAGGAGCACGCCGGGGGGCTCAAGGACGGCCTCTCGCTCCAGGGCTTTCTGCCCGGCGGCGCCTCGACCGACTTCCTGACCGCGGAGCACCTGGACGTGGCCATGGACTTCGACTCGGTCGAGAAGGCCGGCAGCCGGCTGGGCACCGGCACCCTGGTCGTCCTCGACAGCGACACCTGTCCGGTCTCGACCATGATCTCCCTCGAGCGCTTCTTCGCCCGCGAGTCGTGCGGCTGGTGCACGCCCTGCCGCGACGGCCTGCCCTGGGTGGAGAAGACCCTGATGGCGATCGAGGCCGGCTTCGGCCGCCCGCGGGACTTGGAGATCCTCGAGGAGCACGTGGGCCGCCTGGGGCCGGGCCACACCTTCTGCGCTCTCGCGCCGGGGGCGATCGCGCCGCTGGGCTCGGCGCTCTCCCACTTCCGCGACGCCTTCGAGCGCCACCTGGCGGAGAAGGCCTGCCCGTGGGGGAACGCCTGATGGCCCGGATCGTGGTCGACGGCACGCCCTACGAGGTGCCCGACGGGAGAAACCTCCTCCACGCCTGCCTCTCCCTGGGGCTCGACCTGCCCTACTTCTGCTGGCACCCGGCCCTGGGGTCGGTGGGCGCCTGCCGCCAGTGCGCGGTCAAGCAGCTCGAGGACGAGGACGACGCCCGGGGCAAGCTGGTCATGGCGTGCATGACGGCGGCCGACGATGGCGCCCGGATCTCGATCGAAGACGAGGAGGCGGCGGCCTTCCGCGCCTCGGTCATCGAGTGGCTGATGGTCAACCACCCCCACGACTGCCCGGTGTGCGACGAGGGCGGCGAGTGCCACCTCCAGGACATGACGGTGATGACCGGGCACGACTACCGGCGCTTCCGCTTCGACAAGCGCACCCACCGCAACCAGGACCTGGGTCCCTTCATCCACCACGAGATGAACCGCTGCATCGCCTGCTACCGCTGCGTGCGCTTCTACCGCGACCACGCCGGCGGCCGGGACCTGGACGTCCTCGGCGCCCACGACCACGTCTACTTCGGGCGCCACGCGGACGGGGCGCTCGAGAGCGAGTTCGCGGGCAACCTGGTGGAGGTCTGCCCGACCGGCGTCTTCACCGACAAGACCCTCAAGCGCCACTACACCAGGAAATGGGACCTCCAGACGGCGCCCTCGATCTGCGTCCACTGCGGCCTCGGGTGCAACACCATCGCCGGCGAGCGCTACGGAACGCTGCGGCGGATCCTCAACCGCTACCACCACGAGGTCAACGGCTACTTCCTGTGCGACCGCGGGCGCTTCGGCTACGAGTTCGTCAACTCGCCCGAGCGAGTGCGCCGGCCGCTCGCGCGGCGCGGCCCCGGCCCGGCGGGCCTCGAGCCGGTGGGCCTCCTGGGCGCCCGCGAGCGGCTGCGAGCGATCTTCGTCGCCGCGGGCGGCAAAGGCCGCCGCCCCAGGATCTGGGGGATCGGCTCGCCCCGGGCCTCCCTCGAGGCGAACTTCGCGCTCCGGCGCCTGGTGGGCCCCGAGCGCTGCTCGACCGGCATGGGGCGGGCCGAGAACGAGCTGGTGGCGGCGGCGCTCGCGATTTTCCGGGACGGGCCGGTGCGGACGCCGTCGCTCGAGGAGGTGCGGCGCTCGGACGCCGTCCTCGTCCTGGGCGAGGACCCGTCGGACACGGCCCCGATCCTGGCCCTGGCGCTCCGCCGCACGGTCGAGCGCCAGCCCCTGGCGGTGGCGCGGAAGCTCGGCATCCCGGAGTGGCACGACCGGGCGGTCCGGGAGGCGGTCCAGGACCGGAAGGGGCCGCTCTACGTAGCCACCCCCGCGGCGACCCGCCTCGACGCTCTGGCGCGAGAGACGCTGCGCGCCGCGCCGGACGGGATCGCGCGCCTCGGCTTCGCCGTCGCCCGGGCCCTCGACTCCGAGTCTCCGGCCGCCCCGGGGGCTTCGGAGGAGCTCCTCCAGCTCGCCTCCCGGATCGCCCGGCACCTGCGCGAGGCCGAGCGGCCGCTGGTGGTCTCGGGAACCGGCGCCGGCAGCCGGGCGGTGATCGAGGCCGCCGCCGCGGTGGCCCGGGCGCTCCTCGCGACCCGGTCCACGAAGGGGGCGACGAAGGGCGAGCTCGGAGGGCCCGCTCCCGCGGGCCTCGTCCTCACCGTGCCGGAGGCGAACAGCCTGGGGGTCGCCCTGCTCTGTGCCGAAGATGGGGCCGGCGGGGGCGGTTTCGACGGGATCGGCGGCCGGCCGGTCGAGGCGGTCTTCGAGGCCGTCGGCCGGGGCGAGGCCGACGCCGTCGTGGTCCTCGAGAACGACCTCTTTCGCCGCGCGCCGGAGGCCGAGGTCGCGGCCTTCCTCGCCGCCGTGCCCGCCCTCGTGGTCCTCGACCACCTCGCCCACCGCACCGCCGAGGCCGCCGACCTGGTGCTCCCCGCCGCCACCTTCGCCGAGGGCGACGGCACCTGGATCTCCAATGAAGGTCGGGCGCAGCGCGGCTACCAGGTCTTCGTCCCCGAAGAGGGGGAGGTGCTGGCGGGCTGGCGCTGGGTGGCCGAGATCGCCCGCTGCCGGGCCCCCGAGCGCGGCGGCGGCGCCGCCGAGGGCTTCGACTGGCCGGGGCTCGACGACGTCGTGGCCGCCCTCGCCGCCGAGCTTCCGGCGTTCGCCGCCCTGCCCGGCGCCTTCCCGGACGCCGGCTACCGCCAGGCGGGACTTCCCGTGCCCCGCGAGCCGGCGCGCGCGAGCGGCCGGACCTCGATCCACGCCGCCCTGACCGTCCACGAGCCGGCGCCACCCGCCGACCCGGACGCGCCGCTCGCCTTCTCCATGGAGGGCACCCGGCGCCAGCCGCCGGCGGCCCTGGTGCCGGCCTACTGGGCGCCGCGCTGGAACTCGGTCCAGGCGCTCAACAAGCTCCAGGAGGAGGTGGCGGGGCCGCTGCGCGGCGGCGACGCCGGGGTGCGGCTCGTCGAGCCGGGGGAGCCGAGGAAGGCGCGTGGAGGCGACCGCGGCCGGCCTCCGGAGCCGTCGCCCGAGCCCGAGGGCGACCCCGGCGACGGTCTCCTGACCGTGGTCGCCCTCCACCACGTCTTCGGCGGCGAGGAGCTCTCGGCGCGCGCACCGGCGGTGGCGGAGCGCGCCCCGGCGCCCTACCTGGCGCTGCGCCCGGACGACGCCCGCCGCCTGGCCGGCGAGGTCGCCGACGGCGACGAGGTCGTCCTGGAGCTCACCGACGGCGCTCTCCGGCTGCCGGTCCGCTTCCGCTCCGACCTGCCGCCGGGCGTGGCGGGCCTGCCGGTAGGGCTCGCCGGCGTCGGCTACCACGCTCTGCCCGCCACCGGGAGGCTCCGGCCGTGAGCGAGCCCTGGAAGAGCCTGGTCACGATCGCCTGCGTGCTCCTGGTGCCGCTCAACCTGGCCGCCGTGATGATCTGGGTCGAGCGCCGGGGCCTCGCCCTCTGGCAGGAGCGCTACGGACCCAACCGGGTGGGGCCGTTCGGCCTCCTCCAGCCGATGGCCGACGTCGTCAAGCTGTTCTTCAAGGAGGACTGGATCCCGCCCTTCGCCGACCGCTGGGTCTTCGTCCTGGCGCCCACCATCGTCATGATCGCCACCCTCTTCGCCTTCGCCGTGGTGCCGGTGGCCGGGGGCTGGGGGGTGGTGGACCTGAACGTCGGCCTCCTCTTCTTCCTCGCCACCTCGTCGATGGCGGCCTACAGCGTGGTCCTCGCCGGCTGGTCCTCGAACAACAAGTACGCCCTCCTCGGAGGCCTGCGCTCGGCGGCCCAGATGCTCACCTACGAGGTGTTCATGGGCCTCTCGCTCATGGGGGTGGTGGCCCAGGCCGGCAGCTTCAGCCTCTGGGACGTGGTCCGCGCCCAGAGGGGGGTCTGGTTCGTGGTGCCCCAGTTCCTCGGCTTCGTCATCTTCCTGATCGCCGGGCTCGCCGAGACCCACCGCCTGCCCTTCGACCTGCCCGAGGCCGAGAGCGAGCTCGTGGCCGGCTACCACAGCGAGTACTCGAGCATGAAGTTCGGCATGTTCTTCGCCGGCGAGTACGTGGGGATCACCCTGATCTCGGCGCTGATCGCCACCCTCTTCTTCGGCGGCTGGCGCGGCCCCTGGCTGCCCGGGCCGGTCTGGCTGCTTCTGAAGACCGCCGTCTTCCTGGTCTTCTTCGTCCTGATGCGGGCGTCGCTGCCGCGGCCGCGCTACGACCAGCTCATGTCCTGGGGCTGGAAGCTGCTGCTGCCCCTGGCTCTCGCCAACCTGGTCGTCACCGGGGCGATCCTGGTGTGGAGAGGAGGCGCGCCGTGACGAGCATTCTCCGGACGATCTGGCGGGTGTTCCTGCACGCCTTCCGGCCGCGCAACACGATCCAGTACCCGGACGAGAAGAAAGACCTTGCCGCCGCGGTGGCGCGGCCGGATCGTCCTCGCCCGCGACCCGGACGGCGAGGAGCGCTGCGTCGCCTGCTACCTCTGCGCGGTCGCCTGCCCGGTCGACTGCATCGCCCTCCAGGCGACCGAGGACGGCCACGGCCGGCGCTACCCGGACTTCTTCCGCATCAACTTCTCCCGCTGCATCTTCTGCGGCTTCTGCGAGGAGGCGTGCCCGACCTACGCCATCCAGCTCATCCCCGACTTCGAGATGGGCGAGTACGAGCGCCCGAACCTGGTCTACGAGAAGGAGCACCTGCTGATCGACGGCCCCGGCAAGTACCCGGGCTACGACTTCTACCGCCACGCGGGGCTCGCGATCGGCGGCAAGGACAAGGGGGAGGCCGAGCACGAGGCGCCGCCCGTCGACCTCAAGACCCTGATGCCCTGAACAGGAACATCGACAAGGAGCCACTTCGTGAATGGAGAGTCAAGTATTCCGCCGGCGCCAAGACTCGTGAGCGTGAGGGGGCGTCCCCTTCCCCCCCTGGGGGAGGGAAGGGGATCGAGGGGATGCGGGGGGGACCCGATCGATCCAGCGTTCTGGAGTAGCCGGCCGGTTGAGCCTGCCTCGATCTTTCGACGTGGGCGGGGGAGCCTACGGCGGACGAAGACGATGGCCTCCGATACGCCTCGTGCAGCCTCGAGGCGAAGCTTCATTAAATGACCGTAGCCTTCTACATCGCCGCCGCCGTCGCCGTCGCGGCCACCTGCCTGGTCGTGACGCGGGCGAACGCCGTCCACGCCCTGCTCTACCTGATCGTCTCGCTGCTCGCCGTGGCGGTCGTCTTCTTCACCCTCGGGGCGCCCTTCGTCGCCGCCCTCGAGGTGATCGTCTACGCCGGCGCCATCATGGTGCTCTTCCTGTTCGTGGTCATGATGCTCAACCCGGCCGCGGGGGGCGACGACGCCGCCGAGCGCCGGGAGCGGAGCTGGCTCTCGGGGCCGGTCTGGATCGGGCCCGGGATCCTCGCTCTGGTGCTGCTCGCCGAGCTGGTCTGGGTGCTCGCCGGCAGCGGCGCGGCCGGTGGGCGGGGAGATGGTCGAGCCCCGCCGGGTGGGCGCCGCCCTCTTCGGGCCGTACGTGCTGGCCGTCGAGCTCGCCGGCTTCCTGCTCCTTGCCGGCCTGGTGGGTGCTTACCACCTGGGAAGGAAGGACCGCCCGGAGCCCCGCCGCCACGACACCCACCCTGCGGCCGATCCGGCCGGCACCTCCAAGAATCGGACTGGCGGGGCAGCGTGACGAACGAGCCGAGCTCTTGGAACGCGGAGAGGGTGGGTGGGGGCGTCCCCTTCCCCCCCTGGGGGAGGGAAGGGGAACGAGGGGATGCGGGGGGGATCCGGTCAACCGTCCCCTTCCCCCCCTGGGGGAGGGAAGGGGAACGAGGGGATGCGGGGGGGATGTGGTCGATTGTCCCCTTCCCCCCCTGGGGGAGGGAAGGGGAACGAGGGGATGCGGGGGGGATGTGGTCGATTGTCCCCTTCCCCCCCTGGGGGAGGGAAGGGGAACGAGGGGATGCGGGGGGATCCGATGACGCTGCCCATGGGCTACGGCCTTCTCCTGGCGGCGGTCCTCTTCGCCCTGGGCGTCCTCGGCCTCCTGGTGCGGCGGAACGTCCTCTTCGTCCTCATGTCGATCGAGATCATGCTCAACGCCGCCGGCCTCGCCTTCGTCGTCGCCGGCGCGCGCTGGGCGGGCGCCGACGGCCAGGTGACCTTCGTCTTCGTGCTGGCGGTGGCGGCGGCCGAGGTGGCGATCGGCCTCGCCCTCGTGCTCCGGCTCCACCACCTCCGCAAGACCCTCGACGCCGACGCGGCGGACACCCTGCACGGCTGACCGCGATGACCACCCTCCTCTGGCTCGTCCCGGCCCTCCCCTTGGCGGGGTTCGTGACGCTGGCGCTGGCCGGAGGATGGCTCGCGCGGAGCGGCCGGTCGGGCACGGTGGCCTGGATCGGCGTCGGCTCGGTGGGGCTCTCGGCGGCCGGCGCCGTCGCCCTGGCGGGGCTCGCCGCCGCCCGAGGCTCCGGGCTCGCCGAGCCGGTGAGGCTCGTCCTCTGGCGCTGGATCGCCGTCGCCGGCTTCACGCCGCGGATCGGCCTCTACCTCGACCCCCTCGCCCTCTTGATGGTGCTGGTGGTGACCGGCGTCGGCTTCCTGATCCACCTCTACTCGGCCGAGTCGATGGCCGGCGACCCCGGCTACTCCCGGTTCTTCGCCTACCTCAACCTGTTCGTCGCCTCGATGCTGGTCCTGGTGCTGGCGGACGATCTCCTGCTGCTCTACCTGGGGTGGGAGGGGGTGGGCCTGTGCAGCTACCTGCTGATCGGGTTCTGGTACCGGGACCCCGAAAACGGCCGCGCGGCGCGCAAGGCGTTCATCGTCACGCGGGTGGGCGACGCGGCGATGGCGGTCGGCCTCTTCCTCCTGGTCACCCGCCTCGGGACCCTGGACGTCCAGGCGCTCCTTGGCCGGGCGGCCGCGGCGTGGACGCCCGGCGAGGGAGCGGCGGTGGCGGCGGCGCTCCTCCTCCTGGCCGGCGCGGTGGGCAAGTCGGCGCAGCTCCCGCTCCAGACCTGGCTGCCCGACGCCATGGCAGGTCCCACGCCGGTGTCGGCCCTGATCCACGCCGCCACGATGGTCACCGCCGGCGTCTACCTGATCGCCCGCACGCACACCCTCTTCGAGCTCGCGCCCCGGGTGCTCACCCTGGTGGCGCTGATCGGCGCCGCGACACTGCTCGTGGCCGGCTTCTCGGCCCTCGCCCAGCGCGACATCAAGCGCATCCTCGCCTACTCGACGATCAGCCAGATCGGCTACATGTTCCTGGCCCTGGGTGTCGGCGCCTGGTCGGCGGCGGCCTTCCACCTCATGACCCACGCCTTCTTCAAGGCGCTCCTCTTCCTGGGCGCCGGCGCGGTGCTCCTCGCCTGCCACGACGAGCACGACATCTTCCGCCTGGGAGGCCTCGAGGACCGCCTGCCGGTCACGTACTGGACGTTCTTGGCGGGCGCCGCGGCGCTCGCCGGCTTCCCGCTGGTGACCGCCGGCTTCTACAGCAAGGACGAGATCCTCTGGCGGGCGTGGACCCACCCCGACGGCGG
Organism: uncultured Acidobacteriota bacterium; assembly: GCA_963837945.1. Taxonomy (GTDB): domain Bacteria; phylum Acidobacteriota; class Thermoanaerobaculia; order Multivoradales; family DATKCC01; genus CAVUBL01. Next base: position 214,419 of record CAWIQD010000005.1, read on the forward strand.
TCATCTCCTCTGGGCCGCCGGCTTCGTGGGAGTGCTCGTGACCGGCCTCTACGCCTTCCGGCTGGTCTTCGTGGTCTTCTTCGGGGAGGCGGGCACCGCCGTCGAGCGGCGGCCCGGCTGGCGGATCACCGTGCCGCTGGTCGTCCTCGGAATCCTCTCGCTGGCCGGCGGCTTCGTCGAGCTGCCCCGCACCCTGGGCGGCTTCGACGCGTTCTCCCGCTTCCTCGAGCCGTCGTTCGCCGGGCGCTCGATCGCGGCGGCCGCGGCGGAACCCGGCGGTCCGGAGGGCACCGAGCTCCTCCTCCAGGCCCTCTCGGCCGCCGCCTCGCTCGCCGGCATCGGCCTCGCCTGGCTCGCCTGGGGGCGGCCCGGGAAACGGCGGAGCGAGACCCTTCCCGGCACGCCCCGGGTGGTCGAGCGCTTCTGGCGCGGCGGCTGGGGGTTCGACACCGTCTACGCCATGTTCCTGGTGCGCCCCTTCCTGGCTCTCTCCGCCTGGAACCGGGGCGATCTCGTCGACGCTCTCCCGCGCGGGATCGCCGGGCTCGCCCGGGCCGGCCACCGTGCCCTCTCCCGGACCCAGAACGGCCGGCTGCGCTGGTACGCGGCGGCGGTCGCCGCCGGTGGCGTGGTGCTCCTGGCGCTCGCCCTCTGGGCCGCCTGGCTCGCGGGCACGGCCGGTGGCGGGGGGGCGCCGTGATCCTCGTCTGGCTGATCCTCGCGCCCTTCGCCGGCGCCTGCCTCGCCGGGCTCGCCGGCCGCAAGAGCCCCGCCGCGGCACGCTGGGTCTCGCTCACCGCCCTGGCCGTCGACCTGGCGCTGGCGCTCGCCCTCTGGACCCGGGCGCCGGCGCTTCCTTCGGGCGGCACCTGGTTGGCGCGGGCCTCGTGGCCCTGGATTCCCCGGCTCGGGATCGGCCTGCGCCTGGGGGTGGACGGCTTGAGCCTCCTCCTGGTGGTCCTGACGGCGGTCCTCGGGCTCCTCGCGGTCGCCTGCTCGTGGCGCGAGATCACGGAGAGGGTGGGCTTCTTCCACTTCAACCTCCTCGCCATCCTGGCCGGCGTCGTCGGGGTCTTCCTCGCCCTCGACCTCTTCCTCTTCTACTTCTTCTGGGAGCTGATGCTGGTGCCCATGGCCTTCCTGATCGCCATCTGGGGCCACGAGCGGCGGGTCTACGCGGCGATCAAGTTCTTCCTCTTCACCCAGGCGAGTGGTCTCTTGATGCTGGTGGCGATCCTCGGCCTCTGGGCGGCCCACGGGCGGGCGACCGGCACCTGGACCTTCGCCTACGAGGCGCTCCTCGGCACGCCGCTCTCGGGCACCCTCGCCTTCTGGCTGATGCTCGGGTTCTTCGTCGCTTTCGCGGTCAAGCTCCCGGCCGTGCCTTTCCACACCTGGCTGCCCGACGCCCACACCGAGGCGCCGACCGCCGGCAGCGTGGTGCTCGCCGGGCTGATGCTCAAGACCGGCGGCTACGGCCTGATTCGCTTCGCCGTGCCGCTGTTCCCGGAGGCCGCCCACCGCTTCGCCCCGGTGGCCATGGCCCTGGGCGCGGCGGGGGTGCTCTACGGCGCCTGGCTCGCCTTCGCCCAGACCGACTTGAAGCGCCTGGTCGCCTACACCAGCGTCTCGCACCTGGGGTTCGTGCTCCTCGGGGTCTACGCCTGGAACGCCCTGGCGCTCCAGGGGGCGGTGCTCCAGATGCTCTGCCACGGGCTCTCGACCGGCGCGCTCTTCATCTTGGTGGGCGCCCTCCAGGAGCGGACCGGCACCCGCGACCTCGGGCGGCTGGGGGGGCTCTGGGCCACCGCCCCCCGGATGGGTGCCCTGGGGCTCTTCTTCGCCCTCGCCTCCCTCGGCCTGCCGGGGCTCGGCAACTTCGTCGCCGAGTTCTTGACCCTGGTGGGCTCCTGGCGGGCGAGCCACGCCTGGACCGCGGTCGCCACCGCCGGCCTGGTGCTCGCCACGGTCTACTCGCTGCGGATCGTCCAGTGCACCTTCCACGGCGAGAACCGGCAGGGGTGGGAGATCCCCGACCTGGGGGTCCGCGAGCTGGCGGTGCTGGCGGTGGCGGTCGCCGGTCTCCTGGGGCTCGGCCTCTACCCGCGGCCGGCGACGGCGGTGGCGGCTCCGGCCCTCGAGCGAATGGCGGCGGCGGCGGGGCCGGCCGCGGCGAGCCTGCCGGAAGCCGGGCCGAGCGGCGGCGGCGCGGCCGGTTCGAGCGCCGAAGGGAGGTCGCGTTGACCGCCTCGCTCACCGCCGCCGACCTCGTCGCCCTCGCGCCGCTGACGGTGATCGCGGCGGCCGCACTCGCGACCCTCCTGGTCTCGGCTTTCACCCGGAGCCACGGAGCGTCGGCGACGGTCGCGGTCCTCGGGCTCGCCGGAGCCCTCGCCTCCCTTCCCGTGGCCGCCACCCGGGCTCCGCGGGCGGTCGCGCCTCTCTTGGTGGTCGACGGCCTCACGCTGACCTACGCCGCCCTGGTGCTCGGGGCGGCGTTGGCGGTGGCTCTCCTCGCCCACGGCTACCTCCTGCGGCGGGAGATCGCCGAGACGGGGGAGCTCTACGTGCTCCTCCTGGTCGCCACCCTCGGCTGCCTGGTGCTCGTGGCGAGCGCCCACCTGGTCGCCTTGTTCCTCGGGCTCGAGACCCTGAGCGTGGCACTCTACGTGCTGATCGCCTACCTTCGCGGCGACGGGGAGCGGCCGGTCGAGGCGGGGCTCAAGTACCTGGTGCTGGCCGGGGCCTCCTCCGCCTTCCTGCTCTTCGGCATGGCGCTTCTGTACGCCGCCTTCGGCACCCTCGGGCTCTCCGGGCTCGCCTCCTGGGCGGCCGCGACCGGCGGTGCGGGCGGTGGCGGGCTCCTGCCGGTGGCCGGCTTCGCCCTGGTCTTGGTGGGTCTCGGGTTCAAGCTCGCCCTGGTGCCCTTCCACCTCTGGACGCCGGACGTCTACCAGGGGGCGCCGGCACCGGTCACGGCCTTCGTGGCGACCGCGTCGAAGGGCGCGGTGCTGGGGCTGCTGCTGCGCTGGTCGGCGGCTCTGGCGCCGGGCGGAGGCGGCTCGTTCCCCTTCTTTGTGCTCCTGGCGCCGGTGGCGATCGCCTCGATGGTCGCCGGCAACCTCCTGGCCCTGCTCCAGGACGACGTCAAGCGGCTCCTCGCCTCCTCCTCGATCGCCCACCTGGGGTACGTGCTGGTGGCCCTCCTGGCCGGCGGCCGTCTGGCCGGCGAGGCGGTGACCTTCTATCTCGCGGCCTACTTCGCGAGCACGCTCGCGGCCTTCGGGGTGGTGAGCGTGCTCTCGGGGCCCGACGGGGAGGCGGAGGCGGTGGAGGAGTACCGGGGTCTCTTCTGGCGCCGGCCTTGGCTCGCCGCGCTCTTCACGGGGGCGCTCCTGTCGCTCGCCGGAATTCCACTCACCGCCGGTTTCGTAGGCAAGTTCTACGTCGTTGCGGCGGGGGTGGAACGCGCGCGCTGGGCCCTGGTGCTGGTGCTGGTCGGAACCAGCGCGGTCGGTCTCTACTACTACCTGCGGGTGATCGTGACCATGGCCTCGCCGCCGCCCGGCGAGGAGAGTCCCGGGCAGCGGGTGCCGCTGGCGAGCCGCGCGGTGCTCGCCGTCTTCGGCCTGCTCCTCCTCGGCCTCGGCACCTGGCCGGCGCCGGCGATCCGCTGGATCCGCGGTGCCCGGGAGCCCCGCATCGCCGCGCGGGCGCCCGCGGCCGCCCTGGCACGGCCTCTGCAGCTTGTCTCCGACGGTATGAACATCGAGGGGGACCTTCACCCTGAAGAAAGGAGACAGCTCATGAACTGGGATCAGATCGAAGGCAACTGGAAGCAGTTCCGCGGCAAGTTCGAGCAGAAGTGGGGCAAGCTGACCGACGACGACCTCAAGCAGGCGAAGGGCATGCGCGACCGCCTCGTCGGTGCGGTCCAGGAGCGCTACGGCGTCCGGCGCGAAGAGGCGGAGCACCAGCTCGACGCGTTCGCCGACCACCTCGCCGAGCCCCACCACGAGCACGCCGCCGTGACCCACTGACGACGGGGCGAGGCGCCCGTCTCATACCCGGTCGAGCACGGCCGGGCCCACGCCTACCAAGTCCCGTACCTCGGCCATCGTCTTCCGGGCGATGGCCGAGGCGCGTTCGGCCCCGTCGGCCAGCACCTTCCGCACCTCCCCGTCCTCCAGCTCGGCCCGCCGCTCGCGGATCGGGCGGAGCGTCTCCTCCAGGTGGTCACGGACCGCCTTCTTCAAGTCCCCGTACATCGGCTCGCCCGAGCGGTAGCGCTCGAGGTAGGACTCGGTGACCTCTTCGGGGGCGGTCATGCGCAGGAGCAGGAAGAGGCTCTCGACCCCGGGGCTCATCGTCCCTTCCGCGGTGCCGCCGACGTCGGTCACCGCCGAGCGCAGCTTCTTCCAGGTCTCCTTGGGATCTTCCATGAGACCGATGTAGTGGCCCGGCCCGAGGCTCTTGGACATCTTCTTGGTGGGATCGGCCAGGGACATGATGCGCCGCGCCGGCGAGAGGTGGGGCTCGACCTCGGGGAAGTAGTCGCGGCCGACGACGCGTTGAAGCGGCGGCCGATCCGGCGGGTCAGCTCGAGGTGCTGCACCTGGTCCTCGCCCACCGGCACCCGGGAGGCGCGGTAGAGAAGGATGTCGGCGGCCTGGAGCACGGGGTAGCTGAAGAGGGCGCCTGAGAGGTAGTCGGCCTGCTCGGACTTCTCCTTGAACTGGGTCATGCGGGTCAGGTCGCCGTAGGAGACGATGCAGTTGAAGACCCAGGCGAGCTCGGTGTGCTCGGGGACGTGGCTCTGGACGAAGAGGATGGAGCGCTCGGGGTCGATGCCGCAGGCGAGGAGGTCGCCGGCGAGGTCGAGGGTGCGCCGGGGCAGGAGCTTCGGCTCGATGGCCTGGGTGATCGCGTGGTAGTCGACGATGCAGTAGACGCAGTCGTGGTCGTCCTGCATCCGGACCCAGTTCTGGATGGCGCCGAAGTAGTTGCCGAGGTGGAGCTGGCCGGATGGCTGGATGCCGGAGAAGACGCGCGGTTTCATGCTGTAGGGCTCCTGAGAGGGGTCGGGAGCGGGAAGAGTATCAGGAGATCGTTGAGACGGAGGAGGGGTGGCGACGGCCCGGCGGGCGGTGGGATTTCGGCGGCGGACTGCGACCGGCGAAATCCCACGCACCCGCCGGGCCTGCGTGAACCGGACCCTTCGGCTGCCCCTACCGCGCGGTGGGGAGAGGGTGGGGTGGATCGACGGCCTCGCCGTCCGACAGACCCATGAAGCGGCCGAGCTCTGCCTCGGCCGGGCGAACGGCGCGGAGGGCAACCAACGGCTCGACGGAGGCGAGGCCGCCCGCTTTCCGACCCCGGCCCCCGGGCCGAGCTCTGCCTCGGCCGGGCGAACGGCGCGGTAGGCAGCCAACGGTTCGACGGAGGCTATACCGGCCCGTTTCCGACCACGGTCCCCGGGCCGAGCTCTGCCTCGGCCGGGCGAACGGCGTGGCAGGCACCGAACGCCTGCCGGAGCCTGACCGGTGCGGCGGGCGATGCCTACGAACTCAGCCCCGGAGGGCCGGGGGCTCGCGACCGGCGACGTCACGGGCCGCGCGCTCGACCGCTCGCCGGAGTCCGGGTCCGCCGACGCGCGGACCGTGCCGAGGCGCGGCTCCTCCGCCCCGAAGTTCTAGCAAGCCGCGCCGTTCGCAAGGGCGCGAGCCCCCGGCCCGGCCTCAATGCCGGATCAACAACAACACCGCGAACACGATCACCGTCACCGTCACCACCCCCTTCACCCACCGGTGCCCCTTGAGCACCGTCAGGCGTACGCCGACGAGCGCTCCGGCGAGGTTCCCGGCTCCGAGCACCACCCCGGGGAGCCATTCGACCTTGCCCTGCCAGGAGAAGATGGCGAGGGAGAGGATCGTGAACAGCAGCGCCGTCAGCACCTTGATCGCGTTGCCCCGGACCAGGTCGAAGCCGGCGAAGGAGAGGACCGCGAGGGTCAGGAAGCCGACCCCGGCCTGGACGAAGCCGCCGTAGACCCCGACCACGAAGAACCCCAGGGCGAGCACCGCGAGCTTGGCGCGCGACGCCTTGGGCGGCGTGGCGCCCTGTTCGAGCTTGCGGCTCGAGCGGTCGAAGAGGCTCCACAGGCTGATCACCACCATCAGGATCGCCAGGATCGTGCGGAATGCCTGGTCGCTCACCTCGAGGGCGGCCCAGGTGCCGAGGGCTGCCCCGAAGAGCGAAGGCACGGTCGCCACCAGCGCCCAGCGCCAGGCGAGCACGCGGTGGCGGTGGAAGCCCCAGACGGCGCCGACGTTCTGGAGCAGGATGCCGACCCGGTTGGTGGCGTTGGCGACGGTCTCCGGCAGGCCGGCGAAGATGAGCACCGGCAGGGTGAGGAACGAACCGCCGCCGGCGATCACGTTCAAGGCGCCGGCGACGGCACCGGCGGCGAAGAGAGCGAGGTAGATCCACCAGGGTTGAGCGGCCACGGGCGCAATCGTAGCCCGGCCGGGCGCCCCCTCGACACCCTTCCTCCTGCTGCGCGTTCTGCGCGCCCTCTTGCCCAGGGCTTCGCCGGCCCCTCTCCGTACTCGTAACCCTTGCGGGCGAGGAGCTCGAGCGCGCCGTCGATGCGCGATGGGTTCCCCCGGCGGCGGAGGAGGGGCCGGTACTCAGTTGACCGCACAGGCCATGCGGACGAAGTCCGACTCGGTTAGGATGCCCACCAGGCGGCCCTTGGCGACCACGGGCAGGCAGCCGAATTTCCTGTGCACCATCACGGCGGCGGCCCGGTGGAGCTCGGTCTCGGGCGCCACGGTGACCGGGTCGGGGGTCATGACCTCGGCGACCTCCATGCGCTCGAGGACCTCGTCGGCGACGCCCGAGGGCACGTCCGCCTGTTCGACGAGGGAGTAGCGCAACAGGTCGCGGTGGCTGACCAGGCCGACCAGCCGCCCTTCGGGGTCGACCACCGGCACGTGCCGGATCGCGTGACGCTCCATGAGGTCGCGGACCGACACCAGCCGGTCACTCGACAGGACCGTGAAGACTCGTTCCGACATGAGATCCTGCACCCGGAGCTCGTTCATCGCCGCGCCCTCCTCGCCAGGTCGAGAGTAGACCGTGCGGGGCTCCGCCGCACCGCCCGCCGGGGCGGGCTGGAAGCTGGGAAGAGGGTGGGAAGGGGAACGAGGGGATGCGGGGGTGATCCGGTCGGGCGGGGGCGTCCCCTTCCCCCCTGGAGGGTGGGAAGGGGAACGAGGGGATGCGGGGGTGATCCTATAGATCGAGCAGGCCGCGGGCGAACTCGAGGAAGGCGTGGACGTCGGCGAAGTTCGAGGCGAGCCCCACCGACACCCGCACGGCGCCGGTCGACTTGTCGTTGACGCAGCGGCGGAAGTCGTCGTAGGTCATCCGGAACCCCGCCTGGGTGAAGCAGCCGGTGATCTCCTCGCCGGAGAGCCCGAGGGCGAGCTCGCCCGCCCCGGGGTTGCAGAAGCAGCCGGTGCGCAGCGAGATCATGCGCTCGTTGGCGAGCTCCTCGATCCGCTGGTGGTCGATCACGGCCCCCGCGCGGTCCCGGAAGTTGAAGGTCACGGTGCCGCCGCGCCGCGCCACGTCCGCGGGACCGTAGACGACCGCCAGCGGCACTCCCGTCGAGTGGTGGAGGCCGGCCAGCCCGTCGACGAGCCAGGCGGTCAGGCACTCGACCCGGCGGTGGATCGTCTCGACGCCGATCGACTCGAGGAAGTCGAGCCCGTACTCGACCGCCGGCAGGATCTCGTAGTTGATCGTGCCGTCCTCGAACGCGGCGGCGCCGGCGGCCAGGCTGTAGAGGTCGGCCTGGACCGAGGCCACCGCGATGGTGCCGCCGGCGAACCAGGGCCGGTGGAGCTTCTCGAGCGCCGGCCGCCGGCCGAGCAGGGCGCCGACGCCGGTCGGGTAGCCGAACATCTTGTAGAACGAGAGGGCGACGTAGTCCGGGTGCCAGCGGGAGAGGTCGAGCCGGTTCGTGGGCACGAAGGCGGCGGCGTCGAGCAGCACGTCCCAGCCCCGGGCCTGGGCGCGCTCGATCCACTCGAGCGGATGCTGGACACCGGAGAAGTTCGACTGCGCCGGGTAGGCGAAGAGGTTGTGGCCCCCGGGCCGGGCGCGCGCCAGGTGCTCCTCGAGCGTCCCTTCGTCGACCCGCAGCGCCGGCGGCACGATGGGGACGTAGGTCGTCCGGGCGCCCCGGGCGCGGTCGAACTCCCGGATGCCGTTGACCGAGTTGTGGTTGTCGAAGGTGAGGAGGAACTGGTCGCCGTGCTCGAAGGGGTAGGACTCGCCGACCAGCTTGAGCGCCTGGCTGGCGTTGGCGGTGAAGATGACGACGTACTCCTCGGCAGAGGCGCCGAAGAACTCGAGCACCCGGCGCCGGGTGCGCTCGACCAGCTCGGTGGTGGCGAGCGAGGTCGGGTTCGACGAGTGGGGGTTGCCGAACACCTGGCCGAGCAAGAGGTCGCGGTGGCGCTCGATCTGGGAGACGCCGTAGATGCCGCCGCCGGTGTAGTCGAGATAGACGTGCCCCTGCTCGTCGAGCCGGGCGAACTCGCTGGCGCGGAGCTCGTCGAGGAGCGCGGTCGTGCGGTAGGCGGGGTGCGCCTCGAGAAAGCGGCGGTAGGCGGCGTCGAGATCGCCGGCGACCGTGGCTGCCGCGCCCCTGGGCTCCACGTCTCGAGGCCGTCTCGGTAGGCTCCATGGTCCGTGAAGTCTACCAGGGCCGTGGGACCGGCGGTCTCGCGAGTGCCGATAGAATCCGGGCCTTCATGCGTCTCGACCTCGCCCAGCTGCGCCCGCGCGCCGACCGCGCAGAGAGCCTCGAGCGCGCCCTCGAATCCATGCGCCGCGCGGCCGGGGTGGGCGCCGCGGTGATCGTCTTCCCGGAGCTCGCCGTCGACCGCTTCTTTCCCCGCTGCCGCCGGTCGCAGGTCCCGGGGGTCCAGCCGGTCGCCGAGCCGGTTCCGAAAGGTCGCCCGCTCCACCGCGCGCCGCCTCTTCTGGCGCGACCGCCGGCCCGAGCTCTACCGCGAGTGGCTGGGCGGCGACGAGGGTTGAGAGCTTGTGAATGAATCGCCGACCTGCTCCGGACGCCCCCGAATCACCGCTCGCGGCGTTACGCCTCCTCGACGTAGGCCCCGCTACGCCTGCGTCGGCGCGCCTTGCGAGCGGCGCCCGGGAACGCCCTCGCGACGGGCGGAGATTCATTCACAAGCTCTGAGACGCCCGCCCTCGGTCCTTGGAATCCTCGCACTCGGTCGAGGAGAGCGCTCCGTCGAGGTCGAGGCTGCGGATCGCGTCGAGCGCCAGGTCGAAGCGGCCCTCGGCGCACAGGCCGGCGAGGCCCGCCTCCTCGTAGGCCCGAGTCGCGGCCTCGAGGCAGGCCGCGCGGACCGCCTCGCCGAGGGCCCGGCGCGCCGTCTCGTCGCTCACGCTCCCGCCGCCTCCGGCGTGTCCCAGTTGTGGTAGGCGGGGTGCCCGGGCTTGACCGCTGCGAAGAGGCCGGTGCAGGTGGCGGTGACCTCGCCCTCGGCCGAGACCGTCGCCTCGACCGTCACCTTTCGTCCCTCGGACGCGACCGCGCGGGCCGCGATCGTCAGCGGGCGATCGGGCGGCGTCGGCCGCAGCAGGCGGACGTGGAGCTCCGCGGTCACCGTAGCGGGCGGCCGGTCGAGGCCGTCGCGGCGCATCAGGTGGTGGGCCGCGGTCCAGTTGCTGTGGCAGTCGAGGAGCGTGCTGACGACGCCGCCGTTGACCGCTCCGGGAAAAGCCCGGTGGTGCGGCTCGGCCCGCCAGGTGGCGGTCACCTCGGCGCCCGGCTCGGGCGCCGAGGGAAAGCTCTCGATCCGCAGACCCTTCGCGTTCGCCGGCCCGCAGCCGAAGCAGCGGCCCCGGGCGTAGTAGCGCGCCTGGAGACTCTCGGGGGTGCTCATGGCGGCCAGTCTACTGCCTCACCCCGGGCCGGTGCCGTCGCCGTTCGGGTCCCCATCCGGGTGAAAGATCTCCTCGATCCGCTGCGCGAAGAGGTCGGCGATCTTGAACGCGAGCGGCAAGCTGGGGTCGTACTTGCCGGTCTCGATCGCGTTGACCGTCTGCCGCGAGACTCCGAGCTGCTCGGCGAGCGCCGCTTGCGACCACTGGCGCTCGGCTCGCAGCACGCGCAGGCGGTTGGTCATCGGTACCTCCGCATGGCGAGCCACTGGCCGAGCGTCCAGGCGACGAACATCACCAGGACCGGGTCGTTGACGTCGAGCGCGGGCGCGCCGACCCGCTCGAAGAGCCGATAGCCCATCGTGAAGAAGGCGCCCACGCCGAAGCCGAAGGCGAGGCCCTCGAGCTGGATCCTCCGCTGGAGCTCGTCCGCCTGGCGTAGGAACCGGACGTAAGCGAGGAACGCCCCGAGCCCGAGCAGGTCGGGCGCCCCGGCGACCGCCCAGCCCGCCGGGCCCTGGAGGCTCGGGACGTGCTTCAGGGCGAGCGTCGCGGCGACGAAGGCGACCGCCCACGCGAAGATCCAGAGGACGAAGCGATTGGAGTTGCGGCGATCCGTCTCGGTCATGCCGGCGGCGCAGCTCGCGAGCCAGCCCCATCTGCGCTTCGGTGTGTCTTCACCCGATCTCGTCGTGCTCGTCATGTCAACCTCCTTTGTCGGTATGTCGTGCGTCCTTGACAAACGGGACTGTATAGCGAGGTTGACGGTATGTCAAGTGTTATTTACATCTCGGCCGAAAGATCCTTGTCCGGCCCGCCGCGGGCGGCCCCGGCCCCCTGCTACTGTTCTCCTCCGAGCCCGGAGAGGCCCTCCCCATGCGCGTCCTGATCGTCGACGACGACCGCAAGATCCGCGAGTTCCTCGAGCAGGCCCTGCGCGAGGCCGGCTTCGCCGCGGATGGTGCGAGCGACGGCGCCTCCGCCCTCGCCACCGCCGTCGAAGGTCCCTACGACGCTCTCGTCGTCGATCTCGGCCTGCCCGACATGGACGGCCTCGAGCTGATCGACGCCCTGCGCCGCCGCGGCGTCGCCGCCCCCGTCCTCATCCTCTCCGCCCGCCGCTCCGTCGAAGACCGCGTCCAGGGCCTCGAGGGCGGCGGCGACGACTACCTGCCCAAGCCGTTCGCCGTCGCCGAGCTCCTCGCCCGGTTGCGCGCGCTGCTGCGCCGCGCCGGGGGCCGCGGCGGCGACGCCGAGGCCACGGCGCTCCGGGTCGCGGACCTCGAGATCGACCTCCTGCGCCACGAGGCCCGGCGGTGCGGCGAGCGCCTGCCGCTCTCCCCGCGCGAGTTCCAGCTCCTCGAGTACCTGGCCCGGAACCCGGGCCGCGTCCTCACCCGCACGATGATTCTCGACCACGTCTGGCAGATGCGCTTCGACCCGGGGACCAACGTCGTCGACGTCCACATCCACCGCCTGCGCGCGAAGGTCGATCGCGACGGCTGGCCGCCGCTCATCCACACCGTGCGGGCGGTGGGCTACGTGCTCCGCGCCGATGCGGGGTAGCCGCCGGAGCGCCGCGTGGCGCCTGACCGCGCCCGCCACCCTCGCCTTCGCGCTCGGCAGCGCGGTGGCTCTGTGGGTCGCCTACGGCGTCACGGCCGGCCTCGTCCGCCAGCAGCTCGACACGGTTCTCCGGAGCGAGGCGGCCGACCTCGCCGCGGAGGCGCGGAACCTCCCGCGGGCCGAGCTGCCGGCCTGGCTCGAGGGCGAGCGCGAGGATCTGCTGCGGTTCTTCGGCCACGCCAGCACCCGCGCCCTGGCGCCGGGCGTCGACGAGGTGGTCCTGGTGGCGACCGCGCCGGACGGCTCGGCACTCGCCTGGGCAGGAGCTCACGATCCGACACCGCTGCTCGGCGCGCTCGCGCCCGGCGACGCTCCGGCGGCGAGGCCGGCGACGGTGCCGGTGGCCGGGCTGTCGCGGCCGCTCCGGGTCGTCGCCTGGCGCCAGAGCGGCGCGGTGGGGATGGTCGTCGGGGTGACGCCGCCGGCCATCCAGCCGCTGCTCCGGCGGATCGCCGTCCTCCTCGCCGCGCTCTGGGCGCTGGTGGCGGCGACCGGCGCCACTCTTGCGTGGTGGAGCGTGCGGCGGGCGCTCGGCCGGGTCGAGACCATCACCCGGGCCGCCGCCGCCATCGACGAGCCGGAAAGCGGCCGGCGGCTCGAGGACGGCGGCGCCCCCGACCAGGTCGACGAGATCGGCGAGCTCGCGGCGACCCTGAACGGCATGCTCGACCGGATCGCCTCCGGGGCGCGCGAGATTCGCCGCATGTCCTCCGACGCCGCCCACGACCTGCGCACTCCGCTGACCGTCATCCGCGGCCGGCTGGAGGTGGCGCTCGCCCGCGGCGCCGACGGCGCCGACTGGCAGGAGGAGGTCGCGGAGGCGGTCGAAGGGCTCGACCGCCTGGCGGCGATGCTCCAGGCGATCCTCGACGTGGCCGAGGCCGAGGGGCGGGCGCTCCGCCTGCGGCGCGAGACCGTCGACCTGGCGGCGCTCGCGGCGGAGCTCGTCGACTTGTACGCCCCGGCGGCCCAGGAGCGAGGTCTCGAGCTCACCCTCCGGGCGCCCGACCCGGTGCCCTTGCGGGCCGACGCCCAGTTCCTGCGGCGGGTGGTCGCCAACCTCCTCGACAACGCCCTCCACCACGTCCGCGAGGGGACGCGCATCGAGGTGCGCATCTCCCGGACGGCGGACGGCGAGGCCCTCCTGGAGGTCGCCGACGACGGCGCCGGCTTCACGGAGGCGCTCGGCGAGCGCGCCTTCGAGCGCGCCGCCCGCGGCCCCGGGTCCCCCGGCTTCGGCCTCGGCCTGCCGCTGGTGCGCGCCGTGGCGCGGGCCCACGGCGGCGAGGCGACGCTGGGAGCAAGCGACCTCGGCGGCGCGTCCGTGACCGTGCGGCTGCCTCTGGGCGACAGGTTTCTTACAGACTCGTCATCGAACTGAAAGACGGGGTTCATCCTCGTGCGATGAGCTTGCCTGGCCGGTCTTCCACCCGGCCGGCTATCTCGGGAGGGGTCTCCGACCTCCCTCACTCGCTCGACATAGGGAGTTACCATGAAGCTTCGACTCTGTCGTCTTCTCGTCTCGGCGCCGCTCTTCCTGTACCTCGGCGCCTGCCACGGCAACCAGGGTGCGAGCACCTCCGGCGCCGCCGGCGCCCGGAACGGCGCTCAGGCCTCGTCGCCGGCCGGGGCAATGGCCCCGGAACGCCAGGCGGGCGCTGCGAAGGGCCCCAGCCCTGCCGGCGCGGCGACCGCGACGCCCGCACAGAGCGACCTGCCGGCCGAGCTCCTGCGCCAGGCGAGCGTGCCGGTGGAGCAAGCGCGGGCGATCGCGCTCTCCAGGGTCCCCGGCGCGGCCCTCCAGTCCGAGGAGCTCGAGCGGGAGAACGGTTCGCTGATCTACTCCTTCGACCTGGTCGTTCCGGGCCGGACCGGGATCGACGAGGTCAACGTCGACGCCCAGGACGCCTCGAAGGTCGTGGTCCAGCACGAGGGGCCGGCCCAGGAGAAGGCCGAAAAGGACGCCGAGGCAAACCCCGGGAGCTGACGCGCCCCGGCCGGCCGGGCCTCGTGTAGGCTCGGCCGGCGACCTGACGGGGACCGACCCGATCCGCCCACCGATCCGCCGGCCCATCCTCCCCGACATCCGTATGATCGCGCTCCTCACGACCCTCGTGCTCGGGCTAGCCGCCGGCGGCGGCGCCACCGTCGGGCCGGAGCGCCTGACGCTCGACGAGGCCCTCGCACGGGCGCGCCAGGCCAACGCCGAGCTGCCGGTGGCGGCGCTCGACCCGCGGATCGCCCGGCAGAAGCTCCGCGAAGCGCAAGCCCAGCGCCGGACGATCCTCAGCTCCGACGGCGAGCTGTGGATCGCCCCCGCCTCCGGCTACGACACGACGGTCACCGACCAGGGCGACGAGCGGCTGCAGGTGGTCGCCGAGCGCACGGTCTACGACGGTGGCGGCCTCGCGGCCCAGGAACGCCGGGCGCGGGCCGACGTGGGGGTGGCCGAGGCCCACTACCGCCGGGCGGTCGCCGACGTCGAGCAGCAGGTGACGGGAGGCGTTCGCCACCCTGCTCGCGGCCCGCCGCGAGATCGGCCGAGCGCGAGGCGGGGGTCGAGCGCTCGAGCGCTACCTCGACCTCCTCCAGGAGCGCTCCCGGGCCGGCCAGCCGCTCGCCGGGGACCTCCTCAACACGCGGGTGCAGCTGGCCGGCGAGCGCGGAGCGCTCCTCGACGCCCGCGCCCGCGGCGAGGAGGCCAGGTCGAGCCTCGCGGTGCTCGTCGGCCTGCCGCCCCCGAGGCCCCGCTCGGAGCCTGCCGTCGCCCCGCTGCCCCCGCCGGCCGAGGCCGGGCGTCGCCGCCACCGGAGCGGCCCCGCCCGAGATCGCCGACCGCCCTGGCGGAGACGGACTGCCGCGAGGAGGCGCGGCGCTGGCCGCGGCCCGCGCCGAGCGCTCGCCGCAGGTGACGCTGCGCGCCGACGCCGGGATCTGGGGCAGCGATCCCCTCCACCCGGTGCCCGACGAGTACGCGGCGGCCCATCCGGGGGCGACGTTCGTCGACCGCTTGCAGCGCGACCTCGGCTACTCGCTCACCGTCGCGGTCCACCTGCCGCTCTTCGACACCGGCGGCGTCGACGCGCGGATCGCCCAGGCCGAGCTCGGCCTCGAGCAGGCGCGCCGCCAGCTCGAAGCCGCCCGCGTCCAGGCCCGGCTCGAGCTCGCCCAGGCCCGTCAGGCGCTGGCCGACGCCTACGACCGGTACCGCCTCCTCTCGGACGCGGTGCCGGTGGCGCGCGACGCCTACCTCGACGCCGAGAGCCGCTACTGGGGCGGCGCCGCGACCGCCCGCGAGGTGCTCGACGCCTTCGCCGCCGCGGTCAGCGCCACGGTCGACGCCACCCAGGCGGAGCTCGCCTACCGCCAGGCCGAGGCGCGCGTGCTGCGCTGGGGAGGAGGGACACCGCCTTGAGAGATCTTCGCGTTCGCCGGGCGGCGCTCGCCGCCTGCTTCGTCCTCGTGCTGATCTCCGGCTGGGCCTGCGGTGGCGGTGGTGGAAAAGCGCCGACGCCGGCGCCGACACGACCTCCGCGAAGGGCACTCCGGCCGGTGGGAAGGGTGAGCCGAACGCCACGCCGGTCCAGGTCGGGACCATCGAGCGGGGGACCATGGTCGACGAGGTCTCGGCCCCCGGCCAGACCGTGGCGCTCGTCGAGCAGAAGGTCCGGGCGCCCTTCGACGGCACGATCACCGAGCTTTCGGTCGTGGAGGGCAACCGCGTGCACCGCGGCGAGCGGATCGGCTCGGTGGTGGCGCGCGACAGCGAGGCCGCACTCGAGGGGGCGCGCGAGATGGCCCGCCAGGCGACCACGCCGGCGGCGCAGGACGAGGCGTCGCGGGCGCTCGAGCTCGCCCGCGAGCACCGGGTCACGGCGCCTCTCCTCGCCACCGTCTCCGGCCGGGTCACCCAGCGCTCGGCGAGCGCCGGGGACCGGGTGACGAGCGACCAGGATCTGGTGACGATCGTCGCCGCCGACTCGCTCGTCTTCCGCGTCCGGGTGCCGCAGTCCGAGCTCGCCTACCTCCGGCCCGGCGCCGCGGCCTCGATCGACCTGGCCGGCGCTTCCGTGCCGCTCGCCGCCCACCTCGCCTCGGTCC
Source organism: uncultured Acidobacteriota bacterium (assembly GCA_963837945.1). Lineage (GTDB taxonomy): Bacteria > Acidobacteriota > Thermoanaerobaculia > Multivoradales > DATKCC01 > CAVUBL01. The sequence continues at coordinate 230,133 of CAWIQD010000005.1, forward strand.
TCGCCGCCGACGCCGGCTCCGACCTGACCGCACCGATGCGCCTCGATTTCGAGCGCCCGCTCTCCGATCCCGTGCCGGGCCTCTACGGCACCGCCCGCATCGTGGTCTCCCGGCGTACCGGTACCCTGATCGCCCCCCTCTCCGCCGTGCTCCGCGACGACGTGAGCGGCACCCGGCGGCTCGGCGTGGTGGGGCCGGGGGAGAAGCTCCACTGGGTCCAGGTCGAGACCGGGCTCGAGGACTCCGCCCGCATCGAGATCCTCTCCCCGCAGCTCGCCCCCGGCACCCGGGTGGTCCTCTCGGGCCAGGTCGGCCTCCCCGAGGGCACGCCCCTGGCGATCCGGCCGTGAACCTGGTCGCGGGCGCCCAGAGGCGCGCGGTCGCGATCTTCCTCCTGCTGGCCGCCCTGGCCGCGGCCGGGGTCTACTCGGCGCTCCACCTGCCCTCGTCGATCTTCCCCTCGGTCACCTTTCCGCTGGTCAAGGTGATCGCGGACGTCGGCGACGAGCCCGCGGCGCGCATGATCCCGACCGTCACCCGCCCGCTCGAGGAGGCGGTCTCGCGGGTGCCGGGGATCCTCACCGTCCGCTCCCTGACCTCGCGCGGCTCGACCGAGATGACCGCCCTCTTCGCCTGGGGGACGGACATGCAGGTGGCGCTGCAGCGGGTCGACGCCGAAGTGGCGCGGGTCAAGCCGGACCTGCCGGCGGGGATCGCGGTCGACGTCGAGTGGATGAACACGTCGATCTTCCCGGTCCTCGGCTACACCCTGACCTCGAGGAGCATGCCGCAGTGGCGCCTGCGCCAGCTCGCCGAGTACACCCTCAAGCCCGAGCTGCTGCGCGATCCAGGGCGTGTCGCGGATCGAGGTCCAGGGGGGCCGGCAGCGGGAGTTCCAGGTGCGCCTCGACCCGCGGGCGCTCGCCGGCCGCCAACTGACGCCCAACGACGTCGTCGACGCGCTGTCGAAGGACCACCAGATCCTGTCGGCGGGCCTCGTCGAGCGCAACCACGAGCTCTACCTGGCGCTGGTCGACGGAAGGGAGGGCGGGGTCGACGCCCTCGAGGAGCTGGCGATCCCGGTGCCGGACGGGGTGCCGGCGCGCCTCGCCGACCTCGGGACGGTGGCGAGCGCCGACGCGGTCTCCTTCATCCGCACCACCGCCGACGGCGAGGAGGCGGTGCTGGTCAACGTCGTCCAGCAGCCCTCGGCCAACACCGTGGCGATCGAGGCGGGGATCTCCAAGCTCCTCCGGAGCCATCCGGAGCTGATCCCGGCCGGCGTCCACTGGGGCAACTTCTACGACCAGGCGAAGTTCATCCGCGACTCGGTCCACGGCGTGCGCGACGCGATCCTGATCGGGGTCGGCCTGGCCGCCCTCGTCCTGCTCCTCTTCCTGCGCCGCTGGAAGCTCACGCTGGTCGCCGCGCTCGCCATCCCCGCGACCGTCGCCCTCGTCCTCCTCGGCCTGGGTGTCTCGGGCCAGAGCGTCAACCTGATGACCCTGGGCGGCATCGCCGCGGCGCTCGGGCTGGTGGCCGACGACGCCATCGTCATGGTCGAGAACATCCACCGCCACGAGGAGACCGGGCCTGTCGCGCCGGCCGGCGCTGACCGGCACCCGCGAGCTGCTGCCCGCCCTGGTCGGCTCGAGCCTCTCGACGATCGTCGTCTTCCTCCCGTTCGCGCTGCTCCCCGGGGTCGCCGGCGCCTTCTTCAAGCCGCTCGCCCTGACCATGGTCCTGGCGCTCGTCGCCTCCTGGGCCATCGCCGCCTTCGCGCTGCCGGCAGCGATGGCGAAGCTCGAGACAAGCGGGACCGGGCCGCGACGAGACGACGGCGGCGAGCCGGGGCGAGGAGCGGACGAGGCGGACGAGGAGACGCGAGGCGAGGAGGAGGCCGCCCGGCAGCGCCGGGCCGCTGGACCCGCAAGCTGGTGGGGTGGTGGCCGCTCGCGGCGCTGGTGGTCGTCGTGCTCGGGGGCGGGGCCTACCTCCTCTACCGGACGATCGACACCGATTTCCTGCCGGCGATGGACGAGGGCTCGATCATCCTCGACTACCGCACGCCCGCCGGCACCTCGCTCTCCGAGACCGACCTGATGCTCGGCCACGCCGAGGAGGTGATCCAGTCGCTGCCCGACGTCGCGGGCTACTCCCGGCGCACCGGCACCGAGCTCGGCTTCTTCGTCACCGAGCCCAACAGCGGCGACTACACCATCAAGCTCAAACCTCGCGGCGAGCGCCGGCCCGTCGACGAGGTGATCGACGCCCTGCGCACCAGGATCGCGGCGGTCGAGCCGGCGATCGAGACCGACTTCGGCCAGCTCCTGGAGGACCAGATCGGCGACCTTACCGGGGGCGTGCCGCAGCCGATCGAGATCAAGCTCTTCGGCGAGGACCAGGCGCAGCTCCAGGAGACGGCGCGGAAAGTCGCCGACCTGGTCGCCAAGGTCCAGGGCGTCGAGGACGTCTTCGACGGCATCATCATCGCGGGCCCCGCCCTCGATCTCCGGGTGCGCCCGCTCGAGCTCGCCCGCCACGACCTGACGACCGAGGACCTCCAGGTGCAGGTGGAGGCCGGGCTGCTCGGCACGGTGGCGACCGACCTGCGCTTCGGCGAGCGGGTCTACGACGTGCGCGTCCTGACCGAGCACCCGGGCGCCCTCGGCCTGCTGCCGATCCTGGGCCCCGACGGCACCATGACCCGCCTCTCGGACCTCGCCACGATCGCCACCGGGCCGCCGGAGGCCGAGATCGACCGCGAGGATCTCCGCACCTACCTCGGCGTCACCGCGCGTCTGACCGGCCGGAGCCTCGGGAGCGCGGTCTCGAGCATCCAGCAGCGGCTCGGGCGGCAGCTCTCCCTGCCCGCGGGGGTTTCGATCGTCTACGGCGGCCTCTACGCCCAGCAGCAGTCGTCGTTCAAGGCCCTGCTCGGCGTGCTCTTCGCCGGCCTGGTGCTGGTGGCGGTGATCCTGCTCTTCGAGTTCGGCGACTGGCGCGCCCCGCTGCTCACCGCGATCATCGCCCTCGCGGTGCTCCCCGGGGTCTTCGGCGCCCTGGTGCTCACCGGCCAGACGCTCAACATCTCGAGCTTCGTCGGCGCCATCATGATGGTCGGGATCGTCGGCGAGAACGCCATCTTCGTGATCCACGAGGGGCGCCTGGAGCTCGAGCGCGGGCTCGCGGTGCGCGACGCCTGGGCGGTCGCCGCCCGCCGGCGCCTGCGGCCGGTGGCGATGACCATCCTCGCCACCGCCTGCGCCCTGGCGCCGCTCGCCCTCGCCCTGGGCGAGGGGTCGCAGCTCCTCCAGCCGCTCGCGATCGCGGTGATCGGCGGGTTCGTCCTCTCCGGCCCGCTGGTGCTCTGGGTGCTGCCGTCCCTCTACGCCCGCCTCGACCCCCACGGCCGCCTGGCGCGGCGCCCGGTCGCGGTGCGCGACGCCTGAACCCGCTTGGCGAGAGCGCCCGGCCCGCCCGGCTCAGACCCAGGGCGGCAGGCAGTGGTCGAGGTCCAGGATCCAGGCGTCGTCGCCCTGGGCAAAGCCCAGGGCGATCGCCGGCGGCCGAGGTTTCGCCTCGACGCTGCCCGGCGGCCAGGGCGTGTCCTGGACCAGGAACCGGCAAGTTCCGGCCGCCGGGTCGCGGAAGGCCTTCGGGATCCGGTAGCGGCGCTCGCCGAGGAACGGTCCCAGGTAGTAGAGGTCCCAGGCGGCCAGCCCGGCCTTCGGCCGGCGGAGAACCCACGGGTGCGGCAGCTGCGCGAAGGCTCGCGCCAGCCGGCGCGCCGGAACCTGCGGCGGACGCTGGGCGGCGAGCTGCTCGTCCATGTGCTGCGCGCGAACGGCCAGTCCGGCCGCCATGGCGACGGCCACGACGAGCGCCGCCAACGGCACCCGCCCGACCCGCAAGAGCCCGAGCGAGCGCCGCACGACCTCGTCCAGCCCGCGACCGAGAAGCAGCGCGAACGCGGGGTAGGCCGGGTAGAGGTACCAGGCGCGCTTCGAGCTCGAGAGCGTGAAGATCGCCACCCAGCCGGCGCCCCAGAGAGCCACGAACGCGAGGCCGCGCAGGTCGAGATCCGCGCCGCGCGCCCGCCGCCCCCGAACCCACGCCCAGGCGAGCAGCGCGAGGGCGGGAAGCGCGGCGAGCCACCAGAGCCCGAAGTCCGTCCCCAGGGTCCGCAGGTAGTACGACGGGCCGTGGAGGTGCGAGGGGTCGAGCCCCTCCGTCGCCCGCACCACGACGTCGTCGAAGAGGGTCCGCGCGGCGCTCCCGCCGACGCGGCGAAGCACCGCCAGGAACCAGGCGAGATAGGCGACGGGTCCGGCGAGGGAGACGAGGAGCGGCGCGCGCGCGTGCCGGCCGCCGTCGCCGGCCAGGTGCCGGCGCGCCAGCTCGTAGGCGACGAGCAACACGAAGGCCGGGGCGGCGGCCGGCCCCTTGACCAGCCAGGCGAGGGCCGCCGCGACGGCGGCGCCCGCGAGGAGCGGGCCGCGCCGCGCCTCGCTCTCCCGGGCTTCGAAGTACAAGACGAGCCAGGCGGCGATCAGGAAGACCAGGGCGCTGTCCTGCACCCCGGAGCGCACGCCGTGGTCGAGGACGTAGTGCGGGGCGCCCACCAGGAGCAGTGCGGCCGCCGCGCCGACGCGAAGGTTCCAGACCCGGGCACCGAAGAGGAGGGCCAGCGCGACGGTCGCGACCCCGAAGGCCGCGTCGAGCACCCGGGCGTGGAGCTCGCTGGCTCCGAAGCGGCGGAAGATCCAGGCCTCGGCGAGGAGCTTCGCCGGCGGCTTCGAGGTGTACGGGTTGCCGTCGTAGGTCAGGGCCCACCAGGGGGCCGAGGCCGGATCGCGGCCGGCCGCCTCGCGGGCGACGACCGCGTGGATCGCCTCGTCGCCGCGCAGGTCGGCGGCGCCGAGCCGGCGAAAGAAGAGGTGCGCCGCGAGACCGGTCAGGAGGAGCAGGAGCGCCACCAGGGCGGCCGCCCGCCGGCCGGGGGACCCGCGGGCCGGGCCGGCTCCGGGACCGGGTCCTGGGGCCGCGTCGTCTACGGCCAGATCCCCCGGGCGTCGGCCACGTGGGCCACCCGGCCGATGGCGACCATGAGGGCCGCGGTCCTGAGGTCGATCGTTTCGCCGTCGGCCTGCTTCGACTTGCCGAGGGAGGCGTCGACCTCCCGCTTCTTGTCGACCACCGCGTCCGTCGCCCGCGCCATCCGCCGGCCGAGCTTGGCGTTGACCTCGTCCTCGTCCCACTGCTCGTACTCGTTGTTCTGCACCCACTCGAAGTAGCTCACCGTCACCCCGCCGGCGCTCGCGAGGACGTCCGGGAGGATCGGGATGCCGCGCGCGAAGAGGATCCGGTCGGCCGCCGGGGTGGTCGGCCCGTTGGCGGCTTCGGCGATGAACCGGGCGCGGATCCGCTCGGCGTTGTCGGCCCGGATCTGGTTCTCGAAAGCGGCCGGGATCAGGACGTCGCAGGCCGTCGCCAGCACCTCGTCGTTGCTCACCGTGCGGCTGCCCCGCAGGCCGACCACCGAGCCGGTGCGGCGCTTGTGCTCGAGGACCGCCTCCGGATCGAGGCCTCCGTCGGCAACGATCCCGCCCCGCGAGTCGCTGACCGCGATCACCCGCGCCCCGGCCTCGGTGAAGAGCTGGGCGGCGATCGAGCCGGCGTTGCCGAACCCCTGGATCGCGACCGTGGCTCCGGAGACCGAGTCGAGGCCCGGCAGGACGCCGCGCTCGAGCGCCCGGGTGGTGGCGAACAGGCAGCCCCGGGCGGTCGCCTCGTGGCGGCCGAGCGAGCCGCCCATGTCCACCGGCTTGCCCGTGACCACCGGCAGGTTGTTCTTGCCCGGATGCATCATCTCGAAGGTGTCGTAGAACCAGGCCATGGTCCCGGAGTTGGTGTTGACGTCGGGCGCCGGCACGTCGGTGAACGGGCCGATGTTGTCGCCCAGCGCGGTGATGAATCGCCGGGCGATGCGCCGCATCTCGTTCGCCGAGAGCTCCTTGGGGTTGCAGATCACGCCCCCCTTGGCGCCGCCGAAGGGTACGTCGACGACGGCGCACTTCCAGGTCATCCAGGAGGCCAGCGCGCGCACCTCGTCGAGGCTCACCTCGGGATGGAAGCGCACGCCGCCCTTGCCCGGCCCGCGGACGTTGTTGTAGAGCACCCGGTAGCCCTGGAACATGGTGACCGAGCCGTCGTCCCTCTGGATCGGGAAGTCGACGGTGATCGAGCGCATCGGCCGGCGGAGGAACTCGATCACGCCCGGGTCGAGCTCGGGCAGGTAACGCACGGCACGGTCGAACTGGCTCTGGGCGATGCGGAAGGAGTTGAGGTCCTCGGTGGGGGGAGCCTTGGGGGTCGATAGGGCGGTCGTCATCGTGCCTCCCTGGAGATTCGTCGATCGTGCCACGACACCACTCCGCGGTCTCGCGCGCGAGTCTACTCTCGGGAAGTCTCGAAGCCACCGTCCGAACGGGCGGGGCTCGGCAAGCGGCCCTCGAGATAACGCTCGGCGCCCACCACCTGCGGATCGAGGGAGAAGTCGTAGAGACGGAGGCCGCCGAAGAGGGCGACCGCGTCGTGGCCGTCGGCGCGGAGCCGCCGGGCGAGAGGGCGGGCGGTCGTGCCGTCGTCGTCGAAGAGGACCGTCGGCCGGCCGGCGGGCGGCGTCCAGCCCGGCTCGGTCCGGCGCGTCGCGCCGCGGAAGCCGAGCGCCCCGGGGTCGGCTCGGACGTCGACCAGCAGGACCGGCTCGCCGTCGCGCAGGCGACCGAGCAGGGCGAAGGGCGTGATCTCGGCCTCCGGGTCGAGGTCGACCGCGGGAAGCGTGGTGCCCTCCGGAGGCGGGGCCACGGACGGGCTACCCGAGGCGGCCTCGGTGGTCGGCCCAGACCAGGCCCGAGACCACCTTGGGCAGGAAGCGGGTGGACTTGGGCGGCAGCATCTCGCCGCCGGCGATGGCGGCCGCGAAGTCCGCCGGATCCATCGGCGGGAGCCAGATGCCGACCGCCGCCTCGCCGGTTTCGACCATCCGCCAGAGGACCTCCGGGTCCGAGGGGTAGCGGACGGCGCCGCCGCTCGCCGACTCGTCTCCGGCGGCGAGGCCGGGGAAGAGGACCCGGTGGAGCAGGGCGACCGGCAGGCGACGCGCGCCGGGCGAGAGGGCCGAGGCGGCGGGGGCGGCCGGGTCGAGGCGCCAGACCTCCGGCTCCCGGCCCGCGAGCCGGACGCCGATCGCGGGTTGCCGGGCGGCGGCGACCCGGGCCGCGAGCTCCCGCCCGCCGGCCGCCGTCGCCGGCTCGCGCGCCGCGGCCAGGGCGGCTGCCCGCTCGACGCCCGGATCCTCCGCGAAGGCGCGATGGATCGGCTGAATCTCGAGCGCCGGGGAGGCGAGACTGGTGATCACCGCGAGCTTGGTGGCGGCGGCGGGGGGCGGCCCGCCCCCGGCCGCGCCGTCCAGGAGGCCCTCTTCCTCGGCGTAGCGCAGGGCGACCTTGTAGCGGTGGTGACCGTCGGCGATGGCGGCGGGCCCCGCGGCCAGGCAGGCGCGGTAGCGTTCGATCCGCTCGCGGTCGCTCAGCCGGTAGAGGCGGTGGCGGTCGCCGGCGGCGTCGGTGTGGCTCGCCACCGGCTCCGCACCGGCGAGGTCCTCGGCCAGCAGCCGGTCGAGCGCGCCGTCGTCTTCGGACAGGAGGAGGACCGGCTCCAGGTCCACCGCCATCGCCCGCAGCAGGGCCAGGCGGTCGGCCAGCGGCTTCGCCAGGGTCTCCTCGTGGGGGCGGATCACCCCCGTCTCCGGCCGCTCGAGGCCCACCACCGCGGTCAGCCCGAGGCGCCGGCCGCCGTCCGGCAGGTCGATGGCGTAAGGGTAGAGCGCGGGCCCCGCCTCGCGGGCGAGAACTCCTTCTTCGAGCCACGCCGAGTGCAGCCGGGCGGCCTCCCGGTAGCGGTCGCCGGTCCCGCCGGGGACGGGCTTCGACAGCCAGGTGAAGTGGTGGGGGTCGCGGGCGTGCATCTCCGCGGCCGCCTCGTCGCCGATCTGGTCGTAGGGCGGGGCGGCGAGCCGCCCCGCGTCGCCGGACACGCCGGCGTAGGTGATGCCTTCGAACGCGTAGATCCTCATGAGTGGCCTCCCCGGACGGGGTGAGATTCTACCGAGTTCCGGGCGGCGTTCCCCAGCGGCGAATCCCGGAGGCCGTCTCGCCCGCGCCGCCGGCCGCTCCTGGGTCCCGAGTCTCGTAGAATCGCCGCTCCCGCCATGACCCCTGAGGAAGCCCAGCCCCAGCTCCCCCCGGCGGAGCCCGAGAGCGCTCCCGCCGAAGAGGAGACCCCGCCGCGGTCCGCGGCGCTCGCGGCTCCCGCGGCGGTCGCGGAGCCCGTCGCCGCCTCCCGCCGCCGGGGGTGCCTCAGGGCCGCGCTCGTCGTTCTCGGCCTGGGGCTGGCCTGGCTGGGCTGGGAGGCGGTGACCTGGCCCGACGTCGCGGCGCTCGCCCGGGAGACGCCGGGCAAGACCGCCTTCATGCGGCGCTGGGAGCGGCGGCACGGCCGGGAGGTCGCCTGGCGGTGGGTGCCGTACTCCAGGATCTCCTCGAGTCTCAAGCGGGCGGCGCTGGTGGGCGAGGACATCAACTTCTTCTCGCACGACGGCTTCGACACCGGCGAGCAGAAGAAGGCGCTCGCCGAGGCCTGGAAGGAGCGGCGGCTCCCGCGCGGCGCCTCGACGATCAGCCAGCAGGTGGCGAAGAACCTCTGGCTGACGCCGTCTTACAGCCCGCTGCGCAAGGTGAAAGAGGCCCTCCTCACCGTCCAGCTCGAGCGCCACCTCGCGAAGCGGCGGATCCTCGAGATCTACCTGAACGTCGCCGAGCTCGGCCCGGGCGTCTTCGGCGCCGAGGCCGCCGCCCGTCACTACTTCGGGACCTCGGCCGCGGGGCTCTCGGAGTCCCAGGCCGCCGCCCTCGCCGCGGCCCTCCCGAACCCGGAGCGCTGGCACCCGGGGAGCACTCGGCGCGGCTATGCGTACCGGGTGCGCCTGATTTTGCGCCGGATGGGCAAGGCGCGCTTCCTCTGGAAGGAGATTTGACTGGGTGCCCTTGGCGCGGCGGTAAACTGCTCTTCGCCATGACCACCCCGGGCACCAAGACGACCGGCTCGAAGCGCAAGGTCCGGCGCCCTTTCCGCAGCCCGACCCTCGCCCGCTTCCTCCTCGACCAGCTCGCCGAGGCGGGGGTCGAGCACATCTTCGCCATCCCGGGCGACTTCATCATCCGGCTCTGCCAGGTGATCGAGTCCTACCCCGGGATCGACCTGCTCACCATGAGCCACGAGCCGGGCGTGGGGTTCGCCGCCAACGGCGCCGCCCGCGGCCGGGAGGGGATCGCGGTCGCCTGCGCCACCTACGGCGCCGGCGCCCTCAACATGGTCAACCCGGTGGCCGCCGCCTACGCCGAGAAGACGCCGGTCCTGGTGCTCACCGGCGGGCCGGGCCGGGAGGAGCGCGAGGGGGGCATCCTGGTCCACCACCAGGTCAAGAGCTTCCGCTCGCAGCTCAAGGTCTACCGCGAGGTCACGCACTACCAGGCGGTGCTCGACGACCCGGAGACCGCGGCCGACCAGGTGCGCTACGCGATCGACCAGTGCCGCCTCTACTCGCTGCCGGTCTATCTGGAGGTCCCGCGGGACATGGTCGACACCCGGATCCGGGTCGGCCAGGCCGCGGGCTTCGAGGTGCCGACGGAGCCCGGCGCCGTGGCCGAGGCGGCGGCCGAGATCGTGCGCAAGGTCCGCGCGGCGCGCCACCCGGTGCTGGTGGTCGGGGTCGAGGTCCACCGCTTCCGCCTCGCGCGCCGCGCGGTGGCCCTGGCCGAGGCCCTCGGGCTGCCGGTCGTGTCGACCTTCATGGGCCGCGGCACGTTTCCGGACGACCACCCGCAGTACGCCGGCACCTACCTCGGGCCGGCCTCGCCGCCGGGAGTGCGCGAGCTGGTGGAGGAGTCGGATTGCCTGGTCATGCTGGGCGCTCTGTTCTCGGACACCAACATGGGCGTGCGCCTGCGGGCGCTCGATCCGCGCCACGTGGTGCTCGCCGTCTCGCGCGAGGTCCACTCGGGTTACCACCACTACCCGGACGTGCCGCTCGAGGACCTGGTCGAAGCCGCCGTCGAGCGCTCGGCCGAGGGGCGCGGGGCGAGCTTCCGCGCCCGCGAGGGCCGGCCGCCGTTCATGCGCGCCGACGACGAGCCCTCCCAGGGGCCGATCCGGGTGGCCTCGATGATCGCCGAGATCAACCGGTTCTTCTCCCGGCACGGCCAGATGCCGCTGGTCACCGACACCGGCGACTGCCTGTTCTGCAGCCACCAGATCGACACCCAGTCGGTGGTGGCGTCGGCCTACTACGCGACCATGGGCTTCGGGGTGCCGGCGGCGATGGGCTTCGAGGCGGCGACCGGCCGCCGGCCGCTCGTCCTGGTGGGGGACGGCGGCTTCGAGATGACCGGCTGGGAGCTGCTCCACGCCCGGCGATGGGGGCTCTCGCCGATCGTCGTGGTGATGAACAACCAGTCCTGGGAGATGCTCCAGGCCTTCCTGCCGGCGGCCTACAACGCGCTGCCGGCGGGCTGCTTCGCCGAGGCGGTGGCGCCCTGGGGCATCCAGACCGAGCGCACGCCGACCGCGGCCGAGCTCCGGGCGGCGCTCGAGCGCGCGGCCGCCCACGACGGCCCGGCGCTGATCGAGGTGCCGCTCGCCCGCGGCGACATCTCGGAGACGCTCTACACGTTCACGAGGAGCGTGGGGACGACGCCGGCGCCGGAGTAGCGGCCCGCCACCGGTCCAGACCTTCATTGCGCTGGCCGAGGCCTACGCGGCCACTGTGCCGGTCGATTTGGGCGTCCCCCTCCTCCCGGGCCGGACTGGGCCTGTGCCTCGTGGAGCCAGCGGTGGCCACCGCGGCGCCGGCCCGGGGCGTGGCGCTTCGCGGTTTCAGCGTCCAGCCTTCGCCGAGGCACCGCCCCAAGCGGCGGCGGGAGCGGCGCCCCCTCCCTCTGGTCGGGGTCCGGGCCAGCCAGGCTGGGGGGCAGGTCGCGTGCCGGCACGCACCCCACCCGCCGGCACGCGCCGCACATCCCGGCCTTGTCCGAGAAGGCGCCTTCTCCTGCTCGCCTCTCTACCGCCGCGGCGAAGTCCTGAGGAGTTCAGGGGCGCAGCCACAGAAGGGGTCAAGCTTCGGCGGAGCCCCGGCCAAGTTCCTGACGTGATGATAGAAGCTTGAAAAGCAGGAAAAAAGCTACAGCGCCGAGGATGCAGCCGAGAGAAATCGCGGCCAGTGCCGCTGCGACAGGAAAGCTGGGGAGGTACCCAGGGCTCGGCTCAAGACCGACTGCGGCCAGATTCATGCCCTCCGAGGCTATGACGACAATGCTCCAAAGAATCACAAGGGCTAGAAGCACCACCCATGCGCGCAGACCCCACATCTTGCGGCGAAGCAGACCGAGCGAGCCAGCTACGGCGGCCACCGAGAAGCTCCACCAGAAGAGCACAAAGCTGAGGGGGTGAAGCACGATCGCCTTGGAGAGCGCGCTCTGACCCGGAACGAGCACGGTGTGGACGTCACCTCGACTCACTACAGCGACAAGCACCAGAGGACCGGTCGTAAGGCGGTGTCAATAAACAAGGTTTACATCTTGTGCGGTCGGATGACGTAGTTCCATTCGCCGTGAAAGGAGTGACGGGTGAGGTTTAGCGTGGCGATCTCCTGATCCGATACCTTGCGGCCGACGGGATAGGAGCGCCTGTCCAACCGGCAGGTCACCTTGAGCCCCTTGGCAGTGGTTGTCCTGGCGATCAGGCGCACGATGGTTTCGTAGTCGCGAAGTGGCTCTCCACGCCAGTTGGAGGAGATGAAGGAGAACAGGCGATGCTCGACCTTGTTCCACTTGCTGGTCCCTGGAGGGAAGTGGCACACCCTGATGGAGAGGCGGGCCCAGTCCGCGAACCCTTGGAGCTCTATTTTCCACTGGCGAAGGCGGTATCCGTTGCTGCCGCCACCATCCGCCGTGATCAAGAGAGTCTTGGCGATCGGATACAGCCGCCGCCCCTCCGCGCGCCACCATCCTCGAATCGAGGCCACCGCGAAGGCACCGGTGTCATGATCGGTGCCTACGTTCACGAAGCCAGTGTTGCGACCCAAGTCGTAGACGCCGTACGGATAGGCACGCGGGACCGATGGATCAGGGAAATCGTGGACGTTGACGCGCTGAGGGGATTTCGCCTTGCGCCACTGCTTCCCTTCGTTCAGGTAGTTGCCGAGGATCTCTTTCTTCTTCGTGTCGACCGAGATGACAGGGCGCCCCGCGGCCAGCGCCTTGCTCACCTGTTCGTTGATGTACCGGAACTGAGCGTCGCGGTCTGGATGACCGCTCCCGCCCTCGGCCTTTCGGTTCCCCTGAAGGCTGTAGCCCATCTGCCGCAGCAACTGGGCCACTTTCTCATGGCTCACCGGGTGGTGCTGGGCTACCAGCTCTGCGGCCAGAGCGCGGGTGCTCTTGCTCGTCCAGCGCAGCGGCGACTCTGGGTCGCCGCTCGTCAGCGGCTCGACAAGCGTCTCCAGCCATCTCGGCAGATCGGGATCGCGGACTTCAAGTGCCGGCCGCCCGCCGCCTGGGCGTCGAACCCGGCCCGCTGCCAGAGGGGGGCTACCCAGCTCGTGAAGCCCCTTCGTAATCGTCACTCGAGACAAACCACACGCCCTGCTGACGGCCGACACGCCGCCGTGGCCGAGCTGACGAGCCTCGCTCGCTGCGAAAAGTCGCCGCGCTCGCTCATCCAGATGAGGCCAAAGAAGAGCGATTTTCTCCTGGAGCGCACCGAGATCACCCATCTCCCATTCAATCTAAACCAGGAACGTCTGAATGTCAAGCTTGTTTATTGACACCGCCTAAGCAGGACTGCCAGAATCGATAGAACAAGCGCAACGCGAGGAAAGACCCTGAGGAACCTAGACATTGCTCCTCACCTTGCTCGGATGATCGGTGGGTTGCCTTGGGTGCAGCAGCCTTCCTGAGTGTGGAGGAGCTTCGATCCACCGGTAACGGCGGAGCAGCCAAGCTCGAAGCCGAACGCGGGGGCGAACGACGGCGTCCCTGCCCCTTTCCCCTGGCGAACTTCCGAGTATGAGACACCAGCCAGGATTCTGATTGAGCAACCACGGTAGGTGAAGGGCCCTTCAAGGTTGTGTGCGTCGGCTGTTGCCGTACAGTCTTCCAGGTCCCAGTAGCCGAGCTCGAACGGGAGTGCGGCTCCCTCACCAAGTCCGCCGCTCAGGATGCCGTAGGAGGCGACGATCCTCTTGCCATTTACACAGCCCGTATCGCAATCGACAAAGAAGCCTGCACCCGCCAGGTAGTCGGCTCCTGCAATCTGGCCGACGTTGCAGCTCCAGGCGACGAGCCCGAACCGATCAACGAAGCGCAGTGGGTCTCCGCGTCCATACGCATAGGGGTTCGCGCCGTGATAGCGAAGCCCGAGAGGGTCAAGTCTCGTGTAGCGACCGATGGTTTGTGCGTACCACCTGTTCACGTTGAAGGAGACCCCCGCCCCGGAGGTGGCATCAGACCAGGTGTCGTCGACCCACTGGCCAGGGAGGCGAAGCGGGATGCCGTTCTCACTGGCGCCAGATCCCATCCCGGCCTGGTAGTCGTTGCCGAAGGGTTCGAAGCCGCTGCCGTGTCCAGTGCCTCCGGCTACGCAGCTCTCGGCCTTACTCAGAGCTTCCCGCAAACTCGCGAGTAGTCCAACCCCGTCGGCCAGAAATTTTCCCGGAGATGGAGGCTTCGAGCAAGAGTCCGCGTCCTGTCGCAGACCTGTCTCTTCGTGACCGGTCCCAGAGAGTCCCATTCTGAAGCACGCTGGTCGACGATGAGTGCCATGACCGCCGCAGTCAAGGAAGAGTACGGATCGTCAAGGGCGCTGAAGACATCGGAGAGTTTCTTGTAGCCGCCAGCGCGACCGACGGAGAAGGGCTTGTTGACCTTCTCGTCTAGGGATGTGATGAAGATCCTGACAGCCGCCTCTTTGGCCTCGTCGCTGACCTCTCCCTTGTCCGCAAGGATTTTCATCAAGGCAGCATCGCTCCACTCTACAACCATCTGGAGAGAAGGCTTTCGCTCTAGCTCATCTTCTATTCGTGCGATCGCCTGATCTACCTGCCAGTCCTGTAGGAGCGCATTGACCTCTTTGGCCGCCCGAGTTGATTCATCGGAGAGGTCGTACTCTGTGGCTTCCCAGGCAATGGGCGATTCAACGGGAGACGCATTTACGGGCCCGCCAATAGCCAGCTTCGTCGTATTCCTGTAGAAGCGCGCCGCAGCAAGGAAACCTGCCTTCTGGTAGGTGTCGGAGACTTGATCTCTCGCTTGCATCTCAACCTGCTGAGTCCTCAAAGACGCGAGAAGAGGAATGGCCTCGGCAATAGGGGACGGCCACAGCCGCCGAAATTCGGCCGGGGCTGGTGGTGGCTCCAGCGAGCTTCTGGTCGACAGCAGGTGCTTGCTGTGGGTTGGCTGCCTGATCAGGCACCGCTGAAGATCTCGTCTGCCCTTGGCCCATGCTGAGTAAGAACACGCCGAAGACTAGGGCCAAAAAGATGCCCGCAGACGATAGCAGCGCAGTTCGAGAGGGCATAGTCAGTCTTAATTCCTAAGCTCCGCAGCACAGAGGCTGCAGAGTGGTGCGTAGGTGGTCCGGGTCAGTCCAGGGGAGGTGATAAAGGGAATTGGCGTCGGCAGATCTTGGTCGGCACGATAGCGGGTCCGATCGAACTGCTCGCATGGTGGGCACCTGACGGTTTGCTGCCATTTTGAGTACTGCGTCGTCACTCTTAGGACCCTACGCAAAGCGTAGAAGCAAGTGCACCCAAGGGTTCCGCCACTACCGGTTCCCCTCCCAAGTCGAGGGAGTTTGATAGGTGTACTCCGCACCAGACCCCAAATCTCACGAAGGCCCATCTCCCTGTACTCGTAAGCGATGAAACGCCACGGTCCTGGGCTGCATCCCGCTGGCACAGGATCTGGGGGGTACGGTACGTAGGGGTCAGGTGGAGGAACCACAAGCTGGAGGCCCAATGGGTCTATATAAGACAACGGGTTGGCCCTCGCATAAACGTAGGGGTTCAGGTCTCCTCCACGCGGACCGAACGGGTCCGGCCTTGTAAAGCGGCCTGTCTGCGTTTCGAGGAAGCGCCAGGTGTTCTGGTAGATCTCGGCTCCCGATGTGGAGTCGCTCCAGGTGTCGTCGACCCACTGGCCGGGGAGGCGCAAGTGGATGCCGTAGTCGCTGGCGCCGTTGCCGGTGCCGGCCTGGAAGTCGGTACCGAAGGGTTCGAAGCTACCCTTCGGCTCGTGTGAAGACGCTGAGAGTTGGCTACAGGGGGCTGGGGGCGGGTACTCCCTCGATCTCCGGGTTTGCCGTAACACTTGATCCATTTGGCGTTCTCGGCCAGGAGCCTACGGTCAATCCAAGCGACGTAGTGTCGGTGGTCGTCAGTGGTGTCCGACCACGCGAGGCTGTCGCGAGACAGTTCGAGTGGTTCCGAAGACCGAGGAAGCCGCAAACCGGATTGCGCGAGCTGCTGAAGATACCTGTCGGGGTCTGCTGGGAAGAAGGTCGTCGCGTAGAGGCGGTCGTTGAAGAAGGTGAGCCAGAGCTGGCCTGCCACTCCAAGGTGGTTGAATGCCGTCTCCCAGACAACGATTTGGAAACATGGGTTGGGGTCAGCCTTTCTGCAGGTGGTTTCTTCAACCAGCACTAGATGTGCCCCGGAAAGCTGTCCCCTGCGGACCTCCTCAAGGGAGGAGAAGCTCAGGAAGTGTCCGAGCAGTGGAACACCGGGTTTCCTCGTAGTGAAATCCATAGGGCATCGGCATGCCACAAGGGAGAAGGCGATCGAAACCAGGACTAGGGCCGCCGGCGCTCCCGAACTCCGCATAGCGCTTCTTGTCCTAGGGGAGAGGGCAACAGTTGTCACAGACATGGCTCGGGTCGTCATGCTGGAGTGCAAACTCGTGAGGCGCCCCGATCTCGAGGCCGGTGAGATGAGCAGATCGGTGAGTTTCGGAGTAATAGCGCTCAAGCATTTCATGCAGCAGCGCTCGAACTACTTGTCGGCAAGCATCGCTGCCTGGATTTGGAGGCTCGATGACGAACTCGCCGGGGAAGAGGCGTGGAATGAGGCCAGGCGGGAGTGATTCGCTGCGGTGGCCCCGAGGCACCTTTGGAGGGATCTCCATCGCGTGCAGCCTCTCCGGCCGCTGAAAGCGTATCTTCCACCCAGTCCACCAAGGGTCGTCGAAGTGGTGGTAGGCCTCGCGGAATTCGGGAGGCCCGTACTTCAGCGCGCAATGTACATAGGGCTTGAGGTCCGGAGCAATGCTGACGACCTTGAGTCCGAGGGGGTCGGCTTTGACAAGTGGGTTCGCGAAGGCATAGAGGTAGTAGTACGAGCCGCGTCCATCTGCACCCAGGGGATCTGTCTTGGTATAGCGAGCCGTCTGCGTTTCTAGCCAGCGGTTCACGTTGTAGTACACGCCCGCCCCAGAGGTGGCGTCGGCCCAGGTGTCGTCGACCCACTGGCCGGGGAGCCTCAGGTAGATACCGTTCTCCGAAGCGCCTACCCCGGTGATCCCGGCTTGGTAGTCGGTCCCGAAGGGTTCGAAGCCTCCTTCCCAGGTGATCGCCCCGGTCTGGTCGGTGGCCACGAGGGGGGTGCCGAGGTGGTCGGTCGTCAGGTACGTCCAGGTCTCAGCGCCGGTGCCGTCGATTTCGAGCTGGGCGACGGGGCGGCCGGCGAGGTAGAGGACGTAGGTGGTATCCACGGGATCGGTGGAGGTTGGCTGGCGGCGTAGGGCGTGGAGGAGGCCGGCGGAGTCGTAGAGGGGAGCGACCGAGGAGGTGCCTCCCGAGGTCTCGACGGCGCTTCGGAGAAAGCCTCGGCCGTCGTAGAGGAAGGCGGCGCTCGCTCCCGAGGCCGGGTGATCGGCAGCGGCCAGACGACTGGCGTCGTCGAAGGTGAAGTCGACGAGGTTCCCGCCGGGGGCCACGGAATCGAGGTTGCCGGCGGCGTCCCAGGTGTAATCGCGGGTGCCTGTGACGGCGAGGTTCACGAGGTCGAGGACGGGGGTGTCGCCGGAGGCGGCGTTTGTCGCGTAGACGTAGACGTCGGCGGTGGCGCCGCCGTCGCGGCTTTCGCTGAGCCGGTTGCCGATCTTGTCGTAGGACCAGTCGAGGGTCCCCCAAGAGCCGGCCACGCGGTCCAGGGTGGCCGAAGTCAGAAAGTACTGCGGCGGCTGGTAGCCGAAGGTCCGGTCGGAGTATGTCGGAAGCGAGCCCGCTCCGGCGGCGAAGGAGGCGCCGTTGCCCACGGAGAAGCCGCTCGCGAGGATCACCTTGCCCTGGGCCTGGAAGGTCACGTGGCCCGGGCTCTCGACGGCGAAGTTGTTGCCGGCCTGGAGATCGGCGCAGGAGGTGAAGGTCTCATCCGTCGTGACGGTCTGGTTCTCGAGGACCAGCCCCGAGCCGCCTTCGGTGCACTCCGGGGTCTCCAAGATCTCGGTCACGTTGCCCACCGGATCGAGACGGTGTAGGTCCAGGTGTGGCCGGGCACTCCGGCGGCGAGGCCGGAGAAGGTGATGCCAGAGGGGGAGTAGCGTTGATCGAAGGCGCGGTCCTCGGTGGCACCGTTGCCGAAGACCAGGCTCGAGAGCGGTCCCGAGGGCAGGTAGGCGGCGCCGGAGACGACGGAGTGGGGCGTCATCCCGCCTGCCGGGGTGTTGACCGAGAGGCTTACCTCCCGGTCGGCGTAGTCGAGGCCGTAGGTGGCGGTCACGTCACCTTGAAACCTGGCGTATCTGTGCCCCGTGGCCGTTGGCTTCACTTTGTCTGAGCGCGAGCCTGCACCAGTACTCGAACCACGAGCAGATAATAAGCTGTAACTAGAATCACAGTCGATAGAAGCGCGAGAGCAGGAGCAAGACGGGTAGGGTGGGCTGAGTCGAAGTGAGCGAAAAAGGAGGAGTAAACGTCGAGAGCAGCTAGGGCCCCTATAGCCGCGAAAGCGTACGTCGTAGGACGGGCGATTAGCGCCGGGCGAGAACCGCGAGAGACGAGGCCCCAAAGGGCGAAAGCTACGAGTGCGGAGCCGAGGAGAAGGGCCGCTACGAGAACGTCCGAGAGCGAGATCGACACCCGCAATAGGGTCGTCGGGTAGCCGAGTTGTCGTGAGACAAAGGCGTCGCCAGGGAAGAGCTTGACGCCGAAGCACTCGAACTGAAAGGCGGCGGTGCCAGTCGGGATTAACACGATCCCACCGAGAGACAGAAGCGAACGTCTTCTTGTCGCTCCAAGCACCGCGGAGGCGGCGAGCCGCCTGGCGAGAAGATAGGCGAACGCGAGCAGGAGACAAGAGACGTAGGCCGTCACTGCAGCGGCCAGGAAAGCTTTTGCCAGCAGAATCTCCTGGGGGCCCGACGGGTCTAGGCTGGTAGATCTATCGAGTGAGGCCAGGAAGGTCTGTGCGGCTACGACAGGTGGCAGCAGGACGGCTAGATCTCTGACGAAGATCGGATAATCGGAGCCCGAGAAGGGCTCTTTGCGAGTGATGGCTAGTCCACAAGAGACGACGACCACCATGGCCGCCAGCGAAGCCGGTAACAAGTACGTGAACTCTAGTAGCCAGGCCCAAGAAAGACCAGAGCTACTACCGATTATGGTTGGCACCGGCAGCAAATCTCCTTGGCGAGGTCACTGTCGTGCGCCTTCGCGTAGTGGTGAGCCGGCGACTGGTACGGATCGTTGGGATCGTTGACTGCAACGGCGTCCAGAGCGCTTGTCGAGAGGCCGAGCGCCCGATTCGCAAAGATCTCCAGGAGCTCGTGCATCAGGGACTTGGTATCCGTGAGGCAGTCACCGGTAGGAATGATGAAAACTTGACCGGCGTGGAAAGGTCCGGGACGAACCCAGCAGCTTGAGCCAGAACAGTAGCCCGGGAGAGGCGCTGGGTCACCCACCGGATGAGGGTGAACGTGAATCTCCCAGTCGTGAGAATCCCTGATGAACCAGTCGAGATAACGATGGCGGAACTCGGAAGAGCCTTTGATAGCGCAGTTGAAAAGGTGGTCAAGCTGAGGGTCGACCCATGTCACATGCCGGCCGGTTGGATCGGAAAGGCGAAGGGGATTCGAAAAGGCGTAGCGGTAGGGGTTGATGCCACCGTCAAGCCCCAAGGGATCGGGCCGGGTATAACGTCGAGTCTGCGTTTCGAGGAACCGCCAGGTGTTCTGGTAGATCCCGGCTCCGGAGGTCGCGTCGGCCCAGGTGCCGTCTTCCCACTGGCCGGGGAGGCGGAGGGAGATGCCATTGTCGCTCGCTCCGTTGCCGGTGCCGGCCTGGTAGTCGGTGCCGAAGGGTTCGAAGCCTCCGTCCCAGGTGATGTCGCCCCGTTCTGGTCGGTAGCCACGGCTGGCGCCTCCAGGTGATCGGCCGTCAGGTAGGTCCCAGAGCACTCTGAAAACCTGCATGGTAGTCGTAGCTGCTGCATGAATTCCTGCTGGCGGTGGGCTTCGTGCCACGGTCACGGTGGCGGTTCGGAGTGGCTGGAGTGGAGGGAGCAACCTGGACCTCCTCGAGAGCCCTGGCGGCGAGGGCGGAGAAGCGACCGTGCAGCGCCTCTCGAAAGTAGGGTGCATTGGCGCGGTCTCGCTGACGGCGCAGGGCTGTCAGGGCGTGGAACTGGTCTACGAAGCGAGATTGCCAGCCTTCGGCTGGACCGAGGAGCGATCGGATCTCAGCATTTGCCTGTGGATCAGCGATGTTGGAGAAATAAAGGAGTCCTTCGATGACTTGGTCCAATTCACCCGAGCTGAGCTTGTTTCGGAACTCCGTGACCCGCTCTGGCAGGGGAGGACCGAAGCAAAGCACTTGTGGCTCGGAGACTACAGTACCGTGTACCGGCGCTGGGGCAGGTAGAGCTTGGGCCTTAAGGCAGTCCGCGAAGGCATGGAGATGGAAGATGGCGGAGAAGGTGTAGCAACCCGCCCGCAGCCCGTAGATGTAATTCAGGCTCTCGGGGAGTGTGGGAGAGATCTTGAAGTCCGCGCCGATGAGTTCGCGGGCGCCGAGAAGAATCAGCCAGTCACGGTTTGCGCGGCCACAGACCTCGATCGCACCGCTCGGCGCATCAACATTGTTGCCCTCGGCATCGGTGAGCTGCAACTCGAGGTTGTCGTGCGAGAGGAAGAAGACAGGGGCGACCCGCACTGGCGCGGTTGAATCGTTGAGCAGTACGGCTCGAATGGTAAAGGGCTCGCCGAGGGGCACGGTTGTCGAGGGGAGGATGAGCTCGAGCCGGAGGCTCTGGGTGTTTTCGGTGCAAGCCGCCCGGGTGGGCAGCAAGACGCACGCCAAGAGGACTAGAAGCCGCATTCGCTTGTCCCTTCGACGAGACGCCCGAAGCAAGCCTTCTCAGCGCCTTGCCCTTCCGGCCCTTCTGTAAGGCAATGACCCGCCAGGAAGTGGGCGAGCTCATGAGCGAGTTTGGCAGCAAGGCAGCGGAGTTTCTTGGGGTCGGAGCCCTCGGTCAGCCGGCGGTCGATCCAAATCCAGTCGGAGCACTTGTAGGTGCCGTAGGCTTGGGATGGATCGAGAGGAGCTGCAGCGGTGTAGATGATGGGGGCGGCACCATTTTCGTCAAGCATTCGAGGGTCGAGCCCGAGCTTCCGGAAAATCTTCTGGCACGGATCGCATGGGTCGCTCTGCTTGTTCCCGGGGAGGACGAGCGGGCGGAGGAGA
The DNA here is from genome assembly GCA_963837945.1 of uncultured Acidobacteriota bacterium. Lineage (GTDB taxonomy): Bacteria > Acidobacteriota > Thermoanaerobaculia > Multivoradales > DATKCC01 > CAVUBL01. The sequence continues at coordinate 250,989 of CAWIQD010000005.1, forward strand.
TCGAAAGCTTCCCGGATCCTGTGAGCGCCTGGACCGATGACTGTGTAGAGCCCGAGAGGGTCAGTGCTGAGCAGCGGGTTGTTCCGAGCGTAAAGATAGAGGTTCGACTCTCCGCTTCGGAGTCGCTTGGGATCGGGCCGGGTATAACGTGCAGTCTGCGTCTCGAGCCACCGCCAGGCGTTTTGGTAGATCCCGGCCCCGGAGGTGGCGTCGGCCCAGACATCACTGACCCACTGCCCCGGCAGTCGGAGGTCGATCCGGTTCTCGGAGGCGCCATTGCCGGTGCCGGCCTGATAGTCGGTACCAAACGGCCGAAACCCTCCGCCCCAGGTGATCGCCCCGGTCTGGTCGGTGGCCACAAGAGGAGTGCCGAGGTGATCGGTCGTCAGGTACGTCCAGGTCTCAGCGCCGGTGCCGTCGATTTCGAGCTGGGCGACAGGGCGGCCGGCGAGGTAGAAGACGTAGGTCGTGTCGAGCGGGTCCGTGGGGCTGGGCTTCCGGCGGAGGGTATGGAGGAGGCCGGCGGAGTCGTAGACCGGGGTGACGGAGGCCGTGCCGCCGGCGGTCTCGGTGGCGCTCCGGAGGAAGCCTCGGCCGTCGTAGAGGAAGGCGGCGCTCGCTCCCGAGGCCGGGTGATCGGCAGCGGCCAGACGGCTCGCGTCGTCGAAGGTGAAGTCGACGAAGTTCCCGCCGGGGGCCACGGAGTCGAGGTTGCCGGCGGCGTCCCAGGTGTAGTCGCGGGTGCCGGTGACGGCGAGGTTCACGAGGTCGAGGATCGGGGTGTCGCCGGAGGCGGCGTTCGTCGCGTAGACGTAGCCGTCGGCGGTGGCGCCGCCGTCGCGGCTTTCGCTGAGCCGGTTGCCGATCTTGTCGTAGGTCCAGTCGAGGGTCCCCCACGGGCCGTCGGCGGAGGTGAGGGAGTACTGCGGCGCCTGGTAGCCGAAGGTGCGGTCGGAGTAGGTGGGCAAGGAGCCCGCTCCGGCGGCGAAGGAGGCGCCGTTGCCCACGGAGAAGCCGCTCGACAGGACAACCTTGCCTTGGGCCTGGAAGGTCACGTGGCCCGGGCTCTCGACGGCGAAGCCGTTGCCCGCCTGGAGGTCCGCGCACGAGGTATAGGTCTCCTGGCCGGTCGCGGTGTGGTTCTCGAGGACCAGGCCCGAGCCGCCGCCGGAGCACTCCGCGGTCTCGACGATCTCGGTGACGTTGCCCACCGGGTCGGTCGTGTAGGTCCAGGTGTGGCCGGGGACGCCGGTAGTGAGGCCCGAGAGAGTGATCCCGGTAGGCACGTAGCGGCCGTCGAAGGCCCGGGTCTCGGCGGCACCGTTGCCCAGCCCCAAGCTCGAGAGCGGCCCCGAGGGCAGGTAGGAGGCGGCCGTGACGACGGCGGTGGGCGTGACGCCCCCGGCGGGGGTCGTCACCGAGAGGCTCGTCTCGCGGTCGGCGTAGTCGAAGCCGTAGGCGGCGCTCACGCCTCCAGGATAAACGATCCCGGTGCGGTTGCCGTTGGCGTCCCAGCTGTATCCGAGCTCGCCGTCCTTCACCGTGCGGCCGAAGTGGTCGTAGCAGTAGTCCAGGGTCTCTCCGCCCCGGGTGATCGAGGCCAGGCGGCCGACGGGCGAGCTCGTGCCTCCGCAGGAGCCCGGCGCCGCGTCATAGGCGTAGTCCGTGTCCAGGGTGTCGTCGGGGTAGTCGACGTTCGTCACCCGGTCGAGCTCGTCGATCGTCCGGGCGACGGTGACGCCCCGGGCGTCGGTCGTCTGGTCCTCTTCTCCGTGCTCGTTGTAGGAGTGGGTGGTCGTGCCCGAGACGAGGGAGTCCTCCCGGGTCAGGAGGTCGCGATCCGAGTAGACGTAGGTGGTCGGGTTCCCCTCGGCGTCGGTGACGCCGGTTAGGTGGTCCTGGACGTCGTACGAATACGTGGTGACGGCCGTTCCCGGGCTCCCGCCCGGAGGCTCCCAGGCCTGCGTCACGCTCGTCAGCCGATTCAAGGGGTCGTAGGCGTAGCTGGTGGTCGCCGGGTCGGTCTCGGGGTCGAGGTTCGGCTCCCAGATCTGCTCGAGGTTGCCGTTGCAGTCGTAGCCGAACGTAGTCGTCGCCTCTTCGGGCGAGTCGGCGCCCTGCCGTACGGCGTGGACCTGGCAGCGGTTGGTGTAGTCGTAGGCCGTGGCCGAGTGGGTGACCCAGGCCGAGCTGTCCGCGTCCCACCGCTGGCGCTCCTCCCGCGTCCGGTTGCCGGCCGCGTCGAGGGTGTAGACGACCCGCTCGCCGTGGGTCGTGGCGTCGGGCCTCCGCTCGACGGAGATGAGGCGGCCGGTGTCCGGCTCATAGCCGTACTCGATGACGTTGCCGCCGGGCAGGGTCGTCCGGAGGAGGTCGCCGAAGCTCGTGTACTCGTAGGCCGTCGCCAGGTCGTCGCTCGAGGACATGGAGTCGGGGCCGAGCTGGACGACCGCGGTCACCCGGTCGAGATCGTCGTAGGCCGTGGTGGTCTCGAGGCCGTTCGGGTCGGTCACCGAGGTGCGGCGGTTGTACTCGTCGTAGCCGAAGGTGGTGGTACCGACGAGGGGATCGGTCCTGGTGAGGAGGACGAGGTCGCCCGTGCCGCGGCTGGGGTCGTAGGTGAAGGTCGTCTGGTCGGTCGTCGTGTAGCCCGGCGGGTCGATCGAGAGCGGCTGGCCCGCGGCGTTGTACGTAATGACCGTTTGGTAACTGAAGGCGGAGCCGGACTCGGCGCCGGAGATCGTCCGGCTGGTGGGGTTGCCGGCGCTGTCGTAGCCCGAGGCCGTCGTCCGGAACGAGGTGACGGCGGAGACCGAGGGCTGGTCCACCTCGGTCACGAGGGCCGGGTAGGGGCCGTCGTACGCCCAGGTGGTCAGCCGCTGGTGATCCATGTCGCCCGCGGCCTCGGTCCGGGAGGTCGTGAGCCCCGAGGTGTTGTACTCGAAGTCGGTCGCCGTGCCGCGGCCGTCGAGGATCTCGATGGGCAGAAGCGGGTTGTCCGAGCTCTCGTCGTAGGAGAGCTGGGAGTTGGGTCCCATGTCGCACACTGGACAGTCGCCGTTGATCTGCTTCATCCGGACGTTCTGGCTCGCGGGCTCCCGATCGTAGGTGTAGGTGATGGGATCGCCCACCGGGGGCTGAACCGTCGTCTGGGTCGAGCTGTCGTAGGTGAAGGACCAGACCTCGGTGCCCGCCGCCGGCGTGTCGCCCCCCTTCCAGACCTTCTCGATCTTGCCGTCCGTGTCGTAGGACCAGGCGCGGACGACTCGGGTAGAGGAGCCGTCCTTGCCCCGCAGGGTGACCTTCGCGAGGTACTCGGTCGTCGGGTCGTAGGCGAAGAGGAGCGCCGTGTCGTCAGGCCGGTCTATCTCGACGAGGTCGTCGCCGACCCATGTGTAAGTCCAGGGGGCGAGGTGGGTGGTCCCGTCGATCCCGTACTCGGTGGTCGTCTCGAGCTTCCCCTCGGCGGGGTCGCCCGAGGGGTAGTAGGTGTACTCCTCGCTCCGCCCGTCCGGGAAGGTGACGCTCGTCAAGACCCCGGAGGTGTAGTGGCCCACCGTGGCGTAGGCCGAGCCCTCGGGCGGGGTCGTCGACTCCCAGAGACCCGAGGCGTCGAAGGCGTCGACCGTGCCGTCGAGGTCGGTGAGAGTCCAGCCGGATCCGGTCCAGGTCAGGGTCCGCTTCTCGGAGGACGGCTTCGCGGTGCCGTAGATCCCGGTCGAGGTGTCGAGTGTCTTGAACTCGCGGTAGGTCCCGTACCTGGTGACCAGGAACACGTGGCTCTCGTCGGGCACCGGCAGGATGCGCTCCCGGTAGTCGGCCGACCAGAACTTGCCCAACGTGACCAGGAGCTCGTCCGAATGCGGAAAGCCGGCGATCCCCGCGCCGCCCGCGGCGTAGCGAAGCCGCGCCCCACCGGTCGCGAGGTCGCCGGGCCCGCCGTAGCCCGGGCCGCTCCCGTCCGGGGGCGTGCCAGCGGCCGTGCAGTCGCGGCAGGTCTGATCGCCCGTGCCGCACTTCTCCATCTGCGGGATCACGCAGCCGGCGTTGCCGGCGAAGTCGAGGGGCGTGTCGACCTCCTTGGGGCAGGAAGTGTAGCCGTTCTTGCAGACGATCGTCTTCAGGAGGTAGGCGCCGCCGGAGGGGTTGAAGCAGTTGGCGCTGGCCGTGACGTAGACGATTCCGAAGTCCTCGGTGATCGCCGCGCCGGGTACGCCGCACTCCGCGATGGGCGAGCTGCCACCTTGGTGGTAGAGCTCCTCGGCGACATAGCTGTAGTAGTAGCCGACGTCGGAGGGGTGGTTCTGGTGGTTGCCCGGAACCTCGAGGTCGAGCTCGGCCGTCATGGCGCAGGTTGCGAAGTACGGGTTGCACGCCGGGTTGTCGAGCGAGTAGAAGGGGCCGGCGACGTCCGGGTTTTTGCAGTACCCCCAGGTGGAGCACTTCTCGGTCGTGGCGAGGTCCGGCCCGTCGCCCGTCTCGTTGTAGTAGAGCTGGGTACCGCTGCAGGAGACGAAGGCCGCCCGGGCCGGGTATGGGAAGAGGGCGGCCACCACGATCGCCAAGACCACGCTCCAGGCCAGAGCTGCCAGAACCTGCCGCAGGTGGTTCACTGCGGACCTCCTCCCGAGGCTGCCGCCGACACATGGCCGCTCGTCGTGGGGGCAAAGGGCCGGCGAATTGATTCGAGCCATCGATGTCCGGACCACGTTAACGTGGTCCGGCGCAACTAGGCAAGTACGTAGATCCGCAGGTCTCATGTTCGGCAAGAGCGCAAGCGCCGAGAGCCCAGCCGCGCCGTGGTCGGGGGCCGGAAGCGGGGGAGGGGAGGGCGCGCCGAGCTCGGCGGAGGTTTCCGCAGATCGGAGGAGCTTCGCCGCCGGCATGGCGATCGCCGCCGGACCACGGTAGGCTTGCTCCGTGGAACATACGACGGTTCGTATACGAGAGGCCCGCGAGATTCCGGACGCGCCGGCGGCCCTCGAGCCGCCCTGGTGGCCGTCGCTCGAGGAGCTCCTCCCGGTCCTCCGCCCACGCCTGGAGCGCATCCTCTACCGCTACGGTATCCCGGCCGAGGACGCCCCCGACCTGGTCCAGGAGACCCTCCTCGTCCTCTGCCACAGGCGCTCCCGGATCCGCGATCCGGAGGCCTGGATCGTCGTCACCCTGCGGAACCGCTGCCGCATGTACTGGCGCTCCCGGAGGTCAAAGGCGGGGGACCTGCGCTGGGTGGTCTCCTCCGAGCTCGTCGCGACGCTCGCCGAGACCCGAGGCGCCGAGGCCCTCCTCGGCAAGCGGCTCGACCCCGGCGACCCCGATCTTCGCCACGACCTCGCCCGGGCGCTCGCGCGGCTGCCCGAGCCCTGGGCCGAGGTCGTCCGTCTGCGGATCGTGGCCGGCTGCAGCGACGAGGAGACGGCCCGGGCGACCCCCTACCAGGCCTCGAGCATCCGGAAGATCTTCGGCCGCGCCCGCCGGCGCCTGGGCGCGCTCCTCGCCGGGGAGGGCGGCTATCCCACTACCTCGACGCCAGAGAACGACCGCCGGCGGCCCCACCGGCGACAAGAGCCGCCGGTCGAGGTTGACCTCGCCCAGCGTCTTGAGGCCCTCGAGCGGCGCCAGGTCGAGCTCTCGGCCGAGCTCGCCGCGGTGATCGCGGCCTTGCGCCGGCCGAGCCGTGGCGTGGCGGGCTAGTTCGCGGGGCCGAAGCGCGCCTCGGGGCTCCGCTCGGCCTGGCGGAGGAAGGCCGCGACCCGGAGGATCCGCTCAGCGGTCAGCTTCCGGGCCCGGGCCGCGTCGCGCAGAAGCAGGAGCGCCGCCAGGGCCTCCTGGTGGAGGGCATACGCCTGGAACAGCTCGACCGCCTGGCCCGCCACCTCCTCGAGGCTTCCCGGAAGCGGCCCTGCCCGTGGTAGAGGACCGCGAGGTCGAGGCAGACGAGGGCCGCGTTGAAGCCGTGACGCTGGCGGACGAACTCCTCCCGGATGGCGAGGTAGCCGGCCTCGGCCGCGACCGGGTCGCCCACCTCGCCGGCGATCCGGGCCTGGAGCCACGCGACGCGGAGCCGCGTGTGGGCGTCGGCCCTCTCGGCGTAGAGGTCGGAGTCCCAGTCGAGGAGGTCGCGGGCTTGGACGGCCTTGCCTGCCTGCACCAGGTTGTAGGCGTGGTTGAGCTGGGCCGCGAGGTAGAGCCGCTGGTTCCTCTCGAGAGAGAGGAGCGCCAGGGCCGCGCGGTCGGCGTCGAGGGCCGCCGGAATGTCGCCGCGGTGGTTCTGCAGAATGCTTAGCTTGACCAACACCCGTGCCAGCCGCTCCTCGTCCCCCAGGGTCTTGTAGAGCGCGCCGGCGTTCTCCAGGTGCTCGGCGGCCTCGTCCAGGCGGCCGAGGTCGGTGCAGAATGAGCCGAGGAGGCTGTTCGGCTCGGCGCCGAGCTCGAGGTCGGTCACCCGGTGGGCGTCCATCAGGTTTCGGGCCTGGTAGAGGCGGGCGCGGGCGCCCTCGAAGTCGCCCATCGCTCGGTGGGCGTTGCCCTGGTAGGCGATCCCCAGGATCAGGTGGGGATAGTAGGGCGTCGGGTAGGACTCGGCGACCGCCTCGGCCGCCCGCGCCCAGGCGAGGGAGCCATCGAGGTCGTCGGGCAGGCAGGCCCGGGCCTCGTCGATCAGGTCCTCGCCCAGGGCGACGTTCGCGAAGCGCTCCGGGGAGTTCTTGATCCGGAGGAGTCGCTGCTCGCCCGAGAGACCGCGGAGGGCCGCGAGGAGCGCCGGCGCCGCCTTCCGGTCCTCGTCGTAGCGGCGGAGCTCGGCTTCGATGTGTACCGCCCGGCTCACCGAGCCGCGGTAGGCGTCCCGCGGGATCTCCGCCGCGGCCACCGCCTCGAGCTCCTCCCGGCAGCCCGGGCAGAGCGAGCCCAGCCGCTCGAGGAGCACCTCGGCCAGGTGGCGGTAAGTGATCTTCCCCCGGCGAGCGGCCAGGAGGAGCCTCCTGGAGATGTGGCGATGCTTGGCCATAGTGAAATACCTTTATCGTAAATGTGGTCCCCCTGGACCACGGTGCGCGTGGTCCGGCCGGCGGGACAAGGCCGAAGAAATGGGCGCCGACGGTGTGCCAGCGGACCGCCGGCGGCCCTAGAGGAGAGACGGGCTAGCCGTCGGGGTCGACCATCGCGCCGTTCTGCGGATCGACGACGGGACCGTCGGTCAGGGCGGCCCCGCCGTCGGGGTCGGCACCCTGGCGGTTGGCGGCGAAGAGGCTCACCAGCGGTTGGGTGAGCTCCCCCACCAGTGGGTGAGGATCTGGACGAGGCCCGCCGGCGAGACGGCGGGCGGCGAGGGCGCGGCGAAGAGCGGCGACGCCACCAGCAAGACGACCGCCACCCCGAGGGCCGGGAGGACCCGGAGACACCTGCGATGCCACATGAGAGACCCTTTCCGGGAGAGGCGACGCGGGGCCGGCACCTCGCCGGCGGGTGCCTCCCCCTAGTGCTCTCAGTGTGGACGAGGGCGCCAGTGCGTCGCCGTATGCTCCGGAGGGCGGCGCACGAGCCCGGGTGATCAGGGCGGCGCGCTACTCGATGTCGTAGTAGACGCGGAGGGCCTCGCGGACGAGCTCGGCCTCGGTCCGGCCGGTGTCGAAAGCCTCCTTGCGCAGACGGGATTCGACGTCGCGGTCGATCCAGAAGGTCTTGCGGACCATCAACGGCGTGATGGTGGTCTTGCCACCGCGGCGGCCGCGGAGCGGGCGCTCCCCGTCCGGCTTGTCGTCCTTCGACGGAGTCATTGGTGCTGGATTCTAGCGCGTAGGACACAAGACCGCAGGAGGGGTAGAATTCGCGAGTGGATGACGTACAGCCGTTCGTATGTAAATCGGGCGCCCAGGAACCCCGCTTCCACTTGCTCGCGGACGACGCCGCCCGGGCCCTGGCGGACTGGCCCGAGGCGTCCTGCCAGGCCGCGCTCTGCGATCCGCCCTACGGCCTCGGCCTCTTCGGCCTGCCCTGGGACCAGGCGCTCCCGGAGCGGCAGACCTGGGCCGCCCTCGCCCGGGTGCTCGAGCCGGGCGCCTGGACCCTCGTCTTCGGCCATCCGCGTACGCACCACCGGTTGATGGTCGCCATGGAGGACGGCGGCTTCGAGCTCGTCGACGTCCTCCTCTGGCTCTTCGGCACGGGCCTCCCCAAGGGCCGAAGCTCGCTCAAGCCCGCCTGGCAACCGATCGTCCTCGCTCGCCGCCCAGGCCCGGTCCGCCCCCTGAACATCGACGCCTGTCGCACCCAGGGCGTCGTCCTCGCCTCCGATCGGCGCTCCTCCCCGCGGGGCCGCCGGCGCTTCGACGGGGCGACGGGCGAGGCTCGGCGCGGCGAGCGCCACCACCCGGAGGGCCGCTGGCCGGCGAACCTCCTCCTCGACCACGGCGAGCCGTGCACGGCCGAGGCCTGCGCCCAGGGCTGCCCCGCCTGGCTCCTGGGTGGCGAGAGCGGGATCCCCCGCTTCTTCTGGTGCCCGAAGCCCGCCGGCCGCGAGCTCGTCGGCAATCCTCACCCGACGAAAAAGCCCGTCCGCCTGACCGAGTACCTGGCGCGCCTGGTGCGTCTCGAAGGCGATCGCCGTCTGGCGGTGCCCTTCTGCGGCTCGGGCTCCGAGCTGGTCGGCGCCGTCCGCGCCGGCTGGCCGGAGGTGTGGGGCGTCGATCGAGACCCTGGGTGGCTTCCCATCGCCGAAGGGCGCCTCCTCGACGAGGGCGCCGCTCCCGATCGGAGGACTCGCCGATGACCCGCCGAGGCCGCCACTCCGCCCTCGCCGCCCTCTTCCGGTTCGCGGCGCGGCGGTCCTCCCCTCGACACCAGCGACCTCAGGGGTCCCGGCGTTTCGAGGCGCGCTCGTAGTCCTCGGGGGTGTCGATGTCGCGGACGCAACCGGCGTCGTCGACCGGCACCTCGGCCACTTCGTCGGGGCGGCGGGCGAGGAGCTGGCGCAGGCCGACCGTGGGATCGAGGCCGGGGAGGTCGACGATCCGGGGCGCCGCGATCCCCAGCGGGTGCCCGCGGCGCCCGGCGTGGACCGGCACGGCGAGGCTCGCGCCGTGGCGGAGGCGCGCGAGCACCGCGGCCACCGTCGAGGCGGCGAGGGCGGGCAGGTCGGCGGGGCAGACCAGCAGGGGCTCGCCCGCCGCCGCCAGGTGCTCCGCGCCGCCGAGGGCGTCGAGGCCGGCGAGGATCGACGACAGCATCCCCCGCCGCGGCGCCGGGTTCTCCGCCAGCCCGACGCCCCGCACGACGGCCCACCGGTGGAGCGGGCCGTCCTCGGGCCGGACCACCAGGCAGATGGCGGTCGCGCCTCCGGCGAGCAGGGCTTCGGCCGTGGCGCCCACCAGCGAGGTGCCGGCCACCGGCAGCAGGAGCTTCGCCCGGCCCATCCGGCGCGAGGCGCCGGCGGCGGGGAGGAGGGCGATCGGCATCGGACGGTGGCCTCAGGCGATGGCCGGGAGGTCCTCGGTCTCTTCGACGAGATCGATGCCCCGCTCGGCGAGCCCCGCGAGCACCGGCCGGGCGATCTCCGGGGCGACCGGGATCTGGACGCCGGTCGCGGAGACCGCGCCGTCGAGCACCAGGCCGCAGGCGAGGGCCGCGGGCAAGCCGACCGTGCGCGCCATGGCCGAGTCGTCGCCGGCGGTCCCGTAGGCGAGGAGACGCTCGACGACGCGTCGGGTGCCCGTCTCGGGACCCTCCGCCACGAACCGGTGCTCGAGCACCACCATGTCGCGCTCGCCCTCGCCGTAGCCGAGCTTCTCCGCGAAGACGTGCGCCAGGATGTCGAGCGGGACGTTCGAGTCGTCGGGCAGCGGCTGCTGGGAGAAGTAGCCGAGCCAGCCCAGACGGTCGAAGACCGGGTGCTCCTCCGGCAGGTCGAGGAAGCGCGCCACGCGCGCCCGGACCGAGCCGGGGCCGGGCGGCAGGTTGCGGTCCACCAGGTCGCAGTAGCTCGGGCCCAGCCCGGGATGCTCGTCGAGGTCGAGCAGGCCGAGGCGCAGGAGCGCCTGCATCGTCTCGCACCAGCCCGGGTAGCGCAGCGTCCCCCGGAACACGTCCCGGGCGTCGCCCAGGCCGTAGAGCTCGCGGTAGGGGAGCGAGTCGCGGTTCGGGTAGCCCTCGAGCTCGCCGATCCCGGGCACCTCGATGCGCGCCGGTCCTCCGGGCAAGTAGGGGTCGGGGTGCTCGACCTCCTGGCCGTCGCGCAGGAAGCGCACCGGGCTCCGGGCCGCCACGAGGACCCCGCGCGGGCTCCAGGAGAGCTTGTAGCGCAACGGGTTGCCGGCGGAGTCCGGCGCCGGCAGGCCGCCGCAGTAGGAGATGAACGAGCTGATCCTGCCACCCTCGCTCTCGAGCCGGCGGATCACCTCGGCCGCCAACATGTGGTCGATTCCCGGATCGAGGCCGCACTCGTTGAGCAGCAGGACGCCGCGCTCGCGAGCCGGGCCGTCGCAGGCGCGCATGGCGTCGGAGACGTAGGAGGTCGTGACCAGGGAGACCCCGTGGGCCACGCACTGCTCGGCGACCCGCGGGTGGAGGTGGGCCGGCAGCAGGCTCACCACCGCGTCGGCCGCGGAGACCAGGCCGGAGAGGGCCTCGCGGTCCTCGACGTCGAGCGCCACGGCGCGGCCGCCGTGGCCGACGTGGAGCGCCGGGGCGACCAGGGCGCGGGCGCGCTCGACGTTCAGGGCGGCCAGGGTCAGGTCGAGCCCCGGGCGCGCCAGCAGCTCGTCGACCAGGGGCGCGGCCACCAGGCCGGCCCCGAGCACCAGGACCCGGCTCACGCCGGTACCTTCCCGAGGGAGCCTTCGAGATAGCGGTAGCGCGGGGCGAGCTCGCCGCGGTGGGTGAGCACCGCCTCGAGGATCGCCGCCGGCAGGGCGAGGTGCTCGAAGTCGACGTCGAAATCGGCGCCGACCAGGCCGCCCAGGAAGGGGAAGAGGGCGTCGCCGAAGTGCTCGGAGGACTCGCGCGGCAGCTCGGCCGGGAGGTTGTCGACGGCGAGGATCACCGGCCCGCGGCCCTCGACGCCGGAGACGGCCCGCCGGCTCGCCAGCTCGGCCACGTAGACCGGGTCTCCGGGATCGGTGGCGCGGACGGTCGCCTCGATCGAGCCCTCGATGTCGCACGAGAGGTCGGCGATCACCCGCAGCCGGGGCGGCGTCGGCTCGGCGGCCCCCCAGAGCGCGTCGAGGTCGCCCCAGGTGACCAGGCGCGGGTCCTGCGGGTCCCAGTAGATGCCGTTGACCAGCACCGTCAAGTGGGGCAGGTGGCGGGCGAAGCGGCGCCGGTGCTCGCGCCGGAAGACGACCTTGTAGAGGGTGCGGTGCGAGCGCTCGCGCTGGCTGGAGAGGTCGGCGAGCTCCTCGGGGTGCACCTCGACCACCGGCAGCCGGTCGAGCACCTCCTGGGCGCCGCGCGAGACGTTGCCGCCGCCGGTGATCCCGATCACCAGGGGATGGACCGCCAGCGGCAGGCCGCGCTCGCGGATCGCCCGGCCCACCGGGCCGGCGAGCTCGTCGAGCGCCTGCTCGAGGCTCGCGTACCGCGGTCGCCTGGCGGACCCCGGCGAGAGGCGTGTCGAGGCCCTCGGCGGCCAGGCGGCGGCCCAGGGTCCAGAGCGCGTCGATCATCCCGGCGTGGCCGGCCTGGCGTCCGAAGAAGAGGAGCCGCTTGCCGTAGCGGTCGACGATCGGCTCGTAGTCGATGAGCGAGGCGCCGACCTCGAGGGCGCGGCGCAGGATCGGCAGGTTGTGGCGCTGGCCCTTGATCAGGTGGAAGAAGGCGAGGTGCGGCTTGCCCGGGAGGAGCGCCGGGGGCGGAACCTCCTTGATCCCCAGGATGACCCGGCAGGGCCCGAGGTCCGCCTGGACGAGGGCGCCGGCGTCGCGGTACTCCTGATCGGAGAAGACCCGTTTCTCCGAGGGCTCGACCGCCACGGAGCGGCCGTGCTCGCGCACCAGCTCCTCGACGTGCGTCGGCGTGAGCGGCGCGCGGCGCTCCCAGCGGTTCTTCGTCTCCCTGCGGATCCCCAGGTCGATCATCGGTCCCCCTCGGGCGGTGGCGGCCCGGGAAGCGGGGATGTTAGCACCGGCCCTTCGGCTGCCCCGCCCAGCGCCGGCACCACTCGACCATGGCGACCGCCGAGGCGGCGCCGGCGTTGATCGAGCGCGTCGAGCCGTACTGCGGGATGTGGAGGACGGCCGAGACCAGCGTCCGGGCCTCCTCGGAGAGCCCCGGCCCCTCCTGGCCGAAGACCAGGACGCAGGCCTCGGGGATCTCCGCGCCGAGGATCGAGCGCGAGCCCGGGAGGTTGTCGACGCCCACCAGCGGCAGCCCGCGGCCGGCGGCCCAGGCGGCGAAGCCGGCCAGGGTCGGGTGATGGACGACGTGCTGGTAGACCTCGGTCATCATGGCGCCGCGCCGGTTCCACCTGCGCTCGCCGACGACGTGGACGGCCGCCGCCAGGAAGGCGTTGGCGTTCCGGACGACGGCGCCGATGTTCGGGTCGTGGCGCCAGTTCTCGACCGCCACGTGGTACGGGTGGCGGCGCCGGTCGAGGTCGGCCCGGATCGCCTCGACCCGCCAGTAGCGGTAGCGGTCGACGACGTTCCGGCGGTCGCCGGCGGCGAGGAGCTCGGGGTCGAGGCGCGGATCCTCCGGCCAGGGCTTCGGATGCGGACCGACACCGACCTCGCGCCCCGCGCGGGAATCCTTCTCGGGCATCGGGTCATGCTACGACAGGGCTTGCGGAGCCCGGCGGTTCGTCCGATACTCGCGAAGAGAGCATGCGCATGCGAACCCTGCGGCGGGCGCCCGGACGGAGCGCCCTCCGGGCGGCGACCGTCGGCCCGGTCATGGCCCTGGTGTCGATCCTCGCCCTGGCCCTGCCCCGGTCCGGCTCCGCCGCGGCGGCGGCCGACCCGGCCGAACCGGTCGACCCGGCCGGCGGCCGGCTGATCGTGAGCGACGACCGGGGCGAGCCGCTCGCGGGCACGGTCGAAGTGTGCTTCGTCCTCGATCTCACGACCGACTGTGTCGAGCTCGCGCCACCGGAGCGCTCGGTCGAGCTCCGGCCGGCCCGCCTCTTGCGGGTCGAGGGCCCGGCCTACGGGCCGGTGACCGTGGAGCGGACGGCGCTGGCTCCGGGCGCCCACGGGGAGCTCGAGCTCCGGGTGCCGCGCAAGGCCCGGCTCACGGTCGCCGGAGCCGGCGACGCGGCGATCGGCGCGGCCCTCTACCCGGTCGCCGACCCGGACTTCGACCGGCCCGCCTACCGCTACGAGCTCGCCCCGAAGGACGGGACCGCCGAGGTCGCGGTGCCGGCGGGCGACTACGTGCTGGCCCTCGAGGCCCGCGGCGCGGCCCCGGACCTCCACCGGGTGGCGGCGCCGCCCGGAAGAGCGCTCCGCGTCGCCTACCGGGCGCGAGCGGGGGGCTCGCTGATCGTCCGGGCGGTCGCCGGTCCCGACGCCGAGCCGGTGGCGGGTGCCGAGGTGCGGGCGACGCGCCCGCCGTCTCCTCGCCCCCCGCCCGGCGCCCGGGTGCAGGGCTCCCCGGGGGAGTTGCCCCGTCTGCCCCCGCCGGAGGTCCACCGGGCCGAGACCGGCGAGGACGGCCTGGCTCTCTTGAGCGGCCTCGACGAGGCGCTGGTCGACGTCGCCCTCGCTCACCCGGACTTCGTCGCGGCCTCGCTCCCGGGCGTCGCCCTCGCGCCTGGAGCGCTCGAGCACCGGGAGGTCGCCCTCCACCCCGGAGGCTCGGTGGAGGCACGGGTCGAGGTCGACGGCGAGCCTGCCCGGGCGTGGAGCTGCCGCCTCCTCGACCGGTCCTCGCCCCTCGCCGGGAGCCAGTCTCGAGAGCTCGGTTCGGCGGAGGTCGCCGCGGATGGGCTCTGCCGGCTGGAGAGGCTCCCGGAAGGGCGATATTGGCTCCGGGTGGCCGCCCCGGAAGACGGAGAGGGTGCGGCGGAGCGCGAGGTCCGGATCGCCGACGGCGAGACCACGCGAGTCGACCTCGCCCTCTCGCCGATCCCGGTCGAGGGCCGGGTGACGCGGGCGGGCGAGCCCCTGGCCGGCTACACCGTCTCCGCCCACCGGCTGAGCGAGACCGGCTCGACGAACCTCGTCGAGCCGGTGGCGGAGGCGTCGACCGACGACGACGGGCGCTATCGGGAGACCGTCTGGGACAGCGGCCAGTACAGCCTGGTGCTCGCCGACTCCTCGGGGAGGCCGGCGACCTCGAAGCACGTGGATCTCGGCGGCGGCGGCGAGGAGGTCGACTTCGACCTCGCTCCGGGCGACCTCGTCGGCCGGGTGGTGGACCAGGACGGCGAGCCGCTCGAAGGGGCCCAGGTCCAGGCCGTGGTTCGGGAGGGAACGGGCGTCAGCTTCCGGAGCGGACAGAGCGGGGCGGACGGCTCGTTCCGCTTCCCCCTGGAGGCGACGGGTGGGACCGCCGAGCTCTCGGCCCGGCTCGACGGCTACCGGCCCTCGCCGAAGGTCGAGCTGCCGCTGGCCGAGGGCGCGGCACCGCCGCCCGTGACCCTGACGCTCACCCGGGGGAAGCTCCTCCACGGCCGGCTGCTCGGCGCCGCCGGCGCGCCGGTCGCGCGGGCCACGATCTTCGCCTACCCGGTCGCCTTGCCGGCGGCGCGGGGCGATCTGGCCATGAGCGGCCACGCCGCCTCGGCGGCGGACGGCTCCTTCGAGATCCTGCCCGCCGAAGGTCCGAGCACGCGGCTCTTCGCCACCGGGCCGGGCTGCCCGCTGACCAGCGCCGTCGTGCCGAGCGAGCCGGAGGAGCCGGTTCTCGTCACCTGCGCGGCGGGCGCCGGAAGCCTGGTCCTTCATTTCAAGGACGCTTCGGGGCAGCCGGTGGGTGGCGAGTCGGTGATCCTGCGATCGGCGGACGCGGTCGTTCCCATGAGCGTCCTCGGCGGCCATCTCTTCGGCCTCGGCCTCGCGCCCGTCTCCGGGGCGTCGGGGACCCTGACCGTACCCGGTCTCGCCCCAGGCCGGTACGACGTCTACCGGCGCGGCCCGGCCGATGTCGCCTCGGTGGCCCAGGGTCTCCCGCAGGGCTACCTGGGCTCGGCCGAGGTGGCGCCCGGCGGGGTGGCGGAGCTCGACGTGGTGGCGACGGACTCGCCGTGAGGCTTCGGCGGTAACGGGGCGGAGGTGCGATAGACTGCCGCCATGGCCTGGGAGTCCCAGCGCGCCCCGCACGGCCGCGGCGCCACCGACAACCCGCCCAACCGCTTCGAGCGCATCGAGGTCGAGCTCCACGGCGAGACGCCCGAGCGCCTCGAGACGGTCTACCTGCGCGACACCTCGCGCTCGGTGATCGCCACCAACGACAGCCCGGACGTCGGGTTCGACGCCTCGCTCAACCCGTATCGCGGCTGCGAGCACGGCTGCATCTACTGCTACGCCCGGCCCACCCACGAGTACCTGGGGTTCTCGGCGGGCCTCGATTTCGAGAGCCGCATCCTGGTCAAGGAGGACGCCCCGGAGCTGCTCCGCGCGGCGCTCGGCTCGCGCCGCTGGCGCCCGCAGGTGCTGGCGCTCTCGGGGGTCACCGATCCCTACCAGCCGGTCGAGCGGCGCCTGGAGATCACCCGCCGGTGTCTCGCGATCCTCGCCGAGGCGCGCAACCCGGTGGCGGTCATCACCAAGAGCGCCCTCGTCGTCCGCGACGCCGACCTCCTCGCCGAGCTGGCGGCGCACGGGGCGGCGAGCGTGGCGCTCTCGATCACGACCCTGGACGGCGAGCTGGCGCGGCGGATGGAGCCGCGAGCCTCGCACCCGAGGCGGCGGCTCGAAGCGGTCCGGCGCCTCGCCGAGGCCGGCGTGCCGGTGGGGGTGATGGTGGCGCCCGTGGTGCCGGCGATCACCGACCACGAGATCCCGCGCATCCTGGAAGCGGCGGCGGAGGCGGGCGCCGGCCACGCCGGCTTCATCCTGATGCGCTTGCCCGGCGCGGTCGCCGGCCTCTTCGAAGGCTGGCTCGAGGAGCACTTCCCGGACCGCAAGGAGAAGGTGCTCAACCGGGTCCGCGAGCTCCGCGGCGGGCGCCTCAACGACCCGCGCTTCGGCTCGCGGATGCGCGGCGAGGGGCCCTTCGCCGAGCAGGTGAAGGCCCTCTTCGAGCAGTCGCGGCGACGCTATGGCCTCGCCACCCATGGCCCGAGTCTCTCGACCGCCGCCTTCCGCCACCCCGGCGGCGACCAGCTCACCCTGTTCGGCGGGTAACCCCGACCTACCCGTCGGGGTATGGAGCCGCGGCCGCAGATGTCGGAGGCTGCTCTTCGGACGACGTGCACCGCCGAGGAGGACCACCTTGCCCGAGATGCTCCAACAGTTGATCGACAAACTCCAGTCCGAGGCCGTCGACGCGGCGGAGCGCCGGGCGCGAGCCATCGTCGAGGCCGCCGAGGCCGAAGCCGCCCGCCTGCTGGCCGAGGCCGCCGGCCAGGCCGAGGCGCTGCGCCGGGCGGCGGAGGGGAGCGCCGAGGCGAGCCGCGAGCGCGGCGAGCGGGCGCTCGAGCAGGCCGCCCGCGATCTGCTCCTGCGCCTTCGCTCCGAGGTGCTGGCGACCGCCCGCGCGCTCGCCCGGCCCGGCCTGGCCCGAGCGCTCGATCCCGAGACGCTGCGGCGGATGCTGGTCGCCATGATCGAAGCCTACGCGGCCCGCGAGGGTGCGCCGCGGCGAGCCGAGGTGCTGCTCTCAGAAGAGGACCGGGCACGCCTCGAGGCCCATCACGCCGCCCTCTTCCGCGAGGAGCTGGCGATCGGGGTGGAGCTCCGGGTGGACCCGGACCTCGACCACGGGTTCGTGGTCCGTTTCGACGGCGAGGAGCTGATCCACGACGTCACGCTCGACGCCCTGGCCGACGTCCTCGCCTCGATGGTCCGGCCGGGCCTGGCCGCGCTGCTGTGCCGCGTCGCCACCGAGCCGGCGCTGGCAGGCATCGACGACGAGACGATGGCCGCCCCGTGGGCGGCGAGCGTCGCAGGCGTGTCGAGCTGAGGGGGCACGGTGTACGCCTACCTCCTCCCCAGCCTGCCCCGCCTGGAGCTCGGAGCGCCGCCGCCGATCTCTCGGGCCGAGCTGGCGCAGCGCTGCCGGGAGCTACTGCCCGAGGAGGACGCCCGGGAGGTGGCCACCGGCCTCGAGGGGCGCACCGGCGAGCTGGCGAGCCCGGCCGGCCGCGCCTGGCGCGACCTCGAGACCCAGCTTCGCAACGCCGTCGCCCGGCGCCGGGCGCTGGCCCTCGACTCCCCGGCGCCGCCCCAGCTCAGGCCCCACGACGGCTACCGCGCCGCCGTCGACGCCGCCGTCGAGGCGGCCTTCGCCGAGGTCGATCCGCTGCGCCGCGAGCGCGCCCTCGACACCCTGCGCTGGGACCTTCTCGGCGAGATCGAGGCCGCCGGCCGGTGGGGCCTGCCGGCCGTCCTGGCGTACGCCCTGCGGCTCCGCCTGGTCGAGCGCTGGGCCGGCTTCGACGCCGCGGCGGGCCGGGCCGCGCTCGACGCCGCGCTCGCCGGCCTGGAGGGCATTCGTGAATCAGACTCCTAGCGAAGCTCCGCCTCAAACCGACGAGGCACCTCGATCGTCTCCGGCGCCACGGGCCGCCGGGTCCCCCGCCCACGCCGAGCGATCACGGCTACGCTCATCGGAACGGCTACGCCAGACCTCTGGATTCATCGGATGCCCCCCGCATCCCCTCGATCCCCTTCCCACCCCACGGGGGGGAAGGGGACGCCCCCTCCCGAATCTCGGATCCGCCCGGGAAAACTTGACTCACGTGTCACGAAGGGAGCCTTTGTAGATGTCTAGCACCGGGGCCGTCGTCGCCCTCCAGGGCAACCTCCTGAGCGCCTCCTTCGACGCGCCGGTGGCGCTCAACGAGGTCGCCTTCGCGCGCCTCGGCGACCTCCGGTTGAAGGCCGAGGTGGTGCGGGTCCGCGATCGGGTCGCCGACCTCCAGGTGTTCGAGGACACCGCCGGCCTCGCCATCGGGGACGCCGTCGAGTTCACCGGCGAGCAGCTCACGGTGACCCTCGGCCCCGGCCTCCTCGGACAGGTCTTCGACGGCCTCCAGAACCCGCTGCCGGCGCTGGCCCTCGAGAGCGGGGCGTTCCTGGAGCGCGGCGCGAGCCTTCCCGCCCTCGACGCCGCGCGGCGCTGGGCGTTTACGCCCACGGTCGAGGCCGGAGCCCGGGTGCGCGCCGGCGACACCCTGGGGACGGTGCCCGAGGGCCCGCTCGCGCATCGGATCCTGGTTCCCTTCGGCCTCCCGGGCCGCCTCACGGTCGCCGAGGTGCGCGGCCCGGCCGAGCTCGCCGCCGGCGAGCCGGTGGCCGTGCTCGACGACGAGCGGGGGCTCGAGGTCCCGGTGACGATGCTCCAGCGCTGGCCGGTCAAGCGGCCGGTCGGCGCCTACCGCCGCCGGCTGGTGCCCAGCGAGCCCCTCGCCACCAAGGTGCGCTCGATCGACACCCTGTTCCCGGTGGCGCGGGGCGGCACCTTCTGCATCCCCGGCCCGTTCGGCGCCGGCAAGACCGTGCTGCAGCAGATCACCAGCCGCCACGCCGAGGTCGACGTGGTGGTGGTGGCCGCCTGCGGCGAGCGGGCCGGCGAGGTGGTCGAGACGCTGCGCGAGTTCCCGGCGCTCGTCGACCCGCGCAGCGGCCACAGCCTGATGGAGCGCACGATCATCGTCTGCAACACCAGCTCGATGCCGGTCGCCGCCCGCGAGGCGAGCGTCTACACCGCCGCGACCCTGGCCGAGTACTACCGCCAGATGGGCCTCGACGTGCTGCTCCTCGCCGATTCGACCTCGCGCTGGGCGCAGGCGCTGCGCGAGGTCTCCGGCCGGCTCGAGGAGATCCCCGGCGAGGAGGCCTTCCCCGCCTACCTGGAGTCGGTGGTGGCCGCCTTCTACGAGCGCGGCGGGCTGGTGGAGCTGCACGACGGCCGGCGGGGGTCGCTGACCATCGGCGGCACCGTCAGCCCGGCGGGCGGCAACTTCGAGGAGCCGGTGACGCAGGCGACGCTGAAGGTGGTGGGCGCCTTTCACGGCCTGTCGCGCGAGCGCTCCGACGCCCGGCGCTATCCCGCCATCGATCCGCTCGAGAGCTGGAGCCGCTACGGCGGTGTCGCGGACCCGGAGGACGTCGCGGTCGCGCGGCGCATCCTCCAGGACGGCCACGACGTCGACCAGATGATGAAGGTCGTGGGGGAGGAGGGCACTTCGCTCGCGGACGTGGTCGTGTATCTCAAGGCGGAGTACCTGGACGCCGTCTATCTGCAGCAGGACGCCTTCCACGAGGTCGACGGGTCCACCGGCGCGGCGCGCCAGCGCCACGTCTTCCGGCGCATCGCCGAGATCCTTCGCGCCCCCCTCGAGCTCGGCGACAAGGACCGCGCCCGCCGCTTCTTCCAGGAGCTGACGCAGCGGACCCGGGAGTGGAACCTCGTCCCCATGGACGACCCGGCCTTCGCGGTCCTCGAGGCCGACCTCGAGACCCGGGTGCGCGAGGTGAGCGCCGATGCGTAAGGTCCATACCCGCCTCGTCTCGATCAGCGGCAGCGTCATCACCGTGGAGGCCGCCGACGCGAGCTATCGCGAGGTCGCCCAGGTGAGCTGGCCGGGGGGCACGTCGCTCGCCCAGGTCATCCGTCTCGAGGGTGGGCGCGCCAGCCTGCAGGTGTTCGCCGGCAGCCGCGGCATCCCCACCGACGCCCGCGTGCGCTTCCTGGGCAAGCCCCTGACGCTGCCTTTCTCCTACGGCCTGCTCGGGCGCGTCCTCGACGGCGCCGGGCGCCCGCGCGACGGCCGGGAGCCTCTCGATGACGCCGGCATCCCCGTCGGCGGCCCGTCGGTCAACCCGAGCGTGCGCGTCATCCCGCGGCGCATGGTGCGCACCAACATCCCCATGATCGACGTGTTCAACACGCTGGTCGAGAGCCAGAAGCTGCCGATCTTCGCCCCCGCCGGCGAGCCCGCCAACGAGCTGCTGGCGCGCATCGCCCTGCAGGCGGAGGTCGACGTCATCGTGCTGGGCGGCATGGGCCTGAAGTACGACGACTACCTCGCCCTGCGCGCCCGCCTGGAGTCGGCCGGGGCGCTCGGCCGCTCGTTCCTGGTGGTGCACACGGCGGCGGACCCGTCGGTGGAGTGCCTGCTGGTGCCCGACCTCGCCCTGGCCGCGGCGGAGCGCTTCGCCCTCGACGGCAAGCGGGTGCTGGTGCTCCTCACCGACATGACGAACTTCGCCGACGCCTTGAAGGAGGTCGCGATCGCCATGGAGCAGGTGCCCTCGAACCGCGGCTACCCGGGCGACCTCTACAGCCAGCTCGCGGCGCGCTACGAGAAGGCCGTCGACTTCGAGGACGCCGGCTCGCTGACCATCCTCGCCGTCACCACCATGCCGGGCGGCGACGTCACCCACCCGGTACCCGACAACACCGGCTACATCACCGAGGGGCAGCTCTACTTGCGCGGCGGGCGCATCGAGCCCTTCGGCAGCCTGAGCCGCCTGCGCCAGCTCGTCAACGGCCGCACCCGCGACGATCACCGGCCGCTCGCGAACGCCATGATCCAGCTCTACTCCGACGCCCTCGGCTCGCGCGAGAAGCGGGCCATGGGCTTCGCCGTCACCGCCTGGGACGAGCGGCTGCTGCGCTACGCCGAGCTGTTCGAGGCCCGGATCATGGACCTCGAGGTCGACCTGCCCCTCGAGGCCGCCCTCGACGAGGGATGGCGGGTGCTGGCGAGCTGCTTCGAGCCGGCGCAGACGGCGCTGCCTCGCGCCCTGGTGGAGCGGCACTGGCCGGCGCCGGCCGGAGCGCTCGCGGGGAGCGCCGCGTGAGGCACGTGCGGGCCAGCAAGCAGGAGCTCAAGAGCCAGCGCGACGCCCTGGCCCGCTTCCGCCGCTACCTGCCGACGCTCGAGCTCAAGCAGCGCCAGCTCCAGGTGGAGGTGCGCCGCGCCCAGGCTGCCCTGGCCGCGAACCGGGAGGCGACGGCGGCGGTGCGGGCCGAGATCGAGCCCTGGGTCGCCCTGCTCGCAGAGCCCGTGGCGCTCGGCGCCCACCTCGGCGTCGTCGAGCGCCGCCTCGCGCGCGAGACGGTCGCCGGGGTCGACGTCCCCACCTGGGAGGGCCTCGAGCTGCGCCGCGCGGTTCCCGACCTGCACGCCACGCCGCCGTTCCTCGACGACGCGCTCGACGCCCTCGCGCGCCTCGCCGAGCTCGGCGCCGAGCGCTCGGTGCTCGAGGAGCGGGAGCGGCGGCTGGCCGCGGAGCTCCGGACCACCATCCAGCGCGTCAACCTGTTCGAGAAGGTCAAGATCCCCGAGGCCGAGGACGCCCTGCGCCGCTGCCGGGTCGCGCTCGGGGACCTCCAGGCCGCCGACGTCGTGCGCGGCAAGATCGCCAAGGGTCTGGCGCGGGCCCGGGAGCGCCGGGCGTGATCGTGCCCATGGTCCGGGTGACGCTGGTGGCGCTCCACGGCGAGCGCGAGGAGACCCTCGCCCGCCTCCAGGACCTGGGGCTCCTCGACCTGGCGGCGCCGGGAGACGGCGAGGACGAAGGCGTGGACGCCCGCCGGCGCGAGCTCGCGGCCGTACGCGGCGCGGCGGCGGCGCTCGAGCGACTGGTTTCGAAAGCGGCCGCCGCCGGGGGGGAGCCGGTCGCCGCGGGCCTCGCCCCGGAGGCCGTCGTCGCCGAGGTGGCCGCGGGCCTCGCCCGAGCGAGGGAGCGGGAGGCGGAGCTTCGCGCCTGCCGCGCCGAGCTCGCCCGTCTCGCCCCCCTCGGCACGTTCGACCCCGGGGCGGTCGCCGCGCTCGCTCGCCGCGGCCTCGCGCTACGGCTCTTCGTCGCCCCGGCGCGGCGGCGCCTCACGGCCCCCGAGGGGGCCTCGCTTCACGAGCTCGCCCGGGCCCGCGGGCGGCGCTACCTCGCCCTGGTCGGCCGGACGCCGGCGCCGGCCGAGCTCCCGGGGGCCGAGCCGTTCCCGCTCCCTTCGGCGTCGACGGCGGAGCTCGAAGGGCGCATCGCGGAGCTCGAGCGGGAGCGGCAGGCCGAGAGGCGGCGTCTCGTCGCTCTCGCAGCCGCCCTGCCGGAGCTTCGCGCGCTCGAGCTCCGGGGGCGAGACCGCCTGCTCCTCGACGAGGCCCGGGCGGCTCTGGGCACGAGTGGTCCGTTCGTCCATCTCGAGGGCTACTGCCCCGGACGCGACCTGCCGCGGCTCGAGGCGGAGGCCGAGGCCAGGGGTTGGGGCCTCGGAGTCTCCCCGATCGAGGATCCCGCCGGCGCACCGACCTTCGTCGAGCCGCCGCGCTGGGCTCGCCCCATCGGCGCGCTCTTCCACCTGATCGGCGTGTTGCCGGCCTACGACCAGATGGACGTGAGCGTGCCGTTCCTCGCGTTCTTCAGCCTGTTTTTCGCCATGATCGTCGGCGACGCGGGCTACGGGGCGATCTTCCTCGTCCTGACGCTCCTCGAACGGCGCCTTCTGCGGCGCGCGCCGAGGCGGCTCTTCCGGCTCCTGCTCCTGCTCAGCCTGGCAACGATCGCCTGGGGTGTCGCGACCGGCGACGTCTTCGGCGTCCGCAAGCTCCCGCCGGTGCTCGAGCTGCTGCGCCTCGACTGGCTCACCCACCCCGAGCACCTGATCCCGCTGGCCTTCTTGATCGGGGCGGTTCAGCTCTCGCTGGCGCACGCCTGGAACGTGATGCGGCTCTGGGGGTCGCTCCGCGCCCTGGCCCAGCTCGGCTGGGTGCTCGTCATCTGGACCATGTATTTCCTCGCCCGCACGCTGGTGATGGCGACCCCCTTCCCGCGGGCGATGATCCCGGTCGCCATCGCCGGCGTGGTCCTGGTCGCCCTGTTCATGACCCCCTGGCGCCACCTGGGCCGGGAGTGGTTCCAGCACGCCATGCTCCCCCTGAACCTGGTGAGCGCCTTCGTCGACGTCGTCTCCTACGTGCGCC
The DNA here is from genome assembly GCA_963837945.1 of uncultured Acidobacteriota bacterium. Classification (GTDB taxonomy): domain Bacteria; phylum Acidobacteriota; class Thermoanaerobaculia; order Multivoradales; family DATKCC01; genus CAVUBL01. Next base: position 274,018 of record CAWIQD010000005.1, read on the forward strand.
TGTTCGCCGTCGGAGCGGCGAGCTACGCCGTCGCGGCGGCGTTCAATTCGATGGCGCTCTCGAACGGCGTGAAGGGTCCGCTGGCGGCCGCCGTGGCCGCCCTGATCCTGTTCCTCGGGCACGCCCTCAACATCGCCCTCGGCAGCCTCGGCGTGCTGGTGCACGGGGTGCGCCTCAACACCCTCGAGTTCGCCGGCCACCTGGGCCTCGAGTGGACCGGGCGGCCGTACCGCCCGTTCGCCCACCCCGGGGCCGCGAGGCCGCCGGTCTAGCACAAGGAGGCTCCTCCATGGATCCCGTCCTGATGGCCGCCCTCGGCAAGATCGGCGCCGCCGCCGTCTTCGGTCTCGCCGCCACCGGCTCGGCGCTCGGCACCGGCTTCGCCGGGATGGCGGCGGTCGGCGCCTGGAAGCGCGCCTACGCCCAGAACAAGGCGGCACCGTTCGTCCTCGTCACCTTCATCGGCGCGCCGCTGTCGCAGACGATCTACGGCATGATCCTGATGAACGCCATCGTGCGGGCGGCGAGCGCCACGACCCCCGGCGGCGCCGCGGCCTGGCCGGCGATGCTCGCCATCGGCCTGTTCGGCGGCCTGGCGATCGGGGCCTCGGCCTACTTCCAGGGCCGCGTGGGAGCCGCCGCCGCCGACGCCCTGGGTGACACCGGCCAGGGCTTCGGCAACTACCTGATGGCGATCGGCGTCGTCGAGACGGTGGCGCTGTTCGTGCTGGTCTTCATCCAGAGCGCCCTGTAGCTCACGAGCCGCGGACCGTCGCGGCGGCCCTCGGTTTGCATGCCCCTCGATCTACGGGGCTCGCCCCGACATTCCTTGTCTTGCCGCGTCGCGGCGTGCTAGCCTGTCTGCGGCATTCCCAGAGGGAGAGAGACCATGACCACGACGACCGAGCCGTCCCTCCAGGTCCACGGAGAGGTGAGCTCCGAGGGGAAACGCATCCTTTCGCCCGAGGCGCTGGCCCTGGTGGCCCGGCTCCAGCGCGAGCTCGGAGCGCGGCGCGAGGAGCTGCTCGCCCGGCGCGCCGAGCGCGACCGGCGGCTCGCCGCGGGCGGCGAGCTCGGGTTCCTGGCCGAGACCCGGGAGGTCCGCGGAGGCGACTGGCAGGTGGCTTCGACGCCCGACGACCTCCAGGAGCGCAAGGTCGAGATCACCGGTCCTTGCGACCGCAAGATGATGATCAACGCGCTCAACTCGGGCGCCAGCGTCTTCATGGCCGACCTCGAGGACGCCCTGTCGCCGACCTGGGAGAACGTCGTCACCGGCCAGGCGAACCTCTACGACGCGGTGCGGCGAGAGCTCGCCTTCGACGACCCGTCGAGCGGCAAGTCCTACCGCCTCGCCGAGCGCCTGGCGACGCTCCTGGTGCGCCCGCGGGGCTGGCACCTCCTCGAGAAGCACGCGACCCTCGACGGCGAGCCGGTGTCGGCGAGCCTGTTCGACTTCGGCCTGTACTTCTTCCACAACGCCCGCGAGCTCCTCGACCGGGGCACCGGACCGTACTTCTACCTCCCGAAGCTCGAGAGCCACCTCGAGGCGCGCCTGTGGAACGACGCGTTCGTCCTCGCCCAGGAGGCGCTCGGCATCCCGCGCGGCTCCGTCCGGGCGACGGTCCTCATCGAGACCCTGCCCGCGGCGTTCGAGATGGAGGAGATCCTCTACGAGCTGCGCGAGCACTCGGGCGGCCTCAACGCCGGGCGCTGGGATTACATCTTCTCGATCATCCGCCTCATGCGCGCGACGCCGCTCGAGCTGCCGGACCGGGTCGAGATCTCGATGACCGTCCCCTTCATGCGGGCCTACAGCGAGCTGCTGGTGCGCAGCTGCCACACGCACGGCGCCCACGCCATCGGCGGCATGGCGGCCTACATCCCCAGCCGCCGCGACGAGGAGGTCAACGAGCGGGCGCTCGCCGGGGTGCGCGCCGACAAGGAGCGCGAGGCGAGCGACGGCTTCGACGGCTCGTGGGTGGCTCACCCCGACCTCGTGCCGGTGGTGCGCGAGGTCTTCGACCGCCACCTTCACCAGAATGGGGGCGACTCTCCCCACCAGAAGCAGCGCCGGCGCGAGGAGGTGTCGGTCGGCGCCTCCGACCTCCTCGACTTCCGGGTCCCCGGCGGCAAGATCACCGAGCGCGGTGTGCGCACCAACGTGCGGGTCGCCCTCCAGTACCTGGACGCCTGGTTCTCCGGCTGGGGAGCGGCGGCGATCAACAACCTGATGGAAGACACGGCGACCGCCGAGATCTCCCGCGCTCAGCTCTGGCAGTGGGTCGCCCGGGGATCGAAGCTCGACGACGGCCGCCCGGTGGACGCCGGGCTCTACCGGAAGATCCGCGACGAGGAGCTCGCCGAGCTCCGCGCCGGCTCGACCACCGGCTTCCTCGACGAGGCGACCGCCCTCCTAGACGAGCTCGTGCTCGGCGAGGAGTTCGTGCTGTTCCTGACCCTGCCGGGCTACGACCGGCTGATCCGGCTCGAAGGCCGGGGAGGTGAGCGATGACCACGTTCCGCCAAGAGGTGGGGGAGCTCGAGCGGCGCTGGCAGGCCGAGGAGCGCTGGCAGGGGATTCGCCGCGACTACAGCGCCGAGCAGGTGGTCGAGCTGCGCGGCTCGGTGCGCTTCAGCCATCCGATCGCGCTCCACGGCGCCGAGCTGCTCTGGGACCTGCTCCACCGCGAGGAGCCGGTGCGCACCTTCGGGGCGCTGACCGGCGCCCAGGCGACCCAGATGGTCAAGGCGGGATTGAAGGCGATCTACGTCTCCGGCTGGCAGGTGGCGGGCGATGCCAACCTCGCCCTCGAGACCTACCCGGACCAGAGCCTCTACCCGGTCAACAGCGTGCCCACCCTGGTGCGGCGGATCAACCACGCGCTGCTCCGGGCCGACCAGGTGGAGTGGGCCGAGAACCACGAGCGCAGCCACGACTGGATCGTGCCGATCGTGGCCGACGCCGAGGCCGGCTTCGGCGGGCCGGTCCACGCCTTCGAGCTGATGAAGTCGATGATCGACGCCGGGGCCGCCGGAGTGCACTTCGAGGACCAGCTCGCCGCGGCCAAGAAGTGCGGCCACATGGGGGGCAAGGTCCTGGTGCCGACGGCCCAGTTCATCCGCACCCTGACCGCCGCCCGCCTGGCCGCGGACGTGATGAACGTGCCGACCCTGCTGGTCGCCCGGACCGACGCCCTGTCGGCGACGCTGCTGACCGCCAACATCGACGAGCGGGACCGGCAGTTCCTGACCGGAGACCGGACGCCGGAGGGCTACTGGCAGGTGCGCGAGGGGGCGGAGGGGGCGATCTTCCGCGGCCTGGAGTACGCGCCGTACGCCGACCTGCTCTGGTTCGAGACGAAGACTCCGGACCTCGACGAGGCGCGGATGTTCGCGCAGGCGATCCACGCGCACTACCCGGACAAGATTCTGGCCTACAACTGCTCGCCGTCGTTCAACTGGAAGAAGAAGCTCGACGAGGAGACGATCGCCCGGTTCCAGACCGAGCTGGCGGCGATGGGGTTCAAGTTCCAGTTCATCACGCTGGCCGGTTGGCACCTGCTCAACTACCACACGTTCCGGCTGGCGGACGCCTACCGGGAGCGGGGGATGAGCGCCTACGTGGAGCTGCAGCAGGAGGAGTTCGCGGCCGAGGAGGCGGGCTACACCGCGACCCGCCACCAGCACGAGGTGGGGACGGGGTACTTCGACAAGGTGCTGACGGCGGTGACCGGAGGGGAGTCGTCGACCTCGGCGATGACGGGGTCGACGGAGGTGGAGCAGTTCGCGTAGGGCCGGGCCGGGGGCTCCCGCCGGGAGGAACGGCGCGGCTTGCTAGAACTGCGGGCCGGAGGAGCCGCGCCTCGGCTCGGACCGCGCTGGGCCGCCCCGGACTCCGGTAGGTCTCGTTGAGCGCGGTCCTCGACGTCCTCCGGCGGGAGCCCCCGGCCCTCCGGGGTCGGACCCCTCGGGATTGCCCTGGCCATGGCTCCCCGGGGTCGGACTCCTCGACACGGCCGAGACAGAGCTCGGCCGCTTCATCCGTCTGTAGCGCTGGGCGAAGGCAACCCCGCGTGAAGCGGCCGAGCTCTGTCTCGGCCGGGCGACCGGTTCGGCCGGCACCGAACGGCCCATCGGAGTCGACGCCCGACCGCCGGCGCGCTCGGCCCTCCGGGGTCGGACCCCTCGCCACGGCCGAGACAGAGCTCGGCCGCTTCATCCGTCTGTAGCGCTGGGCGAAGGCAACCCCGCGTGAAGCGGCCGAGCTCCGCCTCGGCCGGGCGACCGGTTCGGCCGGCACCGAACGGCCCATCGGAGTCGACGCCCCACCGCCGGCGCGCCTGGTCCTCCGGGGTCGGACCCCTCGCCACGGCCGAGACAGAGCTCGGCCGCTTCATCCGTCCGTAGCGGTGGGCGAAGGCAACCCCGGCTGAAGCGGCCGAGCTCTGTCTCGGCCGGGCGACCGGTTCGGCCGGCACCGAACGGCCCATCGGAGTCGACGCCCGCCCGCCGACGCGCCCGGTCCCCGGGCCGAGCTCCGCCTCGGCCGGGCGACCGCCTCGGCCGGCACCGAACGGCTCGTCGGAGTCGACGCCCGCTCGCGGGAGCCCCCGGCCCTCCGGGGTCGGACTCCTCGGCGACGGTCTCCGAACGTTGAGCTCCCTTCCCTGGGGGGTTCGGACTCTTCGGCATCGGCCGAGGCGAAGCTCGTCCGGGCGAACGCATCGACTGGCGCTCCGACAGTGGCTCTGTTCCCCGAGCGTCGCGGCTTGGGCCTGACTCCAGACGAAGAGTCGGCCGAAACCTGTCTCCGCACCGAGCTCGGACCAAGAGGGGTTATACTGTCGGTATGAAGACAGCCATCTCGATCCCGGACTCGGTCTTCCAGCAGGCCGAGGATCTGGCGGCTCGGCAAGGGAAGTCGCGGAGCCGGCTCTACACCGAGGCCCTCATGGCGTACCTCGGCGAGCATGAGCCGGACACGGTGACGAAGCGAGTCGACGAAGTCCTCGCCGCGGTCGATTGCGCTGACGATCGATGGGTATCGGAAGCCACGAAGCACACGCTGCGCGACGTCGAATGGTAGTGCGGCAACGCGAGGTCTGGTGGGCCGGACTCCCGGAGCCTTCCGGATCTGAGGCGGGGTGGCGGCGCCCGGTCGTGGTCGTGCAAGGAGACCCGTTCAACCGAAGCAGGATTCGGACGGTCTTGTGTGTACCGCTGACCAGCCAGCTGCGCTGGGCCGATGCACCCGGGAACGTCCTCCTCAGCGCTCGGGCGACGGGGTTGCCTCGGGACTCCGTGGCCAACGTCTCTCTGCTTCTCGCTCTGGACAGGAAGATGCTAGAAGAGCGCGTTGGGATGATCTCCGAGAGGCAGCTCGACCAGCTGCTGATCGGGGTCGACATGGTGCTCGGGAGGATCTGAGACGATTTCGCAGAAGGTACAGAGAGCGAAGCCCAGACCGGGACCGAGCTCTCCGAACCCCTAGCCGCTGGTGACCTTGCGGGCGAAGGCGATGAGCTCCTGGTGGAACTCGTCCGGGCGGTCGAGGTAGCAGGGGTGGCTCGCTCCGGGGAGGACCGCCAGGCGGGCGCCGGGGATCCTGGCGGCGAGGCGGCGGCCGGTGGCGAGCGGGAAGACCCGGTCGTTCTCGCCCCAGACGAGAAGCGTCGGCACCGCGAGGTCCGGCAACCGCTCCCACCACGTCTCGGCTCCCGCCGGCGCCACGCCGACGAACCCCGCCACCGCCTGCGGGTGCTCGACCACCAGCGGGAAGGCGAACGCCCCGCTCGCCGACGGAGCGACCACCACCGGCCGCTCGAGCCCGAGAGCGGGCAGGGCCGCCGCCAGGAAGCTCCTCCTGCGGCAGGCTCGAAGGCGCCGAGACCCCGAAGCCGGGCAGGTCGAGAGCGACCGCGCGGAAGCCGGCCTCGGAAAGCGCCCGCAGGGTCCCGGTCTCGCGCCAGGTCGCGGCGTGGAAGCGGCCCCCGTGGAGGAGCAGCACCACCGGTGCGCCCTCCCGGCCGGCGGCCAGGTAGTGGACCGGCGAGCCGCCCACCCGGACGGTCCGATCCACGATCGCGGCCCCGCCGGACGGTGGCTCCGCCTTCCGAGCTCCGGTGTTCCCGGCGACCCCGGCGGCCGGCCTTTCGTCCGCGCCGCGCGAGCATGCCACGGCGCCCAGGACGGCGCAGGCGAGGACCAGGACCCGAGCGGGCGGCATCGCGCGGAGAGCATACCGGCAACCGGCGGGCCTCGGCCGGCATCGATCTCGCAGTCGTTCTGCGGCGCGGCACTTTGACCGCCGCACAGGAGGTATTCGATGACGAAGACGAAAGAAGTCGCCCTGCCGACCCTCGCCGCCATCGCGGCGACCCGCGGCATGCTGGGCTTCGGTGCCGGTCTGCTGCTCTCGCGCAAGATCCCCCGGGCGCGCCGCTCCAAGGTCGGCTGGGCCCTTTTCGGGATCGGCGCCCTGAGCACCCTGCCGCTCGCCCGCCAGGTCTTCCACCACGCCTGACGGCGCCCTTCGGCGCCGCGCCGGCCGCAGCCACCGTCGCCTATACTCGGGGCGGACTTCCACCCCCGAGAGGAGGCGACGGCATGCGCAAGAACCGCCCCAGCCGGACGGCGCCGAAGGTCGGGCTCGCGGTCTTGTTCGTGGCCGGAGAGGCGTCCTACGCCGGGCTCCTTCCCCCCGGCCTCGCCGAGGCGACCGAGCGGCTGCTGCTGGCGGCCGACGCCATCCAGCCGAAGCACCTGCGGGCGATCCGCCAGCCACGACGGCGGCGGATCGCCCTCGCCATCGAGAACCGGGTGGCCCCTGGGCACGCGCTCTACCTCGCGCTGCGCAAGCGCTTCATGCAGGACGAGGTGGAGGCGGCCATCGCCGGCGGGGCGAGCCAGGTTCTCGTCGTGGGGGCGGGCATGGACACCCTCTGCATGCGCCTCGCTCCCGACCATCCGGGGGTGGCGTTCGTCGAGGTGGACCATCCGGCGAGCCAGCCACCGAAGCGCGCGGCGCTCGAGCGGCTGGGCGCGCTTCGCCCGAACCTGGAGCTCCTGCCGGTCGATCTCGAGACGACCGACCTGGCGGAAGCCCTCGCAGGCCACGCGGGCTGGCGCAGCGACGCCCGCACCGTCGTGGTCGCCGAGGGTCTGCTGATCTTTCTCGCGCCGGAGACCGTCGACCGGTTGTTCGCCGCCGTCGCCCGGGCGACCGGACCCGGGAGCCACTTCGCGTTCAGCTACGGCGTCTTCGACGAGAAGGGCCGGCTCAAGCTCGGCCCGGTGACCCGCCTGCTCCAGGGCACGATCCTTCGGGCGATGGGCGAAGGCCTGCGCGGCGGAGTCCGGGAGGGCGGGCTCGCCGCCTTCCTCGACGCTCGGAGCTTCCGCCCGGTCGGTCCGCCGGAGCGAGCCGACCTGCGCGCGCGCTACCTCCTGCCCGTCGGCCTCGACAGCCCGCTCGGAGGGTTCGAGAGGGTCGCCGTGGCGGAGCCGCTCCGGAACCCCGCCGAGGCTACTTCCGGCTCTCCTCCCAGCGCTTGACCAGGTCGCTCAGGACGGCGAGCGGCACCGAGCCGTTGCCGAGCACCACGTCGTGGAACCCGCGCAGGTCGAACTTTTCGCCCAGGGCCTTCTCGGCCTCCGCACGGAGCTGCTGGATGCGGATCTCGCCGATCATGTAGGAGAGCGCCTGGCCCGGCCAGGAGATGTAGCGGTCGACCTCGGTTGCGATGTTCTGCTCCGAGAGCGCCGTGTGGTCCTTGAAGTACTGGATCGCCTCGTCCCGGCTCATGCCGAACTGGTGGAGCCCGGTGTCGACCACCAAGCGCACCGCCCGCCACATCTGGAAGTCGAGATAGCCGAAGCGCGAGTAGGGGTCGTCGTAGAGCCCCATGTCGTCGCACAGGGTCTCGGAGTAGAGCGCCCAGCCCTCGCCGTGGGCGCTGTAGTAGTCGAAGCGCCGGAACTCGGGCACCCCCTGGCCCTGGATCTCCATGGCGATCGGGATCTGGAGCTGGTGGCCCGGCCGGCCCTCGTGGCACATCAGCACCTGGATCTCCGGGATCGGGCGGGACTCGGGCTTGTAGAGGTTGACCTCGACGTAGCCGGCGACGCTGCCGTCGCCCGCCGGCGGCACCGAGTAGGCCGGGTAGGTGTCGGGTGCTAGCTCCTCGGGAATCGGCCGCACGCCGTAGGTCACCCGCGGCAGCAGCCGGGTGCTGACGTAGTCGACCAGGTGGGGGTCGACCCGCTTGGCCGCCGCCTGGTAGGCGTGGAGCAGGTCCTGCGGGTCCTGGTAGTAGAACTTCGGGTCGGTGCGCAGGTGGGCGACGAACTCCTGGTAGGTGCCCTTGAAACCGATCTCCTCGAACACCTTCTGCATCTCCGCCTGGATCTCGGCGACCTTCCGGAGGCCGAGCTGGTGGACCTGCTCGGGCGTCATTTCGGTGGTCGTCGCGTGCCGGACGTCCATGGCGTACCAGGCCTTGCCGTCGGGCAGGTCGGTCGCCGCGGTCGAGGTGCGGCAGTGGGGGAGGTACTCGTCGGAGAAGAAGCTCTGGAGGCGCCGGAAGGCCGGGACCACCTGGTCGCGGATGGCGGCCGCCGCCTCGCCGCGCAGGCGGTCCTGCTCGGCGGCAGGGATCGTCTCCGGCATCTCCTTGAAGGGCTCGTAGAAGCGGCTCGCCTCGGGATCGTCGACGATCTGGGCGGCGATCTGGTGGGGGACCCGCTCCATGATCACCTTGGGCTGCGTGATCCCTTCCTTGACGCCCTCCCGGAGGAGCGCGACCGTCTGGTCCAGGTACGGGCCGAAGCCCTCGAGACGCTTCACCCAGTTGGCGTAGTCCTCCGCCGTCAGGAAGCGCAGGGTGCGCACGAGGCTCGACTCGAGCTGGATGCCCGAGAGCTGGGAGACGGGCATCAGGTAGCCGTGGAAGGGGTAGGACTCGACCCCGCGCTGGTAGCGGTAGCGGAAGAGCTCGGAGTCGAGCCGGTGCTCGGCATCGAGGGCGTCGCGGTCGATCGCGGCCAGCCGGTCGAGGGTCTCCTGGTCCTCCCGGTGCTCGCGCTCGATCGCCTCGAGGGAGAGGTCCGGCCAGCGGTCGTCGTACTGGTGGAAGCCTTCGAGGGAGGCCCCGACCGGGTTCTCGCGGAGCTCGCGCTCCCAGGCGCTCGCCATCAGGGCGTCGAGCGCGGCGCCGGCCGAGGCGGCGCCGGCGGCGGGCGGATCGGCGGCCCTGGCGGGCTGATCGGCGGCGCTGGAGGGCCGGGGAGCCAGTGCCGTAAGCGCCACGACGGCCAGAGTGGGCCCGGCGAGCCAGAGGCCGGCGCGGGCGGCGGGATTCCGTACGCTCTTGCGCTGATTCATACCTTTCCCTCCTGCGGTGGATCGCCGGGGTTCGGCTGCGGTCCGAGGCCGCTCGGAGCTTACCCGATGAGCGCCTCCTGGGCGTGGCTGCGAGCGCGGCGCCGATTCGAGGTAAACTAAAAGGCTGCGGCGGTTTCCCGGTCCGGAGCCGCCTGGATCTCGCACCCTTCCCAGTGGTCCGTCAATCTTCATTTGACAGAGGTATCCGGCGAGGATTTCGCGTCGCTGGCCAGGCGCTCCGACGCAGGCGTAGCGGGGCCTACGTCGAGGAGGAGCAACGCCGCCAGCGGCGTGAAGGACCGTCGGGACCCATCAATTGAAGGTTGACGGACCACTAGGTCCTTTCTCGGAGATTGTCTCGTGCATCGTGGAACTGCTCGGCTCGGCCTGCCTCTCCTCCTCCTCGACCTCTTGACCGTGGGAGGTGCGGAGGCTCAAGCCCTGCCGCCCCACCGGCTGGCGGACCTCGTGGCCGGCCCCGACGCCTCCGGGAGCTCCGATCCGGGCGGCTGGATCGAGGCCGGCGACCGGACCTTCTTCATCGCCGACCAGCACGGCATCGGGCCGGAGGTCTGGGTCACCGACGGCACCGCGGGCGGCACGCGCTTGCTGGCGGACACCTCGCCCGGCGCTTCGACCGGTCGACCGGTGCCCCTCGGGGTCGCCGGCGACCGCCTCCTCTGGTGGACCTCGGCCTCGGTAGCGTGGTCGTCCGGCTTCTCGGTCGGAGACCTGTGGGTCTCCGATGGGACGCCGGAAGGTACGGTGCGTCTCCTTCCGGACGACGTCGTGGTCCCGGACGTTCACGTCTCCCCTGGGAGCTTCGACCTCTCCGGAAGCGTCCTCCGCTTCGTGGGGTGCGGCCCCGACGGCTGCGCCCTCTGGAGGAGCGACGGCACCGCGGCCGGCACCCGGGAGATCCACTCGCTGCCCGGGGAGAGGGGGGCGACCGAGGTCGCGTACGCCGGGGGCCGGGCCTTCGCCACCGTCGACGAGGACCTGTGGAGCTTCGACCAGGGCGGCGAAGCCACCCTCCTGATCGAGGGCGGACACGCATTCGACCCTCCCCGAGGGCTCACGGTCGTCGGCACGACCCTGTTCTTCGTCTTCGATGACGTGGGCACCGGAGCCCAGCTCTGGGCCAGCGACGGAACCCTCGGCGGTACCCGTCCGGTTTCCGGTCTGCCCGACGGTAGCCAGATCGGGGACTTCGAAAAGGCCGTCGGCACGCGGCTGTACTTCCTCGCCCACGCGGGCTCGAGCTTCCGATCGGTTCGAGATCTGGCGCACCGAGGGAACCCCGGAGAGCACGGTCCAGGTCACGGGGGTCGGCCTCGATTACGGGGTGAGCCAGTCCCTCGGCGCCGAAGAGGCCGCGGTCCTCGGACAGCGGGTGTTCGTCGTCGCCGGCCGGGATTCGTCCTCTCCGATCCGCTCGGTATGGGTCTCCGACGGGACGCCCGCGACGACGCGCGACCTCTTCCCGTGCACCGCCGAGCCCTGCCCCCGGGTCACCTCCGACCTGGCCACGGCCGGCGGGCGCGTCCTCTTCGTCCTGGACACCGGCGGGCGGCTGGAGCTTCTGGGGCTCGGACGGCACCGCCGCGGGCACCGGGCCCGCGGCGGTCCTCTGCGAGACGGATTGCGCACTCACCGAGAGCCCGGCCTTCTTCGAGCGCGACGGTGAGGTCGCCTTCGCGATGGCGGGCCGGGTCTGGCTCTCCGACGGCACGCCAGCGGGGACGCGGGCGATCACGGACCCCGAGGTCAGCCGCGCGGCCTACGGCGGCGAGGTGGGCCGGGAGGGCGCCTGCTGGCTCTACGCGGGAGCTGACGCCCGGGGCTCCGAGCCCTGGTGCAGCGAAGGCACCCCCGAGAGCGCGAGGATTGTCCGGGACCTCGAGAGGTCCGCCCCGGGGAGCGATCCCGGCGAGATCAACGCGGTGGGTGGCCTGGCGGTCTTCTCGGCGCTCGGCCCCACCGGGGTTCGCCAGGTCTGGTCGAGCGACGGGCAGGCCGGCTCGGTCCGCAGGCTCACGGCCACCCCGCCGCCCTTCTCCTCGAGCGACCGGGGCCTCTTTGGTGCGGGGGACTTTGCTCTCTTCGACGAACCGGCGGCAGGTTCCCGCCTCTGGCGGACCGACGGCACCGAGGACGGGACGTACCCCATCGGCGATCTGGCGCGGGAGACGGGCGCCTCGGTGCGCCTGGGCGACCGGGTGTACGCGTTCGGGTTCCTCGGTCCACAGGCGGGAATCTGGGAGATCGACGGCAGCCCGGAAGGAGGTAAGCGTCCGGCCAACCCACCTTCCGCCAGCCGGGCCGGCTCGACAAGATCGGCGCCAGGAGGTGACCCATGGCGCGGAAGCGAGTCGAGTCGTCGGAGCGCGGGACGAAGTGGCGGCGGTTGGTGGGCGAGTGGCGTGAGAGCGGGTTGACGCAAGCGGCCTTCTGTCGCGGGCGCGGGGTGGCGGTGGCGTCGTTTCGTTGGTGGAAGTGGAAGCTGGGCCTTCCGGGTCGGCTGCCGGCTGAGGGTCGAGTGCAGGACCGGCCGGCGGGGGCGCTCCCGGCGTTCGTCCCGGTGCGGATCGTGGAGCGTTCGCCCCGGCCTGGACCGGACCCCACGGGCGGCGGCTTCGCGATCGAGCTGCCGGGCGGCTGGGTCCTCCGGGTGCCGGCGGACTTCGAGGCGGAGTCGCTCGCGCGGCTGCTGGCTGTGGTCGAGGAGCGCCACTCGTGCTGAGCCTGCCGCCGGCGGTCCAGATCTTCGTAGCGACCGACACGGTGGACCTGCGGCGCTCGTTCGACGGGCTGGCGGCGACGGTGCGCAGCTTCGGCGAGGAGCCACTCTCGGGACACCTCTACGTCTTTCGCAATCGTCGAGGCGACCGGGTGAAGATCTTGTACTGGGACCGCACGGGGTTCTGTCTCTGGTACAAGCGCCTCGAGCGGGGAGTGTTCCACCTGCCCGTCGGCGCGTCCGGGTGCGTCGAGCTCGAGGCGTCGGAGCTGATGTTGCTGCTCGAAGGCATCGACCTTGCCGGAGCCCGTCGGCAGAGGCGATTTCGCCTCGCCGCGAGCTGAAAAAAACCTTTCCTTCGGACGGGTTCCGAGGTAGAATCCGTCCATCGAATGAGCCCTCCCGCGACGCTCCCGGACGACCCGGGCCTGCTCAAGCAATTGATCGCGGAGCTCCATCAAGAGCTCCAGGAAAGCTATCGTCGCCAGGAGCAATTGCAACATCAGATCGACGCTCTCGCCCGGCGGATGTTCGGCCGGAGCTCGGAGCGGATCGATCCGAATCAGCTCGCCCTGGCGCTGGGAGAGATCCAGGGCCTCACCGCCGCGGCGCTCCCGGAAGAGCCCGACGACCCCGAGGAGCCGCCGCCGTCCAAGCCCCGGCGTCGGGGCCATGGCCGCCGGCGGCTGCCGGAGGACCTGCCGAGGAAGCGGGTCGAGCACGAGCCCTCCGAAGACGAGCGCCAGTGCCGGGGCTGCGGCGCCCCGATGGTGCGCATCGGCGAGGAGGTCAAGGAGCAGCTCGAGTACGTCCCGGCTTCCTTCTACGTCCTCGAGACCGTGTGCGGCAAGTACGCCTGCCGACTCTGCGAGGAGGGAGTGGTGACGGCGTCCGCGCCGGCCCAGCCGATCGCCAAGGGCCTGCCCGGCCCGGGCCTTCTGGCCCACGTCGTGGTCAGCAAGTACGCCGACCACCTGCCGCTCGCCCGCCAGGCGGGGATCTTCGCCCGCCACGGTGTCGAGCTCTCGCGCTCGACGCTCTGCGACTGGGTGGGCGCGGCGGCAGCGCTGGCTGCACCGGTGGTCGAGGCCATGAAGCGCGACGTCCTGGCCTCGAAGGTCCTCCACACCGACGACACACTGGTGCCGGTGCTCGACAGGAGCCGGGAGCAGACCCGGACGGCCCGGCTCTGGGTCTACCTCGGAGACCGAGACCACCGCCACGCGGTCTTCGACTACACCCCGGATCGCAAGCGCGACGGACCGGCGCGCTTCTTGGAAGGCTATTCGGGGTTTCTCCAGGCCGATGCCTATGGCGGCTATGACGGAATCTATGCCGGCGGCACGGTCACCGAGGTCGCCTGCTGGGCCCACGCCCGGAGGAAGTTCTACGACGCCCGGACGACGGACCCCGAGCGGGGATTGACCGCGCTCGCCTTCGTGCGCCAGCTCTACCAGGTCGAGAAGCGGGCGCGGGAGCTTGCGCCCGAGAAGCGCCTGGAGATGCGCCGCGCTCACTCGGTGCCGGTCCTCGACGTCTTCGCCCTCTGGCTCCAGGAGGAGGCCCCGCGGGTGATCCCCAAGAGCCCGATGGGCGGAGCCTTCACCTACGCCCAGCTCCAGTGGCAGGCGCTTCGCCGCTACACCACCGACGGCGATCTCGCCATCGATAACAACAACGCCGAACAGGCACTACGCCGCGTCGCCGTCGGCCGCAAGAACTGGCTCTTCGCCGGCAGCGACGAGGGCGGCCGCCGCGCCGCCATCCTCTACAGCCTGATCGCCTCGGCTCGCCTCCACGACCTCGACCCCTTCGCCTACCTCCGCGATCTCTTCGAGCGCCTGCCCACCCACCCGCGCAACGCCGTCGCCGAGCTCACCCCCGCCGCCTGGGCACAGGCCCTCGAGCCGCAAGCCCGGGCCGCCGCCTGAGCGGCTGGCTGGACACCCGCGGGCTCCCGCCGCGGGGCTCAGCGCCAGGGGGTGGGTTCACCGGACGCTTACGGAAGGAGTGCGCCTGGCCGTCCCCTTGCCGAACATGGGCGGCCTGGTCTTCTCTCCCGTGGTCGTCGGCGACGCCTTCTACTTCCTGAGCCTCCACGACC